>NZ_CP007220.1:1886181-2514908 GCF_001632805.1 Mycobacteroides chelonae CCUG 47445 | reverse complement strand
TACCGCCTCACGATTGGTGACGTGTTCCAGTGCCGGGTCGATGCCACCGAGCAGGTCCCCTACATGCCTGGACTCGTCATCTCCGTGGGGCAGAGGCGCCTCGATCGACTGCGGCTGATAGGCATCCGCCGCGACCAGGCTCTCAACGACGTCCTCACGGCTGATCCCCATCTCCGCTGCCAACTCGCTAGCTGTGGGCGCACGCTGCAGCGCCTGGGTCAGTTCCGCGGTGGCCCTGGCAATCTGGACATGCCTGTCACGGATCGCACGCGGCACATGCATCGACCACCCATGATCGCGGAAATACCGACGCACCTCCCCCATCATGGTGGGGACAGCGAAACCAAGGAAATTCGCACCCTTGTCAGGGTCAAAGCGATTGACCGCATTCATCAATCCGACCCGCGCGACTTGAACCAGGTCCTCGAGGTCGACGCCACGGCGATCGAAATGGCGCGCGACATTGTCTGCCAGCGGCAGGCATCTGGTAACAATCTGCTCCCGGCCACGGTGATACGCGTCGCCGTCGGATGGCATACCACCGAGGGCCAGGAACATGTCAGGAACATCCGAATAGTCGTCGGCCCCGCCGCCCGGTTTAGGTTTAGCCACCGGGCGCCCGGTATCCGGAACATCCACAGGGCATTCCATGTAATGAACCCTCTCAACGCTGTCCACGACGCAGCTCGTTTGATTTGGCCGACCACGTCGGCGAGCTGCGCGTGCATTCAATGGCGGGCCACTGCCATTCCGCTGCCAGCGGGCCCGCGTCCTCTCATGCGGACCATATGCGCACCACATCTGCTTCCCCCACACTAAGCGGATATTGCGATAGGCACCACCCTACGGCGAATTCACGCGCACCGGACCAGTCACTGATCAGGAGCAGGCTCCACGCTCTACGTGGCTGACTTATACACGGGCAGTGGATATTTGATACGAAATACCGAAGCCATCAGGCCTCGTGGCCGGGGATGAGCCCCGTGACATCGCTCAACGTTACGTAGCCATGCAACTCATCGGGCCGCATAACGGCGACAGGTGAGAGCACGTGGCCGATGTGGTCGCCGAACTCGATGCGCGCCAGAATCTCACCCACGAACCAAGCCGAGGATGCGTCGAGTATCGCCGCGCTATGCGGGCCCTCACGCCAAGAACACCTCGCGAATTTGTCAACGCTGTCGCCGGTCTCCTCGCCAAAAAGGCGCACCACCGAGCCCTCTGCCGGAGGCATCACGTGGACTGCCAGATGGCTGGCTGCCTGCGAAACCCGCCATGTGTGGTTCTGGTCCGACAGTCCGACAAGAAACAGCGGCGGATTCATACTGATCTGCGTCGCAAATCCGACTAGGCAACCCGAAGGCCCCTCTGCGCCCTGCACAGTCACGACGTACATCGGATGATCCAGTTGGCCCATGAGCTTGGTGAAATCTGCCTGCATATCCGAGTCTGATGACGCTGTGTTGTCCATTCCCGTCTCCGATCCCCGGCTACATCCAGCAGCTATACCCGTTTGACGCTCTGGGAAACGGGTAGGCAAGCGGTGACCTGGGACCGGCCAGGAGAGACGGAGTGATTGTGACGAGTGCGATAGCAAGAGCAGCGCTGTCCGATGAGGAGCTCAGTCAGCTCGACTCCTACTGGCGAGCAGCCAACTACCTGTCGGTCGGCCAGATTTATCTGCTGGACAATCCCTTACTGCGTGAACCACTCGCCGCGAGCCATATCAAGCCACGCCTGCTGGGCCACTGGGGTACGACCCCCGGTCTCAACATCGTCTATGCACACCTCAATCGAATTATCCGCCAAAGGGATACCAACGTCATGCTGGTAACCGGGCCGGGGCATGGAGGACCGGGGGTCGTCGCCAATACCTACCTCGATGGCAGCTACAGCCATTTCTATCCGCACATCGATCAGAGCTTCGAGGGTATGCGAAAGCTCTTCAGGCAGTTCTCTTTTCCTGGCGGCATTCCCAGCCATGCGGCACCTGAGACCCCCGGGTCGATCCACGAGGGCGGAGAGCTTGGATACGCGCTCGCCCACGCCTACGGAGCAGCCTTCGACAATCCGGATCTAGTGGTCGCGTGCGTCATTGGGGACGGGGAAGCAGAGACGGGCCCCTTGGCGGCAAGCTGGCACTCGAACAAGTTCCTGAACCCGACCACGGATGGTGCGGTCTTGCCCATCCTGCACCTCAACGGTTACAAGATCGCGAATCCGACCGTGCTGGAACGAATTCCCCAGAACGATCTCCATTCTCTGCTGAGCGGATACGGCCACGATCCCTGCACGGTGAGCGGAGACGACCCCGCCGAGGTTCACCAGCAGTTAGCCTCCGCATTCGACTGGGCCTTTGGCCGTATCGCCGACATTCAGCAGGAATTTCGTCGGGCGCAGACGGTATGCCTTCCCCGTTGGCCGCTCATTGTCCTGCGCACACCCAAGGGGTGGACCGGCCCAAAGATGGTCGAGGACTTGCCGGTGGAAGGCACCTGGCGGTCGCATCAGGTTCCGCTGCCCGAATGCCGTACCAATCCTTCGCAATTGGCGCAGCTTGCGGACTGGATGGAGAGCTATCGTCCGCACGAGCTGTTCGACGACCATGGGGTACTGCGCCCAGAGATCGCAGAGCTTGCTCCCCGCGCCGAGATGACGATCGGGCGTAACTCACATGCCAACGGCGGCTCGTTGGCGCGTGACCTCAACCTGCCGGACGTGGATCGCTACGCCGTGCCCGTAGGGAGCCCCGGGACAGTGAACGCGGAGGCCACAAAGGTTCTGGGATCGTACCTTCGCGACGTCATCGACCGTAATCCGACGAGTTTCCGTCTGATGGGGCCGGATGAAACCGCTTCCAACCGGTTGTCGGCGGTCTATGCACGCAGCGACAAAGTATGGCTGGCGCGTACCGAGTCAACAGATGAACACTTGGCGCCCACGGGCAGGGTCATGGAAGTACTTTCCGAACACCTCTGCCAAGGATGGCTGGAGGGATATCTGCTCACCGGCAGACACGGCGTCTTCAACTGTTACGAAGCCTTCGCCCATATCATCGACTCGATGCTCAACCAGCACGTTAAATGGCTGTCGAGCAGTGCTCAGATTCCCTGGCGGCACGCCATCCCTTCGCTGAATTACTTACTAACTTCGCATGTTTGGCGTCAGGACCATAACGGCGCGTCCCATCAGGACCCGGGTTTCATCGACCATGTGGCCAACAAGCGGCCCGAAGTGGTGCGCGTCTATCTTCCTCCCGATGCCAACACCCTCCTCGCAGTCACCGATCACTGTCTTCGCAGCCGCCATTACGTCAATGTCGTAGTGGCAGGCAAGCAGCCGGCGTTGACCTACATGGAAATGGATACCGCGCGGGCGCATTGCGCACGCGGGCTGGGAATCTGGGATTGGGCAAGTAACACCTCGAACGAACCGGATGTCGTACTGGCCTGCGCCGGGGATGTACCCACCTTGGAAACTCTGGCCGCCGCCGACATCCTGCGGCGGCGACTGCCCGAACTTGCATTCCGCGTGGTCAATGTCGTGGACATCATGCGACTACAACCCGATTCCGAGCATCCGCATGGCCTGTCGCACAGCGACTTCGATGCACTCTTCACGCCGGACAAACCGATCATCTTCGCGTATCACGGCTATCCGTGGTTGATCCATCGTCTCGCCTATCGACACACCGACCATGACCGGATGCACGTCCGCGGGTTCAAGGATCGCGGCACCACCACCACTCCGTTTGACATGGTGATGCTCAACGACCTGGACCGCTTCCACCTGGTCATGGATGTGATCGACAGAGTCGAGGGGATGGGTGTCCGGGCAGTGGACCTTCGACAGGACATGGTCGATGCCCGAATCGCGGCCCGTCGATACACCCGAGAACACGGCCGCGATGATCCCGCCATCGCAGACTGGGTATGGGAACACGAACTGGACTCCCCGGCCTCACCACTCTAGGCGGCGTCCCCAACCCAGCGGGCTGAATGCCCGATCTTGGAGTGCCCCTCGGTACTGAGAGCCTGCATGAACTCGTACTGCCGGCGCGAGCCGTTACGCGCCTGTCTGAGGCGGCCGCCAGGTAGCACGAAATTCGCGCCGGTACGTAACAGATTCGCCGGAATTCGCAGCATCGGATACCACGGCGGCATGTACGTGGGGAGCCCCAGTCTGCGCATCTGCGCCCGCCCGATGTACGTCGTGGTAATCGAAATATGTTGTGCCCATGCGATTCGGCGGCGGATGCCTTCGAAGTTCGGGTAGCGCCAATGCAGCGGATCGTTGGCCATTGGCACTGCCATGGCCCGGCTGGTCTCATCGGGGCGATGCAATGACATCAGGTAGTGGTAGAGCCGCGTCATCGCGTCACGGAAACTCACTGGAAGGTATTGCTCCTCGACCCCCATGAGCCACCCCACATACCGCGTCAGGTGCGCGACATCCTCCAGTTCGCGAGGTGTCGCGACGATGCCGAACGACAGCGATAGCACCGCCGGTACATAGATAGCACCGAGAATGGTTGCCGCCATATCGGTTTGGTTGATCGGCACTCCCCAGTCCTCGGCCTGCCATTCCGGCAGGGCTTGCACATGCCGTCTCACCAGTGCGTGAATCAGCCGAACCTGCAGAGTTGCCTGGTAACCGCGCCCTTGCGGCAAGAGGCCGTCATCGGCGATCGTGCTCAGGGCCCATTGCATGGTTTCGGCGAAGCGCTGAGCACTCCCGCTTTCCCCGCTCCGTCCCGTCTTGGTGAGCAGAAGTGTTCGATTGATGCCCGACGCGGCGAAACCGCCCAGGAATGGAACGTCCCTGGCCAAGAAGATCGTGTCGAGGCCGCCACGCTGAAAGAGTCGCTGCCCGGATCGAATTCGTGCCCAATCTACCCAATTCGGCGTTGCCTCAAGGTGTGCGAAGAAGGCGCGCAGCGGTTCGGGAGGATTGTCCAGACCGCGGATCCCTTCAACCACCGCCTGGTTGAAAAGCGTGCGTGCGGAATCCATCCCGTGCGAGTACATCCAATCGACCAGGTCGTCCGTCGGCTGGTCCCCCACGTTCAAAGCGTTGCCGATGGTGCGCCATTCAGTATCAGTTGGCGGGCTGATCAGCATTGCCCTGGCGAGCAGGCCGACAACGGGTACCTTGCGGCGGTCCCGGGGGTGGCGGGCCGGGACGGAGGTGTCTGCACAGGGCGCCATGAGGGGTTCCTTCCGGAGTCGGAGGCAATTCTGGTGGAAGTCTCCACCAGAAGTTGTTTTTGTGCAAGCACTCCACCAGAATGGATGCATGGCGGCTATACGCGGTTACGGTGGGATTTCTGCTGATCAGCGACGAACCGAGCGCCGCGTGCGCCTACTGGACGCGGCGCTCGACATGGTGGGCTCGCAGGGCTACAACGGCCTCTCGGTCTCGGGTTTGTGCCAGGCCACGGGATTGAATGACCGGTACTTCTACGAGCACTTCGAGAATCGCCATGCAATCTTCGTGGCACTGGTCGATGAACTGGCGGCTCAGACGTTGGCGGTCATGACCGCTGCGATCGCGGTAGCCGGGACCGACGAGCGTCAGGTCGTGCGGGCCGGATTGGGCGCGTGTATCGATCTACTCACCGAGGATCCACGTAAGGCACGCGTGGTGTTTGTCGAGTCCCCCGCGCACAACTCACACCGACATCGCACGCAGATCCGCGACATGTTCATCGCGTTGATGCGCGCCCAGGCAAGCCGAATATCTGGCGGAGCCTTATCGCAGGATCTGGATCATAGAGTCACCCTCGCGGGCATCCAGTTGTTCGGCGCACTCATGGAGAGCGTGACGAGTTGGCTTGCCGGTGACCTTGCCATCAGTAAGAACCAGCTGATCGATCTCAGTGCCGATCTCCTGTTGACGGTGGCCAATCACGCGCTGGCCGTTGACAACATCTCCTCTACCTGACGCTGCCGCGGCTACTTACCGGTGCGCTCGCGATGCTTGCATCCGGGCCAACAACAGGGCCGCCGCTTTCCTTCTTCGAGTTCCTCTTGGGTCCGCCGAATCCGGCGTTCACGGGTCGCTTCCTGCTTGGCATCCTCGACCCAGCAGATGAACTCATTGCGCCCCAGCGGGGTGATGTCCTGCCATAGGGCCAGGGCCGTGGGGTTCCCGATCAGTGCGGTGCGTAAGTCTGCGGGCAGCGTGTGCACGACCCCACCGGGCACCTGCTTACTCACGGCGCAGGGCTGCCCTGGGCCGGAGCCGCGGGTTCATAGCCGGGCGGCGCAGGATCCTTCAACGAGGTATATCCGGGTGGTAGCGGCGGCCCCGAGGGCGCCGGCGCATAGGGGTCCCTGATCCTTCCCGGATTCGAGGACTCTGGGGCATTTGTCGAGATGTATCCCGGCGGCAGCTGCGGAGCGGGACCCGCACCGGCGGGCCGTCCGGTGACACCTTCGGGCGTATCGAGTGGACCGTCGTGGGCTTGATGCCAAAGGTCGCGGATGGTTCCCAATGGGCCACTCGACCCCGAGCCGTAGGTGGGGTTTGCGATCTCGGGAACCGCCGGCTGAGCCGGTGCCGGAGGTGGAGGGCCCAGGGGGCCGGTGGCAGGTGCTGCCGCATCCGGAGTCGAGGGTCCCGGCGCAGGTCCGGGCACCTCGGGATCCGCGAGGGCGGGGACCGACAGGGTTAGCGTGGCACCAGCAACGATTACGCCAGCGACAAACAGCTTGGCTGCGTCCATCGGCTCATCGTCGCACAGTCGTTCTACAGCCGCTGGTCAGTGATGCCGGATGATTAGGCTCCCGACATGATCAGCAGACGCGGATTTTCCAAAGTGGCGCTCGCTGCGGCGGTCGGCGCAACGACCCTCGGGGCATGCTCGAACGGTGCCCGTGTCGACGCGACGCGACCGCGCACACAGTTCCCTCCGCTCAAACAGATCGACGCGGGCCTGCTCAACGTCGGGTACGTCGATGAGGGCCCGCCCGATGGACCACCGGTGATTCTGCTGCACGGTTGGCCCTATGACATTCACAGCTATCTGGACGTGGTGCCGCTTCTGACCGCCAAGGGATTTCGGGTTCTCGTCCCTTATCTGCGTGGATACGGCAGTACCCGCTTCAGGTCCGCCGACACCGTGCGCAACGGTCAACAAGCCGCACTTGCCAGCGATGTCATCGACTTCATGGACGCGCTGAAGATCCCGTCAGCCATCCTCGGCGGATTCGACTGGGGCGCCCGCAACGCCGACATTGTGGCCGCGATCTGGCCCGAGCGTGTCAAGGCACTCGTCGCGGTCAGCGGTTACATCATCGTGAATCTCGAAGCCAACCAGCAGCCACTGTCACCACAGGCCGAACTTGGCTGGTGGTACCAGTACTACTTCTCCACCGACCGTGGGCTGCGGGGATACCGACAGAACACGCGCGACTTCAACAAGCTCATCTGGCACAACGCCTCACCAACGTGGAACTTCGACGACGCCGTCTATGACCGCTCGGCCGGCGCCTTCGACAACCCCGACCATGTCGACATCGTCATACACAACTATCGGTGGCGACTCGGGCTGGCCAAGGGCGAACCACGCTACGACGCCGTCGAGGCCAAGCTGGCGGCCAAGCCAACTATCGGCGTGCCAACCATCACGATCGGTAGCGATTTCGACGGGCCGGCCAAGGACGGGGCCACCTACCGGAAGATGTTCACAGGCAAGTACTCCCACCTCATCCTGGATGGGATCGGACACAACGTCCCGCAGGAGGCGCCCAAGGATTTCGCCACCGCGATCATCGATGCGAACGCCCTTTAGGTCCTCCCTCAAAGGCACCCGCCTAGAATCACAATCGAACAGGCGAACAGGTAGGGAATGAACTCACTCGGAATGTCGATCGGGGCTACACAGCTGGTCGCCACCGACAGCAACCCTGACGGCGTTCCCGTCGTGCGGACATCGATGCTCACCTTGCATGACGATCGGCCCTCGGAGGTCGGCATCCCAAAGGAGCCTGGTCTGGGACTCACTGGATTTGTCGATCGCGTCGGAGATCCCGTCGGAATCGTAGGTGCTGACGGATCGGTGCACAGCGCAGATTGGGTCATGGCAGAAGCCATCCGGGTGATGATCGCCGATGCGGCGGTGGTGGCCAATTTCGAAACTCCCCCGGCACTCGCGGCCGCCGTACCCGCCCATTGGAGCGCGCAGTCCATCGCCGCGTTGCGCGCCGCCATCGACAAGGTGCCTGCCCTGGCGCCCGGCGGAAACCCAATGAAGCTGGTGCCCGACGCGCGCGCGGCATTGGTGAGCGTGCGCGATCGCGTCCCGGATCACGGATTCGTCGTCGTCTGCGATCTGGGCGGTACCGGCACAAGCATCACGTTGGCCGACGCCGCAAGCAATTTCGGGCCGATCGGCGACACTGTTCGTCATCGCGACTTCTCCGGGCAACGCATTGATCAGGAACTCCTGGCACAGGTCCTTACCGGCCTCGACCAGGATCCGGACGGCACAGCATCGTTGGGTGCCTTGACCCGACTGCGTGATCGGTGTCGCGCGGCCAAGGAGCATCTGTCGACCGACACGACGACCGTGGTTCCCGTCGAGCTGCCCGGCCTCACCGCCGATGTGCGGCTTACCCGTAGCGAGCTGGAAGACCGGATCCGGGGCCCGCTTGCCGCGTTGATCACAACCATTCAAGAAACACTGGAACGCAACAACATTCCTTCCGCTGGCGTCAGCGCCGTCCTCACCATCGGGGGCGGCGCCGGCATTCCTCTTGTGACCCAGCAGCTCTCCGAACGATTGCGATGCCCGATCATCGCCGCGCCACAGCCCCAGCTCGCCGCCGCATTCGGGGCCGCCGTCATGGCCGGTCAACCAGACGAGACACCATCGCCCGAAGCGACCATGATGCGGCCGGTGCCGACGGGCGAGGAAACCGCCAAAAGCCCGGCATCCAAGCCCATCGACACCGTCGAGTCCGATAGCTTTGCCTGGTCCCAAGCCGATACTTCCCCGGAACTGCAGGAATATCAGGACTACTCGACGCCGGTCACGGCCGCTCGCCCGGAGGTGACCTTCAGCCCCGCACCGGGCGACTACCATGACACCGACCGGATGCGCTGGTTCCAGCGTCCGTTCCTATGGTTTCTTGCCGCAGCGGTGTTCTCGGCGGCCATATTCACTGCGCTATTCATCGCGTGGCAGGACCGCGACGATGCTCCGTCACCAAGTAACCGCACGTCGACCACGACCACGACGACGGCGACCAGCACACCCCATCCCTAGCCGCGAATGTTGGCTTAGGCCACGCGGTCGAGCCAGAAGATACGAGCGGGAGGGTCCATGACCGGCACCAAACGATTCTGGATCGCACTCGTGGTGGGGTTGGCGGCCGGCATCCTGACGTGGACACTGCTGCAGCGCTGGCAAGTTGCCCTGCTCGCGGTGGTAATCGTCGCCGCGGCCATCAGTGTCGTGTGGGCGCTGATTGTCTTGTGGCCCATGGATCCCGAGCAGACGCGTGCCCGCGCGAGTAGCGAGGACATGGACGACGAGCTCGGCGATGTGGCGATGCTGCTGGTTCTGGTGGCCAGTCTGTCCGCAATCGGAATACTTCTGATTTCCGCCAACGACGAGGACAAGGGTATTTACGCGGGCCTGTGCATAGGAGCGATCCTGACCGTGTGGGCGATGCTGCACACGATCTACGCCGCTCGCTATGCGCGGATCTATTACCAGGACGCCCCCGGTGGAATCGACTTCAATTCCACCGTGCCGCCGCGCTATGTCGACTTCTATTACTTCTCCTTCAATCTCGGCATGACATATCAGGTCTCTGACACCGCCGTCACCGAGTCGCACATCCGCGACGTGGTCTTGAAACACTGCCTTTTCAGCTATGTCTACGGCACCGTAATCATTGCGTGCACAATCAATCTGGTGATCAATCTCGTCGGGTAGATCTGGCCACACGCGTGCTGATACCGCGTCGTGCCGACGTCGCGGCTACAGATCAGTCACGGGACGAGGAACTGGACATGACCAGCCCGCGTAGGGAATTCATCAGGCGCTCACGCGGGTACGCGCCGGGATCAGTGAGCAGCAGCCAGCCGGAGTCCCAGACGGCGGCGAGCAGGTGCCGCGCAAGGAGTTCATGGTCCTGATCCCTGCCGAAATCATTTGAGCTCTGCATTGTTTGGGCAAGCTGCACGGCCAGGGCGGTACGACCACGCTCGACACGTTTGTGGAATGCGGGCGTACCGCTGTCGACGACCAGATAGATGGCCCGCCACCGCAGTGGCGCGTCCGTGACCGCTCGCAGGAAGGCATCGATCAGGCGATTTAACGCGGCAGCGAGGTTCTGCTCTCCCGGTGTCGGGATGGATGCACCGATCTGCTCGAAAACCCGCTTCTCTTCCCGGTCCAGTGAGCTGCGCAAGATGTGGTTGGTATCGGTGAAGAGTCCGTATACGACGGGTCTGGTGACGCCAACCCGGCGCGCCACTGCGTCCATGCTCACCGCGCCCACACCGTCGGTGTTGATGATGTCCAGTACACCGTCCAGTAGCTGTTCTCGGCGCTCCTCTGGGGTCAAACGCGGTGCGTACGGCCGGTTCCGCCGCGGTGTCATCGCTGGCATCGACCCATGTCCTCCCGCCGTTCAGCGCACGCCTATTGCAAAGCTACATAACCGTATCTTATAGTCGTCCGCCATAAGCTACATTTGTGTAGCTTTGGGAGGATTGATATGGCAAAACAGACTTCCAATGGGCGTTTCTGCATCATCGGTGCTGGATATGTAGGCAATGGAGTCGCACGCGCATTTCGGCAAGCCGGCTTGGACTACGACCACTTCGAGGCCACGGATGCGATCGGCGGAAACTGGTCGCACGGGGTGTACGACTCGACGCACCTGATCAGCTCGAAGTCTTCGACCCAGTACGTCGAGTACCCCATGCCCGCGGACTACCCGACCTTTCCGAGCCGGGCGCAGATGCTGCAGTACCTCGAGGACTACGTCGACCACTTCGGTTTGCGGGACAACATCGAGTTCAATGCCGAGGTTGTCCGGGTTCGCCCTCTCGATCGCACCGGGATGGCCGGATGGTCGGTGCAACTGGCCTCCGGTGAGGTGCGGAATTACCTGGGCGTGGTAGTCGCCAACGGTCATTACTGGGAGCGCAACATTCCGATCTATCCCGGTACGTTCTCCGGGCGCCAACTGCATTCCAAGGACTACAAGCGACCCGCCGACTTCGGCGGCGGCGAGCGTGTCCTGGTGGTGGGTGCGGGGAACTCGGCGAGCGATTTGGCGGTCGAAGCCGCCGCAACATTTGGGCATGCCGATATCTCCATGCGCGGTGGCTACTGGTTCATCCCCAAGACAATCTTCGGTATCGCCTCCTCCGAACTGGACCGGGTGTGGGTGCCGGTGGCGGTGCAACGCCCTGTCTTCAAACTGCTCCTACGCTTGTCCTACGGCTCATACCGCCGATACGGGCTCGACGTGCCGGATCACCGGCTGTTCGACAAAGACGTCACCGTTAACTCATCGCTGATGTACGCACTTCAGCACGGTCGGGTATCCCGGCGCCGAGAGATCGAGTATTTCGACGGCAGCACAGTGCATTTCGTAGATGGAACAGCCCGCGACTATGACACGATTGTGTGGGCAACCGGCTTCCGCACCCGATTCCCGTTCCTGGATGAGTCGATGTTCTTGTGGGAAAACGGCAATCCGCTACTCATCGAGCATGTACTCGTCCCCCGCTACGCCAATCTCTACCTGTGGGGCCTGGTCGCACCGCGTTCAGGCGCCGGCCGCATCATCTCGGCCGGGTCGAGCTTCTTGTCGGAACTGATTCAGCTGCAAAGGCTTTTTCCGGTCCCACTATCAGACCTCGCGGGGCTACACGTGCGCGCACGATCGTCGATGCTGGCTGGATCTGCCGAGATCCTGGGCCGCATCCGATTACTGCGGCGAGCAGTCCGCTGGTACGCATGGCGCGCCCGCGTTCTCGGCGGGAACCTGGCAGCCCGCACACTGACACCGCCGGAATCTCCCACTCCAATTTCTACGCCCGCCGCACTATGCCTTAGCGAGGAGCCTGTCGCATGAGCCTGCCCACGCCACACCCGCGCGCCAGGGCCGTGATTACCGGAGCGTCCTCCGGAATCGGCTCTGCACTTGCTGAACAGCTTGCACAGCAAGGTCATTCGCTTATCCTCGTGGCCCGCCGCGAGGACCGTCTCCGCACGCTCGCAGACCGTCTGGCCAACGCCCATGCCGTCACCGTGGAGGTACGCGCCTGCGATCTTGCCGACCGGGGCGCACGGGCCGTGCTCGCCGACGAGATTCGGGGCCGCGAGATATCGATCCTGTGCAACAACGCCGGATACGCAACCTACGGTGACATCGCGGAACTTCCGGTCGCGCGTGAGCTGCGTCAAGTGGAGCTTAATTCGGTTGCAGTCCACGAACTCACCTTGGCCGTGCTCCCCGGAATGCTGGCACGTAAGGCAGGCGCGATCCTGATCACCGGCTCCACCGCGGGAAACCAGCCGGGGCCGGGAAACGCCACCTACGCCGCGTCGAAGGCATTCGCAAATACCTTCGCTGAATCCCTGCATGGCGAGTTGCGCGGCACCGGGGTCACGTGCACACTGCTCGCTCCCGGGCCGGTCCACACCGAATTCGGTGAGGTTGCCGAGCTGTCCAATCTCGAGCGGCTACTGCCCGATCCATTGTGGGTATCTGCGGAAACGGCTGCGGCAGTGTCGCTCTCGGGGGCATCTAAAGGAAAGCGGCGGGTGGTGCCGGGCGCTTTCGCCAAGCTGCAGACCGTCGGCGGCCAATACACTCCGCGCGCTGTCATCGGTCCGGTGTTGCGGGCCGTCTATGGGAAGGCGAAGTAATGGATTGGGAACCCACCACCCGGACCCAGGGGCGCCGTGTCACGAGCGACGTCAAGCGCATGCTCAACCTCGCGGACCCGCGGCGAACCCTTTACCGTGACGCGCACTACTTCACCGCCACCGTCGAGGTGGACCCGGACCACATGCGGCAATGGCTGCCCGCAGGGATACGCCTGGCCAATCCCGCTCGCGCGGATGTTTTCACAGCGTTCTTCCCAGACTGTAACTACGGCTCGGTGTACCACGAAGCGGGCGTGTTCGTGCATATCAAAGCGCGGGGGAAAACCGGGATTCACTGTCCCTGGATGATTCTCAATGACGATGTCGCGCTCATACTGGGCCGCGAGCTGCTGGGATACCCCAAGAAGCTCGGTGAGATCGACTGGCAGCTGGACGGCCGGCAGATCCACGCCACGGCAACCCGCCGTGGTCACAAGCTCATCACCATGGGAGGACGTGTCGGTGAGCCGATGAGTGATGCACCGCCCATCCTCGGTCGGCCGCACCGCAATGTCGCGAGCCTGACAGGGGCCTTCCTCCCCTGGGTACTGGCCTTCACCCCGGGCGAACGTCCCATCGAGGTGCGCCGGATTGACGATGCCTACTTCGAGATCGGCGGTTCCGAACGCGATCCCATCGACCAGATGGGTTTGGGCCGCGTCGTTGAAGCACGCCTGCATCGCGTGGACCTGACGGCAGGGCGTCCGCCGATTCCGGTCAGGCCCCTCACTCCCCTATTCACGGCAACCCACCTCCGACCGAGAGTCCTCTAACACCATGAGCGATATTCTGAATCAGCCGGTTTCCTTGCCTTGCGGTGCAACACTTTCCAACCGCATCGCGAAGGCAGGAATGAGCGAGCAGCTCGCGGCGCGCGACGGTGGTGTCACCGACGAGCTGGTGCGCCTGTACGCCAACTGGGCACGCAGTGGAGCCGGACTACTCATCACCGGCAATGCCGTCATCGATCGCACCGGACTTGTTGAGCCACGCAATGTCATCGTTGATAGCGAACGTTGTCTCCCTGGCCTGCGGCGGTGGGTCGACACGGTCCACGCCACGGGCACCACGCTGTGGATGCAGATCAATCATCCGGGGCGCGTTGCGACCGTGCCCTTCAACCGGCGCCCGGTGGGACCGGCCGCGGTGCGCGAACCTGTACCCGGGTTCAACCTGCGCAGGCCCCGGCAGCTGTCGGCGCTGGAGGTACGCCAGGTCATCGCACGATACGCGCGTAGCAGCGAACTCGCGGTGTCCGCTGGTTTCGACGGCGTGCAGATTCATGCGGCGCATGGATTCCTCTTGTCGCAATTCCTCTCACCGCTGGCGAACACTCGAACCGACCAGTACGGGGCCGATGCAGTGGGACGGCGCCGAATGCTTCTAGAAACTGTGGCCGCCGTCCGCGGCACGGTGGGACCGACAGTGGCCATCTCAGTCAAGCTCAACGCCGGAGACTTTCAGCACGGCGGTTTCACCGAGGCTGAATCCTTAGATGTTGCCCGCGCGCTCTCCGATTCCGGTATCGATCTCCTGGAAATATCGGGCGGTAACTATGCGGTCCCCGCCATGGAAGGCGTGGCCCATCGCGGGCGGGCCGCCACCGAGAACGGATACTTCCTGAGTTTCGCCACCAAAGTCCGTGCTGCCGTGCCGATCCCACTCATGCTTACCGGAGGCATACGGACCAGGGCGGCAATGGAGGGCGCAGTCGCTTCGGGAATCGATGTGGTGGGCATCGCCCGCCCTATGGCGTTCGTTCCCGACTACCCGACCCGAATCCTCTCCGGGGAACTGGAACCACAGTTTCCTTCAGGTCCGCGCGCGTTGGGATACCGTCCGCTCGACGGATACTTGCAGCTGGCTGCACATAATCACCAATTCCACCGCATCGCCGCGGGTCTGACCCCGCAACGCGCTGCCGGATACGGCACGGTGGTCAAAGCACTGGCACGGATCGGTGCATCGGGTGCGACGCAGGCTGTGATTCCCAGGCGCACGCGATGAACCTGGCATCGCGATTACATACCGAGCCGTTGGCCGTGCCCAGGCCGGTGCGCAGCGCACCTTTCCCTCGCATCGATGTGTTCGACCGGGCGCTTGAAGCTCCCGGCGGGTACGGGGCGCGCCTACGCGCCACCCGCACCCGGGCACTGGATTTCCGGCGGGACTTCGCCGCCACCGGTAGACCAGATTCGGTGACCACGCATGATCTGATCGCCCTGCCCTACCCCACCAGGTACGGGCTGTTCCGGGCCGCGATGAGCCCGGCTCCGTTCCTGACCATCACCAACCGGATGTTGATCGTGCGCTGGACCGAGACCGACGGAACGCGGCGCACGCTGCTCTTCGAACCTAGCGATCACGAACTGGATTCCTACACACCCTATTTCGCCGAACTACAGCGGCGTACTCCCGCACCTGCGCGACGCTTCTTCGTTACCGAGCATTCCGACGTGCTCACCGCCTGCCGTCAGGCCGGCATCGACCCGGCCGAGGTCGACTACCTCGCATTCGACCACCTACACACCCAGGACGTACGCCGTTGGCTCGGTACCACTGCGCCACAGCCCGATATCAGTCCGCGAGATCCGGTTTCTGCCGCGTTTCCCAACGCCGTGCTGCTCGCGCAGCGTGACGAGCTCGAGGCTATGGCTGACCTGCACCCGCTCCAGCGCCCGTGGTACCAGCCGGCCACCTTCGTCGACCTACCGCCAGAGAAGATCCTGCCGCTCGACGGCAGCGTCCTGCTCGGACCGGGAGTTGCTCTGCTCTCCTCTCCGGGACATGCAGCGGGAAACCAATCGCTCGTTCTCAACACCGACACCGGTATCTGGGCTGTCAGCGAAAACGCCATCGCAGCAGAATGTTTAGCTCCCGAGCACTCGCGCATACCAGGGGTTGCGCGATCTACCCGTTCCTGGGGACACGAGGTAGTACTCAATGCGAACACGATCGAGACCACCTACGAGCAGTACAACTCACTGGTGATGGAGAAGTGCATCGTCGATGAATCTCAGACTGACCCGAGGTTTCCACAGTTCTTCCCCTCTAGCGAACTTACGCCAGCCCGCCTGAATCCCGGCACAACACCGACATTCACGCACAAGGCGATTCACCACGGCTGAGCCTGCGCACCACAGGCATGCTAGGTGTTGCGCGCGTGCTGATACCGCGTCGTGTGGAAGTCCCGGTTGCCGAATTCTGACTCAATCACGGTAAGACGCTTGAAGTAATGTCCGATGGCGAGCTCCTCGGTCATGCCCATGCCGCCATGCAGCTGAACGGCCTCCTGCCCCACCAGCCTGGCCGCACGCGCGATGGTCGCCTTGGCGGCCGACACCGCCCGAGTACGGCGTGCGCCATCGAGATTGAGCGAGGCCAGATACGAGGCCGCGACCGCCTGCTCGACCTCAATATGCATATTCACCATGCGGTGTTGCAGCGCTTGGAAATTGGATATCGCTACGCCAAACTGCTGACGCTGCTTGGTGTATTCGACAGTGTCGGAGAGGACCTTGCGCAGCATCCCCACTGCCTCGGCCACGGTGGCAGCTGTGGCCTCATCGAGTGCGGCATCGATCAGCGGCCACGCCTCGTCCACCTCCGAGATGCGCGCCGAATCCGGCACGCGCAGGCCGGCTATCACCAGATCGCTGGCGTGATGGTCATCGATCGTCCGGTAATGGTGTACGTCGATCCCTGATGGCGGATCGGCGGGATCGAACGGTATCGCGAACAGCGTGAGACCCGCGGTGTCGGCGGCATCACCGGAGGTCCGCGCGGTGATGATCAGATGGGTGGCGATCGGTGCGTCACTGACCACGATCTTTTCGCCGTCGAGCACCCAGTGCTGTCCATCACGGCGCGCGGTGGTCCGTACGGAATGGAACGCCTGGCCGGAAGTTGGTTCCAGCGCCGCAAATCCGGTGACAACATCGCCGGATGCAATTCCGCCAACGAGTTCTCTGGCAAGGTCACTGCTCGAGCGCCGCAGCAGCCCGCCACCGAGAACCACGGTGCCGATGAATGGCTCGACCACCAGATGCTGCCCTAGCACCTCGGCGATGACAAGAACTTCCTCCGCGCCGCCACCCAAACCACCGAGTTCCTCAGGCAGTGGCGCGGCGAGGATGCCGAGTTCCTCGGCGAAGGACTTCCACACCTGCGGCTGCCAGCCGGCATCCGAGCGCGCCGCACGTCGGCTGGTGTCCAGGGCATAGCGGTTGGACAGGAAGTCCGAGACAGAGTTCTTGAGGAGTTGCTGTTCGTCGGTGAGGTTGAAATCCATGGTGATGTTCGCTCTTGTCTGTCAGAGACCCAGCTGGGCCTTGGCGAGGATGTTGCGTTGAATCTCGTTGGAACCGGCGTAAATTGATCCAGCCCGATCGTTGAAATAGTGCAGCGGTGCCACCGCCTGCCATAGCTCACCGCTGTGGTAACCATCGGCGGGTGGGGTGTACTCGACCACCGGACCGCCCGGCTTCGTGACATGGGGCTGATACACACGGCCGCGCGGACCGGCGGCCTCCAGCGTGAGCGTGGTCAACGCTTGAGAAAGCTCGGTGCCAAGGATTTTCAGCATCGACGAGGCCGTGCCGGGGTTACCGCCACCGGCTACAACCGCCAGTACGCGGTGCTCAAGAACTTCCAATACATCGACACGAATCGCGAGATCGGCAAGCTTGGCACGGAACAGGGGATCTGCTGCCAGGGTGCCCTTCTCGGTGGGTACCGATTGGGCTGCCGTGGTCAACTGATCGAGACCCACCTGCAGCATGGGCGCCACTGCCCCGCCGCCGCGCTCGAACTCCAGAAGGTATTTCGCGACAGTCCACCCCTCGTCGACCTCACCGAGGACATTCGCTTTGGGCACTCGTACGTTGTCGAAGAAGACAACGTTCTGCACCTCCTCCCCCGAGCTCATCACCAGTGGTTTGACGTCGATTCCGGGCGAGGTGAAGTCGATGAGGATGAAGGTGATACCAAGCTGCTTCTTCAGGCCCTTGGTGGTGCGAACGAGGGCGAACATCCAATTTGCCTCGCGTGCATGGGTTGTCCAGATCTTGGAGCCGTTGAGAATGAAGTCATCACCATCGGCGACCGCCGACATCTGCAGCGACGCCAGGTCGGAACCGGATTCCGGTTCGCTGTATCCCTGACAGAAGAACACCTCGCCGGTCAGGATTCGGGGCAAGAAGAAGTCCTTCTGCTCCTGGGTGCCGAACTTGACGATAGCGTGCGCAACCATCCGAATACCCATGGGTGACAGGGCGGGCGCCCCGGCGATCATCGACTCGACCGCGAAGATGTAATGCTGCGCAACGGTCCAGGGCTGACCCCCGTACTTCACCGGCCACGCCGGCGCGGCCCATCCCTTCTCATGCAGGATCGCCTGCCATTGCAGGCTCGCCTCATGGTCGCTGTACACACTCGTTTGCAGGCGCCCGGCCGAACGCAGGTCCTCCGTGAGGTTCTCTTCCAGGAACTCCCGAACCTCTGTGCGGAATTGTTCTTCCTCTGCCGAGAAGGCCAGGTCCATGTGCACTCCGTTGCGTCGAGTCTGTGATGTGAGGGCGATGAATCGCATTAATCTGGATGCAAGCGCATTCAGATTAATGCGCGTCGACTCCACGGGCAACACCGCCTCCCGTAAGTGCGTTTCGCCACAGCTTCGGACGACATAACGACCCGCACCTGCTCCCATGACCGTCGGTTTGGTTGACAGAACGACCAGGATCGTCCACACGCATCCAGACCCATATGGCGGGACACGGGCCAAAATCCCAAGCCGCACCAACGTCTGGCGGCCGGCCGGGGTGGACGTTGCTCCGCCCGAGATTGACTGGCCACCACTGGATGGATGTGGCCACCTCCGGATAGTGGCTGCGATCGCCAAAAGTAATCAAATTACTTGTACTGCAACATGTTTCAATCAGTTTGCCCGGCGCCTACGTTGCGTCCACGGGTAGAGATTCATTGTTTCTTTCGATGTAGAAGGGTGTCATGAGCGGATATCGCTTTTGTGTGAATGTGGTGACGGCGAGCTTTCTAGCCGCGGCTGGATCTGCTGGATGGTTGGGTTTAGTAGCGACAGCAGCGGCCGACCCGGGTGGTAGCAGCAGCTCGCATGATTCAGGCGGGTCGCACAGCTCTGCTGCTGGGTCGCACGGCCCGCGTAGTTCGCGACCTGGTGGCTCTGGGGCTTCAGGATCAGCTGGGGCCGGGTCCGGCCATGAGTCAAAGACTCCCCGTGCTGCAGGGAATTCGCCAACACAGCACGGTGGCGGCGCCCAAGGCGGTCACACCGGCACGAAGTCTTCTGGCGGCACCGATGCGCCTGGACATTCGACGGCGACAAAGCCGAAGGCCCCGCCCAGCCCGCATTCGGCAGATTCACCGTCCACGGCGACCAAAGATGCCGCCGGCGGCGGCGTTCCGACTAAAGAGAAGCGAGCCCTAACAGATCCCAAGCCAGGTACACGCGACACCGCGCAGGCATCCGGCGCCTCAGGCGGAGGCGTGGGTCCCGAAGCTGATCACAAACCCGGCGGTAAGCCAGCGAGTACCCCACCGGGTCACGCTGCCAAAACCGGCGAAGACGGTTCAAATGCGTTACGCCCCAAGCACGTAGAGGGGCACAAGGAAGGTGAGCACTCAGGGGTCAAAGGCGAACAGCACCCTTCGCCCAGCACGAATGGTGAATGGAAGTCCCACAGCGGTGGAGCTTCACTCAACTCTGAGCAGAACGCTGCGGCCAACAAGTTTCTGGAACAGGCGCGGCGGGCCGAACCTCGTATCACCCAGTCCCTCCGGGGCATCGTTGACAATGCCCCCGGCAGTCAACTCACAGGTCTTGGAAAGCGGCTCAAGACGGAAGAATCATTCAAACGGAAGCTCTACACGTCCATCGTGACGACTCCGAATCTGAGCACTGCCGAGCACCTTGCGGACATGAAGGATTCGGTGAGATACACCGTGCAGTCACCCCATGAGCTTTACACGGCGAACACACAGCAGGCGATTGATCGTCTAGTCGCGCAAGGCTACGAGCCTGTCAAGTTCAAGAACACCTGGGACAAGCCGGGTTATCAAGGAATCAATAGCTTCTGGCGCGAACCGACAACGGGGCATACCTTTGAAGTCCAGTTTCACACGCCCGCGAGCTTCGATACCAAGACGCAGGCGCACTCCCTATATGAAGAAGAACGCCTTCCTGATACCTCACCGCAGCGGGCCAATGAACTGCAGCAGAAACTCAATCACGTGTTCGATTCGGTCCCGCGCCCGAGCGGCAGCGCATCCATATCTCTACCGCCGAACGGAAAACGTAAATGAGTAAGACACCAGTCACTTTCTATGCGCTTTTGGCCGGTGGCCGGACACCCGACAACCCAGCAGGAATTGTCAGGCGGATCCATACGGATCCTCCTATCGACGAGGCATTCGGCCGGGACTTGGAGTGGCACCCCACCGAGTACATACGCCGCTACTACCTCGGACACAACGATGTAGACCACGTCGAAATCGATGAAGGCTCAGCTAAGTCAATCCTCGATAGATGGCGTGTTGAGTGGGCCGAGCAGGACGGAGCAGGCGGCACTCGTTAGCCCGGCCCCTAAGAGGCGACTCGACAAGTGCATGCCGTACGTGACCGAAAAGTGCCGGCAAGGCTCATGTCGGACACGTACGGCATGGCACCGATTTCGCCGGGTCCGGCAGAGCCTGAACCGGCAACACCGGCTCCTGCAAGACTGGTCGGATGTCATCCCCTGCCGGTCGCTCCTACAGTGGCCTACCCGCCGACGAACGCCTGGCCCGGCGTCGGCAGCAGCTACTGGAGGCGGGACTCGACATCCTCGGTGCCCCGGAAGGACCCGGTGACCTCACCCTGCGCGCCGTCTGTCAGCACTCCGGCCTGGCGCAACGATATTTCTACGAGAGCTTTGCCGACAAGGACGAATTCGCCGTCGCGATCTTCGATTGGGCAGTTGAGGGGCTTGCTTCGACGGTCGAGGCCGAAGTGGCCGCGGCACCACCGCGCCTGCAGGTGAGAGCAGGTATCACCAGCGTGGTCCGCGTCATCAACGCCGACCGGCGCATCGGACAGCTGCTGTACAGCCCCAGCCAGGTCAACCCGGTACTGGTCCGCAAGAGGTTCGAAGCCACCGCGATGTTCGTCTCGCTGTTCGCCCAGCACCTACGCGACTGGTTCCGTCGCGATGACCAGGGCAACCTGCCCGTGCTGGCCCATTTCATCATCGGGGGCGTGGGCCAGGCCGTCGCGGCGTGGCTGCATCAGGACGTCGCGGTCGGTGAGGACGAGCTGATCGAGCAGCTTGTCGAGATGCTGCTCGCTCATGGTCCCGAACGCTCCGCGCAACTCTGAAAGCCGACGGATCGAATTTATACCCATACCCGGCGTCGGTATCCTGAGTATTAACTGAGCTCTCCATGAGAGCTTCCTGATTTCTCCCTATTCGATATAGACAACCCATCTGATGCTGATATATGCATAGATAGCCATGAATTGGCAGGCCGCGAAACGCGGCAGAATTGATTAGCTGAATTTCCGACGTTCAGAGAGGCATGGACATGACCGTGTTGACGGCAGTGAGTTCGGCAATGGCCCTCGGGATCGTGACATTGATCGGGGCGCCGGTCGCGACGGCCGCACCGGAACCCCCACCGGTGTGTTACGCGAACCAGCCCAGTGTCAGCGCCACCGAGTTTGACCCGTGCCTCGCGCCGGGTGACATCGAGTACCAGCAAGGCGCCCATCAGCCGACCTACGATGGCGCCAATCCGTTGACACCACCTGGTGTCAACCCGTTCGTGCCGGACGGCACCAATAAGAACAACGCCGGCTAGCGGGCGACGCGACTCGCCGGACACACCTGCCAGACACGCGGAAAAGCCCTTGAGAACAGCGGCTCCGCGAGCCAAGGATGTAGGCGTGAATTACGGTGAGGTGCTTGAGAAGTTGGTCGCGTGGGCCGCTGAGACAGACGCCGTCCGGGCGGTCATTGTCACCGGATCCGCGGCCAACGGGGATGATCACGCCCTATCGGATCGGGATATCGAGCTGTACGCGCCCGATCCCGATGACCTGGCGGACGACGATTCCTGGTGGTCGGACTTGGGTGAGGTCCTCGTGGTCGAGCGCCTGGAAGACGAAGACACCGGGTACCCCACCCGGCTGATCTACTACGCAGGCGGCAAGCTCGACTTCACCCTCGTGCCTGCCGAAGATCTGGCCACCGCGCGGCACGACAGGCCTTTTCTGGTCCTTCTCGACAAAGACGATCTCGCGCCCGACCCGGAGTCGGTGGGCGCTCCCGAGGGTGCACTACCGGACCAGGAGGAATTCGAGGAGTGTCTGCACTGGGGTTACGCCGCGGCGTTGATGTGTGCGAAATCAGTAGTGCGCGAGGAACTCTGGTCGGCAAAACTACGTGACCAGGACCTCAAGGAAGAGCTGCTGCGGGTCATCGAGTGGGATCACACCGTGAGGCATGGCACCGCCCATGACACCAGATACCTAGGCTCCCGGATGAATACCTGGATGGACTCGGACATCCGCGAGCAGCTCAACGGGTGCTGGGGCCATTTCGACGCCGTCGACACCCTCAAAGCCCTGCGACAGACCGTGGACCTGTTCGCACGCCTGTCCGCGCGTACCGCCACCGCCCTCGGCTTCCCACCGTTCGATCACGAACGGCTGCAGCGCGAGATCGAGCAGATCCTGTCACTGCGTGTCTAGGAGGTTGTGGATGTTTGACGCCTGGACACTTCATGATGGAAGGCATGGAATCGTCCCGCATCGATCGGTGGCTGTGGGCGGTCCGGTTGACAAAAACCCGGCCTGACGCCGCGGCGGCATGCCGGGGCGGACATGTTCGAATCAACGATCGACCGGCAAAGCCGTCGACCACCGTGTCCCCCGGCGACGAGGTTCGCGCTCGGGTCGGTGACACCACGCGAGTCGTGAAGGTGGTGCGGGTAATCCAGAAACGGGTGGGCGCCGTCGACGCCGCGACCTGTTATCTCGACCGAACACCTGCGCAGCCCGCTGCGCCCCCGGTACTGGTCGCCGCGCGTGATCGCGGTGCGGGGCGACCGACCAAACGGGACCGTCGAGTGCTCGACAAGTGGCTTGCGGGTCGGGATTGAACCGTCAGTAGACGTCGCGCACGTACCGATGGTTCTTAATGAGGTCATTGACGTACGCATGGGCACCGGCGGCATCCATGCCCCCGCAGCGAGCAACGATCTCGTGCAAGGTCGCGTCTACGTCCTTGGCCATGTGGTCGGCGTCGCCGCACACATACACGTACGCACCGTCCTGCAACCAGGCGAACAACTCCGCTGCGTTCTCCGACATACAGTGCTGGACATACCGTTTCGGTTCCCCCTCGGCCCCGTCGCGGGAGAACGCGAGATCGAGCCGGGTCAGCACGCCCGAATCCACGAAGCCCTGTAGTTCCTCCCCATAGAGGAAACTGGTGGCGCGGCGCCGGTCCCCGAAAAACAGCCACGAACGCCCCGAGGCGCCCGTGGCCTGACGCTCCTGCAGGAAACCGCGGAACGGAGCGATACCGGTGCCCGGCCCGATCATGATGATGGGTACATCGGCCGCCGGTAGCCGGAAGGTGTGGTTGGGGCGCAGATGCACCCGCATCGTCTGTCCACGATCTGCCAGGAAGGTCGATGCCACCCCGCCATAGGTGCGTTCGGCATCGGCGTACCGGATGGTCGCCACGGTCAAGTGCACACTGCCGGGATGGATAAGAGGACTCGAGGCTATGGAGTAGTCGCGGAACTGAAGCGGCCGCAGGTTGTCCACTAGCTCATCAACGGTCAACTCCCCCAACCTGATCAGATCGAGGACATCTTTCCCGTACAACCAGGAACCCGGCGTGGGCACGACATCGCCACCCAGCGCCGCGACCGCATCCGTGTCCTCTGTTCGGGTGGCCACCACACTGCGAAGGGTGCGAGAAGGGGTGCGGATCTCCAGGTGATCGGAGAGCAGTTCACCAAGGGGCTCGTCGTGACCGGTCACCCGATGGTCGGCGCCCACGCCCAGTTCGGCAAGTATCGCCGCGACTAGGGCAGGGTCGTTGCTCGCGTGCACGGCAATCGAATCACCTGCCTCATAGGAGATTCCAGAGTTGGTGAGGTCCACTTCGTAGTGGCGTACTTCTTTGTCGGATTCGGTGGTGGTGAGCAGCCGGTTGACGAGCAATCGGGCCTCGACAGGTTCGTTGCGATCGCGTTTGGGCTGTGTGGGGGTCTCGGTCACGGCTGCCGGTGTGGACACATCGGTCTGGCCCGCGGACAAGCGCTTGACGAGGTCGGTGGTCCATTCCTTCGAGGGCTGCAGGTACGGCCCATCCACATCCACGCGGTCGGCGAGCTTCACCGCGCCGAGCGCCTCCAGGCGTTGATCGAGCAGCAGACCCGCGTTGCAGAAGAACTCGTAACTGCTGTCGCCCAGTGCCAGCACCGCATAACTCAGGTGCTCCAGCCGGCCGGCCGCCTCGGCGCTGATCGCCTCCCAGAACAGCAGTGCGTTGTCGGTGAACTCGCCGTCGCCGAATGTCGACACCACCGCTACGAAATGCGTTGCGGACTGCAGGTCCGCGAGATCAATCTGGTTGAGCTCGATCGCCTCGGATTTGATTCCGGTGGCCTCTTCCAGGGCCTCCGAGAACGACATCGCAGCGTCCTCCGCATTGCCCATATCGGTGCCATAGCCGACGATCAACGAAAAATCCGGCTGGGCGGTCACAGCACTCCCTCACTCGCGCGCGCGGGGCTGCTCCCAGCGCTGGGTGAGGGCGACCTTACTTTGACGCGCAACGCCGTGGGGATCTCCCCCCTCTCTTTTCCCGGTATCACCCGTCTGACCGGCTAACATCCGAAGGTGGCCTGGCTGGATACCTGGTGGCAGTACGACGTGGTGGACGGTTACAAGGGTCCCCTGCTACTCGGCTTCGTCGCGTTCGTGGTGACCTTCGTGGTGACGCGCACCATCACCCGACTCATCCGCGACGGACGGGGCCCGTTTCATAACATCTCCGGTGGCGGCGTCCACATCCACCATTCCGTGCCGGGCGTGATCCTGTTGATCGTCGGAGGGTTTACAGCGCTCGGTTCTCCGCCGTTGTCGGTGTGGACCTATCTCGCCGGCCTACTGGTGGGAATCGGCGCATCGCTGGTGCTCGACGAGTTCGCGATGATCTTCCATCTGGAGGACGTCTACTGGTCCAACGAAGGTCAGCTTTCGGTCGATATGGTCACGCTTGCCACCGCCTGCATAGGTCTGGCCGCGGTCGGTGTCTCGCCGCTGAATGTCGATGGCCTGACCGGCGTCATCGCTATCGCTCGCGGGGTCGCGGTGATGCTGCTGCTGGTACACCTCGGGCTGGTGGCGCTCACCGCACTCAAAGGCAAGTACCCCACCGCGATGATCGGGATTTTCATCGCGCCCATCGCCTGGTGGGCGGCGGTTCGCCTGGCCCGCCCGACATCCCCCTGGGCGCGGTGGCGCTACTCGCCGGAGAAGCTCGACCGCGCGCGGCAGCGAGCCCAGGTGTTTGACCGTCGGTGGGGTCCGGTGCGCCGGCGATGGCTCGACGCTATCGGTGGGACACCAACCCCCGAGCTCCCTCACGCACCTACAGAGTCGCGGACTCGCTGAGTGACCTCGGCGAGTGTTCCTTCCGTATGCACCGGTGTGCCCCACCGCGGATTGACCTCGAGCTGCACCCAGCTGGTGCAGCCGACGTGTCTGTCATCGCGGGGAATTCTCACAGGCGTGACCAACGGGTACGCACGCACCACCAACACCGTCAGCCGATGTTTGGGCCGGAAATCCACGCGGTCCTCGCGAATGGATTCGGCTGTCCAGATATGCAGCGACGCAATCTCTTCGAGCGCCTCGGGCCGATTGACCTCGATCGCCGCGACGACCTCGGCCCCGGCCCGCACCACAACGTCGGTTTCGGTGCTATCGGTGGCGGCACGCTCGAGCACGTCATGGTGTTCCGGTCGCACTCGTTCGGCGTGGCCGTGCACGATCGTCGGGAAGAGCAGGAACCGGGAATCGGCAAGAGTGAAACGCTTCTCGTGAATTCCGCCCTTGCGCAGCAGAATCTGCTGTCGGCCGTCGAGCAGGGCATGCACCGCCGCGCTCCATTCCTTCAGCGCGGTGGTCACATATCGAGACTACGGCCGCGGTGTCACCAGCACCGGGCAAGCAGCCTTGTGAATCAGCGCATGGCTGGTGGATCCGAGGAAGAATCCCGCGACGTCACCACGGCCGCGGCTTCCCGTGACGATCAACTGCGCGCCCTCTGATGCGCGGAGCAGGACGTCGGCAGGATGCCCGATCGCGAGAACGCGCCGGACCGGTACGTCCGGGTGCTTCTCCTGCCAGCCGGACAGACGCTCGGCAAGAATCTGTTCCTGACGCCGTTCCTCCGTGGTGGAATCGACGGCGCTCCACGCGGTGTAGGCGTAGACGTACCCCGGCGGAATGTTGTTCCAGACATGCACCGCCACCAGCTCGGCGTGTCGCATCGAGGCCTCCTCGAACGCCCAGGCAAGCGCGCCGTCGCTGGAATCGGAGTCGGCGACTCCCACGACAACCGGCCCTGCCGGTCCTGCCGCTTCTCTCACCACGACAACCGGACTGTGCCCCTTCGCGGTCAGCGACACCGATACCGAGCCGGCCATCATGCCGGTGAATCCGCCGAGCCCGCTGGATCCGAGCACCGTCATGACAGCGTTTCGGGACAACTCGACGAGGATCGCGACGGGTTTACCCGCCGCCTTGACCGTGGACACTTCGACATTCGGGAACAGCGCGTAGACGTGGTCCTTGGCCTGACTGAGGAACTCGGCACCATCGGTGTCCAGGTGATCAAAGAAGCTCGCCGATGCCCCGAGGTTGTAGCCCTGTCCGAAGCTGCTGTGATCGACGGCGTGGACCAACGTCAGCGGCAGATTCCGCTGCTGGGCCTCGGCTCCTGCCCACGTCAGGGCGTGGAGCGCCGATGTCGATCCGTCGACACCAACAAGAATGTGGGGGTTGGGTGTCGTGGTGGTCATGGCTCCTCCGATGCGATAGGGCGGCTCTGCTCCTCCTCCCCGACACTATTGGCCGCCCGGCGCAGTAGCCATGGGCCAAAAGCCCGACTATCAGTGACTTTCGCCCATACAAAAGTGTGCTTCATCACGTCATCGACGTGTCATTCGTGTTGGTAGAGCTTCCATTTGGAGCTCACCTGCCGGTAGATAGCATGACTAAGGACTCTGATGATCCTGCTAGCGTTGTGCGTAACGGAATCTCGCCGACTGTCGATATGGACGTCGGGGGAACTGGTGGAAGGTAGACGAGAATGCCCTTGACGGCGAAATTGATTGTTGGTTCTGGCGCAATGGCATTGTCGCTGTTCGCAGGTGGTGGAATCGCATCCGCCGACCCGGATGTGACGGCCATCGTCAACACGACATGCACGTACCCGCAGATCATGGCGGCACTGAACCAGCAGTCGCCCGCGGCAGCACAACAGGTGAACGCGAATCCGATCGCCGGTGCCTGGCTGCAGCAGTTCGTGGCATCGCCGAAGGTGAAGCGCCAGCAGATGGTCAACGAGGTACGGGGCATGCCGGCCGTTCAGGAGTACACCGTCCTGATCAACCAGGTCGCCAGCTCCTGCAATAACTACTGACCGGCGATTTTCCCGCCGCTGCCTCATAATGGGAAGTGGCGGCCGGTCCATTGAAGCGTCGGCACGCTTGCTAGGTCTGATCGTCGGTGTGACGAATATCCCGCTGACTATCAGACCTCATCGACTTAGGCTAGGCTTGGTTTAACTGACCCCAGGAGCCGGGGAACCGGCGTCTGCCAGGTCGCGACCATGCGGAGCACTGGTCAGGGCGGGTTCGCTCAACGAACGAGAAACCCAACGTCACACGCTGGATACGCCGTGCGCGGCGCTGGGTGAGGAGAATCGGCTGAACGGGCTGTATGACCAGAGCCAGGAGAAAAATAGCTGCGGTGTCGGCTTCCTGACCCGCAAAGACGGCATCCAGACACACGATGTCGTGCGCAAGCTCCACGAAGCACTCTGTGCCGTGCCGCACCGAGGAGGAATGTCTTCCGAGGGCGTCGGTGATGGCGCTGGCGTGAACATGGACCTTTCCTTGCGCTTCTTCTCCGAGCTAACCGGCGATCCTGACTTGCTGCCGGGCCAGTTCGGGGTGGGCAACTTCTTCCTACCCACCGATCCGGCATTTCATCCCGAGGCCGAGGCGGTCATCGAACAGGCACTGCGGGCACAGGGATTCACGATCCTGCTCACACGGGATGTACCGGTGGACAATGAGGCGATTCGCCCTGCCGCCGTCAAGTACCAGCTGCCGATTCGGCAATGGGTGTTCCGTTCCGATTCCGAACGCAAGACCCATGAGGCACTCATGGCGATCGAGGCCGTGGCCTACACCCGCCCCGAACTGCTTGGGCTCTACCCACTCTCGCTCAGCACGCACACGCAAGTCCTCAAGGGACGCCTGAACTCCAACGAGGTGGTGCCGTACTTCAGCGACCTGTCCGATCCTCGGATGGAAGTACATTCGATGTTCTTCCACACCAGGTTCTCCACCAACACCGCACCGAATGCGACCATGGCTCAGCCGTTCCGGCTGATGGCGCACAATGGCGAGCTCAATACGGACAAGAAGAATCGCTTGTCCGAGAATGCGATTGCGTTGGCCCGTAACCGGGCCATCATTCGCCCGGTGGGGCAATCCGACAGTTGTCGACTGGATCAGACCCTGCAGAGCCGGGTGCTTGAGGACGATCTCGACCTCGTCACCGCCGTTGTTGCGATGATGCCGCCCGCATGGGAGAACGACACAACACTCTCGCCCGGTGTAACGGCGATGCTCGAATACTTCAGCCTCTACGAGGAAAAGAATGACGGCCCGGCCGCATTGATCTTCGGTGACGGCAACATCATCGGCGCACGCCTGGACCGGCTTGGGCTCAGGCCATTACGCACCGTGGAGACGGCCGAGTACCTCGGAGTGATGTCTGAGGCCGGGCAGATCTACTTCGACCCCGATACGGTGATCGAGCGAGGCCGCATCGAGGCCGGCGGCATGCGCTATTACGACCACGCCGAAGGCCGTTCCTACGGAACCATCGAGGCTCTCGAAAAACTTGCCGCGTGCCATGACTACCCCGCCATGCTGGCGCAGGCCCGCGTGAACATCGCGGACCTACCCCATGTTCCCCCCGCGGGCCAGGGCTCGCCGGCACGATACGACGGCGACCTCGACCGCCACCAGCGGTACGTGGCGTACTCGCTGAACCAGGAAAGCTTCAAGTTCCTCATGGATCCGATGCTGGCGACCGGCCAGGAGAAGATCTCCGCGATGGGCTATGGCGCGGCCATCAACGCCCTCTCCAATCAGGAAGGCGGCGTTGCGAAATACTTCTCGCAGCGGTTCGCCCAGGTGACCAACCCGCCACTGGATTCCATCCGCGAAGCCGATGGAATGACCTTGCGTGTCGCGCTCGGCGCAAAGCCCAACAGCGGGGCGCAGCCCGCACCGCAGATCGTGGTGCCCTCCCCCATCCTGACCCACCTCGACATGCTCAAGATCCGCGAGCAGCAGGACACCCCGGTCCGGCGTTTTGGGATGCGCTATCGCATCGAGCTCTCCGACCCGGCATCCAACGCCGATCGAATCGTGCGGGCCATCGATGAACTATGCGATGCGGTAGAGCAATTCGCGCGGGAGTCCGGCGGCATTGCGGTGATCTCCGACCGCCATGTCTCCAGTGACCGTGCCGCAATGCCCCTCATCATCGTCATCTCCGCTATCAACCAGCGGCTGATCGAAGAGGGCCTACGGCTGCGCGTTTCGTTGATCGCCGAGAGTGGACAACTGTGTTCCTCGCACCACGTGGCCGCGGTGCTGGGATTCGGCGCGTCGGCGGTGTACCCGCTGGCCGTGCAGATGCGGGCCGAGGAGAAGTACGGTGCCGATGCCGACAAGGCGTTCAAGCATTTCGCCAAGGCGGCCGAGAAGTCACTGATGAAGACGATGGGCCGCGTGGGCCTATGTACCGTCGAGAGTTACATCGGCGGTGAGTTCTTCGAGCCGAACTACCTCGATACCTCTGATCCGGTGTTGCACAGGTACTTCCCCAATGTCGTGTCGCCGGTCGCCGGTGTCGGTTTCTCCACTCTCGCAACGGCTGTCGCCGACTGGCATGCGCGCGCACTGGCGGTGACCGGGGAGAAAGACGTTCCGTTGCTGGGGCTGTTCAAGGAGCGAGCCGAAGGCGCGGGCCACTCATACGGCACCACGGCGGTACGCGGGTTCGTCGATATGACCGAGGAAGCCATCTCGTTCGGGGATGAAGCGCGCCCGGAAAATCCCGACATGGCCGACCCGACCTACCTCAGACTGCTGCCGCTGCACCAACTTGAGGGTGCGTTCGGGCTGAACGACGGCGCTTACCGCAACAACAGCTTTGACGAGCTGCCCACACGCGCTGTCGATAGTTTCGATATCACTCCGGGATACCGCAGTTTTGTCCGGGCGATGAACACGGAACGCACCCGGCGCCCAGCGGCGCTTCGGGACGTGCTGGCGCTGCCCGCTGATGTGAATTTCGTGCGTACCGCCAACGAGTTCCGCAGGGAAATGGGGCAATTCGCCCGGTTCGGGAACAACGACTTTCAGGTGCGTGGCCTGTCCTGCCGGGAAGCCGACGGCGAGTTCGTGCTGCGGCTCTCACACACCCACGAGCGGCTCGCGGCGCTGGCGGCCTCGCTTCGGGTCCGGTTCGGGGCTGACATCACCAGCCAGGAGATCATCGGCGACGAGCTGCATCTGAAGGCGACCGGCCAGGCAGCGAGCTACCTGACGAAGATCAGGACGGCTCCGGATTCGGTTCCCCTGTCCGCAGTACAACCGGCCAGTGAAATCACCCCCACGCTGACATCGGGAGCCATGAGCCACGGCGCGTTGGTAGCCCCGGCACATGAGGCAGTGGCCCACGGGACCAACTTGGTAGGCGGACTCTCCAACTGCGGCGAGGGCGGCGAGCACATCAGCCGTTACGGCACCATTCGCGGCTCCCGCATCAAGCAGTTCGCCTCCGGGCGCTTCGGGGTGTGGGCGGGGTATCTTGCCGACCCGATGCTCCAGGAGCTGGAGATCAAGATCGGGCAGGGCGCCAAACCCGGTGAAGGCGGACAGCTTCCAGCGCCGAAGGTAACCGTTCAGATCGCCGCGGCGCGCGGAGGAACCCCGGGTGTCGAACTCGTCTCTCCCCCGCCCCATCACGACACCTACTCCATCGAGGACCTCGCGCAGCTGATCCACGATTGCAAGGCGGCCCGTGTCCGGGTGATCGTGAAACTGGTTTCTTCGGAAGGCATCGGCACTATTGCCGTGGGTGTGGCCAAGGCCGGCGCCGATGTCATCAATGTCGCCGGCAACACCGGTGGCACCGGCGCGGCGGCCGTGACAAGCCTCAAGTATGCGGGCCGCTCGGCGGAAATCGGTGTAGCCGAGGTGCATCAGGCTTTGTGCGCCAATGGAATCCGGCAGAAGGTTGTGCTCCGGTGCTCGGGCGCGCATCAGACCGCCAGCGACGTCATCAAGTCAGCGCTGCTGGGGGCGGACAGTTTCGAGTTCGGGACCACCGCCCTGATGATGCTCAAGTGCGTCATGGCCAAGAACTGCAACATCAAATGTCCGGCCGGGCTGACGACCAACGCCGAGGTCTTCGAAGGTGACCCTCGGGCACTTGCCCAGTATCTGCTGAACATCGCGCACGAAGTGCGGGAGCTGCTGGCCACGCTCGGCCTGCGGACGCTGCGTGACGCGCGCGGTCGCAGCGACCTCCTACATCTGCTGGATCACCCATCGAGCATCGGCACCCTCGATCTGCGCCGCATGCTGGCTGTGGCAGAGGAATTCGTAGTCCAGAATCCGGTGTACATGGAGAAGGACTACTCGGTGGACGATGCGTTCACCGAGCAGCTCGACCTCGACGGCACGGTACTGCCACCCAGACAGCTGACAAACCAGAACAAGAGCGTCGGCGGCCAGCTCGCGATCGATATCGAGCGGATGCTCAACTATCAAGGGGCAGAAGGATCTGCGGTCGCCGTCGATGAACGCGGCCGTCGCTACTTGTTACCCGAGAGCGTCTCGATCACCACAACGGGATCGGCAGGCCAGAGCTACGGCGTGTTCTGCAACGACGGCATGATGCTGATGCACACGGGCGCCTGCAACGATGGAGTCGGTAAGAGCGCCTGCGGCGGCACGATCACCGTGCGCTCACCCGGCGGTGGTTCGGAAGCGCCGGGCGGCAACGTCCTGATCGGAAACTTCGCTCTCTTCGGCGCTTCGGGCGGACGGCTCTTCGTGGAAGGCCAGGCCGGGGACCGATTCGCGGTTCGGAACTCGGGTGCAACGGCGGTGGTCGAGGGTGTCGGCGAATTCCTTTGTGAATACATGACCAATGGTGCCGTGCTCAACATCGGCGGATTCGGCAAGGGTGTCGCGAACGGGATGAGCGGCGGCTTCCTATACCAGTACGACCCACACGGCGAGCTGCCGTCGAAGGTCAGCAGCGACTCGGTGCTGGTACTGCCCGTGACCGATGCCCCGTTCCACGAGGCCGCGGCACGCATCCTGCTGCAATGGCATGTGGCGGCCACCGGATCAGCTAGAGGCCAAGCCCTGCTTGATGATTGGCAGACAACCCGAGAGCACCTGGTCTACACGATGTCGCGGGCGCTGCTGCAGTACCAGGATTCCGACGCCATTCTGCAAGGCAAGACACGCAAGGAATTGCTGGACGAACTGGCCGCCGCGCTGGCCGGCTATCAAGTACACAAGTTCAAGCAGTCCTACCGCAGCCAGCGCGATGTCCTCGAAGGATCGGTGCCCGCATATGGCGACACCGATACCGAGGGGATGTACGCGCTGCTGAACACCTACACGGTGCTGAACATGGCCCAGCAGCTCGCGCTGTCCAGAATGCCGAACGTCACCGATGTCACCGACCCCCGGATCGGCAAGGCGGTGCGCAATCTCGTACTCACCGAAGACTTCTTCTTGATCCAGAAGCTGCAGAAGTATGCACGGGAGGCGATCGACGGACATAGCGATGAGGACCTGGCCGTGCTCATCGCGGACAAGCGCCTCAACGATTACAAGGAGGCGCTGAGCCAACGCAACGTCTTGTCGATGGACAGCCCGGGAACCTACGGCTGGATCCTGTACCAGAGCAACAAAAACCGGGACAAGATCGGCCGTCTGCCCTCCTTCGAAGAGCTGTTCGCACATCAAGCGTTACCTGTCGTCGCCCTGTCCGGACCGTCCCTTCAGACCACGTGAAGAAGCCATGAAGATCGCCTACATTCCCGAAGACGCCCCATTCAACGAGGACCAGCGCGCCTGGCTCTCCGGCTTCCTGGCGGGACTGCACTCCCGTCTCGCCATGAACCTGGCAACGCCACCACCGGCGGCCTCCGCAGACCTCGCAGCTCCCCGTCCGCCACTGCGCATCCTGTACGGCACCCAGACCGGCAATGCCGAGATCGTGGCGGGTGACGCTGCCGCCGCGGCCAAGGCTCAGGGGTTCGACGTGACGGTCAGCGGCCTCGAGGAGATAGCGCTCGATCAGCTCGCCGGGCTGAAGTACGTCCTCATCGTCACGTCCACCTACGGCGAGGGCGAGATGCCCGATAACGCCGAACTGTTCTGGGATGCACTGTCTTCAACATTGGCGCCCCGCCTCGAAGGGGTGTCCTACGGTGTGCTCGCCCTCGGCGACACCAGTTACGACGGCTTCTGTCAAGCAGGCAAGCTCATCGACACCCGGCTCGAACAGCTCGGTGCGAGTCGGGTGGTCGGACGCGCCGACTGCGACATCGACTATGAGGCGCAGGCCGCCGAATGGGTCCAGGGCGCAGTCGCGAGCCTGGTCACCCTGGCCGGAGCCAGCGGCACCCCTGGAACTCCCCCGCCAAGCACCGTGGTGCGCTCCGGATGGACCCGCAAGAATCCGTTTCCCGCAGAGGTACGGGTCAACCGGCTGCTCTCACGCGCGGGCTCTGACAAGGAGATCCGGCACTTCGAGTTCGCGCTCGCGGACAGCGGGATCACCTACGAGGCGGGCGACGCGCTCGCGGTCATCGCGGAGAACGATCCGACACTGGTAGCGGCGATCGCGGATCACTTCCGTGTCTCCACAGAGACCCTGGTCGACGGTGAGCCCCTGGGTGAACTGCTGGGCACACGCTACGAGATCAGCGCCCCGTCACGAGACTTGTTGAGCGAGGTGGAAAGCCGGGCGGAGAGCGAGGAGTTCTCGCATGCACTGCGGGGTGGTGTCAAGGAGGTGCTGGATGCCTGGCTGTACGGCAAGGACATCCTCGACATCCTGCGCATCGGCGGGGATGCGCTAAGCCTGGAAGAGTTCATGGGGCTGCTCAAACCGCTACAGCACCGCGCCTACTCGATCTCTTCCAGCGCATTGGCTCACCCAGAGCGCATCCACTTGACGGTAGCCAGTGTCCGGTACCAAAGCTTGGGCCGTGAACGCGGCGGGGTGTGTTCCACCTTCTTGGCAGATCGTGGCAGCAATGCCCGAATCTTCCTGCAGCCCAACAAGTCCTTCCGGGTCCCGAGCGATGACGATGCGCCGATGATCATGGTCGGACCCGGTACCGGCGTGGCACCGTTCCGGGCGTTCCTGCAAGAACGTGAGCAGCGCGGTGCCAGCGGCCGCAACTGGCTGTTCTTCGGTGACCAGCACCGGGACCACGACTACATCTACGAGCACGAGCTCGACGGCTGGCACACGTCCGGCCTCCTCAACCGACTCGATCTGGCCTTCTCGCGTGATCAGGCAGAGAAGATCTACGTGCAGACGCGGATGCGCGAGCACGGCCAGGATCTGTTCGCATGGCTCCAAGATGGCGGGCACTTCTACGTATGTGGCGATGCCACGCGCATGGCCAAGGATGTGGACAAGGCGCTGCACGAGATCGTCGGTGAGCACGGCGGATTCAGTCCCGACGAGGCGTCCGAATACGTCAACACCCTCAAGCGGGAGAAGCGGTACGTCCGCGATGTGTACTGACGGCCGGCGCTGCGAACACTGCCCCGCCCGACGAATCGTGGCGGGGCCCAACGCCATTGCCGAGGCGCTCCCCGCCCTTGGCACGGTGGTGGCCGTGACCGCCAACGATGCGGCCCTGATCAGCCACACCGGCGAGTACCTGGAACCCGCCTTCCCCGGTGAAGCACTGTGCTGCGACGACGAGTACATCGCACTTCGGCTTAACCCTGCACTTGTCCGCGATGCCTTCCTAGCACCGCGAGCACTGACGATGGTCGCCGAGACCGGCACGCACCGCGCGTACCTGACCCCGCTTTCGGACCGCCTGACGATCAGCGCCCTCGAACTGGCACCGGCGGCGATCCCCGAGGCGTTCCCCGTCACCGATTGGTCCGACGTCAATTGGCATGACACCGATCAGCTCACCCACCTTGACGCTCTCACTCCCGGGCGTTATCGGGTGCTCCCGTTCACCGGCGCCCGCAAGATCGATTCGCAGGTCATCCCCCATCTGCTGGCTCACATCGTGGACGTGGACATGCCTTTCACGATCGCCGTCCCCGGCGGCGGCTGCGTGCAGCTGCACCGCGGCCACGCGGCAATGGTCGAACAGGCCGGCGCACACATCGCTGTCATCTTCGGGGCCTCGCGGTATGCCATGGATCCGGTGTTCATCGCGGAGTCCTGGGTGACACATGCGCACGGTACCCAGGGCCTGACATCGTCGGTTGAGCTCTACGACCACAGCCATCGGTGCGTCACCACCATCACGCAAACCGGACCGATCACGCCCCGGCTTCATCAGGCGTGGGAACACATGATTGCCTCATTGCCGGACGCCGCCTGACCCCCACCCGCCTCGTGGTTCGACACCCATCTCACAGTGGGCGGCCAGCGAAGTGTGAACAGATTGAGATGTCCCGGTGAATTGGGGGCAGCGTCCGGGAAATTGTGCGGCCCTAGCGTGTGCGCATGAAAGCGACACCCGGAGGCAACATGGGCGGTGCACCGTGAGCAGCCTGATCAAGGTCGTCGATCCGATCCTTCCTGGTCGGAGCGCGGATCTGCGTCAGGCGCAGTACTACCAGGATGTCCTCGGCGAGCTACGCGCGGTAGCTCTGCGGGAACTCGACGACCACGTGGCTTCCCTGGAGCGCAGAAGACAGAGCGGCAAGCCATCAAGCCTCTCGCGCCTGCACCGGCTCGTCGGTGCCAAACGCGCCGAGCTGGCCGCACTGGACCAGTTGCTTGTGGCGCTTAGTGATCGATTCGGAGATCACTCCACCTTGTCAGCCGGGTAGCGCTGCTCGACGGTGCGACCGGCCCGGGTGTCCGTCGGACAGATAAGGCCCGCGGCCACCGAGATGTTCACGCAGACTGAGCTTTTCCCGCCGATGCGGCACCCGGACACGGCGGCGAAGCTCAGGCACCACGAAGCGGGCGAAATCGACGAAGGTCCCGGGTGTCGTCACATACGCGACATTGAACCCGTCGACATCGGCGTCATCGACCCAGCGTTCCAAGTCGTCGGCGATGTCGGCGGCAGAACCGACGAGAACCGGCCCACGCCCGCCGATCCCGATTTCCTGGGCAAGTTCACCGGCCGTCCAGGTACGGTTCGGATCCTTCGTGAACGAGGCCAGCGCGGAACGGTTGGCATCGGTCTCCACATGCCGCAGCGCCTCGTCTGGCGCGAGCCCAGCCAGATCAACTCCCGTCCATCCACCGAATAGTGCCAATGCACCTGCGGGGCTGACATATTGGCGGTACTCATGCAGCTTGGTGATCGCCAGATCCCGCGTCTCGGCGACGATCGGCGTCACCATGGTGAAAACCTTGATGGACCGCGGGTCGCGGCCCAATCCCGCTGCGGCTTCGCGCAGCGCCCGCACGGGTCCGCGCACGACCTGCGGCGTCGGACCCGATACGAACACCGCTTCGGCATGAGCGGCCGCGAATTGAATTCCCCGCGCCGAGGCACCCGCCTGGAACAACACCGGTGTGCGCTGCGGCGAGGGTTCGCACAGAAATGGCCCAGGAACGGTGAAATACCTTCCCCGGTGCGCGATGTCATGGACCTTGGCCGGGTCGGTGAAGACACCTCGCGCCCTGTCATGCACCACGGCACCGTCCTCCCACGAACCTTCCCACAGCTTGTAACAGACCTGGAGGTACTCGTCGGCGATGTCGTAGCGCCGGTCATGCGGTATTTGAGAGTCCAGTCCTAAATTCCTTGCTGCACTGTCTAAATACGATGTGACAATGTTCCATGCCACCCGCCCCTCGGTGAGGTGATCGAGTGTCGAGAGGCGGCGCGCCAAGGCATACGGCTGCTCGTAGGTAAGCGACAGCGTGATCCCGAATCCCAATGTCTCGGTCACCGCCGCCATCGCCGATACGGCCAACGACGGGTCATTCACCGGGAACTGTGCCGCGTCGACCACGGCCGCATCGCGAGAACCTCCGTACACGTCATACGCGCCCAGCACATCGGCCAGGAACAACAGGTCAAATCCGCCGGTCTCGAGTGACCGGGCGAGTTCGGTCCAATAGCTCAGCGTGCGGTATCGATGTCCCTGATCCTCGGGATGTCGCCACAGGCCAGGTGATTGGTGGCCGACACATGCCATATCGAAGGCATTGAGGTAAATCCGGCTCATCGAGAGGCCCCGATCTTGTCGCGATAGGTCTCACGGGCGGCGTGTGCGGAGGCGAACGTGAGTGCGGCGAGCACCAGGTAGTAGACGACGATGAGCCATGGGTTGCCATGGTTGACAGCCAGCAGTGCCGCGGCGATCAGCGGAGCGAATCCACCGGATAGCACCGCACCGATCTGATAGCCCAGCGACGCCCCGCTGTATCGGACACGGGTGTCGAACAATTCGGCGAACCATGCGGCCTGCGGCCCATACATGGCGTCGTGAACAACGTTGATCCCGAAGATAATTGAGAGCACCACGAGAACCGTTGAACCGCTTGCGGCGGCCAGGAAGAACAGCGTCAACGCCACCGGTCCGGCCGCGGCTCCGAACAGGTAAAGCGGGCGTCGGCCGATCCTGTCCGAGAGTGCGGACCACGCCGGCGTGCTCACGATGCCGATCGCCGAGGCGATCAACACGGCAGTCAATCCGACCTGGCTGTCCTTCCCGAATACGTCTTGCAGGTAGGTGAGCGAGTAGGTGGTCAGCAGCACGAACAAGGCGATTTGCGACAACCGTAAGCCGCTGGTCAACAGCACATTACGGGGCTGCGTACGCAGGACTTCCACGACAGGCAGCCGCGCGAGCTCGCCTCGGTCACGTAGCCGCCGGAAGTCCGCCGAGTCGCTCAGACGCAATCTGATCGCCAGGCCGACGGCCACCAAGATGACGCTGCTCAAGAACGGGAGGCGCCAGCCCCAGGCAAGGAACGCCTCCGGTCCGGCAAGTGATCGGGTGAGACCGAATACCCCCGTAGCCAAGAGCATTCCCGCCGGTGAGCCCAATTGGGTGAAGCTGCCGAACAGTCCCCGATGGCCGGGCGGGGCGTGTTCAACGGACAGGAGGGCGGCGCCACCCCATTCTGCCCCGGCCGCGAGCCCCTGCAACACCCGTAGCGCCGCCAGTGCGCCCGGCGCCAGAACTCCCGCGTCGGCATAGGTCGGCAGCGCGCCGATCAATGCGGTGGCAATGCCCATGAGCAGCAGCGCCCCAACGAGAACGGCCTTGCGCCCCAGCCGGTCACCCAGGTGTCCGGCGATGACGGCACCCACTGGGCGCGCACCGAACCCCGCCGCGTAGGTGGCGAACGAGGCCAGCGTGCCGGCCGTCGATGAGACGGTCGGGAAGAACAGGGGTTTGAGGACAAGCGCCGCGGCCGTCGCGTAGAGGTAAAAGTCGTACCACTCGATGGTGGTGCCGACCATGCAGCTCAGCGCGACGGTGCGGGCGCCGGGACCGCCACTCAGGGCCGGCCCACCCGCGTGGACGGCAGGTGCCGCGCTGGTGGTAGTCACGTGATGCCACGGTGCATTACCGGATCGGCAGTGGGAACCTTTGTGCTCGGCGGGATTTCAGCCGTGCGGCTAGTGGCTACCGGCCCGCATATCGGGCTGTGAGTCCTCTAGCGGGGTAAGAATCGTCGCGAGCCAGGTGACCGTCAGCGTGGCGGACGCGACAGTAGCGAGCAGCGTCCACATCAACGGATCGGACCCGTCCGCCGTCTGATGCCACCACAGCGCGGCCAGACTTGTCACGGTGCTCAGCGCGGCGGTGTACGCCGCCGCGCAGCACCACCGGAAGTGCCTCCGGCGCAGAGCTACGAGCGAAACAAGGCACGCCGCCACAAACATGATGGACGTCCCGGGCACCACGGCATCGACATGTAGCGACGGGCTGGCCTGCGCACCGAGGTTTGACCAGCGACTTGCCGCGGCCACACCCAGGACGATGGCGGCCGCAAGCGCGGTCCAGCGTCGCGGCCTGCTCATCCAGACGTCCTCAAGCACACCGCGCTCGATCGCGCGCAGCGTGTCCTCAAGCCCAACGTCGTCGTGGCGCTGCGTCCTCACTCAATGCCTCCCAAATTCGAACATCTCTGAGACTAGAGGTCGGATGCGGTGGCGCGGGAGTTCCGTACCACTTGTCGTGCTGCTACTTTCCGGCGGTGGACCTCTTCACCCACACCTGGGCAGCTCTGCGCGCCGCTGTCGCCGATCTGCCGGGCCAGGCATTTACCCGGCCTTCGGGCTGCGCGGGCTGGCTCGTGCGCGACCTGGTGTGCCATCTGATCATCGATGCCCAAGACGTGCTGATAACCCTGGCAACTCCCAGTGCGGAACCACCGACGCGCGATGCGCTGACCTACTGGGAAGTCCTCGATGCGCCCCCGGCCGGAGACGACGCCCTCGATGCGCTAATCGTCCGGTTGGCCGCCGCCTACCGGGAGCCGAGCCTGCTCACCTTTCACCTGGATGACCTGGGTGCCGCTGCGGGGCGCGCTGCGGTCCTCGCCCCTCGCGATCAGTGCATCGCCACCAAGGGCCAGGTTCTCACCGTGGGCGATTACCTGGATGCCTACGTCCTGGAGTGGACATTGCATCATCTCGACCTTGTCGCGTATCTGCCCGACGCGGCAGCCCCACCCGCCGCCGGGCTTTCACGTGCACGTCAGATGGTGGAGCAGATCGCCGGATACAAGATTCCCGCGGCACTGTCGGATACCGATGCCCTATTGATCGGAACGGGGCGCCGCTCCCCAACCGCCGCGCAAGCCGCGGCCTTGGGAACCGACGGGAACAGAATTCCCGTCTTTCTCCGCTGAGTCACGAGCGTGCTTCGCCTACGCGCAGTTGAGGGTGACGTAGGCGATCTTGTAATCAGGGGCTTCCCCATCGCGACCTGGGGACGGCCTGATATCGCTCGTGTGCTGGTGCTGCACCGGCGTTTGGGTAAATACAGATCGAATTGTGCAGTCCTCGATGTCCCGTCCGCCCGTCTTGGTGACGATGACGCGGTACCCCTCGGAGGTGAGCATGTCGATGACCCCTTGGGCGCCGCCGACGGCGGCTGGGCCTGCAGCGGCCAGCGGGGGTTCCGTAAGAACTACCGCCGTGATTACCGCCGCGGCGAGGAACCCGGCCGAGGACACCACCCTGACGAGCGTTTTGACACCTTGAACTGTGCATTCGGTGATCATGCGACGGTGCTCCTCTCGGGTTGAGTCCACTGTATGACACAGTGTGTCATTATGTACACTACGTTTCATGTGGCGTGGAGCACATCTAGACAGGCGGACCATTTCTCGGACGTCGCGGCTAGCATTGGGACATGACAACGCAGTTTGACGCCGTCATCGTCGGGGCCGGTTTCGGCGGGATGGGCGCGGCGATCCAGCTCAAGGAGCTGGGCCTGACCAACCTTGCGATCCTGGATCGCGAGGATGATTTGGGCGGTACCTGGCACGTCAACCATTACCCCGGCCTGGCTGTCGACATCCCTTCGGCGACCTATTCGTACTCCTTCGAGCCGAATCCCTACTGGTCGCGTTTGTTCGCTCCGGGTTCCGAACTCAAGCAGTACGCCGCCCACGTGGCCGAGAAGCACGACCTGCGCAAGTACATGCGGTTCAACACCCCGGTGTCGGGTGCACGCTGGGACGAGGAAGGGCAACACTGGGTTGTGGCCACCGAGTCTGGTGAGACCCTCACCGGTAAATACCTCCTGACGGCCACCGGATACCTGTCTCAGCCCAAGATGCCCGATATTGCGGGTATCGAGTCCTTCGCCGGCAAGGTCATCCACACCACCAAGTGGGACAACAGTTATCGGGCCGCGGGCCACAAGATCGGCCTGATCGGCACCGGCGCCACCGCCGTTCAGCTCATCCCTGAGCTGGCCAAGGACGCGCAGCACCTGACGGTGTACCAACGCACCCCGATCTGGGTCGTGCCCAAGGCCGACGCGAAGGTCCCCGGTGTGATCAAGAAGCTTTTCGCGAAGGTGCCACGCACCCAAAAGATCGCTCGCACGGTGGGTTCGGCAATCCTTGAAGTGATCATGGTGGGCGGAGTGCTGCATTTCCGCCAGTTCCGGCAGGCCAACAACGGGGCCGCGATGCTGGCCAGGGCGCATTTGTTCGCGCAGGTGCGCGATCGCGAGCTGCGCCGCAAGCTGACACCCGACTACGACTTCGGCTGCAAGCGTCCGACATTCTCGAACACGTACTTCCGGGCCTTCAGTAAGAAGAACGTCAGCCTGGAGACGGCATCGATCGAGCGGATCGAGCCGGACGGCATCGTCACCGCGGACGGTCGCAAGACGGTCATCGACACCCTGGTCCTGGCCACCGGTTTCAATCTGTGGGAATCAGCCTTCCCCGCGTTCGAGGTAGTCGGTCGTGAGGACTACAACCTCGGGAAGTTCTGGCGGGACAATCGCTTCCAGGCATTCGAAGGTATCGCGGTGCCCAAGTTCCCGAATCTGCTCACGCTCAACGGGCCGTACTCCTACAGCGGGTTGTCCTACTTCGACACCATCGAGTCCCAGATGCGGCACATCAAGCGGCTCTTTGGCGAGATGGCGCGCACCGGCACCGAAACCTTCGAGGTCACCGACGAGGCCAACACCGAGTTCCTGAACCGCATGGTCGGCAACCTGGACAATTCGGTGTTCTATCTCGGCAGCTGCCAAACGGCACGAAGCTACTACTTCAACCAGCACGGTGAGGCCGCGCTGCTGCGTCCGACATCCACGGCCAGCGCGTACAAGGAGCAGGAGTCTTTCCCGCTGGAGGCCTACCAGCTGGCCTAGCCGGTTCTGTGTGGGTTAGCCGAGTACACAGTCGCCGCATACCGCGGAACGGTCGTCGGTGAGCTGATAGATGAGACAGCAGCTGCGTCTCCGGAAATCAGGCCCTGCACGTTGGGTGCCGTCGTCGACGCGAAGGTCGCGGAGGTAGGTGTCGGCCACTTCGTGGGCAGCATCGGTCAGTTCGGGTCGCGACGAGACGATGAGACGCGCGGCGCTGTTGACCGCAGATCCGACGTTTCCCCATAGGACGCGGTCGCTCACCCCGGTGTGTTCCATGACGCCCTCGGTGATCGATTCCACTACCGACCCGGTGATGACGCTGCCCTCCCCCATCCGCGTGACCACGGAAAGCGGAAACGGACCCCCGAGCTCGTCCTGCCACCACAACTCGTGTGGCTGCTGCGAGATTCGAGGTTCGTCGCATGCCGCTGCGGCGACGGTTGGTGCCAGGATGCGGGCGACCAAACCAAGATGAGCCACCGAGCCCGCTACCCGCAGATCGATGTCGGCGGGGCTCACCGCTATCCGTGCGGCGAGATTGCTTCGAACGCGCTCAATCCGATCCGCCAACGCGCGTGATCCGTCGGTCAACTCCGCCACAGGCCGCCACGGCGACCTCGGTGTATCACCGGCGTCATGGGTCTCGACGGCGAAGAAGGGCCCAAAAGCCGACACCTCAACCGCGCTCACACGCCGATGATGCCATCAGCCCGATCAAGATCACGCGCGGGCGAGGCGTTGGGTCTAGGTTACTTGCGTCCGGTACATCCAGGGTCAGTGCGCACGAAAGGTGTCGTTGGTGGCTGAGCAGGTCGGGGACCTCACTACTGTCAATTTCGAATACCACTACTCGTATCCGGCCCACCAGGTGTGGTCGATTCTTGTTTCGCCACAGTTGTTCGGACAGTGGGTCAAAGATTTCGGGCCCACCGAATACGAGACGGGACTCGCATTCTCGTTTAGCGTCTTCCCGTTCGTGGGAAGCGGATTCGTCGGAGAGATCGACGGCCGATTCACCGAGATTATCGACGACGAGCTGTTGGCCTACCGGATGACCACCCGCGACGGATCGATCTCCATCGACTCACGTTGGACCCTCAACCCGAATGCAGACGGAACCCGACTATCGGTCGAGGCGACCGGATTCAACTCGAATGACCACGACCAGATGCGGTTCAGGCAGCTATGTCTGGTCGGTTGGCCCGCTGTGCTGGAACGGATTGAGGACTTTCTGCGCGAGCGGTGATCGCACAGAAAGCCCCTCCAGCGATGTGACTACTCGATCACCCGAACCAGGTAGGGGGCCATGTCGTTGAACCGTACCTGCGACACCTGCACCGCGGGTTCGGACGCCTCCAGCATGAGGTTGTTCCCCAGGAACATGGTCACGCTCTGGCTGCCGTTGGGGCCGTAGAAGATGAGATCCCCCGGAAGTGCCTGGGACGGAGCGATTTTCCGGCCAGCGTTGTACTGATCACCAGACCGGCGCGGAAGCTTGATGCCCGCGGCGGCGTAGGAGTACACCATCAGCCCCGAGGCGTCGAAACCGGGAACCCTGGGCGTAGGCGCGGCCACCGGAGCGGGAATCAATCCCAGCAGGCTCGTGGTCGCCTCCGGCGCGGCAGGCGTGGTGTCGGTACTGGTGGTCGGGCCGTCGGTGTTACCGCCCCCATACGTGAACGGCACGCCGCGTTGAGACAGGCCCCTGGCGATCACCGCGTTGACGAGCTTCTGGGCGTCGGCCGGACTTTTGTGGACGTCGGCCGAGGCCAAGCCCGGGGTGGCGAAGAGCAGGGCAATGCCGAGCATGACGGCGTGTGTGCGTTTCATTCGATTGTCGCTTCTCTCCGGCCGCGAATTCTCTACGCGCGGGTGGTTCCCTCCGGCCGGCGATGACCACCAAGATCCTTTGTACCTCCGCATCCCCTTCTAATCCCAATTAGGTTCTGCGACATAGCCAATGAGTTGTCGTAACGTAACCGAACGGTGATACGCGACGGGGCTTCGGCGCACGTCAACCCTTACGCTCAACGTTTCTTGAGCGCGGTTGGCCCGCCGGTCGTAGGCTGGCGCCATGACCGACCACGACCGCCTTGCCACCCGCCGCGAAATCGCCGACGCACTCACCAGCGCGTTCGAACGGCGTCACGAAGTGCTTGACCTGATTGTGGAAGCCGATGACCGAAAGAGCGCGATCGACGCGATAGCCGCACTATTGGGAACCTCGCATCTGGGCGGTGAGGCGGTCATGGGGATGTCGTTCGATCATCTGACCAAGGATGAGCGCCGCAAGAACGCAGCCGAGCTCGAGGATCTCAACAGCCAGCTCACCTTCACACTCATGGAGCGGCCCGCGAGCTCGGGAGACAGCCTCGAACTGCGCCCGTTCTCCGGGAAGGCCGATGCCGACATCTTCGCCGCACGTACCGAAGAGATCGGCCAGGCCGGCGACGGGTCCGGCGCCCCGGCCGGGGGTGTAGACGACGAGTTGAGAGCAGCTCTCGCGCGCATCGACGACGAGGAGGCGGCCTGGTTCGTCGCCGTCGAAGGGCCCAGCAAGGTCGGCATCGTCTTTGGTGAGCTGGTCGACGGTGAGGTGAACGTGCGGATCTGGGTCCATCCCGACCACCGCAAGAAGGGTTACGGCACCGCGGCTTTGCGAAAGTCCCGATCGGTGATGGCCGCCTACTTCCCCGCCGTACCCATGGTGGTACGTGCACCCGGCGCCTCCACGCATTAGAAGCGCGACAGATTTAGTGCTCATCAAGAGCATTGATCAATGTGCTTGATGCACTGATGAATTGGTGTGAATTTGCCGGACGACACGCCGCCCCTCCACAGCGCTTCGGGCGGTAGAACATTGGCGAGGTCCGCTACTGTTAGCGCGGTATGAGCACATACGAGGAATCTCCGATGGGCATTCTGGTGTCTCAGATCTACCGGGTGCTGTGGTCACGCGCTTCGGTGATCGTGCGCGACTTCGGCGTCACTGTTCCGCAGATGGAGTGCCTGGCCGTGCTCTCCGCACAGCCGGGGATCTCCAATGTTGAGATCGCCGCAGAGCTTCGAATCACCCCCCAGGCGGTAAGCCTGGTCCAGCGGTCGCTGGAGGAGGCAGGTCTTGTGCATCGTTCGCGACGGCAGGCGGACGCGAGAGTGCTGACCACCGAGTTGACCGCCAAGGGACGAAAGCTCTTCGAGCGCGCCGACGCCACGCTGCGCGAGGATGACGACGAGATTCTGGCCAATATGACGGACAAGGACCGAGCCCAGCTGCGCAGGCTGCTCGGCGGAGTGATCGAGACGATGTCGGCACGGTAGTTCGCCCCCTCCGCGTGCAAAAGTGCTCAGTGTCAACACTATTGACGACGTTTGACCATCATTGATGGCGTCTTTGCGCTGGTTGAACGGGTTCTGAACTCTTTACAACTCTTTTGCGGATTTCTTGGACTCATTCCAGATAATTCAGGCATACTGCCGTTGTGGCCTTCACACCGGACGAGTACGCGGCACTGCTGCGGACCGCCGATCTGCGCGTGACGCGGCCCCGAGTCGCCGTGCTTGAGGCCGTCGAAGCGAACCCGCACGCCGATACCGAGACCGTCTTCGGTGCGGTGCGGGCGGGTCTGCCCGAGGTGTCCCGACAGGCTGTTTACGACGTCTTGGCGGCCCTGACATCGGCCGGCCTGCTGCGCAAGATTCAGCCTTCCGGCTCCGTCGCCCGGTACGAATCTCGGGTCGGCGACAACCACCACCACGCCGTATGCCGCTCGTGCGGTGTCATCGCGGATATCGACTGCGCCATCGGTGCAGCGCCCTGTCTCACCCCGTCCGACTACAACGGATTCGTCCTCGAGGAGGCCGAGGTCATCTATTGGGGCCTATGCCCCGACTGTGCAGCACACGCTGCGTCCACACGAATTTCGGGATCACACACGTGATCACAGCCCATATCACCCCCTCCCGAAAGGATCGCTGTGCCTGAAGAACACCCGCCCATCGCTGAGGCGAACAATCAGCCCTCGAACGGTTGCCCCGTGGCCGGTGGTCGCCTGAACTACCCCGTCGAGGGTGGTAACGCCAACCGCGAATGGTGGCCAACCCAGCTCAACCTGGGCATTCTGAAGAAGAACCCGCCCGCCGCGAACCCACTTGGTGAGAGCTTCGATTACGCCAAAGCCGTACAGACAATCGATGTCGACGAGCTCAAAAAGGATGTCGAGACGGTCCTGACCGACTCGCAGGACTGGTGGCCTGCCGACTTCGGCAATTACGGCCCGATGTTCATCCGCATGTCCTGGCATGCTGCGGGCACCTACCGCGTCGCCGACGGTCGGGGCGGTGCGGGCGCTGGCATGCAGCGCTTCGCCCCGCTGAACAGCTGGCCCGATAACGTGCTGCTGGATCGCGCGCGGCGCCTGTTGTGGCCGGTCAAGAAGAAGTACGGAAACGCCCTGTCCTGGGCCGACCTCATCGTCTTTGCCGGCAACCACGCCATGGACACCATGGGGTTCAAGACCTTTGGGTTCGCATTCGGACGCGAAGACCGCTGGGAGCCCGAGCAGGACGTCTACTGGGGCCCCGAGCACACCTGGTTGGGCGATGAACGCTACACCGGGGACCGTGACCTGGAGAACCCGCTTGCCGCCGTGCAGATGGGTCTGATCTACGTCAATCCCGAAGGCCCCAACGGCAATCCGGATCCATTGGCCGCCGCGATCGATATCCGTGAGACATTCGGCCGGATGGCGATGAACGACGAGGAGACGGCGGCGCTGATCGTGGGTGGTCACACCTTCGGCAAGACACACGGTGCGGGCGATGCCGGGCTTGTCGGGCCGGTTCCCGAGGATGCGCCGCTGGAGCAGATGGGTATCGGCTGGAAGAGCTCATTCGGCTCCGGCAAGGGCAACGACGCGATCGGCAGTGGTCTGGAGGTGACCTGGACCCACACACCGACCAAGTGGGACAACAGCTTCCTGGAGATTCTTTACGGCAACGACTGGGAGCTGACCAAGAGCCCCGCGGGTGCGCATCAGTGGAAGCCCAAGGAGGGCGGCTGGGCCAACTCGGTACCCATGGCGCAGGGCGCGGGTAAGACGCATCCATCGATGCTCACCACCGACCTGTCGATGCGCTTCGATCCGATCTACGAGGCGATCACCAGACGCTGGCTCGATCACCCCGAGGAACTGGCCGACGCCTACGCAAAGGCCTGGTACAAACTGATCCATCGCGATCTCGGGCCGCTGTCCCGCTACCTCGGGCCATTGGTGCCGAAGCAAACCCTGCTCTGGCAGGACGTCATTCCCGCCTCGGATACCAATATCGGGGACGCTGACATCGCCGAGCTGAAGGCGCAGCTTCTCGCCTCCGGCCTTACCGTGCCGCAGCTGGTGTCGACCGCATGGAAGGCCGCGGCGTCGTACCGCAACAGCGACAAGCGCGGCGGCGCCAATGGCGGACGTATCCGGTTGCAACCGCAGGCCGGCTGGGAGTCCAACGAGCCCGATGAACTCGCCCAGGTGATCCGCACGCTCGAAGGCATCCAGGAGTCGTTCAACGCCGGCGCCAAGAAGGTCTCGTTCGCCGACCTTGTCGTACTCGGTGGAGCTGCCGCCGTCGAGAAGGCGGCCAAGGACGCCGGATTCAATATCACCGTGCCGTTCACTCCCGGCCGCGGCGATGCGACGCAGGAACAGACCGACGTCGATTCGTTCTCCTACCTGGAGCCGGCAGCCGATGGGTTCCGCAACTACCTGGGCAAGGGTGCGCAGATTCCGGCCGAGTACAAGCTGATCGACAAGGCCAACTTGCTGGCGCTGTCCCCGCCGGAACTGGCAGTCCTGGTGGGTGGCTTGCGCGTGCTGGGCGCGAACTACCAAGGTTCCGAGCTCGGTGTGCTGACCGACAAGCCCGGGATATTGACCAATGACTTCTTTGTCAACCTGGTCGATATGGGCACCGAGTGGACGCCGTCCTCGGCCGACGACGGTACGTATGTGGGTACCGATCGCGGCACCGGTGCGGCGAAGTGGACTGCCAGCCGGGTTGATCTGGTGTTCGGCGCGAACTCCGAACTACGAGCTCTCGCAGAGGTTTACGCACAGGACGACGCCAAGGAGAAGTTCGTCAAGGACTTCGTCGCGGCATGGGTCAAGGTGTCGAACGCGGACCGCTTCGACGTCCGCTGATACCCGCCACACGTGGATGGCCGGCTCCTTCGGGGGCCGGCCATCGCGTTATCGCCATAACTAGTCGGCGTCTTTCGTTCGCGCGGTCAGCGGCACTCCGGCTTCCTCGAAGATCTCCTCGATGGCAGCCCAATCCTTCTTCCCCACCGCGGACTTGATGCGTGTCGCGTCCTGCAGAACGAACCGGAACGGCTCGTCGTCAGGCGTGCCGAATCCACCCCGGAGGCAATCGACGAGAGCATCGAGATTGCTGCCGAAGTAGCCGCCCGGCCCATTCACCGCGCGCCCGAGTTCGGTGAAGAAGTCCGCCCGGGTACGGACGTGGGAGCCTTCGACGACATAGGTCTTCATGCGCCTTCAACCTCACAGAATGACTGGTAGTGATCGCCCGTGTAATAGACGTGTGGAGGATCGTTCAGTGGATTGCCACCGGTGATGATCCGCCGAGTGCCACGCGTCTTACTCCCCGGAGTTCGGACCGTGTACTCGTGGTAGTACCCGCGGGGCTCCGAGGGCAGGACCCTCTCGCGGTTCTGGAACACGACACCATCATTACGCGGATACGGGAACGGCCCGCCGGCATGGATCAGGTGCACCGTTCCGGAAGCCTCCGACGGCAGTTCGGACAAGTTGCACTCGGCGATGGTGGCACGAGCCGGCGAAGGCTCGGTACAACCGATGAGTGCCAGCGCGAGGACCGCGGCACCCACCACACGCAAACGCGGCGACATGCTTCGACGGTACTGCACGCCGTGGCCGCAACTTCGGTCGGCGACTCGGTTACCGCGATCTTCCGCGGAGCACCGCTAATTCGGTGCGCGCCGATGCGCGTTCGGCCCGCACCAGTGCGGCTTGTTCGTCGGCGGGGTCGGCGAACAGGAACGAGCCGGTGCCGGGTGCGCCGGCCGATCCGAGCTTGTTCATGCGCTGTGGCACTGCGGCGCCCTGGTATTCCAGGGGGATGGCGTGGCCGTGCTCGTCGACACCGGCCAGTGGCTGGTGCAGCTCGATGTATTCACCGTGCGGCAGTCGCTTGATGATGCCGGTCTCGATGCCGTGTTCGAGTACTGCGCGGTCGCTGCGTTGCAGGCCGATGGCCCAGCGGTAGGCCAGGTAGTACACGACGATCGGCAAGATGACCATGCCGATACGGCCGATCCACGTCGTCGCATTCAGCGAGATATGGAACTTCAACGCGATGATGTCGTTGATGCACGACAGTGTGAGCAATATGTAGAGCGAAAAGCCAGCTGCCCCAATGGCAGTGCGGACCGGCGCATCACGCGGACGCTGCAGCAGATTGTGATGCGCATCGTCGCCGGTGAAGCGTCTCTCGATGAATGGCCAGGCCACGATCACCACGAACGCGAGCATGATGCCCAACACTCCCCACAGCACGGCGGGGACCGTATGGCCGAAGATGTACAGCTCCCAATCCGGGACGAGCCGCAGCAGGCCGTCCGTCCACATCAGGTAGATGTCGGGCGGTGATCCGGCCGCTACCTGCGATGGCTTGTAGGGGCCCAGCAGCCATACCGGGTTGATTTGCAACAGCCCGCCCATAAGCGCGAGAACCGCCGTGACGATGGCAAAGAATGCACCAGATTTCAGGGCGAACACCGGAACAATCCTTACCCCAACAACATTGGCCTCGGTGCGCCGTGGTCCCGGAAACTGCGTGTGCTTCTGGTACCACACAAGTGCCAGGTGCACCCCGATGAGTGCGATCATGATGGCGGGAACAAGCAGGACATGCAGAACGTAAAGTCTTGGCAGCACGATATTTCCGGGGAAGTCGCCGCCGAACAACGCCCAATGCATCCAGGTACCGACAATCGGCAGTGACATCATGCCCTGCGTGACCACACGAAGCCCGGTGCCGGACAACAGATCATCGGGTAACGAATAGCCCGCGAATCCCTCTGCCATGGCCAGGATCAGCAGTAGCGATCCGATGACCCAGTTGGCCTCACGCGGACGGCGGAATGCCCCCGTGAAAAAGATGCGGGCCAGGTGTACGACGATCGAGGCCGCGAACATCAGTGCCGCCCAATGATGGACCTGGCGCACGAACAGGCCACCTCGAACCTCGAAGCTCAGATTCAACGAGCTTTCATAGGCCTTGGACATCTGCATACCGCGTAGCGGCTGGTAGACGCCATTGTAGGTGACCTCGGCCATCGAGGGGTCGAAGAACAAGGCCAGATAGATACCCGAAATCAGCAGCACCACAAAGCTGTAGAGCGCGATCTCCCCCAGCAGGAATGACCAGTGCGTCGGGAAGACCTTGTTCATCTGTCTTCGCAAGCCCGATGACGCGTGGTAGCGCGAGTCGATCGCATTGGCAAGCTCCGTTGCTTGACCCATAGCTGCTCCCTTGGGAAGAGACTTTGTGCCTACTACGGAGAGTAGTACGAAATTACTACTAGCGGTAGTAGTAATCGAGGGTCCACGGCACTCGGCGATTCCTAATAGAGCAGTTGCTCTGTTACTGTCTGTCGTGTGCCGCGCCCGCGTATCCATTCCATCGACGATCTGCTCGATGCGACTGAGCGAATCGCGGTCGATGAGGGACCATCTGCCGTGACCGTCCGGGCGGTTTCCCTGGCTACCGGGACCTCCAATGGCGCCATCTACCACGCCTTCGGGTCACGCGGCGCGATGGTCGGGCAAGCCTGGCTGCGTGCCGCGGAGAGATTCCTCGATATGCAGCGGCAAGCCGTGGATCTCGCGCTAGCGGCGGGTGAGCCTATGCACGTCGCCGCGGTGAATGCGGTCGTCGCGGCGGCCGACACCCCTGCCGCCTTCGCCGAACGCTTCCCCGCGTCCTCGCGGCTCGTGCTTGGGGTGCGGCGCGAGGATCTTCTGAGATCCGACGTACCTGAGGATGTCGCCGGCGCGATGACACGCGTGGACTCCACGCTGGTCGCGTTGTTCATCCGATTGTCGCGCGCCCTATGGGATCGGGAGGACGGCCGCGCGGTTCAAGTCATCGAGGACTGCATCGTGGGATTGCCGACCGGTCTCCTATTGCGAGGGCACCGGCTGCCCGACGCTGCCGCACGTACGCGGCTCGAGGCCGCAGTGCGCGCCATTCTTGCCCTCGATCCACCACCAACGCACCCAAAAGCTAAGGGCGCCAAAATGAAAGGAAAAACACGATGAGCCCCACCCTGGAACTTCAGGACACCATTGCGGTTCTGAACCTCGGCCCGGACGAAAACCGGTTCTCCCCGGATTGGCTCGACACCGTCAACGGGCTCCTCGACGACGCACTAGAGCACGCGAAGCCGTTGATCACCGTGGGGAGCGGGAAGTTCTATTCGAACGGGCTCGACCTGGATTGGCTGATGTCCCACGGCGATCAGACCGACTGGTATGTCGGTCGTATCCACGCGTTGTTCAGTCGAGTCCTCACCCTCCCGCTGCCAACTGTCGCGGCGGTCAACGGTCACGCGTTTGGAGCAGGGGCGATGCTCGCCGTGGCCCACGACTACCGAGTAATGCGATCCGACCGTGGATACCTGTGCTTCCCCGAGGTTGATATCAACATCCCGTTCACCCCCGGTATGGCGAGCCTCATTCAGGCCAAGGTGACCCCGCAGACGGCAGTGACCGCGATGACGACCGGGCACCGATACGGCGGAGAAGCAGCCGTGGCCGCGGGTCTTGCCGACCGGGCCGTGTCCGAGGACCAAGTACTTAGCGTCGCAGTCGATCTGATGAAACCCCTGGAGGGCAAGAACAGCGGGACGCTGGGTGCCATCAAGACGACAATGTTCGCCACGACCACCGCTGCCCTGGCCGCGTGACGCTTTCTTACTGAGGAGGAATGACCGGTGGGCGGCACACGTTGCCCACCGGGTCCCACCACCAACCGTTGTCACAGCTCAACGGGGTTGTCGCTATTGCCGGGCGGCAGGTGTTGGCCACCGGGTCCCACCATCCGTCCGGACAGTTGGGCACGACGGGATCTGCCGAGCTGACGGGCACGATGCCGGACACCGCGGCCAATGGAAATAGCGTTCCAGCAGCGACGATCGTCAGTCGACGAGCGAGCATGTTCATGTGGACCACCTCTGGGTAGTACGGCTCGTGAGAGCCTACCCGGCACGCGACGCGCCAAACCTCGGTGCCAGTACCCGTCGCGCCAGCAGGTCCAGAGCGTATCCGAGCACACCGATCACGAGAATGACCGCCATCACCTGATCGTAGGCCAGCTGGTCGCGTGCGTTGAGAATCTGATAGCCCAAACCCGATCGCACGCCTAACATTTCGGCCGGTACAAGCACTACCCATGCGATACCGAGTGCCACCCGCGCACCGGTCTGAATGTGGCCCCGCACGGCCGGAAGTATCACCGTGGTGAGGAGCTCGATGCGGGTGGCATGAAACGACCGCGCCACGTCCAGGTACCCGGGCGCTATGCCATGCACGCCGGCCGTGGTGTTGATGAGGATCGGCCAGACGGCCGCCGCGGCGATGAGAAAGATGACCGGTTGACTGCCGATACCGAACACGGCCACCGCGATGGGCGTCCAGGACAGCGGTGAAATCATCCGCAGAAACTGGACCACCGGACGTGTGGCACGTTCTGCGGTAGTGCTCACGCCGAGCAGCAGGCCCGCTGGGATGCCGATCACGGCGGCAAGACTGAGCCCGATGAGCAATCGCCACAGGCTGGTTCCGATATCGGGCAGTAAGACTCCACGGTTCAACAGTTCGATGGCCGCGGGCAGCGCTTTGTCTGGGGCCGTCTGCCTCAGCAGTGAATGGGGTTGGCTGAGTAGCGAACTGGCAACCCACCACAGGACAACACTCACCGCAATGGCCAGCGCCGGAGGCCAGATCTTGGTGAACAGCCGCGGTTTCCGCGGTGCCCCGGCACTGTCGCGGACGATCGAGGGAGTGTGCTCAAGGGTGCTCACAGCGCCTGTACCTGTTCTGTTCGGGTGAAATCGGCAGTGATTCCGAAAGCTTCGGGTCCGCCATGGGTCGCGATCGCCGCGCGCACAAAGGTGTCGTCCACCAGATCATCGTGAACCCGCGCAGGGTCCAGCCGGTTGAGGAAACCACGGTCGCCATCAACGACGGTGTCGTGCATCGACTCGACCAAACGCTGCGTGAAACTTCGGTAGGGAAACGGCTGGAAGCCCAGGCGTTGCGGATGCCAATCCGGATGCTTCAGCGGATACGGCGGATTCGGGTAGGTCAACGCCGTCTGCACCGCCGGGATGGGCTGCGGTAGATACTTGCCGGCACCGAGGGCGGATGCCGCCGCCTTTCTGTCGGCATCGATCCACAGCTGGGCGGCCACCACCGCGTCGGTGACACCCTGTACCGCTGACGCGCGGGCGGCGATCACGTCATCGCGCGTGACGAGGACACAGCAGGCATGGTCGCGCCAGACATCGCCGAGAAACGTATGAATCCGTCCGATCTTCTTGATCTGTGCGATGGCGTTGAACGGATCAGCGACCACATATCCCCCGATGGATCGATTCGCCAGCGCCGGCACCATATCTGATGGACTCATCACGACGAGCTCGACGGTCCGTTGGGACCGGGACGCGGCGCTTCGGACGACGGGCCGTAACCCCTGGCCGCGCAACAGCTCTTGCAGCACGATGTTGTGGATCGACCACCAGAATGGAATGGCGACCTGAGTGCCCGCGAGATCCTCCAGATGTTCGATGCCCGGCGCCACGGTGAGTGCCGAACCGTTGGTGTGATTCCACCCGAGCACTCGTACCCCGTGCCCCAGCACCTGGCGGAGCTGGATCGCCATGGGCATCAATAGATGCGCAACATCGATCTGCCGCGCCATGAAGGCCTCAGCCAAGGCGGCCCAGCTGCGAAACAGCACCGGCTTCACGGCGCTGACCGCTCCGTCCGGATGCATGCCCGCAGAATGGGCCAGCAGCAGCGGCGCCGCGTCGGTGATGGGTAGATATCCGATGCGCAATTGGCCGCTGATGTTCGTGACGTCCGACACCGCGGCGCGAATCAACCCGGCGCCACCGAAAAGCCCTGCTGCGGTGGTTATTCCAGCGGCGCCCGCCAGGACGGCGCGGCGCGAGGCGACACTGCTCACTCAGATCCCGTCTCTGTCGATTGGTACTGGGCAAGGATTTCCCGGCGCATCCGATCACGTTCTCCCGCGGTGTGATCGTCAAGCAACCACTGGTGACGCATTCGCCCGTTGTCGCCCAAAAGAATCACCCGGTGCGCGAGTGCCAACGCTTCATCGACGTCATGGGTCACCAGGATCACGGTGACGGCCACCTCGGCGGCCAGCGCCGCCAGCCAGGACTGCAGGTCCGCCCGCGTCACAGGGTCTAGCGCGCTGAAGGGTTCATCGAGGAGCAACAACTTCGGCCGAGTGGCCACCGCACGCAGAATCGACACGCGCTGGGCCTGTCCCCCGGACAGTTGGTCGGGATAGCGCCCGGAGAGCCCTCTGAGCCCGAAATGGTCGACCAGAGCCTGCACGTAGGCATCGTCGAATCCGCTGCGGTGTCGCGCGAATCGCTTGGCGAAGACTATGTTCTCGGCGACGGTCAACCAGGGCATCAGCAAGGCATCTTGGAAAACCACGCCCGTCCGGGGGCGGCGTTCACCGTCCGATGTCCACACGACGGTACCGGTACTGAGGTCTTCCAGACCCGCCAGCACGCGCAACAGGGTGGATTTACCACTTCCACTGGGACCCAGCACGGCCAGGAACTCGCCGGAAGTCACGTGGACATCGACCTCGCGGAGGGCCACCGCTGTCCCGAAATATTTGGTGCCGTTCGTTATTCGTACTGCGTCAGTTCCCACCGCAGCTGTCCTTCCGAGGGCGATTGGATAGGTAGGAAGGCGGCCTCGCGAAACCGCCGGTTCGCCGAGGTTCCCAGTGCGTACCCGGCGCCGCCGGCCATGGTGACCTCCAGCCGAGACGCCTGACCGGCAAGACCGGCGGCGTCGAGCCGCAACCGGAGAAGTTCGGCGGTGCCCGGTTCAGATGGTGCTGCCGCGAACGCGTAGAGACGATCGCGCAGAACGCGATTCCGCTGCGTGAGCTCAACGAGCTCGGTGGCGAACTGTCCGGTGAGCTCGCCACGCGCCGATTCTGCGCCGCGAATCGCGGCACTGCTGACCCCGGCACAGAAGGCTGTCTGGAGCAGGAGAAAGGCTGGGCGGATTCGGGCGACGAAGCCCCGTAAGTCGGTGCTGATCACGTTCTCGGTGGGGACGTGGAGATCATCGAGCTGCAGCGATGTCGAAGCCGTGGCCGTCAATGCCATCAGGTTCGGCGGTCGATCGATGCGTATTCCGTCCGCGTTGACATCGACCACCACTACAAAGGTGGCGCCATCTGCCCCTCGGGCGGGTAGCACCATCAATGAGTCGGGGAATACATTGGAAGCCCATCGAATCGGGCCGGTGATGCGTAGTCCGTCCGGGTGCGTGGTGGCACGCAGCGGCACCTCCCCCAGCCCCGCAACCTGTTTGAGGCCGGCAGCCATCGCGGTGACGCCTGGACGGCGACCCGCTCTCAGCCCGGGCAGGTGCTCGGTGCGCAGGGCTTCTGGAGCCAGACTTACATACTCGATGGTCATGCGATGTGCCCACGCCGAGAAGCCCACAGCCAGACTGCTCGTGGCAACTCGTTCGATAACCCGCACCATGGGCACTAGGTCTGCGCCGGCTAGACCCGCATCGAACAGGCCTTCCGCGCCCAGGGCGGAAATGTCTGTTCGGACATCGGTCTCATTGGAGTCCAGAGCTGATGCCCTGGCTGAAACCGCATCACCGACGCGCTCCAACACTGCCTCGATATCCCTGGTCACGGCGGCTGTCATAGCGAGATATCTCCCAGTCCGTGCAGTCTGTCGACGGGGGTGTCAACGGCCTTGCGCGCACGGAGCACCGCCTCTTCATCAGGAGCGTCGTAGAAGCACAGGCACTTGTCCATGTCTTCACGGACATACGTGCGCAGAAAGCTGACTTCTGGCACATCGGCGTACTTAGGCGCTTTGGCTTTCTTGCGCGCCAGGTACGTCTGCATGTCCAGGTCCGCAGGCAGATCCCATTCCACGAGATATCCGGCAACCGGCCGCACAGACTTCAGCTGGCCAAGATCGGCGCCGACCAGCCGAACCGAGTGCGGTCCGGAGACCGAGTCCACGCGCAGCGCATCGGAGTCCAACCGCGGGGCCTCACCCTGAAACTCGGCGATGACGAAGATCCGGCGGGCCTCACGTGTCACCTGAGCTTCGATCAATTCACCGCCATCGCGATGCACCCGCCCGTCGATCTCCTTGAGCAGTCGTGTGGCATCGGTGCTATCGGCAGGGTCAAGGGCGATTTCGTAGAGATGCAGCGTCACGTCACTGTTCCTAACTTCGGTGGACGACTTCGATATGCGACAACGTGACGGTTCCATGAACAGACAGGTCTGTCTATGAAGGTTCATTGGGTTACCCTGCTTTCATGAGTTCCACGACAGCACCCCCGGACCGCGACGCCGCTTCGGCTACTCGTGTGCTCGCTCCGTCCGACCGACTGCTTCGTACTGCCGCAGATCTCTTTGCGACGCAGGGTATTCGCGCTGTGGGAATTGATCAGATACTGCGCGAGGCAGGGGTTGCCAAGGCGAGTCTGTACAGCAGCTACGGATCAAAGGACGCGCTCATCGTTGCCTACCTCGAAGAATTGGATCAGCGTGATCGCAACCGCTGGAATGCGGCGGTGGCGACGCAACGCAATCCCAAAGCGAAAGTCCTGACGTTCTTCGATCTCGCAACCGCCGCCGCGCAAGCAAGGAATTTCCGCGGCTGTCTGTATGCCAATGCCGCTACCGAGTTCCCCGGAACGGAGTGGGAACCGGTGCGAAGGCATCGTGAGTGGTTCCGCGCGACCGTGGCCGCACTGTTGCGCGAGGCAGGGATATCGCACCCTGACAATCTCACCCGGCAGGTGCAGCTGCTCTACGACGGCGCGTTGACCGCCTCGAAGATTGAGAAATCAGTTGCGCCGATAACGCTGGCGCGCAAACTCACTCGTGAGTTGATCGGCTAGGCGGCAGGATTCTGGTTGGATGGGCTATATGACTGAGGATGTCCGAGTGGTCTCGGCGAGCCGTGTAATAGATGCACCCGCCGCGGTGCTCTTTGAACTCATCGCCGACCCCGCGCGGCAGCGAGAATGGGACGGCAACGAGAACCTTGCCGAGGCGGCCCCGGGCCAACGGGTTCATGCCGTGGGTGACGTGTTCGTGATGACCCTGACCAATACCCACGTCCGGGAAAACCGCATCGTGGAGTTCGACGAGGCGCGCCGGATCGCGTGGCTACCGTCAGAAGTGGGCAAGGAGCCGCCGGGCCATCTCTGGCGATGGGAACTGGAGCCGGTCGGCGATGGCAGCCGCACTCGGGTGACGCACACATATGACTGGACGAATCTCACCGATGAGAACAGACTGCCCCGGGCTCGTCTCACCACGCCGGAACGGCTGCAAGCATCGGTGGACAGACTCGGCGCGCTCGCCGAATCGGGCGCGTAGCCCAGGCTGACACAGCGCCGCATTTGCCCCTTGACCTCAAGTTCACTTGAGATTGAACACTGGGGTGATGACAACGAAGACATCGAATGTGCGCCAGATTCGATCAGACCTGTGGGAGACACGCACGGACAACCCCTTCCCCGGGCTGACCACTCACGCCTACCTGTGGGTCCGCCCCAAAGGAAACGTCTTGTTCTACAGCCCCGCCACCGAGGCGGACTTCGAAGCGATTGCCGAGTTGGGTGGAGTCGCCCACCAGTACCTTTCCCATCAGGACGAGGCAGGCCCCATGCTCGCCGTCGTGAAGCAGCGATTCGGATCGAAACTGCACGCATCCGCCCGCGAGGAAAGTGAGATCAGCACACACACCGACATCGATGTCCCGACTACGCAGCGTCACGTGGACGACAACGGCGTCGAAGTGATTCCCACACCGGGTCATTCCGTCGGCAGCACAAGCTATCTGGTGACGGGTACCGACGGTGAGAGATACCTCTTCACCGGGGACACCATGTTCCCGACCGAGACCGGATCGTGGTCCACCTTCCTGGTCCCAGGCCGGGGGAATACCGACGAGCTGTCAGCGAGCCTGGACCTGCTGGCAGACACCGTCCCGAATGTCGTCATCTCCAGCGCGTATGGCGGGGACACCGCGGTGTACGAGCTCGCGCCGGGCCGGTGGGGACAACTCATCGCACAGGCACGGCAGAGCCTGCAGCGCGACTAAGGGCGTACCGCCTGGGCGAACCCGAAGACTCCGTCGGGATCGTAGGTCGTGGCGATCTGTCGCAGTCGTGGCAGGTTGTCTCCGTAATACGCTGCGGCCCAATCGGGTAAACGCGGATCGATGTAGTTCACGTACGCGGCGGTACCGCAGATCTCACCGAGCCGGTCCCGCGCCTCGTCCACGCGGCGATACGCGGCCGACGGGTCGGCGCCGACACCATGGTAGATCTGGAGGGAGGCGAGCGCCGTTCGATGGGCAAAAGCTGTAGCGGCAGCGGGAATTCGGCTGACTGCACCGCCCAGGCTATCCAGGATGAACGTCAGCCCCGGCGTGCCCACGAGGATCATCTCTATTGCGGCGGTGTCGACTGCGGCGTGCGGGATCATCCGGGAGGATGCCACAAACGCCTCGCGTTGCAGTTGACCGGTACCTGCCCCCTCCCACGACGGATGACACTGGGCCACAGTCAGTGTTGAGCACCCACCCATGAACTTCATGGCGTCGATATAGGTCATGTCGGCGACGAATCGATCGGATGGACTGATGCCGATCGCGGCGCGGAGACCGTCTACGAGTGCCTGTGGATCGTCCGTTTTGGCGATGCAGCCCACGATCCGGCCATGCGGAGTAGCGCCGCCCACGGCGTGCAGCGTCGTCCACAATTCGTCCGGCGCATCGTCCATGAACGCCAGCCACCGGCGCATGATCGTAGCCAGTTCCCCCGGCGCGTAATCGAGCGTGAACACCGTAAGCTCGCTAGCTTCGGCGGTGTCAAAGGTGAACTCCGTTGCAATGCAGAAGTTTCCGCCGCCACCCCCGCGAATGGCCCAGAACAGGTCGGACTCGGATTCCGACGACAGGTCTCGGATCGCACCATCCGCGGTTACCACCCTGGCGGATGCCAGTTGGTCGCAGGTCAGCCCGAACCTGCGAGTGAGAACCCCTACCCCGCCGCCGAGGGTCAATCCCGCGATGCCCACGGTGGGACAGGAACCGCCGGCAAGCATCCGGCCGGCCCCGGACACAGCCGCATAGACATCTATCAGACGCGCCCCCGACCCGATCTTTGCCCGCGTCCCGGTCATCGAGACCGTTGCCATGCGCCCGAGATCGACCACCAGTCCGTCATTCGGAACGCAATAGCCGGCAAAGCTGTGACCACCGCTGCGTGCCGCGATCGGGATCCCAGCACCCGATGCGAACTCCACGCAGCACGCCACATCCTGCTCGGAGGCACAGAAGGCAACCGCAGCTGGATGATTCGTGTCGAAAAGAGGATTGAACGTCCGCGCTGCCGCATCAAACCCGTTCTCGCCACGCACCGTGAGCGTTCCGGATATCCTGCGGCGCAGGTCTTCCCATCCAGAAGCCGCGAGTCGATCCTTGGGGTGTGCCGGTGAGCATCCGGCGATCGACGCGGCGCCGAGCGCCATGATCGCCCCCGCGGACAGCACCGCACGCCTGGTGACCAGCGCAGGAGTTTGCGTGCGATGCGGTTGGGGGTCCAACACTGCTCCTGTCGGTCACGATCGGGTGGATACCCCATCTTGTCGCCTACGGCGGGTACGCGTGCCGCACAACGGTAGATTGGCCCACATGACGGTGAGTTCGGCACCCGACCCGGTCGCCGATATAGCGTTGCGCCCCGCTGGGCCGCAGGTGGGAGCCTTCTTCGACCTGGACGGCACCCTGGTGGCCGGATTCACCCCGACGGCTCACGCCCGTGATCGGATGCGCCGTGGTCAGGCGAGTGTCGGTGAGGTTCTCGGAGTTCTGGAGGCCACCTTCCGGTACAAGCTGGGCCGCATGGAATTCGAGCGTTTGGTGGTGCGCGCCGCCGGATATCTGCGCGGCGACTCGCTGGCCGAGCTCGAAGCCGTCGGCGAACGAATCTTCCACCAGCACAATGCCTCGATGATCTATCCACAGATGTGCGAGCGCGTACGAGCACATCAGGAGCAGGGCCACACCGTGGTACTGAGCTCCTCGGCGCTGACCATTCATGCCGAACCAGTGGCGCGCCACCTCGGAATAACCCACGTGCTGTGCAACCACTTCGACCTCGACGACAACGGACTGCTCACCGGGGGCATCCGCAAGCCCATCGTGTGGGGCCGCAACAAGGCAACCGCGGTCGCGCGCTTCTGCGAGTCCAATAATGTTGACTTGCAACGGAGTTACTTCTATGCCGACGGGGAGGAAGACATCGATCTGATGTCTCTCGTCGGCGAGCCCTGCCCGGTCAACCCGCGTGGCCGGCTCGCCACCATGGCGGCCGAGCAGGGTTGGCCGGTCTTGCGGTTGGACGATCCGAGACCACGCGGGGTGAGCTCGTCGCTACGCGCGATCGCCCGGCTGACTCGCCGATAGGCTTGGTCCATGGCGGGACGTTATGTGGCATTGGGCAGTTCTATGGCGTCGGGGCCGGGCATCCCGCCGCGTGTACCGGGCTCGCCCCGACTTGCCGGGCGGTCGGCACGCAACTATCCGCACCAGATCGCCGAACGCAAGGGATATCAGCTGGTCGATGTCACTTACTCGGGGGCGACCACGGCGCATATCCTGACCGACGCACAGCACGCCGCTGCACCCCAGATCCGCGTACTCGATGGCACCGAGGAGTTGGTGACGATCACGATCGGCGGCAATGACGTCGGTTACGTGCCGTTTCTGATCGCTACCCGCCTACCGCGCATCCTGCGCGCCCTGCCGGTCATCGGAAACGGGTTGGCCGGCATGCTCGACACCGGCAAGCAGGACGCGGCGCTGGCGGTCGTGGGTGATTCCCTGCGCACGGTGGGCGAACAGGTTCGCGCTCGTGCACCGCGCGCACGCGTGATCTTCATCGACTATCTGACGCTGTTGCCGCCCGAAAACGAGCCGGCGCCGCCGTACACCCAAGCCGAGGCCGACAACGGGCGTCGCATCGCCGCCGAACTGGCGGCGGCCACCGCGCACGCGGCCCACGCCGCCGGCTGCGAGATCATCCGCGCATCGGCAGCCAGCACCGGACATCACGCATGGTCACCGCGGCCCTGGACGAACCGCCCCGGATTCCCGTGGCCGGGGCGCCCGGCGCCGCTTCACCCCAACGAGGACGGTATGACCGCGGTGGCCGATCTGGTCGTAGCCCTATTGGACGGCGCGTCTAATCACTGAGGTTGCGGTGTGAGCGGTCCACCGCATTGCGATACTTGACCCGTGCGCACAACTTCCCTGCTGATGATTCCCGTCGTCGCCATGGCGATCGGAGTCGGATTCGCCGGCCCGGCCTCGGCCGTGGCGCCTCCGGCGGATGGGACCTACCGAATGATCGAGGAAGGTGCCGGCGAGGTCTCCTGGACGATGTCCGCGGTGTGTGTGCAGGCATCCGGCACCCGTATCCAGTCCGACTACACCGACCCCACCATCCAGGCCGACGGCTGCACCCTCACCGTCACCAGCGCGACACCCGACATCCTCAAACACAACGACAGACTCCAGAACTACTCCATCCCGGCCAAGCTGGTCGATGACCAATGGACATTCCTGCACGCCCGACCGCAGGGTATGACCTGCCCCGATGGAACCTTCGCCCCCACTCAGGAGAAGTACGTCTTCAACGACGAAACCCTGACCGGAGTGCACACCACCATCCACAGCGCCGTGTGCGGTGGTCAGCCCGGTATGACCAAGAAGCCCTTCAGCCTGCAGTTCGTCAAACCGCTCGACGTACCCGTGGACCGGTTCCCGCAATACTGCGATGGGTTCGCGCACTGCTGGTGACCGGCTAGGGCAGCAGCGGCACCCGCCACAGTGGCACACCTGGGTCAATGACCATCAGGCGCGTCATGGTCAATCGCGTGATAAGCAACGCGCCACGGATCATCACCACGGCCACCGGCAGCTCAGCCAGAACCGCTGTCAGGATCGCCCAGCGCACCTCGCTCGGTCCGGCCGTCATCACGTCGAACCAGGCGTCGCAGATCAAGAGCACACCGGTGGTGAAGGCCGTCAACACAAGTAGCTGCCGGCGCAGCAGGCCAAGTACCGCGGTGCCCAGCATGAATGTCACCAGCAGGATGTCGAAACCCACCCATGTCGCCGTCCATCGCTGCGCCACATAGTTTTCCGGCAGCGTGAACGCAAGGTAGGTGATCCAGGGAATCAGGGCGATCGCGCCGCCGATCATCAAACCGAGTCGCAGTGCACGAAACCTGGCCAGGTTCGGCGGCGCCACCTCGCTGAGCGGGCGTTCCAGCCGCTGAATGAGGTCCCTGCGCTCGGCGGTTGACAGCGCAGCGATCGTCTCATCCGACAGATAACTCTGGGTCATGTCCAGCTTCCTCCCAGGAAACCTCATCACAATGTCAGCGTGCCACCGACTACGCCGACGCCCCCTCCGGCGCCGACCCCTATCCCACAGTTGCCCGCCAACGATTTCCACCAGTACAGCCATGGGATTTCCGCTCTCGGCGGCTGGTTTCCGATCGTCGTTCAGGTGTTGGCGGTCGTGGTCTTGGTGGTGGTCATCGGATGGCGTACCCGACGGTGGCGCCTCCTCTGGGTGCCCGTGAGCGTAGCGGTCGGAGCGTTGGGCGCCGTGGCGGCGTGGATTTACATGAACTCCGAAGGGTTGGCGTCCGATCCGGCGCCTTTCAGACTATGGGTTTGGATCGGTGTCTTCGTCACCTCGGTCGCGATCGCCGTGATCGGCTTCCCCAGTGCGCAATGGTGGCGCCGTGGCGTATCGGTGGTGGCCATTCCGGTGACGCTGCTCGCGGCACTCGTCGCACTCAACACTTGGGTGGGCTACTACCCCACTGTGCAGGCAGCCTGGGGTGCGGTGTCCGCGGGCCCGCTTCCCAACGAGATCGATATGAGTGAACTTGCGGGTCTGCGTAACTCGAAGCCCGACACCGGCAAGCTCGTACAAGTGGACATCCCCGCAGATGCCAGCGGATTCAAACATCGGGGTGAGTACGTCTATCTGCCGCCGGCCTGGTTCGCCGGTGATACCCCGCCAAGGCTGCCGGTAGTGATGATGATCGCCGGCGAGTTCAACACTCCCGCCGACTGGATTCGCACGGGTAACGCCACCCAGATGATCGACGAATACGCCAAGACACACGGCGGGCAGGCGCCGATATTCGTCTTCGTGGACGTCGCGGGAAGTTTCAACAACGACACCGAATGCGTCAACGGGCCGCGCGGTAACGCCGCCGACCATCTGACCGAAGATGTTCGGCCCTATGTGGTTTCGGAGTTCGACGGATCGCCTGATCCGGCCAACTGGGCCGTGGTCGGCTGGTCGATGGGCGGCACCTGCGCTATCGACCTGACTGTCATGCACCCGGATTTGTTCTCCACCTTCGTAGACATCGCCGGCGACCACGGCCCCACCGCCGGAACCAAGCAGCAGACCATTGAGCGGCTGTACGGGGGCGACGCCTCCCGATGGGACGCATTCGACCCGCGCACCGTCATGGCAAAGCACGGGCCGTACACCGGTGTGGCCGGATGGTTCGAGGATGCGATACCACCTGCGGACAGCAAGAAACCCAGTGGCGCAAAGCGGCCCACGGCCGATACACCCACGGGTATCGGTGGGCATGATGACGTGGCCGATGATGACCGAGAGGGTGCCGCGGCAGATCTGTGCGCGGCGGCCCAGCAGGTGCAGATCTCCTGCACCATCCACCAGATGATCAGCGGACACACCTGGCAATTCGCCAGCAGAACGTTTTCCGATGCACTGCCATGGCTGGCGGCGCAGCTGCACACCCCGGGAAGTTCCTAGGCTTTACGACGCACCGAGCCGGGCCCGCAGTGATTCCAAAAGGTCCTGCCACCATTCGCCGTGGCGCCGCAGGAAAAGCCCATCGGGAAACGTATGGCGCGCAACGTGATCCTGAGGCACCGACTCCCAGCCGAGATGTTCCACCGTCACCCGGGTCTCGTCACCAACCGGCTCGAACCTCACCTCGACGGTCGTCATCTGATCGCCGGTAAAACCATCCTGGCGCCAGGTAAATCCCAGCCGACTGCCCGGTTCCCACGTGGTGACCCTGCCGATTTCGAACTCGGTGCCATCCGGATATGACTCGACGAAACGGCCCCCGAGCGCCGGTTCGATCGCGAGAGTTCCCCGTCGTCGCCTGGTGAATCGGAACAGGGTGTTGGGCCGCCACCACATTCCGATGTCATTGACAAACACCTCGAATGCACGTGCCGGCGTAGCGCCCACGCGTAGCGACACCAGTACGCGTGACGTCATCGGCCCGGCTCGCGTTCGACGTGCTCTTTGAAAGCCAAAAGCTGGGTAGCCCAGAGCTTCTCGATCTCGTCGAGCCACCCCTTCAGTTCTGCCATAGGCGCGGGCCGCAGTGTGTAGATGCGTACACGCGCGTCGAACTCCGGGTGCGACTCCTCGACCAGCTCGCTGGCCTTGAGGGTCCGCAGGTGCCTGCTGAGCGCTGCGGGACTCAGGCCAACGGCTTGCGCTATCTCCCCCGCACGACGCGGTTGATCCCGCAGCACCTCAACGATTCTTCGCCGATTGGGATCGGCAAGTGCGGTCAGCGTGCGATCGATGCTCGCGAGTTGCGGCGGGGGCCGGGTCAAACCCAACCCTCGATGTTCAGACCGCTGGCCTTCTCGGCGTCCTCACGCGATACCGCCCGCACCGACTGGCCGAAGGTCCAGACGTGCCCCTCGGGATCCTGAGCGCGGTACACCCGATCGCCGTAGAACTGGTCGGCCGGGCGCATGAGAATTTTCGCGCCGGCGGCCTCTGCCCGCTCACAATGCGTGTCGATATCGCCGTCGATCTGTACGTGGATGGTCTGGGTACACCTACCGCCCACACTCTTTGGGCTGGCGACGCTGGTATCCCACTCGGATCCGACCATGAGGTAACCGTCCCCGAAGCGCATCTCGGAGTGCTCAATCTTGCCGTCGTTGTCGGTGATGACCATGGACCGTTCAAAACCAAAGGCCTTCTCCAGCCAATCGAGCGCTGCCGACGGGTCTTGATAGACGACTGCCGAGGCCAAGCTAGGGCGTGTGCTCATAGTTGATATTTAACGCTTGCGTTGAATATCTGTCAACGGCCGCTTGCAGCGCCGAACGCTTTCCGTGAGCTGGGGGTAGCCCAGCTCACGGAAAGGGACCGTTAGGGGTTGACCTTGGCGACGACGTGCTCGGCGAAGCCCTCCAGGTTCCTGATCTTCGTCTCCAGCGGCTCGGTATCCGGCCCGACGATGTAAGGAATGCGGAAGCCGACGATGACATCGGTGACGCCCTTGTCTTCCAGGCGTTTCACCCCGTCCACGGTGAACCCGTCGACAGAGATGACGTGGACCTCAAAGGGTTTGTCGGCCGTCCCCTCTTCGTCACGGAATTTGTTGAGCTTGGCCAGCAGCTCGTCCAGGTCCTCGGTACCACCGCCATGCATCCAGCCGTCACACCGCGCTGCACGGCGCAGTGCGGCGTCGGCATGTCCACCGATGAGGATCGGGATGGGCTGCGTCGGCGCGGGACACATCTTGGTCTTGGGAATGTCGTAGAACTCGCCGTGGAACTCGAAGTAGTCACCGGTGGTCAGTCCCCGGATGATCTCGATGCATTCGTCCATGCGCTTACCGCGCTTGGCGAAGGGCACGTTCATGAGTTCGTAGTCTTCGGGCCACGGACTGGTACCGACGCCGAGCCCGAGACGGTTACCCGTCAGCGCCGCGATGGACGAGGCCTGCTTGGCCACCAGGGCGGGCGGGCGGATCGGCAGTTTGAGCACGAAGATGTTGAACCGCAACGTCGAGGTCACGGCGCCGAGCGCCGCCGTGAGCGTCAACGCCTCGATGAACGGTTTGTCCTCCAGGAATTCGCGGTTCCCATCGGGCGTGTACGGATACTTCGCATCCGACTCGTAGGGATACGCCAGGCTGTCTGCGATGGTCATACCGTGGTAGCCGGCCGCTTCGGCCGCCTGGGCCAAGGGAACGTAGTACGACGGATCGGTCATGGCCTCGGCGAAGGTGAACCGCATAGCTTCCTCCTAGAGTGCTTGAGAAACACATTGTGCTGTCGGTACTACGCACTCTAGCGGTTGCGAAATCTGAACTCGCATATTGATTTTACGAAGTCAACGAGCCTTCTCGTCTGCGCCCGCGATCACGAAAAACAGTGCGGGGATGAGGATTTCGACGGCGAGCATGACAATCCAAAATGGATGGGGCTGTCCGGAGTCGATCAGTGATGCCACCCGGCCAAGCCCGCCCACCAGCAGACCCGCGGCGAGGAACCTAATGGCAGTGCCGGGAATCGGCGATCGCCGCGCCACCCAGATCCACGCCGCGCCGTAGACGGCGAACAACCCGGAGAAGAAGCGCTCCTGACTGTCGGTGCTCGCGGTGACAGCTCCCCCGCCGATGACGGTTCCCGGGCCCCCAATGAGGTGATAGAGGCCGATGGCCACGCAGATCACGCCGGTCAGAATCGCCAGGTATTTGAGCACTTTGTCCATCTCCGCGCCCTCCGCATCGGCCGTACTTGATAGAACGTTCTAATACGGACCGTACAATGCGATGCAGTCGGATACAAGACTCCCCGAAGGACCCGCCATGCCCGCTGACACACGCGACCGCATCGTCGCCTCCACATGCGAGTTGTTCCGACGGCAGGGCATGACGGGCACTGGCCTCAAGCAGATCGCGCAGAGCGCCGGCGCACCGTTCGGGTCCATCTACCACTTCTTCCCCGGGGGCAAGGTGCAACTGGCGGACGAGGCCATTCGCACCGCCGGGGCCATGTACCGGGATCTGGTGTTGGCGATCTTCGATGACGGTGGTTCGGACCTGCCGACCACTGTTCGGATCGCGTTCGCAGCCGCGGCAGACAATCTCGTCGCAACCGACTACGCCGACGCCTGCCCCATCGCCACCATCGCCCTCGAAGTGGCGAGCACCGACGAGGCGCTCCGCCGCGCCACCGCCGACGTCTTCACGGACTGGATTGACCAGGGGGTCGAACGAATCGCCGGGTCGGGACTGGCGCCCGAGATGTGTCGACGCCTCATGCTGGGATTCATCACCAGCCTGGAAGGAGCATTCGTGCTGAGCCGGGCACTGCGCAGCACCGAGCCTCTACTAGCCGCCGGTGAAACTGTGGCGGCGGCGGTGTCGACCGCCCTCGCCACCGGAAGCCGACTTCCGGAATAAAGCGGACCGCAGTCCGGTTAGCAGGCATAGGAACTCTCACCAGGAGGTTTGCATGCCAGCTATCACTGTGTCGGCGAAGGACGCCCTGACTCTGCCGCGCATCCCCGCTCCCGAGCCTGCCGATACCGAACGGCCGGTGCGGTCCATCACGAGCGGACCGCGCGGGTACGAGGGCGAAGGCTTCCCCGTCGTGCGTGCGTTCGCCGGAGTGTCATCGGCCGAGTTGGATCCGTTCATCCACATGGATCAGATGGGCGAAGTCGAGTATGAGCCCGGCGAGCCGCGCGGGACGGATTGGCACCCTCATCGCGGCTTCGAGACCGTCACTTACATGATCGACGGCAGGTTCGCCCATCAAGACTCCCATGGCGGAGGCGGGCTCATCCACGACGGAGCCACCCAGTGGATGACGGCGGGATCGGGAATCCTACATATCGAAACTCCCCCAGCAGAATTGGTGGAGAGTGGCGGGCTATTCCATGGCATCCAGCTCTGGGTCAATCTGCCGGCGCGGGACAAGTTCCTGACGCCCGCCTACCAGGCCATCGAGGGGGCGCAAACCACACTGGTGAGCTCCCCCGACGGCGGTGCGCTGGTACGCATCATCGCCGGAGACGTCGGGCCCCATCACGGCCCGGGCAGCACACACACGCCGATCACATTGGCACACGCGACGATCCAGCCGGGTGCACAGCTGAATGTGCCCTGGAATCGGGAGTTCAACGCCCTCGTCTACGTTCTCTCCGGACGTGGCACAGTGGGCGCACTAGGGCACCCAATCGAACAGGGACAGCTCGCGGTGCTGGGCCCCGGTGACCGAATCACGGTGCAGGCCAATGCGGAACAAGACGCGAATCGCCCGGCATTGGAGGTGCTGCTACTGGGCGGGCGCCCTATCCGTGAGCGCGTCGTGGCCTATGGACCGTTCGTGATGAACACCAAGGCGGAGCTGATCCAGGCCGTGGAGGACTATCAGGCCGGTCGCTTCGGTGCCATTCCGCCCGATGCCCTGATGCCGCACGTCGTGCGCTGACCGTGATCGCCTACCGCCGGAAGGCCCGGCGGTAGGCACTCGGTGTTGTTGCGGTGACCCTGCGCAGATGTGTCCGCATGGCGGTGACACTGCCGAACCCGCACTGTGCGGCAATGGATTCCATAGTCAGATCGGTGTTCTCGAGCAATTCGCGGGCACGGGTGGCCCGCTGTACGTCGAGCCACCGCTTGGGAGTCGTACCGACTTCCTCGCCGAATCGCCGGTTGAATGTGCGCAGGCTCAAGTGTGCGTGCCGTGCCAGTGTCGATACATCGTCGATCTCGGCGAGACACTCCGATGCCCAGCTCAAGGTCGGACCGAGCCCAGCCGAATCATGAGAAATCCTTGGGGGCGGGATGAATTGGGCCTGGCCACCATCGCGGTGTGGAGCCATGACATTCCACCGCGCCATCTCCGACGCCGCGGCGGCGCCCAGTTCTCGTCGCAGCACATGCAGACACAGGTCCATCCCTGCGGAAAGCCCCGCCGAGGTGAGGATGTCCCCGTCGTCGACGTACAGCGCATCGGGCCGCAGATCGACCTGCGGGTACAGCGTGCGCATGTCCTGGCAGTACTCCCAATGCGTGGTGGCAGGGCGCCCATCCAGCAACCCGGCTGCCGCTAGGACAAACGCACCCAGGCAGATACTTAGGATCACGGCACCGCGTTCGTGTGCGGTCACCAGTGCGGTCAAGACGTCATCCGGTGGCGGATAGTCGTGTGGAGCGCGCGCGGGAACGACGACGACATCGGCGGTTTCCAGCGCATCGATACCGTGTTCCACTTCGAGATTGAAACCATCCGGTGTCCACACGCTGCCCGGGCGATGGCCGCAGGTCACCAGGTCGAAGCCGTCCGGCTGACCGGCACGCCCCGGCCCCCGGCGAAACATCTGCACGGCACATGCCAGGTCGTAGGTGATGACGCCATCGAGCGCCAGTGCCGCCACCGTCTTGGTGCCCATGGCTCACTATGGCATGAATCCGAGTATCTATGGCATTCATGCCACTGGCCTGCGGCGGCATACCCGCCTTGACTGAAGCCCATGACGACCGAATTGGATTGGCATTGGGCCACTCAGACCAGCGGGGAGATCTCGTCGGCGCAGCGGCGGGCACTGTTGGGACGCCTGTTTCGCGCGTTGCCCACGATGATCGGCGATGCCATCAAGACGCGCACCGGACGCCGCGGGCAGGGGCGAGTGGAATTCGGATCGATCTCAGTGCCCGATTCCGCGCTTGCCCTTGCCGCCGAGCAGGAGGCACGTGATTCGGTGACCCCGCACGTGCTCGAACACTCTTACCGCACCTACTTCTTCGGTAAGGCACTGGCCGCGCTCGATGGCGTAGCGGTCGATGACGAGCTCGTGTACGTGGCGAGTCTGCTGCACGATCTACAACTCGAACATCCCACGCCCGGCCGGTGCTTCGCCGTCGTAGGTGGCGAGCGTGCCGCGCAGTTCGTCCGGGATCAAGGCGTGCCGGAAGCCCGCGCGGAGGCCGTCGGCGCAGCGATCGCCGCGCACATCACTCTCGGCGCCAGCGACAACCTCGCAGATCCGGGCGGATTCGTCTCCGCCGGCGCAGGAACAGACGTCTTCGGTCTACGGCTCTCCGACCTCGATGCCACGTGGTTGGACGAGCTGCTGCAACGGCACCCTCGGCTGGAGTTCAAGCGGCACATGCTCGCGGCCTGGGCGGCCGAGGGCGCCGCGGTGCCGGCGGGCCGCGCGGCATGGCTGACCCGCTATGCGGCGTTTCCGCTGCTGATCAGGGCGGCTCCCTTCAGCGAGTAGCGCTAGCGCTGCAGCAACCGACGCAACAAATGCAGGGCGACAGTGGTCGCACGCTCACGAATCTGGTTGCGATCTCCCGGGATAACGACGCGAAGGTCGGCCTTATCCCCCGCAGAAGTCTTGACACAGAAACACACCGTGCCCACCGGCTTCTCCGCCGTACCACCGCCCGGGCCTGCCACACCCGTGGTCGACACCGCGATATCAGCGCCCAGTGCCATCAGCGCGCCCTCCGCCATGGCCTCGGCGACCTGGGGTGACACTGCGCCGTGATCTGCCAGTAGCTGCGGATCCACCTGCAGCTGAACGATTTTGACGTCATTGGCGTAACTGATGACCCCGCCCAGGAAGTACTCAGAAGAGCCCGGGACATCGGCGATGCGTGCGCCCAGAAGTCCCGCCGTGCATGACTCCGCCACCGCCAGGCGCCTCCCGTTCAGCAGCCAGGCCACCACTTCATCGACGGTCGAGCCATCAGTAGAGAACAGTGCCGCTCCATGCCGGGCCTGGATGAACTCATGCAGGCGCGTCCACAATGGGTGCGCATCGACCTCGAAGCGGGTGACCACCTCGACCTCGCTGCGTCGCAGGCAGGTGGTGATCTCCAGCGCGGCAAGGCTTCCCAACTCGCCCTCAGCAAGGCGCAGTGTCTCGGCAATATCCGGCTCGGTGATTCCGTAGAGACGCAGCGTGGTCTGCTCGATGGCGGTGACATCCTCGCCGAGGAGCGCCCGGAGAGGCGCGGCGTCGAGCGCCGACGGCCACATCCGCTGAAGCTCATGCGGCGGCCCGGGCAGGACCACGATGAGAACACCATCTGCACTCATGATCGCTCCCGGCGCGGTGCCCACCGGATCAAGCACCTCGCCCCGGGCCGGGACAAGCGCCTGTTTGGCGATGCCGACGCGCAGTGCTTCCCAGTCGACATTCTCCCAGCGATCCGCGATCGGCCGTAGCCGATTCATGATGGCCGCTTCCAGAATATTGTCGAAAATTAGTGTGGTACCGGCAAATTCAGCTACGGTCGGCAGCGTCATGTCGTCGGCCGTCGGGCCCAAACCGCCGGATGTGACGATGAGATCCACACCCTGGTCGGCGAGAAACCGCAGCTGCGCTGTCAGGTCTTCTCTGCGGTCCCCACACACGCAGATATGTGCCACATCCACGCCCACTTCCCGCAGGTGTTCGGACAGCCATGGACCGTTTGCGTCGGCAACACGCCCGGTGAGGACCTCCGTACCCGTGACGACGATTCCCGCTCGCAACATGTCAGCAGCCTAGGCCGGTAGGTTCGGTGTCATGGATGAGGGCGCCATCATCGAATACATCGTCACAACCTTTCCGGATCTGCAGCACGAGGTGGTGCGGGGCAATTGGTTCTTCTTCCAGAGCACCGAACGTCAGCTGCCGGTTATCACCCTGATGTCGAACGAGGCATTCGATACGTACTCCGACCTTGGACGACCGCACGTCTACCGGCTCAACATCGGCGTCAGCGGTGACACCTTCGTCAAGGTCGTGCCCGGTCAGGACGAAGCGATCGAGCCCGATTACACCGCGTTCGACCAGGTGCTTCCGCATCCCGAGTACGGCGGCGCCAAATGGGTGTGTGTGGTCAATCCGGGTGAGGACACGTTCGCCGAGGTGCTGCGGCCACTGCTGGCCGAGGCGTACGCACGCGGTCGTGACGACTAGTTGTCGCGGACGCTGGCCCACAACTGACGGTTCGTGGATGCATCGCCCAGGGTCGGCAGGGTGCGCCCCTCGTTGCGGAAACCGTGTACGGCGAGAGCCTCGGTCAAGCGCCGATCCTCCTCGCGCACCGCGACGACGATCCGCCTCGTGGGCGAAGGAGTGCTAATCAAGCGTCCCGCAAGATCTGCGATGGTCGCGGTGAGCTCATCCTCGGATACATCAGGACGCGGCCTGCCAATGAGCTCCGTGGTGGAGCTGCCCGGGTCGACAGCGATCTCGACAGATCCCAGAGATGTCCCCGAAACCGCCACCGCGACTGAATTATTCGTATCGGCGGCGATACGCTGTCCGCAGTTGCGCAGTTCGTAGCGCCCGCGCGCCAGCAGATCGCTCCAGGAGGCCGCCGCGCGGCGACCCGATATCCAGTTGGTGATGTTGCCGGAGAAGGCATCTCGCGTGCGGCGTAATGCGGCCACGTTCTCGACGGTGTTGCCCTGAAACCAGATCTGATGATCGGTGGGCTTTCCGTCATACACGCGCAGGCGGCGGCATGTCTGCAGCTTCGACCAGCCCACCGACTGGGCAAGTCGCTGCACCGCGATGTTCTCCACCGCAAGCGGTGCCACCGCGTGCGGAACATGGGGATCGGCCTCGAATCCAGCGATGATGAGCGATGCCTGTGCCCACCTGGTGACGCTATGTGGAACACCGGCGGTCCATGTTGATACCTCGGTGCCCCCCGTCCGCGGATGTCGTCCCGCCATGGCCAAGTGGCCGACGACGTGTTCGCGGCCTCCATCGAGATGTACGAGCAGATACGAGACCCAGCCACGCGCGGCATCGGAGAGGGCCTGCTTCCAGGTGTGAATCCACATGTAGGGCGAATGCGCTGTCGACCACGGCATATCCGGATGGCCGAACGCCGGTGCCAGCCGCTTTTCGTAGCGCAGGTTGGTTTCTCGCCACGATGAGCCATCGGAGAGCCGCGGAGTGCGCAGCATGACCGTCATACCGTCGATTTCAACCGGACCCAGGGATGTCGGAGTGGGTCGATCGCTTGCGAGCACCCCGGCAGGGTAGCGCACCCAGGCGCAGGCGTATGGCGATTAATCAGCAACTGCGAGAAGACGATTCCCGAGTACACCGTGTCTATTTAGGATGCGGGCCCGCCAACAGAGTCCACATACGCCGCGCGGCACCATCGTCCCCCAAGGTTGGCGGCGCCTCACCCTCATCGACAAAACCACGGCGGGCGAGCTGGTCAGCAAGCGTGCTATCCCCGCCGCCGACGGCAATGACCGTCCGGCGCGATCCCTCGGGGCCAGCGGCGACATGGCTTGCGAGTGCCGACAGCGCGCATGCGCCGGCATCGCGGGACACCCACTGCTCGAATCGTGGCACCAATTCCGTCGTGGACGTGCCGACGTCGACATAGACGTCAATCAAACCGGCGGTGCGCTCAGCCACCGCCACCCGGAACTGCCCGCGACCAGCCGGGGCGATATGCACCACTTCCCCATGGGTGGTGGAGGTTTCGAGTGAGGACTCAGTCGGTGCGGGCCGCAGTGTGGCACTGATCCGCTGACGGGCGCGAATCGCCGCGAATCGGACCCATGCCGCGAGGTATCCAGCGTCCGGCCTGCGGGACACGGCGGGCGCGAGATGTGTTCTCGTGACGGGAATTTCCGTGAGGCGCTGCCTCACCCAATCTCGGTACTCGGCCGTATTGGCGAGCACCCACATGTGGTGGTCTGAAACCTGCCCGTCGTATTTACGCAGAGCACGACGTGTCTGTAGCTGGGTCCAGCCCATAGATTCACAGAATCTGTTTGCGCGGATGTTCGCTACCGCCACGGGGGCCAACGCGTGTGGAATGGCAGGGTTTCCCTCGAAGGCAGAGAGCACCGTGACCAGCTGCGCCCACCCGCTGACGGCCGAGGGTACGTCGACCGCCCAACTGGAGATCTCGGCGCCCCCGGTTCGCGGATCCGTGCCGGTCATCGAGAAGTGCCCAACGACCCTCTCGGTGCCGTCATCGATCCTTACCAGCAGATATGAGACTCCGCCGGCACGCGCATCGGTAAGCGCCGAACGCCAGGTGTCCACCCAGATAAGGGGTGAATGCGCACTCTCCCAGTCCATGTCGTCACGATTGAACGCCGGTGAAAGCCGCTCGGTGAAAGCCAGCGCGGTCTCCCGCCAGGATGGCCCGTCCGCGAGCCGGGGCGGCCGCAGCAGTACCGTCACCCCGCCGATCGTGACCGGCCCAAGGTCCACGACGGGCCGGACGTCGGATTTGCTAGACACCGCGTCAGGCTACAGGAGAAACGTTCGCTCCGTGAAAGTCGTCAGCTAGCGGGCACGAGAACGAGCGGGACTCGCTTCGCACCGATGAGGCGATGCGACACCGACTGCCCGAGCAACGCATCCAGCGCGGACGCCAACCCTCCCCGGGGGCTACCCAGAATGATCATCATCGCCTCATACTGCTGCGCCACGCCCAGAAGCGCGGCGGCGGCGGGACCCTGCGCGCGGTGGTACTTCCACGCCACTTCCTGGCCCGCAAGCTGTTCGACAGCCTCGGCCTCCGCAGCGGTAACAGCGTTGCCCGCCTGAGTTTCCCAGCTGTCGGTGTCGAGGTCCATCGGCTCGTCGTCCATATCGAGGATGTGCACCACGTGCACGCACGCGCCCAGGCGGCGGGCCATATCGATCCCGAAGCGCAGCGCGGCAGTGCTCGGCGGGTGTCTGTCCCATCCGACTACCACGTGCACGCCTGGCGATTCGGTCATAGTGACATCCTCACGCTATCGACCACGCCAGCGCTAGTCCCGCGCCACAGGCACCGACGGTGCCCAGCAGCGTGCCGAACGTGTTGTACAGGGCGAGTGACCATTCGCGCCGCTCGAGAAGCCTGACCGACTCCACACTCGCGGTGCTGAAGGTCGTATAGCCGCCGCAGAACCCAGTCCCCACGACAGCCAGCAGGGCCGACGACGAATGGTGGAAGATCACTGCGCCCGCCACCACGCCGATAAGGGCCGATCCACTGAGGTTGATGAGGAGCGTCGCCCATGGGAAGCGGAAGGTCCGGCGATGCTTGATGAGGGAATCGACGACGAAGCGCGCTACCGCACCCAAAGCCCCGGCGAGAATCACGGCGATAACCGTCACGCGGAACCTCCCGAGTACCGCCCCAGGACCGCGGCGGCCGCAACTATCCCGGCCATGGCGGCGGCCAGACCGGCCGCGATGCTGACCAGTGCGTACCCCACGCCCAGTCCCGCAAATCCGTTGCGGGCGAGAGTGTTGATCTCCAGGGCGAATGCGCTGTAAGTGGTGAAAGCGCCACAGATGCCCGTGCCCACAAACAACCGGGCGCGTTGGCGCCAACCGCCGTCCGGGCCCAGCAGTGTGAGGGTTTCCAGCAGCGCCCCGAGGACGAACGCTCCGGTCAGGTTGACCGCGAAGGTCCCCCAAGGCCAGGTCGCGCCGGTGGCCGGCCACATCTTCTCGAACCAATATCGCAAGGCTGTTCCACACACGCCGCCGAGAAAAACCCACAGCAGTGCATACGGTCGCAGATGTAGGGGTCGCACGGACTCTTCGCGCTGCGCACCTGTCACATTCGGCCCCATCGTGTTACGACTCATCAACACAGGAACTATCAGCCATCAGTGGCGGTTCGGGACAGGCCCCGGCGAGATCCATCGCGCGTGATGAATATAGCGCGAGACGGGTCAGTACACGTCGCGGACGTACCGTTTCCCGGCGACGAGCTCCTTACGAAACTCAAGAGCCTCTTCGGGCGACATCCGCCCGTGCTTCTGGGCGATGGCCAGTAATGCGCTGTCCACGTCCTTGGCCATCCGGCTGGCGTCTCCACACACGTAGAGATGCGCACCGTCGGCGAGCCACCGCCACATCTGTGCCCCCTGCTCCATCATGCGGTGCTGGACATAGATGCGTTTTTGCTGGTCGCGCGAGAACGCGAGGTCAAGTCGGCGCAGGGAGCCATCACGCAGGAAGCCGTCGAGCTCGTCGCGGTAGTAGAAATGCTGGGTGCGGTGCTGGTCGCCGAAGAACAACCAGTTGGGTCCGGAGTGGCCCAGAGCGCGGCGTTCCTGCAGGAACCCGCGGAATGGGGCGATACCGGTCCCGGGACCGACCATGATCATCGGCGTGTCCGAGGAATCGGGCGGGCGGAAATGCGGCGATTTCTGCAGAAAGATCGGGACGGGCAGCCGCTGTGCACGATCGGCCAGAAAGGTCGATCCCACACCTCCACGGGCCGAACCGTCGGGCCCCTGGAACCGGACGATGGACACCGTCAATGCAATGGATTTCGGGCTGACCAAGGGGCTGGACGAGATCGAGTACTGGCGTGGGGTGAGTCGGATCAGAACCTGTTGCCACTCCTCGATACCGGCACGGACGGGGAACTCGCGCAGCACGTCGAGGGCATTACGGCCCTGTAGCCACCGCTCGCGCGTCGCGGTGTCGGGGCCGCGCAACAGCTTGATGGCCGGTTTGTCGCCGCGCCGCTCGGCGACGAAACGCAGCAGGTCATCGGTGACGCGGCAGATGTCGTAGTGGCTGGCGAGCGCGGTACCCAGGGGCAGCTCGCCCCCGTCGATCGTGATCGGCAACTCCGCATCGAAACCTGTTGCAGTGAGCCAGCGTTGGACATCTTCCTCGCGGTTCGTCGGATAGACGCCGAGAGCATCGCCCACCGAGTAGTCCACATCGTGGCCGGTCAGGTCGAACTCGATGCGCCGTACCTCCTTGCCGGAGCCCGGCGCGGAGAGGACCTCGTTGTGTGACAACGCCGCCAGGATCGGCGCGTCGCGGGTGAAAAGTTCCGGCGCGGCCGTCGGCAGCCCGTCGCTGCGCAATCGTCTGACCGCATCGACGCTGGCGTCGGTGCCATCCCCAATCGCCTCCAGCAGGTCCGCGGTCCACGCCGCGATCAGCGCTCGGTCATTCGCCTCGCCGTCTACCCGGGCCAGTACCGGGGTGGCGCCGAGCTCGTGGAGCCGGGCGTCGAGCGCCTTGGCGTGACCACAGAAATCCGCGTAAGCCCGGTCGCCGAACCCCAGCACCGCATAACGCAGGTGGTTCAAGGACCTGGTCTCTCCGGACAGTGCGGACCAGAATTGCGCGCCGTTATCGGGTGGGCCACCCTCGCCGAAACTACTGGCGATGAGTACGACTGTTCGAACCTCGCCGAGATCGACGGGGGCGCACTCGTCCATCGCGGTGAGTGTGGCGGAGATTCCCGCTGTCGTCAGCAGCCCGTGCACCGAGGTGGCCACGGTCTCGGCGTTGCCGGTTTGCGATGTCCACAGAATTGCTATGTCGCCCAATGCTTGTGCCGGCCTGTCGAGCACCTCGTGAACAACGGTCCGCCCGGTGGGACGCAGCATCACCGCGCTGACCTTGAACTCGGGCTGTAGCGAATCCGGGTCGACTGCGTCGTTGGTCACCGCGTTGATCGCCAGTCCGGGACCCTGCGCGTCGTTCCAGTGAAAGGGCGCAAAGCAGCTGCCGGGCTTGACCCTGTCGCTGATGATCGCCGGGAGTTCCGCGGTGCCGCGCCGCGAGGCGATACCGACGATATCGCCTTCGGTGATGCCGAGTGTGGCGGCATCGCGGGGGTGGATCTCCACGAAAGGGGACGGATGGAGGCGCTCGAGCGTCTTGATGCGACCGGTTTTGGTCAGGGTATGCCAATGATGTTGCAAGCGACCGGTATTCAAGACCATGGGATATCCGTCACCGGGGGTTTCCGCGGGGTCTCGGTGGGCACGGGCGTGGAACACCGCCCGCCGCGACGGGGTGGGGAATGCCAGCCGCGGAATGGTGCCGTCCTCGGCGATATGCAGGCCCTGGCTGACTCCGTCGTTGAGATAGCGAATGGGATTGCGCTCCCCCGAATCTTCGGGTGGACAAGGCCATTGCACGGGTCCTTGACGCAGTCGCGCATAGCTCGCCCCGCGCATGTCGTATCCGGTCCGCGGATTCCAGAATCCGCGGATCTCCTCGAAAATCTCCTCGCTTGACGCGTAGTCGAAACCGTCACCGAATCCCATCGCGAGGGCGACATCGCAAATCAGGCGCCAGTCGGGCTGCGCATCCCCCGGCGGGTCGGCGGCCCGGTTGGTCAGCGTTACCGTGCGCTCCGAGTTGACTGATACGCCATCTGATTCGGCCCACAGCGCGGCAGGCAAGAGCACATCGGCGTATTCATTGGTGGCCGTCGCGAGGAAGGCATCCTGGCTGATCACCAGCTCGGCCCGGCGCAGTCCGTCGATCACATTCTGCCGATTAGCCACCGAGGCAACCGGATTGGTGCAAATGATCCAGCACGCCTTGATATCACCGGCGGCCATCTGGGTAAACATATCCACGGTTCCGGTGCCGAACTCCTCGCGGATGGAACCGGGCGCCAGCCGCCAATGCCGCTCGACGAATTCTCGATCGGCGACGGATTTCACCGAGCGCTGTCCCGGCAACCCCGGGCCCATGTAACCCATTTCCCTGCCGCCCATCGCATTTGGCTGGCCAGTCAGAGAGAACGGTCCGCTACCGGGGCGGCAGATGGCACCGGTAGCCAGATGCAGGTTGCAGATCGCGTTGGTGTTCCAGGTGCCATGAGTGCTCTGGTTGAGGCCCATTGTCCACAACGTCATCCATTCGCGCGCCTCCCCGATCCACCGGGCTGCGGTACGGATATCGTCCTCGGCCAAGCCCGTGATAGCCGCGACAGCCGAAGGCGGATAACCGGCGAGGAACTCCGGCATCCCCGCCCAGCCCTGGGTGTGCTCGGCGATGAACCCGGAGTCGATATCCCCGTTCTCCACAAGCAGATGCAGCAGTCCGTTGAGCAGGGCCAGGTCGGTACCGGGGGTGATCTGCAGGAACAGATCAGCGCGTTCGGCAGTGGCGGTGCGGCGCGGGTCGACCACGATCAGCCGCGCTCCACTGCCGAGCCGATCGGCCATGCGCAGGAACAGAATCGGATGGCAGTCAGCCATGTTCGCACCCATGACGAGGAACAAATCGCTCTGCTCGATATCGGAGTACGACCCGGGCGGCCCGTCGGCTCCCAATGACTGGGTGTATCCGGTTCCCGCACTGGCCATGCAGAGCCGCGAGTTGGACTCGATCTGTGTGGTTCGGATATACCCCTTGGCGAGCTTGTTGGCGAGATACTGCGCCTCCAGGCTCATCTGGCCGGATACGTACAGGGCGATCGCATCGGGTCCATAGGTGTCGAGGATGTGACGTAATCGCCTGCCGGCCTCGGCGGTCGTCGCCGCCAACGGGGCCGGAACCGGCTCCTGCCCTCGCGCGGGACGTATGTGCGCAGTCGTCATACGTCCGTCGGCGGCCATCAGCTGGGCGTGCGTGGCACCCTTGGTGCACAGGCGTCCCTGATTGCTCGGGTGCAAGGCGTCGCCCTCGACGGTGGCGATGGTGACCGGACCCGCCGAACTCCTCTCGGCCCGCACCACAACACCACAGCCGACACCGCAATACGAGCAGGCGGCACGGCGCGCGGTGGGCGGCGCGCTGAGTTCGGTCACCCCGCCATGGTGAGCGAGTCAGATTCCCGAATTCTTCCGCCGAGGTTATCCGGCTGTCACGGCGTCCTCACCGCGCGGATCCACCGAGCGTGAGAACGACATCTCCCCGCAACGCGCCGTTAGAGCGCCGACGGGCGAACTGTTCCACTAGCATCAGCAGCGGGTCGACGCTCGTTTCCTCAGTACGCATACTCGAAGGAGCTAGACATGGTGTTGAACATCATTTGGATGATCATTCTTGGCCTGATCGTTGGCTGGATCGCCCGGTTGATCGTGCCTGGCAAGGAGAACTTCGGCTGGATCGTGACAGCGTTGCTGGGCATTGTCGGTGGTTACGTCGGCGGGACGCTGGGAAGTCTGGTGTTCGCCCCTCACAAGTTCACGGTTACCCCGCCGATCAATCACGCCTTCCTTGGAGCGCTGGTCGGCGCGGTGATTCTGCTGGTCGTCTACAAGTTCATCGCCGGGAAAACCAAAAGCTAGTCGCTGCCCATAGGCGGCACTTCCGGCGACACACAGTGCATCGGTGACGTGCGCCCACGCTGACGGCGTGGGCGCACGGAATCCGACCTTCACCGACACCTACCGTCAGCACTCACCGCGAAGTGGGTGAGCCGAACTCGCCCAAGCGCTAGACCGGAACCCCGGGTGCTGCGGGCGCCGCGGGAGGTGGCGGTGGCAGGGGCTGCCCCGGAGCGGCAGGTTCGGGCGCCGGTGCACCCGGTGCCGCGGGGGCCGCAGGAGCCGGTGGCTGGTTGGGATCGGCAGGCGCGGGCGCAGGCTGGTTCGGGTCCGCAGGCGCGGGCGCAGGCTGGTTGGGATCGGCAGGCTGCCCGGCGGGCGGCGTGGGCGGCGTCGGTGGGGTCCACGGACGAACCGAGTCGGTGAGGGCCTTAGCCACTCCCTTGTCCACCGGGGACGCCGCAGTACCGAGCCAGACGATGAACCAACGATCCTTGCCCTTGCCCACGGCAGCGGCCCAGATCTGACCGGGTTCCTTGGCGGCGTCGTCGAACTTCACCTCGTAGTACGAGGACGCCGCGGGCATGCCCGCTACCTCGAAGTTCTGATCTTCCTGATTGACGCGGTTGCCCGGGTACGGCATGAAGAACTCGCCCATGTCCGACGCGAGCCTGCGTGCGGCCTTCTGGTTGTCAGGCTCGGCGCCCGCGAACAGCTTCAGATCGAGGCGACCCAGCAGAATGCTCCCGTTTGGTGCCGCTGGGTTGGTCAGCAGCGCCGAACCGTATGTCAGCCTGCGCGCGTCCGCTTGGGCCCAGCCTTGGGGCACAACATAACTGAATCCACCCTGGTCATTGTTGACACGCCCGGCATCTGCCGGTGCTCCGGGCGCGGGCGGTGGGGTGGGTGCGGGCGTACCGGGCGGAGGTGACGCCGGAGGCGTCGTCACGGTTGTCGGAGTCTCCGGGTTGGGTGCCGGTTGGCCGGGCGCAGGCGTTGCAGGTGGCGGTGGTACATCGGTGGTCACCAGATTGATTTCCGCCGTGCGTACCGACGTCGGCGACTGATCAGCCGGTCCGGCGACAAGCGTTATCGCCCCTGCCCCCGACAGCGAGGCCACGGCGACGGCAGCTGCCATCACCCGTGCCCGTTGCACCCGCTTGGCGGCCAAAGTTGCCCGTGGTTGCTGCATGCCAATGAACGTACCGTTTTGTCCTGCACGTGCAAGCGTATCCGGCAATCGGCGCGCCCGATTTGGCAAGGGGTTTGGCTGACCAGAAGCAAACATGGGTTTCCTCTCAACGGCTACCGAAATCCCCGTCCCCAGCTACTGCGCCGCCTGAATGACGACCTCGTGAGCCTTCACGGCAAAGTACGCCGACTCCTCGGGTGCCAGCTTTAGCTCTGCCGCGGCGGCCGCGGTGATGTGTGCCGTGAATATCGTGGGCCCCGCGGTTGCCGTTACAACCACGCTGTCGCCATGAGCGCTCAGGGTCGACACGGCCACCGCGATGACGTTGCGCGGGCTGCCGCCCGGCGGGGACAGATGCACGCCCACCGCACGCGGCCCGAACACCGCGACGGCATGCTGCCCCGGCTCGGGACTGCCGGTGCCGGACCACACGCCGTGGATGACGATGCCGTCCGCGTACAGGGCTCCGTCCTCGCCCACGGTGCCGGCGATCAGGTTCACACCCGCGAACCGGGCACCAAACTTGCTGGTCGGACGGGCCAATACGGTCGCGGTATCTCCCAGCTCCGCGATGTGGCCGGAGTCCAGGACCATCACCCGATCGGCGATGGCGACGGCGTCCATGATGTCGTGCGTGACGATCAGAGCGCTCTGGCCGCCGCGGCCCAGCACCCGGCCCAGTAAGGCCCGGATGTCCGGCGCACTCGCGGCGTCGAGGCCGGCCAGCGGCTCGTCGAGCAGCACCAGGTCGGGTTCGGTGGCCAAGGCACGGGCGATCGCCACCCGCTGCGCCTGCCCCCCGGACAGTTCACCCGGCCGACGTGGGGCAAGATCGCGCGCGCCAACCGATTCCAGCCAGCGATCGCGCAGGGCAGGCACCTCGTCACGATGCCGGGCGCGCATCCCGAACTCGACGTTGCGCGCGACCGTCAGGTGCGGGAACAACAAGGCTTCTTGCAGCAGAAGCGCCGTGCGTCGCCGGTGGGTCGGGACGAAAGTGCCTGTGGCACAGTTCGTCAGCACGTGGTCGCCGAGGCCGATCTCACCGGAGTCGGGTCGCAGCAGTCCGGCGATGAGCCCGAGCAATGTGGACTTACCGGCCCCATTGGGGCCGACGATCGCCAAGGTCTCTCCGGGTGCAACGGTGAATACGGCGTGCACACCCCGACCGGAATGCCCGGCGTCGAATCGCAGCTCACTCATCGCCGCCACCCATCGCGACGCCAGGCTCGGGCCCCCACAACAGCCAGCACAACCGCCGCCACCGCAACCAGCAGTAGCGAGAGCGCCACGGCCGATTGCGCATCGGATTCGCGCTGCAGATAGATCTCCAGGGGCAGCGTGCGAGTGACCCCCTGCCGGGATCCCGCGAAGGTCAAGGTGGCCCCGAATTCACCGAGAGAACGCGCGAAGGCCAGCACCGTGCCCGAGACCAGCGCCGGCATCACCAGCGGCAGCGACACCCGCCGCAGCACTGTGGTCGGTGGTGCGCCCAGACTCGCCGCCACATGGTCGTAGCGCTCCCCCGTCGTGGCCAGCGCTCCCTCGAGGCTTATGACGAGAAATGGCAACGACACGAAGGTCTGCGCCAGCACCACCGCGGACGTGGAAAACGCTATCCGGACACCTGCGGCATCCAGGTAGTGGCCGAGCAGCCCGAGCTTGCCGAAGGCGTAGAGCAGTGCGATGCCGCCGACGACCGGCGGCAACACCAGAGGCAACAGAATCAATGGGCGCAGCAACCGGGTGAGCCATACCGGCCCGCGGGCCAGCACGATGGCCAGCGGCACACCCAGCAGCAGGCACAGCGCTGTGCTGGCCACGCATGTCCTGACGCTGAGCAACAGCGCCGCCTGTGAGGCGGGGCTGGTGATCAATGCGGGGAACTGAGGCCAGTCGACCTTCACCACGAGTGCCAGCAGCGGCAGCACGATGAGCACTGCCCCAACGGCCGCCGGCAGATACACCCAGCGCGGCAGACCGGGTGCCGGTGTCACGGCGCAGAGAACCCGGCCGCCGCCAGAATCTTGTGTCCGGCGTCCCCGGTGACCGTTTCGATGAACTGATTCGCGCGTTCGGGATTGCGCGAGTTCGCAGTTACCGCAATGGGATAGGTGTTGACGATCGACCGCGCCTCGGGGAATGCGACGGCGGTGACTTTGTCGCCGGCGGACTTGGCGTCGGTGACGTAGACCAAACCCGCATCCGCCTGCCCCGCGACCACCTTGTTCAACACGTCAGTCACCGAAGACTCTTCACTGACCGGATTCAGTTGCACCCCAGTCTCTTTGGATGCGGTCGCGGTGGCCGCACCACACGGAACCTGCGGTGCGCACACCACCACGTCCAGACCAGGACGCGCGAGGTCACCAAAGGTGGCGATGCCCTTCGGATTCCCGGGGGCGACGACGATCGTGAGCGTGTTGGCCGCGAAGTCGACGGGATTGACCACCGAGTGCGCCTTCCACGCCTTGTCCATGTTGGCCGAGTCCGCGGTGGCAAGCACGTCAGCCTGGGCGCCCTGCGTGAGCTGAGTGACCAAATCCGAGGACCCCGCAAAGGTGAATTCGACGCTCGTGCCCGCGTGGGTGGATTCGAAAGACTTCCCGATTTCGGTGAAGGCCTTGCGCAGCGACGCCGCGGCCAGCACGTGCAACTGGACCGGAGCAGAATCCGAACCCGTCGACGGGGCCGCTGTGCTGCCGTCGGGCGCCGTTCGCGAACCACAGCCGGACATGGTCAGCGAACCCGTAAGGAGTGCTGCGGCGAGAATTTTCCACCCTCTGCTGGTCACCGGCATAACCCTAGCCCCAGCCGACGCGGTACGTGGTGGTCGTGGGTATTGCTACCGTCCAGTAATATTGGCGCTCAAACCCGTGCGACCCGGCCACGAAATCCGGGGTATGAGGTCCGGGTTGTGTCACGATCAAGCTGATCAGGCCTGGCAACAGGAGCGGATCGGTAAGGCTTGCAGGAAGGTAAGGAAGGTACCGCCATGGACGTACTGGTAACCGGAGCGGTTAACGAGGTCGGCCGGGCGGTGGCTGCGGAATTCCGCAACGCCGGCCATCGGGTGGTCATCACCGGCCCCAACGCCGACGAGCTGGAAATCGCCGCCAAGGAGCTCGAGGTCGACGCCATCGTGTGCGATAACTCCGACCCGGACAGCCTGGAAGAGAACGTCGAACTGTTCCCCCAGCACCTCGACGCCATCGTGAACATCCCGAACCCCGTCTGGAGCGAGCCCGGCCCGCATCTGGGCACCCTCACCGATACCGGCGAGGCGTGGCTGTCTCGCTACGAGTCCAGCGTGCTGACCGCTGTGCTGACGGTGCAGTCCATCGGCGATCATCTGCGTTCCGGCGCGGCCATCGTCAATCTGTGCACGCTGGGCAGCCGGGACCGATCGGGCGCTACGACTGCCGCCAAGGCCGCACTGTCGGCGTGGACCGCCGAGCAGGCCGAGCGAATGGGCACCCGCGGGATCACCATCAACACCATCGCTCCCGGGCAGTCGGCCGACGCCAACTACGACGGCCTTGACCGCACCGAGGATGCCCAAGAGCTGGTCAGCGCCGAGATCGCACGGTTGGCGTTGTTCCTCACCAGCCCGCAGGCGCGTCACATCACCGGCCAAACCCTGCATGTCAGCCGCGGAGTTCCCGCCGGCGTCAGCTGACACAGCTGGAGTGCACTCCAGCTGTAGATCGCCGAATTGCATTGCGAGGCAAGACCGTACGTAGTGCCATCGCAGCAGTTCGAGCGTAGGCTCGATCGGGTGACCATTCGGCTTGGCTATCAGATCCCCAATTTCTCCTACGGCACCGGCGTCGCCGAGCTCTTTCCCACCGTCGTCAGACAGGCACGCGAGGCGGAGGCGTCGGGTTTCGACACGGTTTTCCTGATGGATCACTTCTATCAGCTGCCCATGATCGGCACCCCCGATCAGCCGATGCTCGAGGCATACACAGCCCTGGGCGCGCTGGCCAGTGCCACCAGCACCATTCAGCTCTCCACGCTGGTCACCGGCAACACCTACCGAAACCCGAGCCTGCTTGCGAAGGCCGTAACCACGCTCGACGTCGTCAGCGGCGGCCGCGCCATCCTGGGCATCGGCGCGGGGTGGTTCGAACTGGAACACCAGCAACTCGGGTTCGAGTTCGGCACGTTCACCGACCGCTTCGAGCGGCTGAGCGAGGCCCTGGAGATCATCGCCCCGATGTTGCGCGGTGAGCGGCCCACCTTCGAGGGCAAGTACTACCGCACCGAGACCGCCATGAACGAGCCCCGGATCCGGCCGAACATTCCGATCATGATCGGCGGCAGCGGTGAGAAGAAGACCTTCGGGCTGGCCGTGAAGTATGCCGATCACCTGAACCTGCTCAGCTCGCTGGACGAGATCCCGCACAAACTGTCGGTGCTGCGACAGCGTTGCGAGGAAGCAGGGCGTGACCCATCCACCCTGGAGACCTCGGCGTTCTTCTCGGTGTTCATCGACGACAACTCGGCAACAGCCTGGAAACTCGCTGGTGAGCAACTACGCAAGAATGGCATCGATCTGGAAACCCTCCCCGAGGAGGCCCGTGCGCAGGTTCTCGGACGCACCCTCGTGGGCAGCCCCGAGGAGATCGCCGAACAGGTGCAGACCCGAGTTCTCGATCAGGGAATCGACGCTGTCACGCTCAACGCGACCGCCAACGGGCATGTGCCCGGCGTAGTGGAGCTGATCGGCAACACTCTTCGCCCGCTGTTCAAGGACTAGTCGGCCGGATTCGCCCTCCATCGCGCAATCCTTCGGCAGGATGTGCGATATGGGTGCTCCATTCAGCTTGCAGCCCGCCGCGACGGCCGTGGCGGCGCTTCTTCCGGGGGTGTCGGATGAGGCGCTGGACGGCTCGACTCCGTGTACCGAACTCACGGTCCGTGCCCTGCTGAATCACCTGATGGGTTTGTCGGTGGCCTTCCAATACGTCGTCCGCCCCGAGGAGGCCGCCGCTCTCGGCATCGACCTTTCGGGCCCGTCGTTCACCGAGGACCTCGATCCGCAGTGGCGGACGTTGCTCCCGCAACGGCTCGCGGATCTGGTGGCAACCTGGGCTCAGCCCCGGTCATGGGTCGGCGAGTCGACCATCGCGGGCTCGGTCATGCCCAATGACCAGGTGGCGATGGTGGTCCTGGACGAGTTGGTGCTGCACGGATGGGATTTGGCGGCGGCCACCGGGCAGCCGTTTGACCTGCCCGAGGGCACCGATCCGGGTTTGTATGGATTCATCAGGGCGCTGGCCTCCGACGACGGGATTCCCGGTTTGTTCGGCCCGCAGCAGCCGGTTCCCACGAGTGCCCCGCAGTTCGATCACATGCTCGCCATGTCGGGACGTGATCCAGGCTGGCGCCCGCAGGGTGTGTGAGATATTTCGCTAAACTAACTGACGCGACGTACAGGGAAATCCCGACTACGGTTGGGGTGTTGCACCAAGTGTCAGACAAGGTGAATAACCCCAGTTGAGACACCATTCGACGAGGAGTGATCGATGAGCACGACACCAGACGCCGCCACCGGCGCGGCGCCTGTCGAGGCCAATCCGAAGCCCAAGATCAAGGACGCGCTGACGCCCAAGCACCGAGTCGTGATTATCGGGTCGGGATTCGGCGGTCTCACGGCCGCCAAGACGCTCAAACGTGCCAACGTCGATGTCACGCTGATCGCGCGCACCACTCATCACTTGTTCCAGCCGCTGCTGTACCAAGTGGCCACCGGGATCATCTCCGAAGGAGAGATCGCTCCCCCGACGCGGCAGATCTTGAAGGACCAGGACAACGCCCAGGTCGTTCTCGGCGATGTGACGAGCATCGACCTGGAGAATCAGGTGGTCCACTCCTCGCTGCTGGGACACGACTACTCCACGCCCTACGACAGCCTGATCGTCGCCGCCGGTGCGGGTCAGTCGTACTTCGGAAACGACCACTTCGCCGAGTGGGCGCCGGGCATGAAGTCCATTGACGACGCTCTCGAGCTGCGCGGTCGCATTCTGGGTGCCTTCGAACAGGCCGAGCGCTCCAGCGATCCCGTCCGGCGCCGCAAGCTCATGACCTTCACCGTGGTGGGTGCCGGTCCGACCGGCGTCGAAATGGCCGGGCAGATCGCCGAACTGGCCAACGAGACCCTCAAGGGCACCTTCCGGCACATCGACCCGACCGATGCGCGGGTCATCCTGCTCGATGCCGCGACAGCTGTGCTGCCGCCCTTCGGCCCGAAGCTGGGAGAGAAGGCACGCAAGCGCCTGGAGAAGCTCGGCGTTGAAATCCAGTTGGGCGCCATGGTCACCGACGTGGACCGCAATGGCCTGACCGTCAAGCATTCCGACGGCACCGTGGAGCGCATCGAATCCTGGTGCAAGGTGTGGTCTGCGGGCGTGTCCGCGAGCCCCCTGGGTAAGAACCTGGCCGAGCAGTCGGGTGTCGAACTGGACCGCGCGGGACGTGTGAAGGTCGGCCCGGACCTGTCGATTCCGGGCCACCCCAACGTCTTTGTGGTCGGCGACATGATGGCGGTCGACGGCGTACCCGGTGTCGCCCAGGGCGCCATCCAGGGTGGGCGCTACGCCGCCAAGCAGATCAAGGCCGAGTTGAAGGGGCGTAGCGCCGAGGAACGCCCGCCGTTCAAGTTCTTCGACAAGGGCTCGATGGCCACGGTGTCGCGGTACAACGCGGTCGTCAAAATCGGCAAGCTCGAATTCAGCGGATTCATCGCGTGGCTGAGCTGGCTGGCGCTGCACCTGGTCTACCTCGTCGGGTTCAAAAACCGCCTGGTGACGCTCATCCTGTGGTCCATCGCCTTCGTGACGCGCTCACGCGGCCAGATGGCGATCACCGAACAGCAGGCCTGGGCGCGAACACGCTTGGATCAGCTCGAAGAGCTGGTCGCCGAAAAGAACGGCGACGAGGGACGGGTTGCGGAGCCCGAAGAGGAAAAAGCAGCCAGCTAGTTCCGATCGATCAGTCGGACGGTAGACGCTGTCCCTGCCACGTGAGCAGGGTGGCGTCGCCGGCGAGGCGCAGCACCGTGGCGTCGGCCGGAGTTGGTGGCATGGAATCTGTTTCGGGATAGCGTAATTCACTGATCAGAGCCAGCGGGCGACCCAGTTCGTCGTCGGTTACCGATCCCGCCCCGAGTTCGATGCGGTGGCGCAGCAGGGGGCGATTGTCGATATCCGCCTCGAGCTCACCGCTCCAGAATCCGGATGACTCCCCTGCCCTGCCGATCTGCACACGTTCCCGCAGCCGCACGCTCGCATCGCCCGATCCGTGAACCGTGACATGAGAATGGTGGACGGCGTTGGCCGCCACGATGGTTGGCGCCGGGTCGAGGTCAAGCTCGCCGGCCACCGAGCAGCTCCACGCTGTCGAGGACCGCAGGGTGTTCCGGCCGGGCAGGGCCACCGCTGCCGCCACCGACCGCACGCGCAACAACACCCCGTCGCCAACCTCGATACGCACCGAAATCTCGTCGCCGCCCAGGGGGCTGGCGGCCACTCCGACGAGATGCACGGTATCGGCATCGGTGAGCCTGCCCTGCAGGCTGCCCGAACAGCGTATCCGTGGGAGACGGCCCTTCACCGCGATGATCTCGACGTCAGTGCGCATGGTCCAGGTGGCTCCGGACCCACGCCAACACCTCGGTGGCCGTCGGGTCTTCGGTCAACGAGATCATCGCAGTTGGCCGTCCTTCCCGTACGGCTGCCGCATCCCGTGCCATCACGCCCAGATCGGCGCCCACCATGGGAGCGAGGTCGGTCTTGTTGATGACCAGCAGATCCGAGAAGGTCACGCCGGGACCGCCTTTGCGCGGCACCTTGTCACCGCCGGCGACGTCGACGACGAAGATCTGCACGTCGATCAGACCTGAGGAAAACGTGGCGGTGAGATTGTCGCCACCCGACTCGACGAGGATGAGGTCAAGTGGATCATTGGTGGCGATGAGATCCTCGATGGCGTCCAGGTTCGCGGTGATGTCGTCGCGGATCGCGGTGTGCGGGCAGCCACCGGTTTGCACGGCGGTGATGCGCTCGTCGGGCAGCACCGCGTGGCGGCGCAGGAAGTCGGCATCCTCCGTCGTGTAGATGTCGTTGGTGAGCACCGCCACCGAAATCTCGTCGCGCAGCGTGCGACACAGCGCGGCGACCAGCGCAGTCTTGCCCGACCCCACGGGTCCACCGATCCCGATGCGCAGCGGCTCACCCGGCTGGCGCACCCGGCGGGGCCTGTCGATGTGTTGATGGGGCTGACCGTCGAGGAGATGCGGTGGCATGTTGATCCAATCGTGGTTGTGCGTGAAAACCGAGAACCCTAAAACTACGAAACAAAAAGCGGACGTTCACGTGTGAGATGACGCTCTGCGAGCACATCCAGCAGCGGGTCGGACAGGCATGCCAGATCGGCGGCAGCCAAGGTCGCGGTCTCCTCGCACAGGCCCGCCATGGCCAAGGTACCCACCGCCACCTCTGTGGGGTCTAACGCCAACAGCCGCTGGCCTGCGGTGGCGGACCCGGTCAGCGTGGTGTACACGACGACGAGGGCGATATCGCGGCCCGACAAACCTGTTGCCGCGCCGATGACGCCGTAGACCACGGCCAGATGCGGCTGGCGGCCGCGCGCACGCCAGTCGATGTGCGGCCAGGCGCTCCCGGCCAGGCGCTTGAGCCCCCGCCCCTGGGCGCGGGAAGCGTCCCGCGCCGCCTGCGAGGGCGTCCGCGCGTCCGTTTCGGCATCCGCACGCTCCGGATCCAGCCGTCCCGACGTGATGGCGGCGGCAATAGATGCCGCGACCAGTCCGTGAGTCCGAATACGCCGCCGCAGATAGGCATTCAAGGTCACACCGTCTCGCACCAGACCCTGGGCTATGGCCTCCTCCACCCCACCGGAGTGCACATGGGAACCGGTGGGCAACCGGGAATCAGCCAGCGACAGCAGTAGTGCCGTCGTCGCGGAAGTATCGATGCCACCCATCAGAACAGGAAATATCGTTGCGCCATGGGCAGTTCGGTGGCCGGCTGTTCCTGCCAGACCTCGCCGTCAATACGTACGGTGAAGGTATCGGGATCGACTCGGATGTCCGGCATCGCGTCATTCAGCGGCAGATCGGCCTTGCCGCGATGGCGCACATCGCGGGTGGGAACCAGCCTGCGCCGCAACGCGAGCCGGGCCGCCAGATCATCCTCGATAGCCGTCGGCGAGACAAAGTGCACGGCCAAACCGGGTGCCACGTTGGGCATGGCGCCGAACATGGGCCGTGGCAGCACGGGTTGCGGGGTGGGAATAGAAGCGTTGGCATCGCCCATGGCAGCCCACGCGATGGCGCCGCCCTTGATGACGACATGTGGCCGGACCCCGAAGAAGGCCGGTTCCCACAGCACCAGATCGGCCAGCTTGCCGACCTCTACCGAGCCCAATTCATGATCGATGCCGTGCGTGATCGCCGGACAGATCGTGTATTTCGCGACATACCGGCGGACGCGGTTGTTGTCGTTGCCGCCTGCCCCGGACGGGTCCCCCTCCAGCGCGCCCCGGCGCTTCTTCATGACATGCGCGGTCTGCCAGGTGCGCATCACCACTTCGCCGATGCGCCCCATGGCCTGACTGTCACTGCCAATCATCGAGATGGCGCCGATATCGTGCAGCAGATCCTCGGCAGCGATCGTGGACGGACGAATCCGGCTCTCGGCGAAGGCAAGATCCTCCGGCACCGCGGCGTTGAGATGGTGGCAGACCATGAGCATGTCCAGATGCTCGTCCAGGGTGTTGACGGTGTGCGGGCGCGTGGGATTGGTGGAGCTTGGCATCACGTTCGGGTGACTGGCCACGGTGATGATGTCGGGAGCATGGCCGCCCCCGGCGCCCTCTGTATGGTAAGCGTGTATCGCGCGCCCGGCGATCGCCTCCAGAGTGCCCTCGACAAAACCTGTTTCGTTGAGGGTGTCCGAATGCAGAGCGACCTGGACATCGGCCTCGTCGGCGACACGCAGGCACGCGTCGATCACCGCGGGTGTGGTGCCCCAGTCCTCATGAAGTTTGAAACCCGCTGCGCCACCGCGTAATTGTTCCCACATGGATTCGGGGTTGACGGTGTTGCCCTTGCCCAGCAGCAGCACGTTCACCGGCCACCTGTCGAGCGCCTGCAGCATGCGCCCCAGGTGCCATGCTCCGGGAGTGACTGTGGTGGCCTTGCTGCCCTCAGCGGGGCCGGTGCCCCCGCCGATCATCGTGGTGATGCCGCCGCCGATGGCCTCTTCGACCAATTGGGGACAGATGAAGTGGACGTGGCAATCGATGCCGCCCGCGGTGACGATCCGGTCATTGCCGGCGATGATCTCGGTGGACGGGCCGACGATCAGTTGGGGGTGAACCCCATCCATGATGTCCGGATTACCCGCCTTGCCGATGCCGACAATGCGTCCGTCCCGAATGCCGATGTCGGCCTTGATGATTCCCCAGTGATCGATGATGACAGCGCCCGTGATGACGGTGTCCGGCGCTCCCCCGGCGCGGGTGAGGCGGCTCTGCCCCATCGACTCGCGCAGCACCTTGCCACCGCCGAAGACTGCCTCCTCGCCCGCCAAACCGGGCCCACCACATCGATCTTCGGTGATCTCGATAAGCAAATCGGTATCCGCCAAGCGGATGCGATCACCCGTTGTCGGCCCGTACAGCTTGGCGTAGTGCTCCCGCGAGAGCCGGGTCATGCGGGTTCACCGCCGTCCAGGTGTCCCGGAGCGTCGAGCGTCAGTCCGTGTACTTCTCGGCGCCCACGCAGGGGAACCAGTCGGACCTTCTGCGCCACACCGGGTTCGAAGCGAACCGCGGTACCCGCAGGAATGTGCAGGCGGTGTCCGTGCGCGGCCTCACGATCGAAGTCAAGCGCCGGGTTCGACTGCGGGAAATGTACGTGACTGCCCACCTGCACGGGGCGGTCACCGGTGTTGACGACATCGAGCTCGATGACGGTCGCTCCCGCGTTGAGTTCGATATCGTCTGATGCGAACAGGTATTCGCCAGGAATCATGTGGCTCATCCGATCGGGTGGTGCACAGTGACGAGCTTGGTGCCGTCGGGAAAGGTTGCCTCCACCTGGACGTCCGGGATCATCTCGGGGACGCCGTCCATCACGTCATCGCGCCCCAGCACCTCGCGGCCGCTGGCCATCAATTCCGAGACGGTGCGACCATCACGCGCACCCTCGAGGAGATGATCGGTGATGATGGCGATTGCTTCTGGGTGGTTGAGGCGCAGGCCTCGGGATTGGCGTCGTCGCGCCAATTCCGCCGCATAGGAAATGAGCAGCCGTTCCTGCTCGTGCGGGGTCAATCGCATAAGGGGCGATCCTGCCATGATCCGGGCTGCCTGGCACTTTCACGGCCGTTGCGCAGACAGCGGACGGTTTTGCCCTGCGGTCGAGATGGTGAGTGCGAGAATCCACGGAGCTTGTGGGGTGTGGAGTCGATCAGGAGGGTGCGCGATGCGGTACGGGATGACGTTGTGGTGCGTGGTGTCGGCCGGAGTGCTGATATCAGGGTGCGGTCAGCCCAGCGAGGGGATAAAGCCGGTGTCGGCGCCGACCACCACCTCGGCGGATATGCCCATGACCGCGGGCACCTCAGCCCCCGCGTCCATCCCCACGACCACAAAAGCGCCTCCACCGCCGCCCCTGGTGGTCACCCCGGAGAAGATCGACTCGATCCTGGGCTCACGTTCGGATGTCGGAAAGATTCTGGGAACCACGCTCGAGTACGACGACAACACATCGACACCGCCGACCGATGCCGTAGGCGGCGCACCGGACTGCGCCAACCTGGACAACCCGCGGGCCAGCCAATTGGGATCCGAATGGACGACCTACCGCTGGAACTATTACCGCGAGACCAAGGACACCACCGCGTACATCGTGAGCCAGGTGGCCGTCCTCTATCCGTCCCGCGAGGAGGCCGCCGCGGCTTTCGCACACGCGTTTCCCAAGTCCGCAGCGAGAACATGCGCCAACGCGGAAATCTCCAAGCAGGATCAGAAGTGGAAGATCAGCAACATCGCGGAAATCAGTGATGGCGCGGCGAAATGGACCCAACTGCAGATCACACAGACCGCGACGTGGCACTGCTTCTTCGACTTCCGCAACAAGAACAACGTGCTCTTCGGGACGTACCTATGCCAGTACGGTGACGGCGTACCCGGTGTGACGACCATTACCGACCGGATCGCGGCGTGGATCCCGCAGTGAAAGGAATCGCTGTGACCAGCAAATCGGTGTACGGAAAGACTGCCGTCGCGGTGTGCGCCGCCGCCGTCCTGACGGGATGCTCAATTTTCGGAGGTGGCCAGCACCCTGCGACGTCCGGGCCGTCGGCGACCCCCGGCGCATCGAAGACGTCGACAACGACGTCGGTGGATGCGATCAGTCCCGACAGAGCCAACTCGATCATCGTCTCCAAAAAGGACGTGTCCGAGCTGGTCGGCTCCACCCTCGAATACGAGGGCAAGTCCTCGAATCCGCGATCGTCGTCGCCGATCGACGGCAGGCAATCGTGCCAGGCGCTGATGGTGCCACTGACCGTCGACGTCGGCGACAAGTGGACTACCTACCGCGACGTCTGGTATCGGGAGGGCAAGGACACGTTCACGCACTCGGTCACTCAGCGGGTGTTGCTCTACTCGTCGAAAGACGATGCGCGGGAGAACTATTCGAAGGAGTTCCCCGGCGATGTCCGCAGTTGCTCGGGTGAGGAACTGAAGGTCGACACGGCGACCTGGCGCGTGTCTGTCCGCGAGGCATCCGACGACCGCGCCCAGTGGGTGCTCGATGAGATCGCCGATGGGCGCCCGTCGGGATGGCGCTGCATGCTGGAGGCCCGCATCATCGAAAATCTGCTGCTCTCGGCGACAGTCTGTCAGGTGGCCAATGGTGGTCCGGCGCTGCGCGCGATCGTGGACAGGATGGTTACCGCCACCCAGCCGAAGTAAGAAATCGCTCGTGGCGCTCGTGTAACACTGGGCGCCAGCGATCCGATGTAGCCATGATTTGGGTCGATACGGGTCTGAAATCGGCAGGGAGGGACTTGGATGCGTCACGTGTTGGCTGTCGGATGGCTTGGCCTGGCAGCGATGCTCGCGGTGAGTTGTGGAACGGAGACCGGGGGCATCAAGCCGATACCGGTCGGTGCCACCGAGACATCGGCACCGGCCGATCATGGGCAGGACGGGGCGATCGCGAGCCCCAAGTCCAGCGCTCCACCGGTCACCACCTCGCTCGAACCACCGGCACCGGTGATCGTCACGCCCGACAAGGCGGAATCGATCATCATCTCCGCCGACGATGTGGGCAGGCTGGTCGGATCGCCGCTGACGTACGAGTTCAAGTCCACTCGGCCCAGCGATGCCTCCGCGACCGGCAAGTGTCAGGCACTCACCGGGCTGCGCAGCGAGAGCCTTGGTGATGAGTGGACCACCTACCGAGGTTCACGTCTGCAGGAAACACAGGACCGGTATGACCACATCGTGTGGCAAGCGGTCGTGTTGTTCCCTGATGCGAAGGCCGCGGCGAACCAGCTTCAGACGGCTTATCCCCCGTCGCTCGCGTCCTGCGCGGACTCGCGTCAGACCGAGGGCGATATCGAATGGCGGATCGGTCAATTCTCGAACGACGGCACCAGTGTGAAGTGGGTGCGCCAGGAGCTCAAGGACGGAAAACCCGCGGGGTGGCGGTGTTTCTACGACTACCGGGTCAAGAACAACGCGCTCTTCGGGAGCCTGTTGTGCCAGAACGGCAACGGCACCCCGATAGTCACCGCGATCGTCGACCGCATGGCCGAATGGATTCCGGCATGACCACGACGAAGAACACGGCAGGGGGCCCGATGACAGGCATAACGGCGCGGACGGTGCTGTGCGCGACGGCAATCGCCGCGCTAGCGCTGTCCGGGTGTTCCGGCCAGCGGGAGGCCGCCGGTACGTCAACGGCCGCCACCACGACGGCCTCACGCTCGGTAAACACGCCGGCTCCGGCTCCCGTGAGCAGCGGACCAGCGGGGCTCACGGGGTGGCCCGGCCAGGACAAGATCACCGAGGAAGCCATGGTGTCGGCGTTGTTCACCAACGAGGAGATTTCCAAGGTGTTCGACGCCGAAGTCGCCAAGACCAACAAGCGGGAAAAGCCCTTCACGGCCACGGAGTCTGATGACGCGAGTTGCAATGTGACGCAGGGACTCACCGTGGAGTCGGTGGGTAAGGAGTACGAGACGTTCCGCGGCACCGAGATGCTGCTCGGCGACGCCGAGAGCCCGGATGCCCAGGTCTACCAGGGCATCGCGGCGTACAAGGACAAGGACTCCGCGCAGGCGCAGTTCTCTACGGCAGCTGACGAGATCACGGAGTGTGACGGAAAGACGTACAACTTCACCGATCCCGGCGGGCGCAAGGTGCCGGTGGCGGTGTCTGTCTCGTTGTCGAACGACAAGAAGGTGAATTGGGCCCTCACATACGGGCCCAGTAAGTATCGCTGCTTCGTGTCGTACAACGGTGTCGCGAATCTGATTGTGCAGACGCAGGTTTGTGCACGAAGCAATTCAAAGCAGCTGGTGCAGAAGATGGCCGACAGGATTGTCGACAAACTGCAGCTGAGCTGACGAGCTACCCGGATCCAGTGGGGACTGGGTCCGGGCGGGGGGACGAGGATGGCGGCCCGACCATCGGGGGGCCGGCCGACATCCCTCGAAGATGAGCTCGGGTGGGCGTACGGGGGTTGCGCCCACCCGAGTCTCACAGATTCTGTAGGCGGACCTGCCCGCGTGCGATTGTGCGGTTCTGATCATCGGCGATGGTGACAAGCCACAACTGCTGACGACGGCCCCGATGTATCGGCGTGGATGTCGCGGTGAGCGTGCCGGTCGAGATGGCGCGCAGGAAATCGGTGTTGTTGTTGACGCCGACCACCGCACTCTCCTCCCCCAGCACGTTGGCACGCCAGACGTACGCGGACACGCTCGCGACGCTTTCCACCACCGAGCAGTAGACGCCACCGTGCACGATCCCATTGGGTTGCAACAGGTTTTCGGTGACCGTCAGGGTGGCGGACACCCCCTCGGGTGTCAGCGAGGTGTATTCGAGCCCTACGAGCTTGTCGAAGGGCGCGGTGGGCATCTGGCTGAGGTGCTCCGGCGTGTCTGGCATTCGATGTTCATATCAGTGCCGGATCCGATAACGAAGAAGTGCCCCACCTGCCAAGGCAGGTGGGGCACTTCCTTCGAGTGGACCGGGGGTCTCTGCAGCCCTCAGGACTCCGGCGCGGTCCGGGTGTCTGGTCGCGCGGTAGCGCGTTCGACGTTTCTAAGGATAGGCAAGGCTGCCCTAAATTGCAAGGGCCTTGTGGCGAACCGGCAATCCGAGTGTCATGAAGCGGTCCAGGATCGCCTGTCCGCGCCGCATTCCGTCGGTCTCGCTGGAGCGGGCCAGCAGCGGAACATGAGTCGCCGCACCCACCACGGTTGAGCCCACCAGTTGCCACATCTGGCCGATTTCCATTGTTCCGGAACTGATCTGAGACAGGCGCGTGAACAAAGGCGCCAGGGCGCGATGGCATCGGTGCGCCGTCCACGCGGCAAGTGCGTCCTCGCCGGGGAACACCACAACCTGCTCCCGGTCCCGGTCCGGGTCATTGGACAACACCCGCAGCGTCGGGTCCACCACACCTGCCCAGTCGATGCAGCCTTCGGAATCGAAGTACACCCACAAGTTGCCCAGGCCCGGATCCCATGCGCGTCCCTCCAGGACGACCAGGGCGACCAATCGGCCGACCACGGTATGCACAAGCGCGTCCGCGAGTTGATGGACGGCGACCGCATCGCTACCGGTCTCTTCAATGGCGCGGGCGTACATCCGCTCGAGACGGTCGGTGTTCAGAGCCCGCGCCAGCGGCCACCATCGGCGCCGGCCGACATCGGACATGACGGCGACACCATAGGCCCGAGGGCACTCGGGATACAGCTCGCGAAGCCGGGCGCTCGATTCGTGCAGCGGCAGTGATTGGCGGATAGACATGCCGGCGATCAGCGGATCGTCGGCGATGAGGCTCCTCGTCGAAGAGCATCGATCAATGGCCAGTGTCACAGTTGGCAGCCTCCCTTCACGTAGACAAGATAGGTAAGCCTAACCACATGTAGGATGACATCGCCAGGTGCGGGTGTTGTGACTGCCCTCACCAAAGCTCCTGATCATCGGGCAGTGTTCACGATTTCGGCCCACATGGTGAGACCGGATCACGCGCTGGAACAAAGACCGAGTTCTAGATCGTTGGCTGTCAGAAGTAGTACGACTGGATGTAGTACGGCATTGCGTCGGAGGTGAACGTAGAATGTTCGGAATGGCACGCCTGGGCGAACTTGAACGCGCGGTGATGGACCATCTCTGGTCGTCCCCCGAGCCCCAGACTGTGCGCCAAGTCCACGAGGCATTGTCGGCGCGGCGTGACCTCGCCTATACGACCGTGATGACCGTGTTGCAGCGTCTCGCGAAAAAAGATCTGGTGGTGCAGCACCGCGACGATCGCGCGCACCGCTACGCACCCGTGCATGGCCGCGACGAGCTTGTCGCGGGCCTGATGGTGGATGCGTTGGCGCAGGCCAACAACTCTGGTGCCCGTGAGGCCGCGTTGGTGCACTTCGTGGAGCGCGTCGGCCCCGATGAGGCCGATGCACTGCGTCGCGCACTGGCCGAGCTCGAAGCGAAAGATCCATCTGCTGGCGGTCGCCCCACTGCGTAAGGGACACTAGTTATGTGTCCGCCCTGGCGTTCGCGATACTCGCGCTGCTGCTGACCGGTCCCGTACCGGCGTTGCTTGCGCGTGCGCGCTGGCCGTACCGCGCGCCACGTGCCGCGATGGTGCTGTGGCAGGCCATTGCCGCAGCCGCCGTTCTCTCCGCATTCAGTTCCGGGCTGGCGATCGCGAGCAGACTTCTCGTCCCTGGCCCCGATGGTCATCCGACCGCCACGATCACCGGTGAAATCGACCGCCTTGGTTGGGGTTTGTGGCTGCTCTACGTCACGGTGTTCGCGATCACGATCCTTATCGGTGTCCGGCTCATGGTGTCGGTGATCCGAGTCGGGGTACGCACCCGCCGTCGGCGTGCCCGCCACCGCGCCATCGTTGATCTGCTGGACCACAAGCGGTACTGCGAGAACTGGCGCGGCGGCTACGACATCCATCGTCGGCGCGACCACGACCTGCGGGTGTTAGAAGTCGACGAGCCCTTGGCCTATTGCTTGCCGGGGGTGCGCAGCCGGGTGGTCGTCAGCGAGGGAACTCTGAGCACGCTGGGGCACAACGAGGTGACCGCGATCGTCGCGCACGAGCGTGCACACCTGCGCGCGCGCCATGACCTGGTGCTGGAAGCCTTCACCGCGGTCCACGACGCCTTCCCCGTCATCGTGCGCAGCAAGAATGCGCTGGAGGCGGTCAAGCTGCTGGTCGAGCTGCTCGCCGACGATGCCGCGGTGCGGACGGCCGGGCCGACTCCCCTGGCCCGCGCGCTCGTCGCGTGCGCCGGTGGACCGACCCCGGTCGGCGCAATGGCCGCCGGCGGCCCGACGACACTCATCCGCGTCCGCCGCCTGGGCGGGGACGGAAACAGCCTGCTGTTGTCGTGCAGCGCCTATACCGCCGCTGCCGCCATCCTCGTGGTGCCGACGCTGGCTGTGGTGATCCCGTGGTTCACCGAACTTCAGCGCCTGTTCAGCAAGTAACCTCCGAGTAGGTGACCCGCGCTCGCGGGCCGATTGTGACTACGCGAGAATCCGTGGAGCACAACACGTCAACGAAAGGATGTGCTGGTGACGGCTGCAGACGGCTCGGCGCAGGGTAAAGCTCAGATCGGCGTGACGGGCCTGGCCGTCATGGGTTCGAATATCGCGCGGAACTTCGCACGACACGGATACACCGTCGCTCTGCACAACCGATCGGTCGCCAAGACCGACGCATTGCTCGCCGAGCACGGATCCGAGGGCAGCTTCGTCCGTAGCGAGAGCATCGAGGAGTTCATCGCAGCGCTGGAGCGCCCGCGCCGCGTGCTCATCATGGTCAAGGCCGGCGATCCGACCGATGCGGTGATCAATGAGCTCGCCGACGCCATGGAGCAGGGCGACATCATCATCGACGGCGGCAATTCCCTATACACCGACACCATCCGCCGGGAGAAGGCCATGGCCGATCGCGGCTTGCACTTCGTCGGTGCGGGTATCTCCGGTGGCGAAGAGGGTGCGCTGAACGGTCCCTCAATCATGCCGGGCGGCCCGAAGAAGTCGTACGAATCCCTCGGCCCGCTGCTGGAGGAGATCTCCGCGCACGTCGACGGTGTGCCCTGCTGTACCCACATCGGCCCCGATGGCTCCGGCCATTTCGTGAAGATGGTGCACAACGGCATCGAATACTCGGACATGCAGCTGATCGGCGAGGCCTACCAGCTGCTGCGCGACGGCCTCGGCATGAGTGCACCGGATATCGCTGACGTCTTTACAGAATGGAACAAGGGCGAGCTGGAGAGCTACCTGATTGAGATCACCGCAGAGGTGCTCAAGCAGGTTGATGCGAAGACCGGCAAGCCCCTCGTCGATGTCATCGTCGATGCCGCCGAACAGAAGGGCACCGGCCGCTGGACCGTGAAGTCGGCCCTGGACCTCGGCGTGCCCGTCACCGGTATCGCCGAGGCGGTTTTCGCGCGCGCACTGTCCGGTTCCCGCCCCCAGCGCGCCGCCGCCGCCGGGTTCGCCTCCGGAGCATTGGGCGAGAAGCCAAGTGATGCAAAGCAGTTCGTCGAAGACGTACGCCAAGCGTTGTACGCGTCCAAGATCGTGGCGTACGCGCAGGGCTTCAATCAGATTGCCGCGGGTAGCGCCGAGTACGGCTGGAACGTCAACCCCGGCGACCTGGCCACCATTTGGCGGGGTGGCTGCATCATCCGCGCGCAGTTCCTCAATCGCGTCAAGGACGCCTTCGCCGACGAGCCCGACCTGGCCACGCTGATCGCCGCGCCGTACTTCCGGGCAGCCGTCGAAAACGGCATCGATAGTTGGCGTCGCGTCGTGGTGGCGGCGACGCAGTTGGGAATTCCGGTTCCCGGCTTCGCCTCGTCGCTGTCGTACTACGACGGTCTGCGCACCGATCGTCTGCCAGCGGCCCTCACTCAGGCGCAGCGGGACTTCTTCGGCGCGCACACCTATGAGCGTGTCGACTCCGACGGCAAGTTCCACACCCTCTGGAGCGGTGACCGCGGCGAGGTAGAAGCCTAAGCAGGGCACAGAAAGAGAGCGATACTGTGCGGTTTCTAGACGGGCAGCGGCCACCTTATGACCTCACCTACGACGATGTGTTCGTGGTGCCGAACCACTCGGATGTCACCTCACGGTTCGATGTCGACCTGACGACCGCCGACGGCACCGGCACCACGATCCCGATCGTGGTGGCCAACATGACGGCGGTGGCGGGGCGACGGATGGCCGAGACCGTCGCTCGCCGTGGCGGAATCACCGTGCTGCCGCAGGACCTTCCGGTGGAAGCGGTCGCACAGACCGTCGAGTTCATCAAGAGCCGTGATCTGGTCTACGACACGCCTGTGACGCTGGCTCCGGACGATTCGGCGGGTGAGGCGGTCGCCCTGATCCACAAGCGCTCGCACGGGGCCGCGGTGGTGCTCAACGACGGCAAGCCACGTGGGCTCGTCACCGAGGCCGCATGTACCGGCATCGACAGGTTCACCCGCGTACGCGACATCGCAACCACCGACTTCGTCGCGGTACCCACGGGAACCGATCCGCGGGCGATCTTCGACCGCCTGGCCGAGGCTCACGTGCCGGTGGCGGTGCTGACGCGTCCGGACGGAACCATGGCGGGGATCCTCACCCGAACCGGGGCGATCCGGGCGGGTTTGTACACGCCGGCCGTGGACGCGAGCGGACGCCTCCGGGTTGCCGGTGCCGTCGGCATCAACGGCGATGTCCGTGCCAAGGCGACCGCCCTGGCGCAGGCCGGGGTGGATCTGCTGGTCATCGACACCGCACATGGACATCAGCAGAAGATGATCGAGGTGCTGGCGTCGGTCGCGGAACTGTCGCTGGGTGTGCCGATCGCGGCGGGCAATGTGGTGTCCGCCCAGGGCACCCGAGATCTGATCGCGGCCGGAGCCGACATCGTGAAGGTGGGCGTGGGCCCGGGCGCCATGTGCACCACTCGGATGATGACCGGGGTGGGTCGTCCGCAGTTGTCGGCTGTCATCGAATGTGCGGCGGCGGCAAGGGAACTCGGTGCTCATGTGTGGGCCGACGGCGGGGTTCGGCATCCCCGGGATGTCGCGCTGGCACTCGCCGCGGGTGCCGCCAACGTGATGATTGGTTCCTGGTTCGCGGGCACTCACGAATCACCCGGGGATCTGCAGCACTCGGCCAGCGGCCGGCGCTACAAGGACAGCTTCGGGATGGCGTCCAAACGCGCCGTGGCCGCCCGCACCGCCGGGGACAGCGCCTTTGACCAGGCCCGCAAAAGCCTCTTCGAAGAGGGCATCTCCACGTCGCGGATCGAATTGGACCCGCAACGGCCCGGTGTCGAGGACCTCATCGACCACATCATCTCGGGGGTGCGCAGCACCTGCACCTATGTCGGGGCACGCACGCTGGCCGAGCTGCACGAACGGGTGGTTCTGGGTGTCCAGTCCGCCGCCGGATTTGCCGAGGGACGCCCGCTTCCCGAAGGTTGGTGACCGTCCTCCCTGTTGGTTGAGTACCTGCGGGCCATCTGCACCGTTACCATGAGCCTCACGATGGTCACACCGTGTGATCACTCAACCTAAGGGGCCAGCCAGCGGTGACGCTCTTATTCACCGGGCTGAGCTTGCTTGCGTTCGTGGCGCTGACCGCGGGGACGGCACTGTTCGTGGCGGCCGAGTTCTCCCTGACCGCGCTGGAACGAAGCTCCATCGAGGCGCGAGCCAAGACCGGTGACGGCCGGGACAGGTTGGTCAAACGGGCACACAGCACGTTGTCATTCCAGCTGTCCGGTGCACAGCTCGGCATCACCATCACCACGCTTGTCACCGGGTATTTGGCCGAACCGGTGATCGCACGGCTGCTCACGCAGGCGATCGGATACACCGGGGTGGCTGTCAGCAGCGCCGTATCGCTGGCGCTGGCACTGATCCTCGCCACCTCGATATCGATGATTTTCGGTGAGCTCGTGCCCAAGAACTTCGCGCTGGCACGTCCCACCTGGACCTCACGCGCCACGGCGGGCCCCATGGTGCTGTTCTCGGCAGTGTTCGCCTTCGCGATCCGGGCATTGAATGGCATCGCCAACTGGGTGCTGCGACGCATGGGCATTGAACCCGCCGAAGAGCTGCGCTCGGCGCGCTCGCCCCAGGAGCTGGGTTCGTTGGTGCGTACCTCGGCCCGTAGCGGTGCACTGGATGAGACCACGGCGGTGCTGGTGGACCGCTCGTTGCGATTCGGGAGCCGTACCGCCGAGGAACTCATGACCCCGCGCACCGAGATCGAATCGCTCGAAGCGACGGACACCGTTGCCGACTTGGTCGCCATCGCCGTGGACACCGGCTTCTCACGGTTCCCGATCACCGAAGGCGACCTGGACGCGACGATCGGCATCGTGCACGTAAAGCAGATCTTCGAAGTGCCACGGGACCAGCGCGCCACGACCACGCTGGCCAGTTTGGCCCGGCCCGTCGCGGTAGTACCCTCCACCCTCGACGGCGATGCCGTGATGGAGCAGGTGCGGGCCAACGGCATGCAAACCGCGCTGGTGGTTGACGAGTACGGCGGCACCGCCGGGCTGGTGACGGTCGAGGACATGATCGAAGAGATCGTGGGTGATGTCCGGGACGAGCACGATGACGCCACCCCCGACGTGGTGTCCTCCGGCGGCGGCTGGGTGGTGTCGGGTCTGCTGCGGATCGACGAGGTAGCCGCCGCGACCGGCTACCGCGCCCCCGAAGGCGAGTACGAGACGATCGGCGGCCTGGTGCTGCAAGAGCTCGGTCACATCCCGACGGTCGGCGAGACCGTCGAGTTGTCCGCGGTGGTGCCGGACCATCCGTTCGCTGAGCTGCCCCGGTGGCGGGCCCGGGTGGCAAGCATGGATGGTCGCCGCATCGACCAGATCGAGCTTGTCGAGCTGACCGACGCCGACGGTCGGGGGGAATGACCACGATGGGCAGCGACATACTTGGCGTACTCCTCACCGCCGCACTGCTTTTGGCGAACGCTTTCTTCGTCGGGGCCGAGTTCGCCCTCATCTCCGCTCGCCGGGACCGCCTCGAGGCACTGGCGGAGGCGGGCAAGAAACGCGCCGTGACGGTGATGATGGCCGGCCAGAACTTGTCTCTGATGCTCGCCGGCGCCCAGCTCGGCATCACGATCTGTTCAATCCTGTTGGGCCGCATCGGAGAACCGGCCGTAGCGCATCTTCTGGAACGACCATTCGAGCTGCTGGGTGCGCCGCCTGCTCTCACGCACACCATCGCATTCGTCGTCTCACTGTCCATCGTGGTGCTGTTGCACGTGCTACTCGGCGAAATGGTGCCCAAGAACATCGCGATCGCGGGGCCAGAATCCGCGGCCATGTTGCTGATTCCGCCGTACCTGGTCTACATCCGGCTGGCACGGCCATTGATCGCCTTCTACAACTGGTGCGCCAACACCGCGTTGCGGCTGGTCAAGGTCCCGGTGAAGGACGAGCTCGAGGTCACCGTGTCCACCGTGGAGCTTTCCGAGATGATCGCGGAGTCGCTGTCCGAGGGGCTTCTCGACGAAGAGGAACACACCCGGTTGCGCCGCGCGCTACAGATCCAGCACCGGGTGGTCGCGGACGTGGTGGTGCCCGCTAACCAGATTCGGGCGATCGCGGTATCGGGTTCGGCGCAGGCGCCCTCGGTGACCGCCGTGGAGCGTGCGGTGGCGGAAACTGGTTACTCACGTTTTCCAGTTATCGGGCCCCACGGGGATTACCTCGGCTATCTGCACATAAAGGACGTCCTGACCATGGGTGACGATCCGGAGGCGATCGTCGACCCCGCGTTCATTCGACCGCTCCCACGTCTACACGGCTCGGTTCCACTGCCGGAAGCGCTCTCGACGCTACGGCGCAGCAACAGTCATCTGGCACTCATGTCGACCACCGACGGCAGCGTAGTGGGCCTCGTCACACTCGAGGATCTGGTGGAGGATCTCGTCGGCACTGTGCGTGACGGAACTCACCGCATATAGAGGGGTTTCGGGGTACATGGCTACCAGTGAGTAGGATCAATGTTCACCGAATCGCAAGAGCATCCGGTCCCAGACCCCCTAACAACACAGAGGAGTTGCGATGAGTGATCGCGTCGATGTGGGCAACCTTCGCGTGGCGCGGGTGCTGTACGACTTCATCACCAACGAGGCCCTTCCGGGCACCGGTGTGGATGCCGACGCTTTCTGGGCCGGGGTCGACAAAGTAGTCACCGATTTGGCTCCGCGGAACCGCGAGCTTCTCGACCGTCGGGACGACCTGCAAACTCAGATCGATCGCTGGCACCGGCAGCGTGCCATCGAGCCGCTGGACCAGTCGGCGTACCGGGAGTTCCTCACCGAGATCGGGTACCTGGTCCCCGAGCCCGAAGATTTCACCATCACCACCGCCAATGTGGACGACGAGATCACCACGACTGCCGGGCCGCAGCTGGTGGTTCCGATCCTGAACGCGCGCTTCGCGCTCAACGCCGCCAACGCGCGCTGGGGCTCCCTCTACGACGCGCTGTACGGCACCGATGTCATCTCCGAAGCCGATGGCGCCGAGAAAGAGGCCGTCGGCACAGGTGGGTACAACAAGATCCGCGGCGACAAGGTCATCGCCTACGCCCGCGACGTGCTCGACGGCGCGGCCCCGCTGGCGGGCGGCTCCTGGAAGGACGCCGTCGGCCTGAAGATCGACGACGGTCAGCTGCTCATCGAGCTGGGTGACGAGCTCTCGGTGGGTCTGCGGAACCCCGATCAGTTCGTCGGCTACACCGGCAAGCTGGGCAAGCCGCAATGGTCGGTGCTGCTCATCAACCATGGCCTGCACATCGAGGTCCTCATCGACCCCGACTCCCCCATCGGATCCACCGACAAGGCCGGCATCAAGGATGTCGTGCTGGAGTCGGCGATCACCACGATCATGGATTTCGAGGACTCCGTGGCTGCCGTGGACGCCGAAGACAAGGTGCTCGGGTACCGAAACTGGCTGGGACTCAACAGGGGCGATCTGTCCGAGGATGTTTCCAAGGGCGGCAAGACGTTCACCCGGGTGCTCAACGAGGACCGCGTGTTCAACGCCCCGGACGGCAAGGGCGAGCTGACCCTGCCGGGCCGCAGCTTGCTGTTCGTCCGCAACGTCGGCCATCTGATGACCAATGACGCCATCGTGGATGCCGCAGGCAACGAGATGCCTGAGGGCATCCAGGATGCGTTGTTCACCAGCCTGATCGCGATCCACGGTCTTCGTTCCGGCAAGAAGAACGGTCCGCTGAAGAACAGCCGCACCGGGTCCATCTACATCGTGAAGCCCAAGATGCACGGGCCCGAGGAAGTGGCCTTCACCGCCGAGCTGTTTGGCCGCGTCGAAGAGGTGCTCGGACTCCCGCACGCCACTCTCAAGGTCGGCATCATGGACGAGGAGCGTCGCACCACCGTCAACCTCAAGGCCGCCATCAAGGCCGCCTCGGATCGGGTGGTCTTCATCAACACCGGCTTCCTGGATCGCACCGGCGATGAGATCCACACCTCCATGGAAGCAGGCCCGATGTGCCGCAAGGCCGTCATGAAGTCGCAGCCGTGGATCCTGGCATACGAGGACCACAACGTCGACACCGGCCTGGGCGCCGGTCTGGCGGGTAAGGCGCAGATCGGTAAGGGCATGTGGGCCATGCCCGACCTGATGGCGGACATGGTTGCGCAGAAGATCGCGCAGCCCCGCGCGGGAGCCACCACCGCCTGGGTGCCGTCCCCCACTGCCGCGACGCTGCACGCGCTGCACTATCACCAGGTCGACGTCAAGGCTGTGGACCAGGAGCTCGCCGGTAAGCACCGCGCCGAACTGGAGTCCCTGCTCACCATTCCGTTGGCCGAGTCGCGTCATGACTGGACCGCGGAGGACATCCGCGAGGAAATCGACAACAACTGCCAGTCCATCCTGGGCTACGTGGTCCGCTGGATCGATCAGGGAGTCGGCTGTTCCAAGGTTCCGGACATCCACGACGTGGCGCTCATGGAAGACCGGGCAACCTTGCGTATCTCCAGCCAGCTGCTGGCCAACTGGTTGCGTCACGACGTCATCACCGACGCCGACGTGGTCGAGGGGCTCAAGCGGATGGCACCGGTCGTCGATCGGCAGAACGCCGGTGACAAGGACTACCGCCCGATGGCTCCGGACTTCGACAGCAACATCGCCTTCGAGGCCGCCAAGGAGCTGATCCTTGAGGGTAAGGATCAGCCGAACGGATACACCGAGCCGATCCTGCACCGGCGTCGCCGCGAGTACAAGGCCGCAACGGCCAAGTAGCGGACGGCTTGGCTGACGTGCCTGGACCTCGCCGAGGGTCGTTGCCGTCCCGGTCTGTTGAGTGTCGGTTTGGCTGCGGTTTGGTGTCGCGTGCCGTAGTTCACGGGGTCTGAGACAGTAGACTCGGGCCCACGCACAGCAGGGCTCTCATGCAGCCGCTGGACAAGTACTTAGACACGATCAGAAGGGTCGCGACAACACATGGGCAGGCACAGCGCATCTGGGTCAGGTAGCCCAAACGATCGCGACGACAACGATGGTTGGGGTGCTGACGCGGCGCCGGATTACGCATCGGGCTCCGGCCCTGAGAACTCCGGCTCCGAGTTCGACACGGGTAGCTGGCAGCGGTCGCATCGCAGCGGCGGCAGCAACTGGGGTGTCAGCAAGGGGCTGATCGGAGCCCTCGCGGCCGTACTGGTGGTTGCCGTGTCTATCGGACTGTGGTGGTACTTCGACCGGCGGACCACCGACAACCAGGCAGAGGCATCCGCTACCTGTGTGCACGGCGACAACGCCATCGCCGTGGTCGCCGACCCGTCGATCGCGGACCGCATCGGTGAGCTGTCCGAACGGTTCAACAAAAAGCACGAGGTGATCGGCGACTACTGCTTCACGGTGTCGGTGCGCCCGGCGGATACGACCAACGTGATCAAGGGGCTGACGGGTCAGTGGCCCGCCGAGCTCGGGGATCAGCCGGCCTTATGGATCCCGGGCAGCTCGATCTCCTCGGCACGTCTGAAGGCCGCCTCCAAGACAAACATCGTCAATGACAGCCGGTCGCTGGTCAGCACACCCGTGGTCATCGCGACGACACCGCGGCTGCGTCAGGCCATTCCCAACGACAAGAGCTGGGCGGATGTGCCTGCGCTGCAGAATGTTCCGAACTCGCTCGATGGGGTCGGTCTGCCCGGTTGGGGTTCGTTGCGGTTGGTGTTGCCGTCGAGCGGCAATGGCGATGCGGCGCAGCTCGCCGCCGAGGCGGTAGCCGCTGCCAGCGTTCGCCCTGGCGACTCGCCCGAGCTCGGCGCGGGCGCGGCCGCATCGTTGACCGCCGCGGCTCCCAAGCTTCCCGCGAACAATTTGTCCGACGCCATCGGCGCACTACTGGACGGCGGCGAACAACCCGGTGCCGCCGTGCACGCGGTGGTGACCACCGAACAGCAGCTCTATGCCCGTACTCGCAGCAACGGCGATGCCAAGAAGGTCATTGCCGCGTGGCAGCCTGCCGGGGCGACGCCGATCGCCGACTACCCCACCGTTCAACTCGACGGGCCGTGGCTCTCCGAGGAACAGCACACCGCGGCAAGCCAATTCGCGCGTTTCCTGGGCGACAAGGACCAGCTCAAGGATTTGGCGGCCGCTGGTTTCCGTGCCGAGGGCGCGGACCTGCCCAGCAGCGATGTGGTGAGTTTCACGAAGATCGACAAGCCGCTGAGCATCGAGGACAAGGTCCGGGTCGCGCTCGCCGATGGCACCTCAACGGGCGCCGGGGCCACCACGATCATGCTGGATTCCTCGTTGTCTTCCGAAGCGGTGAAGCTGTCCGATGTGACCGGGGCGCTTGCCAACCGCGTACGCGCCCTTGCCCCGAGCTCGGGAGTCGGGCTGTGGACGTATGACGGACGGGAAGGCAACACCGTGGTACGGCTGGGTACCGCCTCCGACGACGTCGAGGGCGTGCCCAGATCGCAGAGTGTCGCCGACGCGTTGACGGCGCTGCAGCCGACCTCCAACGGCGCGGTGGCGTTCACCACGTTACGCAACGTCTACCAGGAAGCGGTCAATAGCTTCCGCCCCAACCAGGTCAACTCGGTGCTGATCGTGGCAGGCCGCTCCCATACCGATCAGAGCCTGGACAGTGCCGGCCTCATAGACACGATCAACCGTCAGAAAGATCCGGCGCGGCCGGTTCGGATCAACGTGATCGACTTCGGTAACGACTCCGATCAGCAGACCTGGCAGGCGTTAGCTCAGCAGACCGGCGGCGCCTACCAGAACCTGGCGACCTCGAACAGCCCCGAGCTGGCCGGAGCCATCACCCGCTTCGTGTCTTAACGTCATCCCTGGCGAGCAGGCCCCCGCCGTGGCGGGGGCCTGCTTCGCTAGAAATCGCTACTGGGCGAAGGCCTCGATCGGTGGGCAGGAGCACACCAGGTTGCGGTCACCGTACGCACCATCGATCCGGCGCACCGGTGGCCACACCTTGGGGCGGAAGCCCTTCCCCAGCGGATATGCGGCTTCGGACCGGCTGTAGGGGTGGTGCCACTCGTCGGCAGTGAGGGATTCGGCGGTGTGCGGCGCCCCGCGCAGCGGGTTGTCCTCCACCGGCCACAGCCCGGAGCCGACCTTGTCGATCTCGGCCTTAATCGCGATCATCGCCTCGCAGAAGGCGTCCACCTCGGCCAGGCTCTCACTTTCGGTGGGCTCCACCATGAGTGTGCCGGCCACCGGGAAGCTCATCGTTGGCGCGTGGAAACCGTAGTCGGCCAGGCGCTTAGCCACATCGTCGACGGTAACGCCGGTGTTCTTGGTGATCTCCCGCAGGTCCAGGATGCACTCGTGGGCCACCATGCCGTTATCGCCGGTGTAGAGCACCGGGTAGTACTCGTCGAGGCGGCGCGCCAGGTAGTTGGCCGAGGCGATCGCCGTGAGCGATGCGGCCCGCAGGCCGTCGGGCCCCATCATCCTGATGTAGGCCCAGGTGATCGGCAGGATCGATGCCGAACCGTAGGGCGCCGCCGAAACCGGCGGGCCAGAGGGCAGTTCCGCGGCGTACGGGTGTCCCGGCAGGTACTGCGCGAGGTGGCTGCGCACCGCGACAGGGCCGACACCTGGCCCGCCGCCGCCGTGCGGGATGCAGAACGTCTTGTGCAGGTTCAGATGACTCACATCACCGCCGAAGTGCCCGGGGCGGGCAAGTCCGACAAGGGCATTCAGGTTCGCACCGTCCACGTACACCTGTCCCCCGGCATCGTGCACGGCCGCGCAGATGTCGGCGATGTCGTGCTCGTAGACACCGTGGGTGGACGGGTAGGTGATCATGATCGCCGAGAGCGCGCTGGCATTCGCCGCGATCTTGGTGCGAAGGTCGTCCAGGTCTACGTCGCCGTTCTCGCGGCAGGCCACCACGACGACCCGCATGCCGGCCAGCGCGGCCGAGGCGGCGTTGGTGCCGTGGGCACTCGACGGGATCAGGCAGACGTCGCGGGCGCTCTCGCCGCGGTCGATGTGGTACTGCCGGATGGCCAGCAGACCCGCGTATTCGCCCTGGGATCCCGCATTGGGTTGCAAGCTCACGCTGTCATAGCCGGTGATATCGGCCAGCCAGCCCTCGAGGTCGGCGATCAGCGTGCGCAGGCCGCGGGAGTCACTTGCCGGGGCGAATGGGTGTTGTGCGGCGAACTGCGGCCAGGTGATGGGTTCCATCTCGGCGGCGGCGTTGAGTTTCATGGTGCACGAACCGAGCGGAATCATGCTGCGGTCCAACGCAATATCCTTGTCGGATAGGGCACGCAGGTAGCGCATCATCTCGGTTTCGCTGTGGTAGCGGTTGAACGCCGGGTGCGTCAGGTAATCGGAGGCGCGGGACGCGATGTCCGAGGTGTCGGATGTTCCGCCACCGAAATCGGTTCCGAACGCCCGCAGCACCGAGACCAGGTGCGGCAGCGTGGTCGCCTCATCGCAGGCGATCGAGACGTGGTCGCCGTCGGGACTCCAGATGTTGACACCCTCGGCCTTGGCGGCGGCCTGGATCTCGATGGCTTTGCCGGGAACGTGCACCAAAACGGTGTCGAAGAACTGGTCGTGCACCACGGTATGGCCACCACGAGTCAGACCGGAGGCCAACAGCTGTGCGTTGCGGTGCACCCGGGTGGCGATGGCGCGCAAGCCTTCCGGGCCGTGGTAGCTCGCGTACATGGCGGCCATCACGGCCAGCAGCACCTGCGCGGTACAGATATTGCTGGTGGCCTTGTCACGGCGGATGTGCTGTTCGCGGGTCTGCAACGAGAGCCGGTAGGCGGGTGCGCCATCGGCATCCACCGACACTCCGACGAGGCGTCCGGGCAGCTGCCGGGCATGGGCGGTGTGCACGGCCAGGTAACCGGCGTGCGGTCCACCGAATCCCATCGGCACGCCGAAGCGTTGCGTGGTGCCGAAGGCGACGTCGGCACCGATGTCGCCGGGCGGGGCGATCAGGGTCAGGGCCAGCAAGTCGGCGCCCACCGCTACCAGTGCGCCGCGCTGATGCGCCTCGGAGACGAGCGCCGACCAGTCGCGTACCACTCCGGAGGCACCGGGCAGCTGCACGATGACTCCGAAGAACTCGCCATCAGGCAATCCCTGGGCGAGATCGGCGGTCACCACCTCGATGCCGAGTGGTTGAGCGCGGGTGTCGATCACGGCGGCAGTCTGCGCGTACACATCGGCGTCGACGATCAGACGGTTGGACTTGGACTTCACGGCGCGGTGCATCAGTGTCATCGCCTCGGCGGCGGCGGTGCCCTCGTCGAGCATCGAGGCATTCGCGATGTCCAGGCCGGTGAGCTCGGAGACCATGGTCTGGAAGTTCAGCAGCGCTTCCAGGCGCCCCTGACTGATCTCCGGCTGGTACGGCGTGTAGGCCGTGTACCAGGCCGGATTCTCCAGGATATGCCGACGCAGCACGGGCGGGGTGAGCGTGTCGAAGTAGCCCTGCCCGATCATCGATACGGCAATCGTGTTGTGGCTGGCCAGTTTCCGCAGCGCATCGAGAGCTTCGTGCTCGGATGCCGCTGCCGGGAGCGCGGCCAGGCCGGTGGCCAGGCCGCCGTGCAGCTCATCCAGGATGCTGGCCGGAACCGCCTTCTCGGCGAGCTCGTCGAGGCTGGCCACACCGATGGTGGCGAGCATGGTGTCGATATCGGCGGCGGTGGGACCGATATGGCGATCGGCGAAAGACATGACACTCCCGAAGGGCCGAGTCGCGCGGCGGGCACACGACAGCATCTCCCCTCCCTCTGTCATCGACCCGGTGCGGGCGCCTGAGAGATTCGGTCGTCTCACCGGGCTGATACCCGGACGAGAGCCTTTCCCCGTCGGCGGGTGATCCGCTCACAAGATCGGATCACCGCTTTTCAGAGGCATCGGGGCCGAGAGCGGTTCGGGGGCCTGAGAGATTGACGGAGAGGTGTTGCTCCTTCGGCGGCCATGACTGGCGGTCATGACACTCTCCCGCCCACGGGCGATGCCTGACCAGCTTACGCGAGTTAACCCACGGGTCCAGACAGCCGAGTCGGTAGGGACGAATCAGCCGATCTTGCGGGCACGATCCTTGCGGCGGGAGGCCAGCTCGTCCTCGGGCGCCTCGATGGTCTCGCCACCGTCGGCGCGCTCCCCCGGGAACTCGGCGATGGCACCGGTCAGTTCGCGCATGGCACCGCTGACCGCGATGCCGAACACACCTTGTCCGCCCTGGAGCAGGTCGACGACCTCTTCGGCCGACGTGCATTCGTAGACGGTGGTGCCATCGGAGAACAGTGTGATGTTGGCGAGATCCTCGACTCCGCGCTGACGCAGGTGTTCGACGGCAACCCGGATGTTCTGCAGCGAAATCCCGGTGTCCAGCAGACGCTTGACGATCTTGAGAACCAGGATGTCCTTGAACGAGTACAGGCGCTGACTGCCGGAACCGGCGGCGCCCCGGATCGAGGGAACCACGAGCGAGGTGCGGGCCCAGTAGTCCAGCTGGCGGTAGGTGATGCCAGCAACCTGGCAGGCACTGGGTCCGCGGTAGCCGACGAGTTGGTCGGGAACGGAGTCATCCGGGAAAAGACCCGGCTGGACAGGCCCGGTAGACGCGGAGTCGACGGAACCGTTGGCGCCGTTGTCCAATGTCATCTCCAGCTGCCCCTGCTGCGGCTCTTCAACCACTTCTGCTCCCTCTCGCGATCGCTTCTCCGGCTACCGTCCTGTGGTTCTCAGTTCGCCGGTAGTGCGTTCGTCCAAGCACGAATCCTCCGAGCATACGCCCTTTGCGCTGCCCCGTGCCGGCCGCTGAGTCAAATTATGGCCCCCGTGAAATCACGGTCAATGCGACGCGCCCGGGCCGTGACTGTAAAGGTCAGGTTGAGACTTACTCGTTACTTAAGGCCCTGTTACGGGCCTTCGGTGGCCTTGAAGTCGTCGGGCGACACGCTGTCGAGGAACTCCTTGAACTTCTCCACCTCGTCTTCTCGCAGCGCTCCGCCGGAATCCTCATCGTCCTCGTCGGGAATGATCAAGCCTGCCTCGGCCAGCACGGCTTCCTCGACGTAGATCGGAACTCCCACGCGTAGCGCGATTGCCACCGAATCCGATGGGCGCGCTGACACCCGGATGTCGCTGTCGAAAACCAGGTCCGCGTAGAACGTCCCCTCCTGAAGATCCACGATCCGCACCTCCTTGAGCGAATGCCCAAGGGCGGCAATGAGATCACGGATCAGGTCATGGGTGAGTGGCCGCGCCGGTTCTACCCCCTGTTGCTCCAGGGCGATGGCCGCGGCCTCGGACTGACCGATCCATATCGGCAGGTAACGATCGCCGGCAGACTCCCGCAGCAACAACACCGGCTGGTTCTGGGGCTGTTCCACGCGGATTCCCACGACTCGAACTTCGCTCATCGTGCCTCCAACACCAGTACTTCTGTCGTACCGCGAGTCTAGTCCTCAGCGATCGAGGACGCCGCGCACCGCGGACTTGATCATCGCGCCGTGGAGCGCGATCGACAACGCCGCCACCTCCCGGATCAGGTCATCGGCGCGGTCGCGGGCTCCTGCCTTATTGGCTTTGACGGTTGGGCCCACAATTTGGGCGATGAGATCGGTCTCTCGATCGACCGCGGAGCGGAACGTGCGCAGATGCCGCGGCTCAACGCCGTAATCGGCCAGCTCAGCGGCGCACTGAACGATCAGGACCGTGTACTCGTCGAAGAAACCGCCCGGGCCTGCAGTGATGATCCCCGCCTTGATGAGCGAGGTCAGCAGCACCTCGTCCGCACCGGAACGCGACAGCAGGTCCTCACGGCTGAGCCGCGTGGGACGGGTAGATGGGATTCCTTGACGGGCAACACTGTTGGTGCTGTCGCCATCGGTGATGGCAAAGAGACGAGGGCCGCCGGTGAAACCCGCCACATCGGGCAGCGCACCGTCGGGCTGCGCGTCAAGCTGCTCCTTGATCACCTTCAGCGGCAGGTAGTGGTCACGCTGCGCGGTGAGGATGAACCGGAGCCGCTCGGCGTCATAGGCCGAAAACCGGCGATACCCCGACGCGCTACGCGACGGGGTAACCAGTCCCTCTGATTCGAGGAATCGAATCTTCGAGATCGTGACGTCCGGAAACTCCGGACGCAACAGGTCGAGTACCGACCCGATCGACATTCCGGTGAGAGCCGGCCGGTCGGGAGCTGTCACTGGCCACCCGGGGCGGTGTCATCGCCTGCCGACTTCGGCCCGGTCAGGAAGACCAGACGGAACTTTCCGATCTGCACTTCGTCGCCGTTGGCGAGCACCGCTGAATCCACCGGCTCGCGGTTGACATAGGTGCCGTTGAGGCTGCCCACGTCGACTACCTGGAATTCATCACTGTCAAGCCGGAATTCAGCGTGACGACGGCTCACCGTGACGTCATCGAGAAAAATGTCGCTGTCGGGGTGCCGTCCGGCCGACGTGGTTGCTTGATCGAGCAGAAAGCGCGATCCCGCGTTGGGTCCACGCTTGACCACCAACAGAGCCGAACCGGCGGGCAATCCCTCGACACCCGACACATCGTTACCGGCCTGCGCGGGCGCTTCCAGCTCGGTGGCGAAATCGGCGCGGAACACCGAGGTCGTCTCCGCGGTGACCTCGCCTGACGTGTCGTCCTTGTCGTTATCGGTCACCATCGCTCCTTCTTCCTCGCCCCTGGAGGATTCGATTGTCAGTGCGGATCACGCCCGAGCATGACGCCCTTCGCGACCCTCATCGCCGCTCATTTCCGACCGTACCGTCTGACTGCCCGTAACGGGCCACCTCTGCCGTATCCGCCAGTGGTCCACCCGAAATTGTGGTCATCGGACTGGTTGGAGAACTGGTGCCCTCCTAATCGGTGGCGTCACCATATCCCGATGCGTCTAAGAGGTCATTAAGAGCCGCGTCGAGATCGGCCTCGCTGGCGACCTCAAGATCGACCAACCAGCCCTCGCCGTACGGATCGGAATTGACCAGCTGCGGATTGGAATCCAAATCGCCATTCGCGGCAACAACTTTCGCGGTAATCGGTGCGAAAAGGTCCGAAACCGACTTGGTGGATTCCACCTCGCCGAACGTCGAGCCGGCACTCAGGTCCGAGCCCACATCCGGCAGCTGAACAAACACCACATCGCCGAGCTGCGACTGTGCGTAGTCGGTGATTCCGATACGCACGGTGCGCTCACCGGTGCGCCGCACCCATTCGTGTTCCTCGGTGTAGTGCAGGTCGGCAGGAATTTCGGTCACGGTGAATCATCCTTGCTCTTGGTCAGTGGTCTGCGTGGTCGGTGGCCTGGGGGGCTACTTGCCGGGCTGAGCGTATTGGCGCGGTTTCGGTTCTCGCAAGGTGGTGATGTCTACGCGTGCCGGCTGGTCGATAGTAACGCCGCCGCCAACCCGCGAGACGGTGTCGACGGCACCGCCCGGAATGTTCATCGCCGCCGCGAGGGTCGGCGGATCGCCTATCGCCAGAACCGAATACGGAGGTGTCAGGAGCACGCCGTCGACGATGAGCTGTCCCGGGGCCCCGGTGACCCAGGAATCGGCCCCGATGCGCACCGACTGACCGCCGGACTTGATCTCGATGGCCTCGGCGCCGGCCGCCCGCAGCTCGTTGATGATGTCCAATAGGGCTTCTGCGCCCATGCCCTGCCCCGGATCGTCGATGGTGAGGATCACACCGGGACCGGTGGCTCCGACTGTCCCCGCCATGATGGACAGCGCGGACAGTCGGGCCTTCGCGTCGTTGATCACGGCCTGGTTGCCGGTTCCGCTGGCGCGCATCGTGATAAGACTCTGCTGCAGATCCGCGATCTCCTTGTTCAGGTTGGCATCGCGCTGTTGCAAGGAGTCCAGCAGCACCAGCAGGTCGGCGGGTCGCGCGGTGTCCAGGCCATCGCCGGATTCGGTTTGGCGGACCTGGGTGGTGATCGCCAGGCCCAGCAGCGCGCACAGCGCCACGCCCAGCACTCCAAAGATGACCTGAGTACGCGTCGGTGGACGGCGCGTTTTGGGCATCTCGTGCTTGCCGGGGTGCGGTTCGGGTCGTGAATCCGGCTGCGCATCGGTCATCGGCTTATGCCCCAAACAACCTGCGCCGCAGGGCGGCTGCGTTTCCGAAGATCCGGATACCGAGAACGACGATGATGGCAGTGGACAGCTGCGTACCCACCCCAAGCTGGTCGCCCACGAACACGATCAACGCCGCTACCAGCACGTTGAACACGAAGGAGACCACGAACACCTTCGAGTCGAAAATCTGGTCCAGGTAGGCCCGAGCGCCGCCGAAAAGCGCGTCGAGTGCGGCGACCACCGCGATCGGCAAGTATGGGGCGACCGCGTCGGGCACGTTCGGGTGAAACACCAGCCCCAAAACCACGCCGATCGCCAGCGCGACTATGCCGATCATCGTTTACTTCCTCTCCTGTTCACCGTCCGGGTCACTTCACCGGCCTCCTGCTGGAATTTCCTTGGCGTACTTGACGTCCCGATTAACCGCGGGAGCCAGCTGAACATTCTCCTGGGTACCCAGGGTGAGTCTGATGCCGTAAGACTTCTGCAGAAGCCGCATCCTGGCCATTCCCGGGCTGCGCTCGAATGAGGATTTCATGGTGTTCGCGGGGCCGACGGCGACTATCCGGTACGGCGAGCTGATGGGCTGGTTGTCCACCAGGATCGCTCCCCCGGCCTGACGCATCGTGACATTCGGGCCTATGCGGACATCCGATACCGAAATCGCTTCTGCACCACTGTTCCACAGCGAGTTCACGACGAGCTGCATGTCGCGGTCGAGGATGACCTGCTGACTACGCGGGATGCGTTCCTTCGAGACGTCCGAGAGGTCACCTGCACTGCCTGGGTCGGCCAGCGTGACGATCAGCGCCGGTCCGCGAACCTCGGTGCTCGCCGCCGCAAGACCCAAGTGGTCCAATCGATTCAGCAGTTCCTTGCCCTGCTCGTTGCCTTCCAGCTGACTGCGCCGGGCGCCGGCCACCTCTGCCGCCAGCTGGTCTCGCGTCGACTCCAGAGCTCCGGAGTCGCGCTGTTCACTGCGGATACTCGCCAGCAGTCCCTGCTTTTCCTGCATGACGCCCGGCGCGATACGGGTGGTCTGGGCGATCGCCGCCGCGAAGACCGCGGCAATGGCGACGGCAGCGACTGCCTGCCAACTCCATTCAGCCAGGCGTGAACGCGGTGCGGCACCGTCTCGGCGTGCTGCGGCCGCCTCGGCGTATCCGGCGTCCAGGTGATCGGAGAGCAGGGTGCGCAGCAGCGACGGCACCGGGTTGCGCTTGGGCCGGTTCGCGCTGTGGTGGCCCAGACCCTCCTCGGGTTCGAAACCACCCATGAGATGCGGCCCGTTGCCGTGTATGGGGTCCTCGGCACTCATATCAGGTGCTGACCTTCGGCAGCTGCCGGACCACCATCACGATCTGGGCGACGTAGAGCACGAAAGTCCACAGATACATGCCCAGACCCCAAATCAGGAATGCCCACCCACAGGGACCGATTATCCTGCCCCACAACGAGTCCCATTCACCGACGAGAATCAGCGGAAATGCCGACATCAGCGCGAAGGTCGCGGCCTTGCCGATGTACATGACCGGCAGCGCCTCGATTCCGCGACTGCGCACGATGGGCAGTCCGAGCGTGAGGATGAGGTCGCGGGCCAGCAGGGTGAGGACGATCCACCACGGCACGATGTCCCGGATGGCGAAGGCGATCGGTGTGGTCACCATGTACAGCCGGTCGGCAGCCGGGTCCAGGAGCGTGCCCAGGTGCGACGACTGGTTCATCAGCCGCGCTATCTTGCCGTCAGCCCAGTCGGTGAAGCCGCTGAGCATCAGAATGGCGACGGCCCAGCCGTCGGCGTGTTTGACCAACAGCAGATACAGAAACAGCGGGATAAAGGCCAGCCGAATAACGCTCAGCACGTTGGGGACCGTCAGTATCCGGTCGTCTCCGGAGGGCGGTTCGGCGGTTCCCATCCGGCCACCCTCTCATATTCGCGAAGGTATACCCCGCGCAAATAGACGGTCTGTCGTCAGCTGAAGACGCCAGGCAGGTTCAAGATCGACAGGCTGTCGTTCTTGCGCGGGTCGTCGTGAATCATGTACGTCCACGTAGACGTCGGCCGGGCAAGCTTCGACAGATCCAATCCCTGTTCCTCGTCAACCAGATTCGCGGTGTCGAAGGTCTGCTGTGCCGCTTCCACGGCGTCAGCGGCCAGCGATGCGAAGGCGTCGACGGCGAGCCGGTGGAATTCGTCGATCGGGTTCTGCCGCCCGAGCGCACGCAGGTGGATGCTCTCGCGCACATCGGAGAGGTACGCCAGGTGGTCAGCCCAGCCCCGGTCGAGGTGGTACAGCATGATCTCCCGTGAGATCCGCCCCAGGCGTTCTTCGGAAAGCTCCTCGGCCAGCTCGTCGTAACGCTCAGCCGAGCGCTCCTGAAGCTCCTTGCGGGCGGTGTCGGTGCGCAGCAGGGTGTCGCGGCGCTCGGAGATGATGGCGCGCTGCTGGGCGATCAGCTGGTTGTACCGCCACGTGTTGGCGTGCAGGTCGAGCATCGCACCCTCGGCGACGCGCTGGGCATGGTCGATGAGCCCACCGGCCTTGGTGCTGACAATCTGCCCATTCTCATCTGTCCCGGTGGGCAGCTTGGCCGAATCCAGATATGCGACAACGACCTCGTCCTCCCAGCTGGAGAAGAAGACCGACGACCCGGGGTCACCCTGGCGTCCAGCACGTCCGCGCAGCTGGTTGTCGAGTCGTTCGGTGCGATGGCGCCCGGTGCCCACAACGTGCAGTCCGCCCGCTTCGACGACGGCGTCGTAGTCGGTCTCGTCGGAGCCGCCCAGGCGGATATCGGTACCGCGGCCGGCCATCTGTGTGGAGACCGTGACCGCCTTGAGCGCACCGGCCTCGGCGATGACGCGGGCTTCCTCGGCATCGTTCTTGGCGTTCAGCACGACAGCCGGAACCCCCGCACGCACCAAACGGTGATGCAGTGCCTCGGATTCGGCGACATCGTGCGTGCCCACCAGCACCGGCTGCCCGGTGGCATGGATCTCGGCGATATGCGCGACGATCGCGTCGTTCTTACTCGCCTCGGTGATGTACACGCGGTCGGGCTGATCTTCGCGAATGTTGGGGGTGTTGGGCGGGATCGGCGAGACACCCAGCTTGTAGAACTGCCGCAGCTGCTCACCGGCCGCCAGGGCGGTGCCGGTCATTCCGCTGACACGCGGGTAGCGGTTGATGAGTGCCTGCACGGTGATGGTGTCGAGAACCTCACCGGTGTCGGTGGTTTCGATTCCCTCCTTGGCTTCGACAGCTGCCTGCAGGCCATCGGGCCAGCGCTGCAGCGTGGCGATGCGTCCACGCGAGGAGTTGATGAGGTGCACGGCGCCATCACGCACGATGTAGTGCACGTCGCGCTCCAGGAGCACATGTGCGTGCAGGGCCACATTGACCTCGGTGAGGGTGGTCCCGACGTGGTGCTCGGAATACAGGTCGATGTTCCCCAGCTGCTTTTCCAGCTTCCGGGCTCCGGTATCGGTCAGGAAGATGTTGCGACGGTCGTTATCGGCCTCGTAGTCCTCGCCTGCGATCAGCTCACGGACCGCCTCGATGACCTCAGAGCTCGGCGCTTCACGGTGGCTGGTTCCAGCCAGCACCAGCGGCACCAGAGCCTCGTCGACGAGCACCGAGTCGGCCTCGTCGACGACGGCGACATCGGGGCTCGGCGAGACCAGGGCATCGACATCGATCGCCAGCTGGTCGCGCAGCACGTCGAAACCGATCTCGTTGACCGACCCGTAGGTGACGTCACAGGCGTAGGCCTCACGGCGTTCGTCAGCGGTGGATTCCTCGGTGATCCAGCCCACCGTCAGCCCCAGGCGCTCCAGGAACGGTCCCATCCACTCGGCATCACGACGGGCCAGGTAGTCGTTGACCGAGATGACGTGCACACTGCGTCCGCCCAGCGCGTAGCCGGCGGCGGTGATCGCACCGGTCAGAGTCTTACCCTCACCGGTGGCCATCTCGATGACGTCGCCGTCGAGCATGCGCAGGGCGCCCAGCAGCTGAACATCGAACGGGCGCTCGTCAATGGTCCGTTCGGCGGCCTCACGCACGATCGCCAGGAACTGGCCGATGTCCTTGGATTCGATGCCCTCAGACAGGTCGAGTTTCTTGGCCGCCTTGGTGAGTTGTTCGTCGGTGAGGTCCTTGGCCTTCTCGTCGTACTTCTTCGAGGCATCCACGAGCTCCAGCGACTGGCTCTGGTTCTTATCGGTAGCGGCACCGAGGAGCTTCCAGAACTTCCCGGTGAACCGTGAGGCGGTGTTCGACTTGCGCACATGCACACGGTACGTCAGGGAGCTAGGAGCGCCTTTCGCGACGATCGTTAAGCCCAGTGAGTGCCTTCAGGCGAATTCCACGATCACCGAATCAGTGACGGCGCGGAATCCGAGTTTGCGATAGATGGAGTTGGAGGTGGGGTTGGCCAGATCGGTGGTGAGCACAATCTCCCGCGCACCTGCTTGACGCGCCCATTCGCAGGCCGCCGCGGTCACGGCGCTGCCGTAGCCGTGGCCCCGGTGCGGCGGTGGCGTGTAGACGGGGCCTACTCGCGACACCCCTTCGATGGGGGCCCGGACGCCTGCCATCGCGACAGGGACCCCGCCATGGTCCCAACACAGGTAGACGTCCCCCAATCGGTAGGAGCCAATCAGCCAGCGCCGCGCTTCGTCGGCGGGCTTGTCGACGCCAAAGGTTTCCCTGCTGTATTCGATGCTCCACGGCACCAACGACTCGATCTCCTCTGCGGCGACCAGCAAGGGCTCGCCCACCGCGCGCGGCGTTACGAGATCTGCCAGGCGGTAGAGCCGCTCGTCAGTGGTGCCGCAGGCCGTGGCGCCGGTCCTCGACAACCAGGCGTCGGCCACCGCCAACGTCACCGCACGCGACCCCCGCACCGAAGGCAGCGGTATCGCGTTGTCGGCCAGCAGGTTCACCGCGGCAGTGATCCCAGCCGCGGGAATGGCATTGCAGACGAGCCCCTGGCTGGTCCCCAGGGCCGCTCCCACCAGATGACCCAGATCGGTAAAGGTCATCAGTGCCGCCGGGGGATCGGAATCCGGCTGCCGCAGGCGCGCCGCCAGATGGAGCTCAAAGGTGTACAGCACGGGATCGGCGGAGTACAGCGGCCCGGCCAGGGCCCAGTACTGCGCCAGATCCGCGTGAAGGTGCGCCCGCATCGCCTCAGCCTGATACATCGGCCACGTGGTGTCGAGCGATATCGGTAGCTGCCGAAAGTGATGCTGCTCTTACCGTTCCGGCTGTCTACAGGTCGACGACAAGCTCTCCGCTGCCGGAGCGATCAGCGCAGCGCGATACGCACGGCAGCATGCAGCCCGCTTCACGTTCGGGCCCGGTGAGCAAGGTGTCATGGTGCTCTACCGCACCATCGATGACCGTCACTTCACATGTCCCGCAAAAGCCCTGTTTGCACGAGTACGCCGCGTGAGGGTTGTGCCGCAGAATCGCCGACAACGCGCTCTCCTCTGCCGACACACTGATTCGCTCGCCGGTGCGGGCAAGGACAACGGTGAAGGGTGCCCCGTCCACGACCGGCGGTGCAGAGAACCTCTCGTAGTGCAGCTCCACGTCTGGGCGATCAAGCAGCGCGGTGCGCAGCAGCTCCAGCATCGGGATTGGACCACAGCAGTAAACGGCCGTCGCACCGGGAATGTCGCCGAGCAGGTCGACCGCGGAGGGAAGGCCGTGTTCGTCATCGGTACGCACGGTGATCTTGTCTCCGAAAACGCCAAGCTCATTGAGAAATGGAATCGAATCCCTGCTGCGCCCCGTGTAGACCATCGACCAGTCCAGGCCGAGGCGCTGGGCGGTCATGAGCATGGGCAGGATCGGCGTGATACCAATACCGCCTGCTACGAAACGCAGGCGGCGAGCGGCTGACCCGAAGCCAGGGACGGCCATGGGCAAGCCATTTCGTGGTCCTTTGACCCGCAGGAGGCTGCCCTCATGCAAGGTGTCATGCACCTCGATCGAGCCCCCGCCGCCATCTGGCACCCGGCGCACCGCGATCCGGTAGCTGTCACGGACCGCAGGGTCACCGCAGAGGGAGTACTCGCGCATCCGCCCCGATTCCAGGAGAAGGTCGAGATGCGCGCCGGCGGTCCATGGTTCGAGCTCACCACCGTCGGGCGCAGTCAGAGTCAGTGCGACCACGTTCTCGTCGTGGGCAACGACGTCGCGGCGGGCGACCTTCAACGTTTGTATCCGATTGACTTCGGGAGGTTCGGCTTGCGTAGAAAACGGCGCGAGGAGACTGAAGGACGCCCCGAGTATTTCGCGTACTCCACGGGCGGCCAACAGCAATGGATCGCGCACGAATCTGCCGCGGACACTGGGCGGCACCTTCGAGATCTCCGCGTCCAGCGGCAGGAACGGCGAGCTATGAGATCGCCGCGATGTGAGGTCGGTGTTCACAAGGCGGCACTCCGTGCGCCCGGCGAGGAAGCCAGGTACGCAACGGCCTGTGCCGTCGAACCGACCTCTTCCGGAAGGAAGCTGGGCCGGAAGTAAGTGAATGTCGCCGAGAACAAAGACCAAAGTCCGGGCAGGAGCCCGCGGCGTGCGGCCTTGAAGTACTCGATCCAGAATCGTGGATAGGAGTAATTGACCGTTGGATCTTCCCGCAGGATAAGAAAGATCCCGCGGGTGAGCACCGGGATCAGACCGACTGCGACCAGCGCCATGGCACGGCTGCGCTGCAAGTAGCTGGTGCTGAAGTAATTCGCGACATCATGGGCCACGTTGCGGTGTTCCATCTCCTCCGCACCGTGCCAGCGCAAGACGTCCGTCATCGCCGGGTCGGCGTTGTGCTCGACCCAGGTGGCGTTCAGCGCGAAGTCGCCAAGCACTGCCGTGTAGTGCTCGGCAGCGGCAATAAGCCATAGTCGCTGAATGAGGTGGTTGTAGCGCGCACGTGCCGACCGTGATCGCAGGGGCCCCAGCGCTTTTCGGAACAAGTATTCAGACTGACGCAGGTAGGGCCCGGTATTGATGCCGTGAGCCTCTAGGAATTCACCGACTGCACGGTCATGAACTTCAGCATGCATAGCTTCCTGGCCCACGAAACCGCGCATCTCGCGGGCGAGCTTCTCATCCTTTACATAAGGCAATGCCTCAGCAAATGTAGCGCAGAACCATCTCTCGGCCTCCGGCACCAAGATGTGTAGAACACTGAGCACATTGGAAGCAACGGGCTCATTGGGAATCCAATGCAACGGCGTATCACTCAAGTCGAATGAGACATCTCTCGCGCGTATCTCGATGTCCTGAGGTTCATGGACCGCCGTCATCAGAAACCGCCTCTCACCGCTGAAAAAGCGCCTACGAGTGATATCTTTCACTCGAATTGAACGAAAAGTAACATGGCGGCGACTAGCGGATCTACGGCTTGCCGGTCACATGACGTGACCGTATGTGTGCCATGTCACATCGATGTCGAGTGCTCACTGCACGGCGAACCAGCGTGAAGCCTCAGCAATATTACTGCGCGGTCAGGTGTGGCTCAGATGACAACCTGCCGTGACCTCGCATGGGCGAGGCCACGGCAGGCCATAAGACACGACTACCCCGCGAGCAGTCCCTTGGCGATGTGGGTGATCTGAACTTCATTGCTGCCGGCGTAGATCATGAGCGACTTGGCATCACGCGCCAGCTGTTCGACGCGATACTCGGTCATGTAGCCATTGCCGCCGAAGAGCTGCACGGCATCCATCGCCACATCGGTGGCGGCCTCAGAGCAATAGAGTTTGATAGCCGAGGCCTCCGCCAGGGACGGCGTCTTGTTCTCCGAGAGGCTCTCGATGGCGTGAAACAGCATGTTCCGCACGTTGAGCCGGGCCACTTCCATCTTGGCCAGCTTGAGCTGGATCAGTTGGAATTGGGCGATTTCCTTGCCCCACAGGGTGCGTGTCTTGGCGTAGTCCAGCGAGAGCCGCAGGCACTCCTCGATGACTCCGAGTGCGAGCGCCGCCACGCCGATACGTTCCATCGAGAAGTTGGCGCGGGCGCTGTCGCGGCCGTCGCCCTGATCGTTGGCTTCGGATTCACCGAGGAGCCGGTCCTTGCCCAGACGGACGTTCTCGAAGAACAACTGGCCGGTGCGGGAACTGTGAATACCCATCTTGCGGAAGGGTTTCGACTGCGTAAAGCCCTCCATGCCCTTGTCGAGAACGAAGGTCAGTACCGTGCGGTCTCGCTTGTCGACCGAAGGGTCCTTCTCATCCAGCTTGGCGTAGACGACGATCACATCGGCATCGGGCCCGTTCGTGATAAAGGTCTTCTGGCCGTTGAGGATGTAGTCCTCCCCGTCGCGGGTGACATACGTCTTCATGCCGCCGAATGCGTCCGAGCCCGAGTCGGGTTCGGTGATGGCCCACGCACCCACCTTCTCGTAGGTGACCAGCTCCGGCAGCCAGCGCTCCATCTGTGCGGCCGTGCCGCGGGAGGCGATGGTCGGGACGGTCAGGCCCATGCTCACGCCCATCCCTGTCACCAAACCCATACAGACACGCGAGATTTCGCTGGTGAGCACGAAACCCATACCGGCCGACCCGCCCGCGAGCCCCATGACTCCCCCGCCGTCGGACTTCTTGGAGTCCTCTAGCGGCTGACCGGCCGCCAGTGCGGCCTCCCGGGCCTTTTTCTTCTCGATCTGCTTCTGCAGCGCCTCTTTGGCAAGAGCGTCGATGCCGAAGGTTGCGAACATCTTTCGGATGATGGGGTACGGCTCCATCTCGCCGGACTCCAGCGCATCGACGTGAGGCCTGACCTCCTTGTCGATGAACTGGCGAACGGCGTCACGCACCGCAAGGTCAATGGGTGACCAGTCGAGCATGTCTCCTGCTTTCTCCTGTGAAAGTGATCGACGTCGGCAGACTCGGTTAGCCGAGTTCCTTGGCCAGCAACTCCTTGAGGCGGGCGACGGAGTTTTCGAGCTCTTCTTGCACGGCCTTGTCGATCGCCGTGCCGATTGCCCCGGTGAGCATCTGTCCGGTGAAGGACGAGTCCACGTTCACCCGGGTGTTGTCAGCATCGATTTCCTCGACACTCGACTTGATGATGGCCTCGACTCCGGCCATACCGGTCCCGCCCAGCTTGAAGGCGCCCTTCTTCGCGGACAGCACCTCGTCTGCCGGGGTGAACTCCTGCACGGTCCACTCGACCGTGTTGGCCATGCCCATGAGGGTGACGATTTCGGAGAACTTGGTGCCGACCTTGATGTCCTCGATCGCCGGGACGTCGCCCTTGAATCCGGTGTGGATGGTCATCCACTCGTCGTATTTGTTGAGGTCCGGCAACACCGACCAGAGCTTGTCGATGCTGTACGGGAGGTCGATGCTGGAGTGCAGCTCGGACATGGGCGGAAGACTCCTTTGTCAATGGTCTGGCACGGATTGGTACCAGCGGTTCCGAACGTAACATACATACCCTCGTGTATGTAAGATGCAATTACCGCTGATCTCGCACCTCCAGCCGACTAAATGCAGGTGTACTGCCGTCAAATACCGACAGACCTGTGGGCGGATGAGCCCGATTCGGCGGCTACCCGGCAGTAGCTCGGCGCACGTTACATACAACTGTGCTCGTATGTATTACAGTGGCGCTCATGACCACCCCCGAGGGCGCGGGCAACGACGCGGCGCCCCTCGCCACTGGACTGTCCGAGAGCGGGATACAACAGCCCGACCTCCCCGAATCTACCTCGGAATTCGTCGCGGCAACGGCGAATTCGCAACCGGCCAGGGGGGCGATCGATATCGAGATCACCCGCCCGCGGGTCACGTTGCATCCGCCCCCGCTAAGAGTGGAGGTCGGACGCGTCGGCATCGCCGCGTCCCGACTGGCCAGCTCGGGAGCCCGACTGCTGGTGCGGCCCCGTCGCGGGAAGTCGCTGGAGGTGCGCGCGGCACACGAGCTGCGCCGGACCTTCGCCCTGATGGGCCCCACCTACGTGAAGCTGGGGCAGCTCATCGCCTCCTCACCCGGCGTCTTTCCCGAGGCGCTGTCCAACGAATTCCGCACTCTGCTCGACAGAGTTCCGCCGGCATCATCCGAACTGATCCACCAGACCGTACGGGAGCAGTTAGGCGCCGATCCGGCAACGATATTCGCAACATTCGACGAGCACCCCTTCGCCTCTGCGTCCATAGCCCAGGTGCACCACGCCACCTTGAAGACAGGTGAACGGGTGGTGGTGAAGATACAGCGGCCGAAGATCCGCACCCGATTGGCCGCCGACATCCGAATCTGGGGCCGGCTGGCGCGGGTCGTCGTGAAAACCGATCTGGGCCGCGCCACCAATGCGACCGAGATCATCGAGGATTTCGAGCAGAACCTCAATGAGGAGCTGGATTTCGCGGCCGAGGGCCACGCCATGGAGCAGTGGATCGCCAGTTTGGCCGACACCGAGTACGGCGATAAGGTGCGAGTCCCCAAGGTGTTCTGGCAATACAGCACCGAACGGGTACTCACGATGGAGTACGTCGAGGGAATCCGCATCGACAACGTCACCGAACTCGCCGCGGCCGGTTTCGACGGGGTCGGATTGGTCAAGGCCATCGTCTACTCACTGTTCGAGACGGGATTTCACAAGGGGCTCTTTCATGGAGACCTACATGCGGGCAATCTCTTGGTGGATTCCAACGGCCGAATCGTCTTCCTGGACTTCGGGATCGTTGGCCGTATCGACGAACGCAGCCGCAAGATCTTCACCGAGATCATGGTCGATCTGTTCGTCAAGAACGATCATGCGGCAGTGGCCCGCGGCATCTACAAACTCGGCGCCATCGGCGATCGAGGCAAGCCGGCCGATTCCACAACTGCCGCCAAGACCATCTCCGATTTCACCAATCCCCTACAGCAATCCAAGCTTTCGGCGATCTCCTACGGTCAGCTGGGTAAGCAGCTGGCGATGATGGCCAAGGAATACGACGTGCGGCTCCCGCGCGAGCTGGTACTGATCTCCAAGCAGCTGCTGTATGTGGAGCGCTACATGAAGCTGCTGGCGCCCGACTGGGCCATTCTCTCGGATCCATCCTTCATCGGATATTTCGGGAACATGGTGATCCAGGCCGAGCAGTCACGCATGGAGGAAGCAGCGGCGCGCGAGTCCAGCGCTAGTCGGAAAGACTGAGCTTCCCGGTGTCGATGGTGCGTAACGCGGAATCCAGTGGCGCACCGACCGTTGGCGACTCGACGATATTCAGCAGCATCGACTTGGCGCGCGCCCAGCGTTGATCACGAGCTTCCTGCGGTGCGGTCATGCTGTTGACCAAGATCCCACGAACGGCGTCCATGGCGGTGAGCGTGATGTTGCGAATGACTCGCAGCTCTTCGTCGGTCTGACTCACCGATTGACCCAGCGTCGAGAACTGCTGCATCACAATAAATTCGAACTGGTCCATCTGAGCCGATAGTTCAGGATCGGTTCGCGCGGCAATCCATAGCTCCATGGTGGCGATGAACATCGACCCCTGGTGCATTCGCCAGAGTGCATCCAGACAACGGCTGACGAAGTCGGTTCCACTCTCACTGTCCAGCGCTATCAGCTCGGAAAGAATCTCCTGGCCTTGTTTGAACGCCAAGTGCCGCACCGATTCTCCGAGAAGCTCGGATTTCGACTGAAAATGGTGCACAAGTGCACCACGGGTGACGCCGGCGCGTTGCGCCACGCGCGTGGTGGTGGTGCCCGCGTATCCATACTTGACCAGGCAATCCACCGTGGCGTCCAGGAGCCTGCTGCGCATGGCGGCGCTGCGTTCTTCCTGGGTGCGTCGCCCGGCACGATGATCGCGGGTAGCAGGCCGTGCTGGGCTTCCGGCGGTGCGTGTCATTCTCCGACCTCGTCCTTGATTTCTTCGCGGGCCTGTTGATACTCCGATATCAAGGTGCCGAAGTAGGTGAGTATTTCCGGGTCCCCCACCGGCTGCCAGTCCGGCGCAAGCAGTTTGGTGTACCGCTCGACATAGAGCAGCTGCTTGCCCACCAGGATGAATTCCTTGGGGAGGATAGCGTCATGCTCGCGCCCCAACGCGGTGAGCTGCCGGCCGATCGTGCCGTAAGAGATCTTGCCCAATGAGGTACCCATAGGACGGGTGACCTTCCGGAGCGACTCGGCGACCTTGGCCGGGTCGGCGCCGGGATCGATGGCCCCCAATTTGATCAGGGTGCGCGCGGCCGCCTCGTCATCGGGCTCGATGATGAGCGCACCGATCAACTCGCGGAGTGTCTTGCGGGTGCGCTGATCGAGGCGGCCGACGATTCCGAAGTCCAGGAACACGATTCGCCCTTGCGGGTCCACCATCAGGTTTCCTGCATGCAAATCGCCATGAAAGGTGCCCGCGGCGAACGCCGAATCGAAAAGGGTCAGCATGAGGGTCTTGACCACCTCGGGGCCGTCGAAGCCGGCCGCACGGATCTCATCCGCGTTGTCGATCCGGACGCCCTCGACGTACTCCATGGTGAGCACCTTGTCGGTACACAGCTCCGAATAGAGTTGCGGTACTCGCACCTTCGGCGCGTACTTGGAGCCCGCGAGGCCGGCGGTCCAGTCCCGCATGGCCTGGGCTTCCAGAGTGAAGTCGAGCTCTTCGGCGAGATTCGCCTCAAAGTCCTGCATCACCTCGTAGATGTTCGACATGCGGCCCATCTCGGTGAGTTCCAGGCCCCGGGCGATCTGTTTGAGGATCTGCAGATCGGCCGCGAGTCTGGTGCGGATCGCGGGGCGCTGGATCTTGACGACGACTGCGGTGCCGTCCTTCAGTGTCGCCTTGTGCACCTGGGCGATGGACGCCGAGGCAAAGGGAACCTCATCGAAGGACCCGAACACGTCCTCGGGTGGGGCGCCGAGCTCGTCGGTGAGCATGGAACGAATGGTCTGCGGGTTCGCCGGTGGTACCTGATCGAGCAGCGACCGAAACTCCGCGGAGAGGTCCTCGGGGAACATCCCCGGCGATGACGCGATGAGCTGGCCAAACTTGACGTAGGCGGGGCCGAGCTCGGCAAATGAACGACGCATTTCCTTGGCGACCACCTGACGCAGGTCGCGTTCGGTGGGGCGTTGGCTCAGGATGCGCGATCCGGCCTTCAGGAGCTGACCGGCCGTGGCGGCCAGCCGATCGAACTGAATCTCGGCGGAAACCGGATCAAGCTTCCGGGGTCTCCGGGGCTGATCGGATGAATCGCTCATCGCGACTCCCTTCGTCCTCGTCACCTACGTCGATGAGACATTACCGACAATCCGGTATGTATGTTAATCGAACGCCGGGAGTATCCGGGGATGACCAGGGAAGGAAGCCCTACCGGTGCAGCGCGCGTTCGACTTGGGCGATCCGATCGTCGGCGAAATCCAGCACAATCTTCGTGGGGTAGAGCGCGACCTTCAGTACGCGGATGAGCGGATTGACGACGTCGATGAGGGTCTCGAGGCTCGTCATCGTGTTAGCCAGGGTCGTGGTGGTCTCGGCCAGATTGTTCAACGTGAGGTTCAGCGAGTCCAGGGAGTCGTCGAGCCGCTCCAGGCTGGAGTCCAGGTGGTCGAGCATCGAACCCACCCGATCGGTGAGGTCGTGCACCTCAACAGCCATCGATTCGATATGTCCGACGGTGCCATCGATGTTCAGTGCGACGTTGGCCAGCTTGCGGATCTTACGGGCCGGCGCGGGCCGGTTCCCGTTGCTGGTATAGACCTCCGCCATTGGAGTCACCTTTCCGTTGCGCCCAGCCTAGGCGACATGTCGATGGTCACCCACCGGCTATCCCATGGGACGACCATTTGATGCACGTTTGTGACCGGCCTCACATAGCGTGCCAGATCGGATTAGCCGGTGGATACCCCTGCTGACGCGTGCGAACCCGCGCGCCGGCCGAAGAACGACGCTTCGCCAAGCCGGGTTCCGCTGCTGTAGCCCTTCCCGTCTTGAGCAATGTTCGAAGCGCTGGCGCCCGCCGCATAGAGCCCCGATATCGGCTCCCCGGATTCGGCGAGCACGCGTCCGTCGACATCCGCGCGAAGCCCACCCAGCGTGAATCCCGCATAGATCGCCTTACCCAGGGTCAGATCGAACGCACCCCACGGACCGGTTCCCTGCGCGGCAAGGTATTTCGGGTACTTATGGAAGTCGGGGTCCTCTCCCCTGGCGGCATGTTCGTTGTACCGCTGCAAGGCCTTCTCGAGGTTTCCCGCCGGGATGCCCAGCGCCGCTTCCATTTCCGCGACGGTCTCCCAGCCATCGATGAACGGCGTCAACGGCAGGGTCGGTCGATCCATGTGCTCGGAGTCGACGATCAAGTAGGCGGCACTGTCGGGCTGATCCATCACGAACCCAGAGGTGCGGGAATGGTAGGAGTCTTCGGCGACGAATCGTTCACCGTTCTTGTTGACGATGATTCCGGTGAGCAATCCCGACGGCGGGTACACCGGAGCAGTCACGAAGATCTGGTTCATGTTGCAGGTGCCCGCACCCGCGGACACCCCGAGTCTGATGCCGAGACCGTCGTCGTAGGTACTGCCGAGCACGAAGGGTTTCTCGGCGAGCTTGGGGGTGTACTCGGCCACCATGGCGGGGTTCATGACGAATCCGCCCGCCGCGATGATCACTGACTTCGCGCGTATCGCACCGGTTTCCGCGAAACGTTTCCACGTGGCGCCCACGACCGCACCCTCCTCGTCGAGGATGAGCGCCGTGGCGCCTGTCTCATAGCGGATGGGTACACCGAGCTCGTCGGCACGCCGTGCGAGCAGGTCCACGACCATGCCCGCACCGCCGGTGTCGCCGGGCTTGGGCACCTTGTGTCCGCGTGGCGCCGGAACGGCCTGATCGCGGTACGGCCACACCAGCTCGTTGCCCGTGAACATCAACCCTTCGGTGTTGGGCTGGATGACCGCCTTCTCCGGATAGAAGCTGCGTTCGAATTGAAAGCCCAGCGCCTCAAGCCAATTGAAATGATCGACGCTTCCGTCGCAGTACAGACGGATCTTCTCCGGATCAGGATCCGGCGATACCGCCATGAGGTATTTGTACATTTCGTCGGCGCTGTCGGCGTGTCCGGTGGCCTCCTGAACCGCGGTGCCGCCGCCGAGGTAGAAATGCCCGCCCGCCATGGCAGTGGTCCCGCCCGCAGAGGCGGCACGCTCAAGCGCGAGTACGCGTGCGCCCGCCTCGGCGGCCGAGACGGCGGCACATCCGCCTCCCATGCCGAATCCGATGACCAGTACATCTACCTCGTCAGACCACTCCGTGACGTCCTGGACCGCTACGGTTTCCGGTATCGCTGCGCTCATGCCTGCTCACTCTTGATGTAGTCGTAGAACGCCCGGATTTCGGACGGGACATGGGCCAGTTCCATGTACGGCAACGCGGCCTCAGGTGCCGAGAGGTAGGCAAAGCGCATACCGCCGGGCATCACACCGTCTTGGACCACTGCCATGCCGCGTGCCGTGGCCTGTTGGACCGCAGCGTCGATGTCGGGCGGTTCCATGCATACGTGGTGCAGCCCCGGGGGATGTTGTTCCAGAAACTCCGAATAGATGCTTACACCGCTGACCGGGCGGATCAGTTCGAGTTGCATGTCGTCGAGGTAGCTCAGCGCGATGGTCGCGGTGAAGTCGGCCGGTGCACCGCGATAGGTGCATGAGTCGGGGCCGAAGTGCACATCTGGAATTCGTGTCCATTTCTTGACCCCGAATACGGCACTGAGCATGCTTTCCGTGGCATCGAGATCATCAGTAACCCAAGCAATTTGGGTGACGCGTCCAAATCCAGAAACATCCGGCGGCATTGCCGATGTGGTCATGGGCCGATAGTAGCGTCCGCTGTGGCGCCGGCCACTTCAGCCCGCGGTATAGGCCTGCGTGGTGCGATCAGCCATGCCTCGGGCCTGCGCTGGGTCCATGCCGGAGGCGACGGCCGCCTCGTACCACCGTTCGCTGGAGCCGGCCATGAATGCGCGCCCCTCATCGCCGGCCGCCCAGGCCGCTCCCTCTTCGGGAGTGATCCGATCCTCCGGTGACGCGAGGTATCCGGCCAGGCCGAGAATCCCGGAGTCCCAACCGACTCCGACGGCGCCCGGACCGAACTGCAGCCAGTGTTCGTCGTCGTCGCAGATATCGGAGATGTGTTCCAGGGTGAAGGTGGCCCGGTCGCCGGACTCGGGGGTGATCGTCACCTCGATCCAGCTGGTGGCGCCCATGGCTTCCCAGGACGCGCTGAACGAATGCGGTGCGTCGCAGGTGAGCACGGTTCCAGATGCGTTGCCCTCCAATGAGTAATGGCCTCCGACGCGCAAGTCTCCGGTGATCGGCAGGAACCATCGCGGGATGCGTTCGGAATTGGTACAGGCATCCCATAGGTCTTCGGCGCTGGTTTCGTAGGTCTGACTGACCGTCACAACGCGCGCCTCTCGGGCCTGGAATGTCCTGGTGCCGACCGCGCGGCGGACAGCGTTGAGCTGATGCTGAACATCGATCACGAGATGTTCTCCTTGTCGTTTCGGGGGCTTGCGGATGCGCGGTGCCGCTTACCGCGGGAGATCTCGGTGGCCAGCGCATCCAAATGCGGAGTCCAGTTGCGGCGAAAGGTGTCGAGCCAGCGGTCCACTTCCCGTAGCGGCGCGACGTCCAGGCTGTAGAGCCGTCGGGTTCCTTCGTTGCGTACCGTTGCGAACCCGTTGTCGCGCAGCACCTTCAGATGCTGTGACACGGCAGGCTGGCTTATCGCGAACTCCGACCGGATCACCTCGGTAACGGCACCGGAGGACATCTCCCCCGCGTGGATCAGCTCCACAATGCGCCGACGCACCGAGTCCCCGAGTATGTCGAAGGCGTGCACGCGCCCATAATAAAAGTTTCTACTTATATAAGTCAATAATTAAATACTAGTCCCAGGTCAGCGGATCGAGCTGCAGGTAGAACTCCAACCGGTCAAGGTCTGCACGTGTCCCGTAGGCGTCCAGGAACCGCGCACGGGCGGTGGCCGCTCGTGCATCCTCTGGCCAGGTCTCCCGCGAATTGGCGAAGAGCAATGCGAGATCCGCGTGCCGATCCGCCACTCCGAGCCTGCCGAGGTCGATGAATCCGGCGACCGAAAAGCCTTCTGGAGCGATGACGATATTCGGCAGACACAAGTCGCCGTGGCACACCGCCAGGTCGCCGGCCTCCTGGGCCAGGCGCTCCGGTACGTCGGCTGCGACACGCGCCAGGAGCTCCGCGGCGGGAACATCACGGTCCCCATCGGGCAGAAAGTCCGGATTGACAGCATCGCGGGCCACCACATCATGCGCGAGCGCCATCATCGCGTCCAGATTCCGCGTGAATGGGCACTGTGCCGTCGGCAGTGCGTGCAGTCGGCGCACTGCCTCGGCGATGGCGGGCCACGCCCTGTCCAGATCGTCCGCGTCCAGCTGATCGGCGGGCGTGCCCAGAACGGCCGAGGTGATCAACACGGGGCCGCTGGGCCCCGGTGTCCATTCAAGGACGTTCGGGCCCGGGACATCCCGAGTGCTAAGCCATTCGATGCGATCTCGCTCGGCCTCAAGGTCGGCACCGCCCGTTTTCGCGTAGCGCGTGCGGTCGGCCGACCGGTAGACCAAGGCGCCGGACTCCCCTGTTGTGACAGGTTCCCAGGCCGAGAGGTCGATCAAACGCCCGTCCAGGCCGAATCGAGCCGGTGCGCGACGTCGATGGTGCGTGCCGCCATGGCCTTGGGGTTATCGACCTCGTCGGCGACATATTTGGCGATGAACCGGCTGATCAGCTGATCGACGCCCGCCAAGATGCGCAACAGCTCACCGCGGATGGTGTTTGAGGACACGTCGACGGTGATGTCTGACGGGCCAGGTGGTGCGACGTCGATGATCAGCTGTAGCGGCGCGGCGGCGCGGGCGGTCGCCTTCAGGTTGATGTTGCCCGCGACATTGAATCGGCTCTTGTCGAGCTTCAGGTCGATCAACAGGTCGATGGCCAACGGCACCTGAATGTCGAAGGTGATGGTCTCCCCGGCGTTCCGGGTGACGATCGGGTCCAGAATCTGGACCTTTGCAGTGACCTTGGCGATCTTTCCGGGCCCTTGAGCCATGGGGCCGACCTCGAACGGTTCGCCGGCGATCGACGCGACCGCCGCCCGTACGCGGGCCTCGCTGACGGCTATCTCGAAGAACGCCCTGCCGAATTCCTCATACGAGAGGTATTGGTGGCCACTCGCCTCGCTATCCATAGTGAGAGATACGGTCTCATGGACGGGGCCGGAAGTGTGAACTGTCGGAGTGTCTGTGTGTCAGAAACCCCGAATCTGCACCAACCGATGCAACCGTCGCATCAGCAGCAAACATGTGACGATCATTACGCGCCATGTAGGTGGCTAGATGACGCATTTGCGGCTATGCGCAGCCCTCAAACAGGCCATCGATGCAAGCAACTGCTGGTCGAGCCGGGGCTGATGCGCCTCAACCGCTCTTGCTCTTCGCAAGAGTATCGCTGGTGATTGCCCGGCGGACATTAGCCCTTCGTACTTCGATCGTGCGGCCAAACTCCTGCATGAGCAAGGGGTTCCGGTGCACCAGCGTCTCGACCTGCTCGCGTTCGATCTGCACAATAGCGACTTCGCCAACGGCATACGCGCAACCGATCACGGGTTGACGGGTGAGCGTGCTCTGCCCAAGAAAGGAACCTTCATAGAGAGTGCCGACCGATATCTCCGCACCATCCGCGGCGACCGCTGTGAGACGTACGCAGCCCGCAACGATGAACAGCATGTGCACGTCAACGCTGAACTGTCGAATGCGAGATCAGCGCCTGCTGGTCGTACAGGCTTATCCGCAATGTTGGTGCAACCACAGTATGTATCGCATCTGCGACTCGTTCAGGTGTGGAGAAGGTCTCTGCGGCGTGATCGAGGTGAAGTCCTTCCCGGCGAGCGGCATACCAGATCCAGCGCAGGAAGGTCGCCTTCGCCTCACCATCATCGTCAGGGTGGTGCCGGTTTCAGCCCAGAACTCAGCGGGCGACTTTCCATCGATAGCGACTAAACCCTTTGGGCACAAAGAAGTGAGCACGGAATCGCAGTACATTAACCACTATCCCCGTCGAGCATGTCGGCGGCGGTCCGCACCGCACTGGCTGCTTTCCGCTTGCCCGCGCTACCGCTGTTTGATACTGATGAGAAGATGACGACTCAACGCGCGTTCATCACTGGCGCAAATGGATTCGTGGGCCGCGCACTCTCGCGGCACCTTCGCACCCTGGGTTGGGAAGTCCGCGGTGTCGATCTGGCGGCAGACCCCGCACACGACGTCCGCGCCGGAGACATCAACGTTGAGGGGCCGTGGCTAGCCGACGCCGCGGCCGCGGATGCGATCTTCCACACCGCAGCAATAGTGTCGAACACCGCAGCAGCCGACGCGGCCTGGCGCATCAATGTGCTTGGGACGAAAAAGGTTATCGATGCCACGTCGCCTGGGGCCGTGTTCGTACACCTATCGTCGGTTCGGGCGTTCTCGGACATCGACTTCCCCGATATGGTCACCGAAGATCATCCTGTCCGAACCGACGGGAACACGTACGTTGACACCAAAATCGCAAGCGAACAAGTGGTACTACAGGCGCACGCGGCCCACCGGATAGACGCGCGGATCGTACGCCCCGGTGATATCTACGGGCCCGGATCCCGGCCATGGACGCTGCTGCCGTTGGCGATGATCCGCAGTAACCAATTCGTGTTGCCGGCGATGGGCAAGGGGATCTTTTCGCCGATCTACATCGATGACGTCATCGAAGGCATCACGCGCGTGGCTACACGCGACGCGGCAAGCGGCCAGATCTTCACAATCTCCGGAGGAGTTGGGGTCGCATGCGCACAGTTCTTCGGTCACTACTACCGCATGCTCGGTAAGCGCGGACCCTTGGTGCTACCCACCACCGCTGCAGTCGGCTTGGCCAGAGCGAAGACGTCCATTCTCGCGCTGTCAGGCAGGACGACTGAAGCCAACGCCGCCTCCGTGCGATACCTCACCAGGACCGGAACCTACTCGATTGCCAAAGCGCAGAGCATTCTGGAGTTCAGGCCTCAGTTCAGCCTCGAATCCGGCATGCAAGCGACCCAAGCCTGGTTGCAGGGCCAAGGGCTCCTCGGATGACAAAAACCACCTGTAAACAGGTGGTTTTATTGTCGGGCTGACAGGATTTGAACCTGCGACCACTTGACCCCCAGTCAAGTGCGCTACCAAGCTGCGCCACAGCCCGCCGCCGCTATGAGCAGCAGACGGAAGCCTACCGTAGGTCTGGCAAGATCCTGAACTCGGATTCCGGTCAATGAACCCGGATTCCTGAAATCACTTGTGTCACAACAAAATCATCGGCAACATTGGTCGGTTGGTTGTCGGAGTGGCGTCGTATCATTCGAACATGAGTTCGATAATGGATGTGGAGGCGGGCCAGGTCCTCGCGGAGCTCGCCGGCGCCCTCGACGCATTGTCGGAACTGGATCCGCAGACTCTCACACAGGGTGACCGTCTCGCCGTCCTACGCGAGGTCGAGGCCTTCGTGCGCCGGATTCCCGCCGCGACCCACGGGCTTGTCAATGACCTTGTGGCCTATCATGTTCCGGGCATGTTCGGTGGCGCTAGTCCGCCCGATACCCTCGCGGATGCGCTTCGGATCACCCGCTCCGACGCCCGACGACGCATCCGGGACGCCGCGGAACTCGCTCCAAGGGTCGCGCTCAGCGGTGACCGGATCGAGCCGGTGCTCGCGGGCACCGCCATCGCGCAGCAGGCGGGCACCGCCGGGCATGACCACATCGCGGTTATCCGCCAGTTCTGGGACCGACTCCCCCGCGCCGTCGATGCAGTGTCACGGGCAGCCGCTGAGAGGCAGCTCGCGGAGCTGGCGGGAACGCTGCGGCCCGACGAGCTCCGCAAGGCCGCGGACAGGCTCCTGGCCTATCTCGATCCCGACGGGAGCTTCACCGGCGACGCCGACCGTGCTCGACGGCGAGGGTTCAGAATGGGGCGTCAGGGTATTGACCTCATGACGCCCGGGGAATTCGACCTCGACCCCGAGCTGCGTTCCTATCTCGACGCGATCTTCGCCAAGTACGCAGCACCGGGCATGTGCAACCCCGATGATGAAACACCTTGCGTAGGTGACGATTCAGACGCAGATGCGGCGCGGCGGGATAGCCGATCCGTTGCACAACGCCAGCATGATGCACTCAAGGCGATCTGTCGGTCCGTGTTGTCATCGGGTGAACTGGGTCGTCATCGCGGATTGCCGGTGACCGCGGTGGTCACCGCAACACTGCGTGAGCTCGAAGCGGCTTCGGGTAACGCGGTGACCGGCGGAGGCTCACTCGTGCCGATCACCGATCTGATCCGGATGGCCAGTCACGCCCATCATTATCTGGCCATCTTCGATGACGACGGTCGTGCGTTGCATCTGGGGCGGGCGAAACGGATCGCCACCGAGGACCAGCGGATCGTGTTGACCGCCAAGGATCGTGGCTGTACCTACCCGGGCTGCGATCAACCCGCGTATCACTGCCAGGTACACCACATGGACGAGTGGGCCTACGGCGGCAGTACCGATATCGACTCCCTCACCCTGGGCTGCGAAGGGCATCACAAGCTACTGGGAGCCGCGGACCAGCACTGGAGAGCAGTGCGCGGTCTGGACGGTCGTACCTGGTGGATCCCACCCGCGCATGTCGACCCGGCGCGCTCGCCACGTATCAATTGGTTCCACCATCCGGACGGCTACCTGCGGGAGTAGAACGACATCGGCCCCGCCGGGGGTTAACCCGACGGGGCCAATGGGGCCAAGAGGCTTAGTTCGAGCCGCTTGCGTGAGCCGGTGTGATTACTCCGGGATGGTCAGAACCTGACCCGGCTGAATCAGATCGGGGTTGGCAACGCCGCTCGCGTCGGCAATCTTCTGGTACTGGTTGCCGTCGCCGTAGAAGCGCTCGGCGATGGCCCACAGGGTGTCACCCGACACGACCGTGTAGGTGCGGGGCTCCGGGGCAGGAGCGGGCTCCTCCACGGCGGCCGGAGCAACCTCAACCGACTCGGCCGGAGCGACCGGGGTGTCGGTCTGGGTGCCCGAGGACCACACGGAGTCGGCGCCTGCGTAGAGCACCAGGTTGCGGTCGTCCTGCAGAACCAGCTTCACGTCGGAACGGCCTTCGGTGTTGCTGCTCCACAGCGCGCCGCCACCGTTGTCGTAGACCACGAAGTTTCCGTCGCTCTGCACCTCTGCGCGGCCAGCGCTGTGTCCGCTGGTGTCGGAGGCCCACACGGGGCTACCGCCATCGGCCAGAACCAGGTTGCCGTCATCCTGCAGAGTCAGGGTGTACGCGCCGTTGTTCGAGGTGAGGCTCTGTCCCGAATCCAGCTTCTGACCCTGGGTAAGTGTGTCCGCCACTGTGTTGCGCCTTTCGTAGGTGGTTTTGCTACCGCCGCAGGATGGTAGACGGTCAAACCAGACTAGGTCGGCAAACCGAAAAAGTGGGCGATTCGGATCGGTTAGATCTCAACATGGGCGCGAATATTGGGTGAACGGAGCCTGAGAGCGCAATGTGCACAGGGTCCTTTAGCTTGTGCCCGTTGCTATCTCGCCGCCAGTTAGCGCTTGGGCCCGCGCTTCTCGCGTACTCGCACATTCACCCTGATGGGAGTGCCTTCGAAGCCGAAACTTTCGCGCAACCGACGTTCGAGGAATCGGCGGTACCCCGCCTCGAGGAAACCGGTGGTAAATAGCACGAAGGTGGGTGGCCGCGAGGTGGCCTGAGTGGCGAACAACACACGTGGCTGCTTCCCGCCGCGGACCGGCGGCGGCGTCGCGGCAACCACTTCCTTGACCCAGGTATTGAGCTGACCGGTAGAGATACGCGAGTCCCAGGACTGCAGTGCAGACTCCAGCGCGGGCACCAGCTTCTGGATGGCCCGCCCGCTCTTGGCCGAGATATTCACGCGCTGCGCCCAATTGAGCTGCGCAAGCTGAAGGTCTACTTCACGTTCAAGGAGATCGCGGCGATCCTCGTCCACCAGGTCCCACTTGTTGAACGCCAGTACCAATGCGCGCCCGGATTCGACCACCATCGACAGCACCCGCTGGTCCTGTTCGGTGATGGGCTGGGACGCGTCCAGAAGCACGATCGCTACCTCGGCGGCCTCGATGGCTCCATGGGTGCGCAGCGAGGCGTAGTACTCATGACCCGAGGCCTGGCCAACCTTACGGCGCAAACCAGCCGTATCGACGAAACGCCAAGTCTTGCCGCCGAGTTCGATCAAGGTATCCACTGGGTCCACGGTGGTTCCGGCAGTATCGTGCACCACCGACCGCTCGTCCCCGGACAGCTTGTTCAGAAGAGAGCTCTTGCCCACGTTGGGTTTTCCGACGAGAGCCACACGCCGCGGTCCGCCCTCCCCCGATCCCCGCGCTGACACCTGGGGCAGATCGGCGACCACACGGTCGAGTAGATCCGCGACCCCACGCCCGTGCATGGCGCTGATGGCGATGGGCTCACCCAACCCCAGCGACCATAGTGTTGCGGCATCGGCCTCGGCACGGTCGCTATCAACCTTGTTGGCCGCCAGGAAAACTGGCTTGCCCGAGCGGCGCAGCAGCTTCGCCGCGTCTTCGTCGGTCGAGGTGGGACCCACCGTCGCATCGACCACCAGAATGATCAGATCCGCGGTCGCCATCGCATGCCGCGCCTGTTCGGCCACGAGCTGTTGCAGGCCGGTCGCATCGGCCTCCCAACCACCCGTGTCCTGCACGGTGAATCGGCGATCCAGCCATTCGGCCGGGTACGAGACGCGGTCCCTGGTCACCCCGGGGATGTCCTGCACGACCGCTTCGCGCCGCCCGATGATGCGGTTCACCAACGTCGACTTGCCGACATTCGGGCGACCGACCACCGCCACCACCGCGGGCGGGGCGCTCGGCTCCTCGGTTTCCTCGACTCCATCGAATTCGTCGAGTTCCCACTCGCTTTCATCGACCCATGTGCCGTCGGTCATCGGGATGCCCCTGCCTTTGCGCGAACGAGGTCCAGCAGGTGGGCCACCACCTCATCCTGTGTCATGTCGCTGGTGTCGACCTCTATCGCGTCCTGCGCCGGACGCAACGGCGACACCGCCCGGGTCGAGTCCAGATGATCGCGGCGTTGCACGTCGGCGAGCACGCGCTCGTACTCATCGGCCCCGCCGCCCGAGACGTTCTGTGCGTTACGGCGCTGGGCCCTGGCCTGTGCCGATGCGGTGAGATAGATCTTCACGTCGGCCTCGGGCAGCACGACGGTACCGATATCGCGGCCCTCCACCACCACGGCGCCGCCGCTGCCCTCGGCCAGCTCACGCTGCCGTCGTACCAACCGCTCGCGCACCTCCGGAACCGCGGACACCGCGGAGACCGCGCCAGTCACTTCGGTCCCCCGTATGGGAGTCGACACGTCCTCTCCGGCGAGTAGAGCCGTCTGCACATCCGGATCGGACCCAACCGACATGGGCACCTCACCGGTGGCCGCAGCGATGGCCGCCGGATCGGTGAGGTCGACGCCGGCGCGCAGCACCCAGAGCGTCACGATGCGGTACATGGCGCCGGTATCCAAATAGGCTGCGCCGAGCTGTCGAGCCAATTCCTTGGCAACCGAGGACTTTCCGGTGCCCGATGGACCGTCGATGGCCACCACGACGCGTGTCACAGACCTACCGCCTTATACAGCGAGCCGATCTCATCGCGGCCCAGGGCGCGCAGGCTTCCCGGACGTTGATTACCCAGCGTCACATCGCCAATCTTGGTGCGCACCAATTCCACTACGGGATGCCCCACGGCGTCCAGCATCCGGCGCACGATGCGATTGCGCCCCTCGTGCAGGGTCAGCTGGATCATGGTCTGGCCGTCAGTGGTGCCGAGGAATTTGAAATCGTCGACCTTGGCGGGGCCGTCGGCGAGTTCCACACCGTCGCGCAGCTGTCTGCCAAGACTGCGCGGTATGTTTCCGGCGACCGTGGCGATGTAGGTCTTGGGCACCTCGTAGGACGGGTGCATGAGGCGGTGCGTCAGCTCCCCGTCATTGGTCAGCAGGATCAGTCCCACGGTTTCGGCATCGAGACGGCCGACATTGCGGACGCCCTGGTTGCTGCGCACCCGCTCTTCGATCAACTTCCCGATGCACGGGCGGCCACGGTCGTCCGACATGGTCGAGAGCATCCCGTAGGGCTTGTTGAGTGCCAGATACACCAGCTCGGAGTTCATGATCACCCGCGCACCGTCGACGCGAACCACGTTGACGGCGGGATCGATTCGCCGGCCCTGCTCGGTGACGATCTCGCCATCCACCTCCACGCGACCGTCGAAAATCATCCGCTCAGCGACCCGGCGTGACGCAATTCCTGCTTGCGACAACACCTTCTGTAGCCGAATTCCTTCTTCGCTCATCGTTCAGTCCTGATCAACAGTAAAGGCGGGCGCGGCACCTGATCCAGCGCCGTCGGTCGGCGTCCGGTCGAGCCGCGCAAACCTCGGCTCGTCGCCAAGGTTCTCGGATAGGTCATCGATCACGTCGATATCGGGAAGAAGCGGTGCGATATCGGGAAGATCCGACAGTGACGTCAGCCCGAGCCGCTCCAGGAACAGCTCGGTGGTGCGGAACATCACGGCGCCGGAATCGTCATCGGTGCCGGCTTCGGCGATCAACCCGCGCATCAGCAGTGTCCGCATGACGGCATCGACATTCACACCGCGGACGGCACTGACGCGAGATCGCGTCACCGGTTGCCGGTAGGCCACCACGGCAAGGGTCTCCAGCGCCGCTCGAGTCAACTTCGAACGTGCACCGTCCAGCAGCAGCTTCTCCACGTAGGGGGCGTACTGGGCGCGGGTGTACATGCGCCAGCCGTCCGCGGTCTCGCGCAGGTCGATACCGCTGGTGCGGTCGGTCAGGATCTCGGAAATCCGTTGCAGCGCTTCGGCTACACGATCCAGCGGCTGCGCGACGACGGTAGCCACCGCTGCCGCACTGATGGGTGTGTCCACCACCAGCAGCAGCGCTTCGAGAGTGCTACCGAGTTCCTCATCGGTCATCGGGACGAACTCGTCCGATTCCTCCAGGATGGGTTCTGCTGAGGGGTCGAGCTCGGTGGACTCCTCCGACCCCTCAACAGAGGTCGTCTGCTCACTCATGTGTAGTCCACTGCCTTTTCTAGATCATCCTGCGCCGGGCGCTCACCGGTCCATGAAACTTGGAGCGGTCCAAGCGGTTCGGATTGCTCGAATAGTACCGCCTTGGAGCGGTAGAGCTCGAGGACGCCCAGGAAACGGGCCACGATCTCAATGGGTGCCGTGCACTCGGCCACCAACTCGGTGAAGGTCATCCATTGCCCCGCACCGCGTTCGGCCAGCAGTTCAACCATCCGTTTGGCGTGCTCAGGCACCGAAACGCGGGGAATATGCAGATGGCTAAGACCCACCGTCGGCACCGGTCGGGGCGTAAACGCACCGGCCGCGAGCTGGGCGAATTGGTCGCCATCGAGTCCCAGGTGCACCGGCGGCAACAACTCGCTGAACCGCTCCTCCAACGCCACCGCACGCGGATATGAACGCAGCGCGGCGGCCTCCAGTTCGGCAAACATCTCCGCCACGTGCTTGAAGGCCCGGTACTGCAGCAGCCGCGCGAACAGCAGGTCCCGGATCTCCAGGAGGGCCAGATCGTCGGCGTCGTCCACCTGACCCGAGGGCAGCAGCCGCGCCGCCTTGAGGTCCAGCAGTGTGGCCGCCACGACCAGGAAAGCGGTGACCTCGTCCAGGCTGTAGGTATCGCCCAGCGACTTGGTGTACGCGATGAACTCGTCGGTCACCTGGTGCAGCGACACCTCGGTGACATCGAGTCGATGCTGCGAAATCAGTTGCAGCAGAAGGTCGAACGGACCCTCGAAGTTTGTGAGGCGAATCCGGAAACCGTGTGTTTCGGGAGCAGCCTCTTCCAGGGCCGCGGACTCGGGCGCCACGGGTTCCGCTGAGGTCTCGACCGGATGAGACACAGCCAGCTCTTCCGGTACCTCAACCGTCACGATTCGAACCGGTCGATTACCTCGCGAGCCAACGAGATATACGCCTGGGCACCGGAGGATTTGGGCGCCCACGTGGTGATGGGCTCTCCCGCCACACTGGTCTCCGGGAAGCGGACGGTGCGGGTGATCACGGTGTGGAAGACCTGATCGCCGAATACCTCGATGACCCGGGCCATCACCTCGCGCGCGTGCAAGGTACGGGCATCGAACATGGTGATGACGATTCCGGACACCGACAGCTTCGGGTTGAGCCGGTCGCGCACCTTGGCGACGGTGTCGGTGAGCAGCGCCAGCCCGCGCAGCGAGAAGAACGCGCATTCCATCGGGATGACGACACCCTCGGAGCAGGCCAGTGCGTTCACCGTCAGCAGACCCAGCGACGGCTGGCAGTCGATGAGCACGTAGTCGTAGCGGTCGAGCACCGGGTGCAGCGCACGGGCCAGCGAGTGTTCCCGACCCACCTCGTTGACCAGCTGAATCTCGGCCGCGGACAAGTCGATATTGCTGGGAATCAGGTCCAGGCCGTCGACCCGGGTGCGCATGAGGACATCGTCCACCGATACCCGCGGCTCGACCAGCAGGTTGTGCACCGTGGTCTCCAGCTCGTGGTGCGCGATGCCCAGACCGGCTGACAGCGCCCCCTGCGGGTCCAGGTCCACCAGCAGGACGCGTCGGCCGTACCCGGCCAGCGCGGCGCCCAGATTGATGGTCGACGTGGTCTTACCCACCCCGCCCTTCTGATTGCACATCGCGATGACCTTGGCCGGTCCATGGCTGGTCAGCGGCTTTGGTTCGGGAATGTCTTTGTGCGGACGACCGGTCAGGTCAAGGTCGCCGTCTTCGGCGGGAAAGTCGGAGTCAAGACTGGAGTCCGTCACGCCACCTCCCGGTCATCTGTTCGACCCTCTTCGCACGAGCGGCTCATCGAAGGCATTCGCGCAAGTCTAGTGGGGTTGTGGCTTGCGGTAGCGGCAACCCGCGCATGGAGTCGGCACTATCGGGCGCGGGGATGCGCACCAGCCCATACTTCGCGCAGCGAACTGACCGTGACCAGCGTGTAGATCTGTGTCGTCGTCACCGAGGCATGGCCGAGCAGCTCCTGCACGACGCGAACGTCGGCACCGCCTTCCAGGAGGTGCGTCGCAAAGGAGTGCCGCAGTGTGTGCGGTGATACGGCCGCGCTGATCTTGGCGCGTTCGGCGGCATCGGCAAGTACCTGCCAGGCGCTTTGACGTGAGAGCCGCCCGCCCCTCGAGTTCAGGAAGAGCGCAGGCACGCCCCCGCGCCCTCGCCGTGCCAGGTCCGGACGTCCGCGCACCAGGTACGCCTGGAGCGCTTCCACCGCGGGGCGCCCCACGGGCACCAGCCGTTGCTTGCCGCCCTTGCCCCAGAGCAATGCCGAGCGGGCCTGAACATCCACATCGTCGACATCGAGCCCCACCGCCTCGGAGATCCGCGCGCCGGTCGAATACAGCAGTTCCAGCAGTGCACGGTTCCGCAGATCGAGCGGGCCGTCCGTGACGGCTCCGCCCGCGGCGGCCAACAGGGCCTCGACTTGGTCGACGGTGAGACTCTTGGGCAGCCGCCGGTTGGGCGTCGGCGGTTTGACGGCGCGTGCTACATCCGTCGGTACCAGCCCTTCGATGGCCGCGAACCGGTGCAGCCCACGCACGGCGATCAACGCGCGGGCCGCCGAGGACGCGGAAAGTTCGGGGACGCCGTGCTCGGGGTCACCCCGGCGCAGCGTCACCACGAAATCGCTGACATCGGGTTCGGACACATCGGCGAGCCGATCGATCTTGCGGTCGGCGAGATGCTGCTGATAGCGGCGCAGATCGCGACGGTACGAGCTCAGTGTGTTCGCGGCGACGCCGCGTTCCACGTCGAGGTGATCCAGGTAGGACTGGATCTCACCGTCTAAGAGCCGGACCGCCACCGTCACATTCGGGCCTTACGTTCCGCGAACGCTGTGGGCCGGTCCGGCCAGGGGGCGTCCGAGGCGCGGGTGTGGTGACCGGTCAGGGCCACATGTGCGGCCAGAATGCCCGCCGCGGCAATAGCATTCACGATTTCACCGGCGAGCACCATGGACACCGCCTCATCCAGCGGTACCCAGTGCACCGTCATATCGGCCTCTTCGTCATGACTTTCGCCGCGGCCCGGATGTGACAGCCCGGTGGCCAGAAAGACCCTGACCACCTCGTCGGTGAACCCGGGTGAGGCGGCGGCGTCCACGAGTACCCGCCAGGTGGTGGCCTCGACACCTGCCTCTTCCTGCAGCTCACGGGCGGCGGCCAGTTGGGTGTCCTCCCCCGCGATGTCCAGCAGGCCGGCGGGCAGTTCCCATAGCCGGTGCCCGAGCGGATGGCGGTACTGATGCACCAGCGCGACCCGCCCGACCTCATCCACCGCGGCGACCGCGACGGCCCCGTAGTGCTCGACAACCTCGCGGATCGCGCTTCCGCCACCGGGCATCGCGACACGGTCGCGGCGCAGCGCCAGAATGCCGCCCATGTACATGGGCTCGGACTCCAGGGTGACGAACTCGTGGCGCTCGCCCTCCCCGGAGGCCCCGCTACTCACTGTCAGGATCCAACGGAAGACGCTCGGCCGCTTTGTATTCCATTGCTGCGCGGATGAACGCGACGAACAGGGGATGTGGACGGGTGGGACGGCTCTTGAGTTCGGGGTGGGCCTGGGTGGCGACCGCGAACGGATGGACGTCCCTCGGGTACTCGACGAACTCCACCAGGTGCCCGTCCGGTGATGTGCCGGAGAACCGCAGGCCGCTTTCGGTGATCTTGTCCCGGTAGGGGTTGTTCACCTCGTAGCGATGCCGGTGCCGCTCGGATACCTCGGTCGTTCCGTACGCCTCGGCGACGATCGAATCGGCTTCCAGGATCGCGGGGTAGGCACCCAGGCGCATCGTTCCGCCCAGATCCGCCTCACCGGCGACTGCCCGCACCTGATCGGCCATGGTCGCGATCACCGGGCTCGGGGTGTCGGGATCGAACTCGGCCGAGTTGGCGTCGGCCAGACCCGCCGAGCGGGCCGCCTCGATCACCATGCACTGCAACCCCAGACACAGGCCCAGCATCGGGATACGGCGCTTGCGGGCGTAGCGGATGGCGCCGAGCTTGCCCTCGATGCCCCGGATGCCGAAACCGCCGGGGATCAGCACGCCGTCTACATCGCCGAGCGCGGACTGCGCACCGGCCTCGGTCTCGCAGTCATCCGAAGGCACCCACTTGATGTCGACCTTCGTGCGGTGCCGGAACCCTCCGGCACGCAATGCCTCGGTGACCGACAGATACGCGTCGGGCAGATCGATGTACTTACCCACCAAGGCGATTCGTACGGTTTCGCTGGGCTCGTGGACGCGCTGCAGCAGATCGCCCCACTCGGTCCAATCGACGTCGCGGAAGGGCAGGTTCAGCCGGCGCACCACATAAGCGTCAAGTTCCTCGCGGTGCAGCACCTTCGGGATGTCATAGATGGACGGGGCGTCCGGCGTGGAGATGACACCGTCGACGTCGACGTCGCACATGAGCGCGATTTTGTTCTTGAGCGGCTCGGGCACCTCCCGGTCGCAGCGCAGAATGAGCGCGTCGGGGGTGATACCGATGCTGCGCAGCGCGGCGACCGAGTGCTGCGTCGGCTTGGTCTTGAGCTCGCCGGACGGCTTCAAGTACGGCACCAGGGACACATGCAGGAAGAAGACGTTGTCGCGGCCGACGTCGTGCCGGATCTGGCGCGCGGCCTCCAGGAACGGCTGCGACTCGATGTCGCCGACCGTGCCGCCGATCTCGGTGATGACGATGTCGGGCCGCTGCCCCTTTTCGTTGGGTTCGGCCATGGCCAGAATCCGGCTCTTGATCTCATCGGTGATGTGCGGGATTACCTGCACGGTGTCGCCGAGGTACTCGCCACGTCGCTCTTTGGCGATGACGGACGAATAAACCTGCCCCGTAGTGACATTCGCCGACCCGGACAAGTCGCGGTCCAGGAAGCGCTCATAGTGCCCGACATCGAGATCGGTCTCAGCACCATCCTCGGTCACGAAAACCTCGCCATGCTGGAACGGGTTCATGGTGCCCGGATCCACGTTCAGGTACGGGTCGAGCTTCTGCATGGTCACTTGCAAACCACGTGACGTGAGAAGTTGCCCGAGGCTGGAGGCGGTCAGTCCCTTGCCCAGCGAGGAGGCCACACCGCCGCTGACGAAGAGGTGCCTGGTGGCGGATTGAGGATGCTTGCGTAGACCTGCCAACTTGGCTCCCGTGACGACTGCGCAGGGCAATTCTGACTAGCTCGGGGCCCTGCTGACCCACGGAACCTCACCCTAACAAACACGCCGACAACCCGCGCTGAACACGCCGTGCGGTGTGGGCTAGATCCCCTTTTCGGGTCTTCTACGGCACCGTGATGGAGGTAGCTCCCGGCCCCAGTCCATACCGGCCCGAGCGGCCGTCGGACTGTTCCCGCAGCGCCAGGACGGTGGTGATACGGCCCGAGGCCATCTCGATATCGTCGACGGTGCTCGCCGCGGAGGCCATGGAGCTGTCGGCCCGGGTGACGGCAATCGCCGCGATGCCGTCGGCCGACCCGCTGCGTCCGGCGAGCACGGTGCCGGAACCGCGCCGATCCAGTGCGGCGGCGAATCGCGCGACGGTGGAACCCTTGTTTCCGGCGTCGTTGGGCAGCGCTCCCCCGGTCACGATCACCGCGAGGTTCCCCGCCGACACCTGTCCGTCCGTGTAGGTGATGAACCCGCTCTGACGCAGTGCCGACAGTGCGATGTCGCGCTGCTCATCGGTCACCGGTGGTGCCGGATCTTTCGGGACCTGCAGCACGATGCCCACCAGGTCACCCGCCTGCGACCCCTGATCGACGATGTCGGTACGCAGTGTGGTGCCGGCGGGCAGGATCGACGAGTTCACGATGGTGCGCAGTCGTTCGCCTTGATTGGCATCGGTGAATTGATCGGTCAACCCGATCCGGCCCGATACCGATCCGCCCGCGGCGGCGATCAGCTGTGCGATGCCGTCGACATCGGCGCGATCGGCCTCCGGGGTGGTGATCAGCACGACCTTGCGATCGCCCAGGGCGCCAGAGACCATTCGAGGCGCCATGGTGGCATCGAAGTTGCTTGCCGCGTTGAGTTTCTCATTGAGGGCATTCTTGTCCTGATTCAGGTCCTCAATCTGCCGCTGCTGGGTGCGCTTGTCGTCGCGCAGACCGGACAGCAGGGTGTCGTTGAGCAGACCGGAACCGAGTATGACGCCCACCGCGAGTGCGAGGAAAACCGCAGCGAGGGATATTGCGTGCTGGCGCAGGGTAATCACGGGTAGCTCAGCTGACCAGGTTCTGCACCCAGACCGTCAACCGGTTCCAATAGGCGAGCAGCCATTCCGCGGCGCTGTCGCCCGCGCTGGTGACCCACAGCATGGTGATCACGGCAACCAGCACCGCGAGGATCAGCAAGGCAATGGCCCCGCCGGAGAACCGGTTGCGGTACAGCGTTGCAACGGCTTTGGAGTCGACGAGCTTGGCGCCGACCTTCAGCCGGGTCAGGAATGTCGACGGATTGGATTGCTGCCGTTCACGATCGAAGAACTCCTCGATCGATGCGGTGTGGCCCACGGTGACGATCAACGATGCTCCGTGATGATCGGCCAGCAGGAGCGCCAAGTCCGCCGCCGAACCCGCGGCCGGGAAGGTGACCGCGCCGACTCCCAGGTCCTGGATGCGCTCGAGCCCGGCGGCATGTCCGTCGGCATCGGCGGGAAGCACCACCTGCGCACCGGATTTCAGGACATCGTTGCTCATGAACAACGGGTCGCCCACCACGATGAGCGGCCGGTACCCGGCCTTGCGCAGGATGTCCGCGCCGCCCCCGACTCCGATGAGAACCGGCTGGTACTCCTTGATGAAAGGCTTGAGGTTCTTCAGGTCATACACCGCACCCGCGCCGTCGGACACCACGATGACGTGCCGGTTGCGCAGGTCGACATCAACGTCCGGGATGCCGATGCCGTCGATCAGCAACGGGCTCTCGCTGCGGATGAATTCGATGGTGTTGCCGGAGAAGGCCTCCAGGTGCGCGACCAATCCGGTCTTCGCCTCGGTCATCAGGTCGTGCACGTCCGCATCGGTGCGCGGAGTTCCCGCGATCAGACGGCGATCGCCGTTGTAGATGCCGCCGTTGTGCACCCGAACCGTGGAGCCGTCCTTGACCTTTTTGAAGACCTCGGGTCCGATGCTGTCGATAAGGATGATGCCATTGGCGACGAGCACCTCGGGTCCCAGATTCGGGTACCGGCCGGAGATCGACGGCGAAGCGTTGACGACGGCGCTCACGCGGGCGTCGACCAGAGCATCGGCCGTGATGCGATCCAGATCGAGGATGTCGATGATGGCGATATCACCCGGATTGAGGCGTTGCAGCAGCCTGTTGATGTCCCTGTCGGTACGCACTGTTCCGACGATGCCGGGCCTGGAGCTGCTGCTTCGCGTGAGCATCGTGGTCAAGTTCATGAAGGTGATCATGACGCGACGGGCCGTCGAGCCTGTGGAGGCGCGCCGTAACACCTGTCACATTAGTCACTCCAGTACCGCTGATTTTCCGCGGGTCGTGCCCTGTGATTGTTTGCGAAAAGGGGCCTTAGCCCCGCTCGGAGCGGGCCGCGTCGAGCAGCTCGCGGGCATGCGCCCGGCCAGTGTCGGAGTCGCCGAGACCGGCGAGCATGCGGGCCAGTTCGGCGACCCGGTCCTCATCATCCAGACGGCGCACACCGCTGCCTTTGCTGTTCACCCGGTCAACCGTGAGGTGGATATCGGCGAAGGCCGCGACCTGCGGCAGGTGCGTTACCACGATCACCTGATGCGTGTGGGCCAGCTTGGCCAACCGTCGACCGATCTGCACGGCCGCACGGCCACCTACCCCGGCATCGACCTCGTCGAACACCATCGTGGTTCCGGCGGTCGAGGCGGCCAGCACCACCTCGAGGGCCAGCATCACGCGCGAGAGCTCACCCCCGGATGCGCTCTTGGCCAGCGGCAGTAACGGGTTATCGCGATGGGCGGCGAATCCGAATTCGACGGCGTCGGTACCCGCCGATCCCGCGTGCACGATCTGCCCTGACGGCAGCGCCAACGGCGCCGAGTCATCGGCCCGGGCCGCGATGGGCTCCACTGCGATGGTGAACACGGCACGGTCCATCGCCAGGCCCGCCAGCTCGGCGGTGACGGCCTTACCGAGCGCCTTCGCGGCCTTCGCGCGGGCCTTGCTCAGAGCCATTGCCGCGACAGCCAGTTCACCGGCGAGCCGATCCACGCGGGCAGCGATGGCGTTAAGCGTTTCCTCGGAGGTGTCGACCTCGGCCAGCCTGCCGCGCGCCTCCTGCGCCCAGGCGATCACCCCGCCCAGGTCGGCGGCGTACTTGCGGGTCAACGTACGCAGTAGCCCCTGGCGTGCCAGCTTCTCTTCGAGTGTGCTTGCATCGCTGGGCAATTCGTCGGTGAACGCGGTCAACTCGCGAGCGACGTCGCTGACCACCGCAAGCGCCTCTGCCAATTGTGGCGCCAGGGCCTGCAGGGCCGCGTCATCGGTGGCTTCCAACAGCACCTTGGCCTTCGCGATGCGGTCGATCGCCGAATCCGAATCGTCGTCGCCGCCCTCCGAGTCCGCGCCCGCCAACGCACCACGTGCCGAACCGGCCGCATCGCGCAGCGCATCGAGTTCGGACAGGCGATGGATGTCGGCGGTGAGCTGATCGTCCTCACCCGGCTTGGGATCGACGGTGTCGATCTCGTTGAGCGCGAACCCGAGTCGATCGGCCTCCTGCGCGAGCTCACGCGCCCGGTTGGTGCGGTCGATCAGGTCGCGCCGCGCGGTGAGCCACTCCTCGCGCAGCTTGCGATAGGTGGTGAGCAGCGCCTCGATGCTGCCTGGCCCTTCCGAGGCGAACCTGTCCAGCGCGGCAAGCTGCTGCTCCGGGCGCATCAGCCGCAGCTGGTCGTTCTGCCCGTGCACCGTGAGCAGTCCTGCGGTGAAGCTGGCCAGCGATTTGGCGGGCACACTGCGCCCACCCAGATATGCGCGCGAACGCCCGTCGGAGGTCACCGAACGCGCGGCGATCACGCTACCGTCGTCATCCCGTTGCGCCCCTGAGGAATCCAGGATCTCGGTAACGTCGGCGGGCTCGGCGCCCAGCGGATCGGTCGTGAGAAACCGGCCCTCCACCACGGCGCGGTCGGCGCCCGCCCGCACCCGATTAGCGTCGGCGCGGGCACCACCGAGCAGATGCAGACTCGTGACCACCATGGTTTTGCCGGCTCCGGTCTCGCCGGTCAGCACGGTCAGCCCACTGTCGAACTCCGCGGTCGCAACGGGTATCGCGCCAAGGGACTCGATGCGAATCTCGGTGAGCACGATTACCTTCCCCGCCAGCCCTTGACGGGCAACTGGAACTTGCGGACGATCCGGTCCGCAAAAGGCTTGCTGTCCAAGCGTGCCCACAGCACCGGCTGATGGCCGCGCACCACTTCGACGCGTCCTCCCGGCGGCACCCTGATTTCTCGACGGCCATCACAGAAGAGCAGCGCGTCATGCCCATCGGCCTCGATCTCGACGGCGACGGTGGACGCGGGACTGATCACCATGGGCCGGGCGAACAAGGCGTGAGCGTTGTTGGGCACCACGAGGATTGCGTCCAGATCCGGCCACACGACAGGTCCGCCCGCCGAGAAGGCGTAGGCCGTTGAGCCGGTCGGCGTCGAGACCAGCACTCCGTCGCATCCGAAGGCGGAGACCGGACGGGCATCCACCTCCAGCACCACGCCGAGCACACCCAGTCGCGGGCCCTTTTCGATACTGACCTCGTTGAGCGCCCAGCCACGCTCGACGACCTCGCCGCCAATGCGAACCAGGACGTCCAGCGTCATTCGGGTCTCGACGCGGTAGGTGCCCTCAACCACATGGGTGAGCACGGCCTCGAGCGCCTCGGCCTCGACCTCGGCGAGAAACCCGATGCGGCCCAGGTTGACTCCGAGCACCGGCGCGGTTGCACTACGTGCCAGATCCGCGGCCCGTAGAAAAGTGCCGTCCCCGCCCAGTACCAGCACCAGTTCGCACCCGGTGGCGGCGCTCTCGTCTGCGTCGACAACCTCGACATCGACACCAAGGGAGCGGAATTCGGTGGGGTCCAAATGCACAGGGCCACGATCGATGGCCTCAGCGGACAACACCCGCAAGGCGATACCGTTCTCCCCCAGCGTTTTCGCGACACGCTGGGCAGTCTCGGTAACCTCGTCGCGTCCGGTGTGCGCGACGAGCAGAATCTTGCGTTCGGTCATTACTGGGGTCCCCTCGATACTGCATCGGCGACGGCTGATTCGATATCCAGGCCGGAATCTGTGTTCCGCAGCCATAGAAAGTATTCGACGTTTCCGGACGGCCCGGGAAGCGGGCTCGCCGTCACGCCCGCGGCATGCCAACCCTGCCTCTGCGCGCGACGGGCGACAGAGACCACGGCATCGGCGCGCAGTTGCGGGTCACGCACCACTCCTCCCGCGCCGACGAGTTCCTTACCTACCTCGAACTGGGGTTTGACCATCGGTAAGATATCGGCATCGTCTGTGGCACAGGCGATCAGCGCATCAAGCACCAATCCGAGCGATATGAAGGACAAGTCGGCCACGATCAGTTGAGCCGGTCCACCGATCAGTTCCGGTGTCAGGGCGCGCACATTGGTGCGGTCCAGCACGGTAACCCGATCGTCGGACTGCAGGGCCCAGGCCAGTTGCCCATACCCGACGTCGGCGGCGACAACTTCACGAGCACCCGTACGCAACAACACCTCGGTGAAGCCGCCCGTCGAGGCGCCGGCATCCAGGCAGCGCTTGTCCTCTACGGAAAGTCCCTGTGGGCCAAAGACGTCAAGCGCCCCGAGGAGTTTGTGAGCACCGCGCGAGACCCACTTGTCCTCGGCCTCCCCCTGCACCACAAGCGAAGCCGTCGCGGGCACGGCTGTTGCGGCTTTCGCGGCGGGTATGCCGTCGATACGCACACGTCCCGCGTCGATAAGTTCAGCCGCCTGCTGACGCGACCGCGCGAGCCCGCGGCGCACCAACTCGGCGTCGACCCTGGCGTGCCGGGCCATGGCTATCCCTGCTCCGCGGATTCCAGCGCTCGGACCAACACGTCATGTGCCTGCTCCAGGACCTGGGCTTGGGTTTCGAGATCCAGCTCGGCGTCGGTTTCGCCCAGGCCGGCAGGCGGGTCGAGCTGACCCAGCAGCGCCTGCACCTGGGACCTGACCTCATCGGGGTCAGGTCCAGCAGCGTGACGGGCGACATCGTTCGGGGTGGTCATCGCGCTCAAGGCTAATGGATCGCCCCCGAGCGGCAGGGGCGACGACACACTATCCGGCAGAAAGCCCCTGCAAGGCTCGTTCCGCCAGGTCATCCGTGGACACGATGGGCCTGATCGCCGGGGCGGAGCCTGTTGCCCACACCGCGGCCGCCAGTGCCTGTGCCAGCGACAGCGGTGTTCCGGCGTCGTCGACAGCGCCGACCGACACCTGGCCGGTATCCACCGTTACGCGCCATGACGGCTTCGGCTCGATACGTACTTCGGTCTGCGGGAGGTGCAATGCACCCAGATCGGTCCCCAGGAAGGTGGGTCGGAGCGAGGTGTGCGCCCAGATCGCATCGACGGCACTGTTTACGCCGGTGAGCACCATGAGGCTGGGTAAGTCCGCGGCATTGGCTCCGGAGATGTCGGTATCGAGGCGGTCGCCGACGACGAGCGGGCGCGCGAAGCTGCCACGCGCCAGTGCGTCCTCGATGAGTGCGCGTCCCGGCTTGCCCGCCACGATCGGATCGGCGTCGGTGGCGGTGCGCAGCGCGGCGACCATGGACCCGTTTCCGGGCAGCAGACCGCGTTCGGTCGGCAGCGTCGCGTCGACATTGGCCGCCACCCAATAGGCGCCTGCCCGAATCGCGAGTGCCGCCTCGGCAAGGGTGGTCCAGCAGGTGTCCGGTGAGTGCCCCTGGACGACTGCACGTGGCGCCGCATCGAAGCTCCGCACCGGGGTGAGGCCAACGGCCGCAACCTCGGCGGCCAGCGCCTCGGTGCCGACCACGAGTACCGCATCGTCGCGCTCGAGTGCCTCGGCGAGCAGTCTCGCCGCACTCTGGGCGCTGGTGACAACGTCGCCGGGGGTCGCCGTGAAGCCCAGGGAGGTGAGATGTTCGGCGACCTCGGGCGCGGACCGGCTGGCGTTGTTGGTGACGTATAGCTGCCGCGCATCGCCGGCAGCTGACAACGCGGCGATGGCGTTCGGTGTGGGTTCGGCGCCCCGGAACACCGTGCCGTCGAGATCCAGAAGCAAGCAGTCGTAGGCGCCGGCAAGTGTGTCAGGCAAGTTCGGCTGCCCGATCCTCGGCGTCCGTATGGCCTTCGACATCGGCGTTAGCCGCGTGCAGGAACCATTGCACTGCTTCGGGTTTGCGATCCAGGGCCAGGAGGATATCGGCGTAGGCGTAGAACAGTCGCGCCGCGACCACGCCGACGCGCTTCGGATCGGGTGCGGGAGTCGACAGCACCGCCAACGCCTGATCAAGCTGTCCCATGTCGGCGCGCGCTCCGGCGGTCACAATGCGCAATTCGTCGGCGGCATCGCCGGTGAGCGCCTTGGCCTCATCTCCGCGGGCAAGTTCGAGGGCACGTTCGGGCCGTCCCACTCCCCGTTCGCAATCGGCGATGAGGGCCAGCAGTGGTGAGCGGGTGCCCATGCGCTTGGCCGCACGCAGTTCGGACAACGCCAGCGCCCAGTCTCCGCAGTGATAGGCGGCGATACCGAGCGCTTCGCGGACGCCCGCAATGCGGGCCGCACGGCTCTTGGCGGCCTTGGCGTGCTCGAGCGCCGCTTCCGGGTCTTCGTCGAGCAGGTTGCCCGCCACGACCAGATGCCGGGCCACCGTGTCGGCGGTGTTCTTATCGAGGCTGAGCAGCTCGGCACGGACATCGGGCGCAAGCTGCTTGGCCTCGACCTCGTCAGGAATCTGCGGGCCGAAGTTTCGTGGCGCCTGGCGCTCATCCGTGCGCCGGGGCCCGGATCCTTGATTGCGCTGCGGACGATCGCCGCTGCGCTCATCCGACCGGCGCGGACGTGCCGCACCGCCACCGCGATCATCGCGCCGCGCGCCTGAATCGCGCGCGGGGCGACTCGGGCCTTGCTTTCTGGGCCCCTGCTGCCTGGGTCCTCGCTGGTCCACGGGCACCTCCTTTACAGCGCGAGTATGCCGGTAACAGGCCCTTCGCCGGAAATTCGGTGGCGATCCACGTGACCCATTACGCAGACTTAACGCCATGTCCGCTGGTCTTCGCGCAAGCGGCTCATCCATGGGCCATGTGCAGCTCGATGCCATCGGCTATCACCTCCCGGACGGCCGAGCGCTTCTCCACGATGTCAGCCTCCGGGTCGGCGAAGGCAGCAAAACCGCGCTGATCGGCCCCAACGGGGCCGGAAAGACGACGTTGTTGCGCATCATCTCCGGCGACACCGATCCGCATGACGGGGCCGTCACCCGGGGCGGGCAGCTCGGGGTGATGCGGCAGTTCATCGGTTCCGTTCGTGACGACTCAACCGTCCGCGATCTGCTGCTGTCGGTGGCACCGGATCGCATCAGGGTGGCCGCCGAACGTTTGGACCGCGCCGAGCTGGCGCTCATGGAGCGTGACAGCGAACGCGACCAGTTCACGTATGCGCAGGCGCTGGCCGACTGGTCCGATGTGGGCGGGTATGAATTCGAGACCGAATGTGACGTACATACCACCGCAGCCTTGGGAATTCCGTTCGAGCTGGCCAGATTTCGCGGGGTCAACACGCTGTCGGGCGGGCAGCAGAAACGTCTGGTGCTCGAATCCCTGCTGCACGGTCCACACCAGGTCCTGCTGCTGGACGAGCCCGACAACTATCTGGATGTCCCGGCCAAACGCTGGCTTGAGCGCACACTCGCGGAGTCGCCCAAGACCGTGCTGTTTGTCAGTCACGATCGCGAGCTGATCAATCACGCGGCCAGCCAGGTCGCCACCTTGGAACCCACCCGGGCCGGGTCCACGCTGTGGGTGCACCCGGGGTCGTTCGCCACCTATCATCAGGCTCGGGCGGACCGTAACGCCAAGCTCGCCGAGTTGCGTCGCCGCTGGGACGAACAGCGTTCGGCGCTAAGCGATCTGGTGCTGATGTACCGGCAGAAGGCGGCGTACAACTCCGGTATGGCCAGCCGGTTGCAAGCGGCCGAGACCCGGCTGCGCCGATTCGATGAGGCAGGGTCACCCGAAGCGGTTCCACTGCGCCAGAACGTCCGCATGCGTCTTACCGGCGGCCGCACCGCCAAACGTGCCGTGATCGCGGAGAGACTCGAATTGAGTGGTCTGACAAAGCCATTCGACGTCGAACTGTGGTATGGCGATCGGGTCGCGGTCCTGGGAGGTAACGGCACCGGCAAGTCGCATTTCCTGCGGCTGCTGGCGTGCGGGGGCAGCGACCCCGAGCCGGATCAGTTGCCGGTGGGCGACATGATTCCCGAAGCCGTGCGCCACGACGGACGACTACGGCTGGGCGCACGGGTACGTCCCGGCTGGTTCGCGCAGACGCACCATCACGAGGGGCTGATGGAACGGACGCTGCTGGAAATCCTGCATCACGGGGATGAACGGCGCGCCGGGCACGGTCGCGAGCAGGCCTCGCGGATCCTGGACCGTTACGGGCTCGCACCGTCGGCTGAGCAGGCGTTCGGCTCACTTTCGGGTGGACAACAGGGCCGGTTTCAGATTCTGCTGCTGGAGTTGATGGGGTCGACATTGCTGCTGCTCGACGAGCCGACCGACAACCTGGACCTGCATTCGGCGGAGGCGCTGGAAGATGCGTTGGCAGCCTTCGACGGCACGGTCATCGCCGTCACCCACGATCGATGGTTCGCGCGGACCTTCACTCGCTTCCTCGTCTTCGGCGTGGACGGCAAGGTGAAGGAATCGGTTGAACCCCAATGGGTGTAGTGGAATCTACGACTCGCGTACCCGCTGCACCCCGGCGATGTTGCGTTTTCCGCGGCGAAGTACCAGCCAACCGCCGGTGAGGTAGTCACCGGAGGTTGGCGTCCAGTCCTCGGTGTTAACTCTGGTGTTGTTGACGTACACGCCGCCCTCCTTGAGGGTGCGGCGTGCGGCGCCCTTGCTCTCCGAGAGTCCGCTGCTCACCAGCAGGTCCACGATGGTGTCTGGTTCCCCGTCGGCGAGCCGCGCGGGCTCACCGTTGCCGGCCTCGGTGAGCGCCGCGGTCAATGTGCCCTCGTCGAGCCGGTCCAACTCGCCCCGGCCGAACAAAGCCCCACTGGCAAGTTCGACTGCCTGCGTGGCGCTTTCGCCATGCACCAGGGTGGTCACCTCGGCGGCCAGACGTCGCTGTGCGGCGCGCTCATGTGCCCGCTCGGCCGTTGCGGTCTCCAGCTCGGCGACTTCGTCGGCAGACAGGAAGGTGAACCAGCGCAGGTACCGCACCACGTCAGCATCGGCGGTGTTGATGAAGTACTGGTACCAGGCGTACGGACTGGTCATCTCGGGATCGAGCCAGAGGTTGCCGCCCCCGGTGGACTTACCGAACTTGGTGCCGTCGGCCGCCGTCACCAACGGAACGGTCAGCGCGTGCACGGAGGCACCGTCGAGCTGGCGGGCCAGCCGGACGCCGGCGACGATGTTGCCCCATTGGTCCGAGCCGCCTATCTGCAACGAGCAGCCGTACTTTCGGTACAGCTGCACGTAGTCATTCGCCTGCAGCAGCATGTACGAGAATTCGGTGTAGGAGATGCCATCACCCTCCAGTCGCCGCCGGATGGTGTCCCGGTCGAGCATGACGTTCACCGAGAAGTGCTTGCCCAGATCGCGCAGGAACTCCAGGGCGGAGAGCTCACCGGTCCAGTCCAGGTTGTTCGCGACGATGGCCCCGGTTGGGCTGTCATTGAATTCGACGAAACGCTCCAGTTGCCCGCGAATTCGGTCGGCCCACTCGGCCACGGTGTCCGCACCGTGCAGGCTGCGCTCGGAGGTGTCGCGCGGGTCGCCGATGAGACCGGTCGCTCCACCGGCCAGCACGATGGGGCGGTGCCCGGCCCGCTGGAATCGGCTCAGGGTCAGCAGCGGCACCAGATGCCCGGCGTGCAGGCTTGCGGCGGTGGGGTCGAATCCCCCATAGACGCTGATCGGTCCCTTCGCGATATCGGCCGCGAGGGTGTCGCGGTCGGTCGTCTGCGCGATGAGACCGCGCCAGGTCAGCTCGTCGAGAATGTTGGAAACCACGGCAACGATCATCCCTTATCGGGTTCAGCGTGCCGGATACCGCTCATCCGATCGCGGTCCCGCGGGCCTGCGGAGGTCATCGGCGACGGTCGCGATGACCTCGCGCAGTTCGAGCCGGTCCAGCCAATCCGGCGGCAGTGCCGGTGTGCCCCACATCGCGCCGAGGAGATTTCCCGTAATGGACCCGGTGGAATCGGAGTCGCCGGAATGATTCACCGACAAGCGGATTCCGTCCTTGAAATCATGCGCACCGGCAGCCGCCCAGATACCGATGGCAAGCGCCTCCTCCCCGACCCACCCGCCACCGAGCGCAGAGGCGATCCGTTCCGGGGTCGGCCGCTCGTGCGCGGCGAGTTCGAGACTTCTGCGCAAGGCGCCGGATGTCTCCTCATGCCCGGAATGTGCGGCGAGCGCATCGAGCGCCATGCGCACCGCCTCCGTCAGAGACGCTGCGGCCGCCAGTTGGTTGATGATCAGCGCGAAAGCCCCGGCACTGAGATAACCGCTGGGATGCGAGTGGGTGAGCGCGCCCAGATCCGCGGCGAGTTCGAACGCCCTGACCGGATCAGGCTCGGCAAGACCCACCGGGGCCGCGCGCATCACCGCCCCGCAGCCCTTGGAGTCGTTCAGCAGGTGCGTGCGCGAACCCCGCTCGCGGACAGGTGAACTGGTGGATTCCAGCGCCGACAGACATGTCTTTCCAGGGGCACGCAGCGAGTGCAGCCCGGAGACGGTGACCAACCAGCCGTCGAGAACCTCGGAGGGCACCTGACCTCCCTGGGTGTGCAGCCATCGCAGATAGGCGCGGTGGGCGATCTCGGCGGGATCGGAATCGGGTGCACGGCGCGCCCGGATGAGTGCTTCGGCCGTGAACAGCGTCATTTGCGTGTCATCGGTGATGAGCAGCGGCTGCTCCGGTGGAGGTTCGACAATGCCCCCGGGCCCGAACTGCAGCCGGATCTGGTCGATGTTGTCGAACTCGACGAGCCCCCCGAGGGCATCGCCAAGCGCACCCCCGAGCAGTGCGGCGCCGACCGGTTCCTCAGACTTCAATCGAGGCATATGGACCAGTATCCGGTTGCGGAGCGCGCGGACTGCGCCGGTACACGGACACCTCCGGATATCCGGGCAGCCAGAATCGCCATGGACGATCTGCCGCCGTGCTGACACCCACACGCGGCCCCGACTGAGCCTTCTGCTTGCGCCTCAACACGACCCGCACCGGGCTGGACGCGGAGAAGACGTCGACGCCGTTGTCTTCGGGGGTGATTCCCAGCGCGGCGCCCAAGTTTCCGGGGCCCCGAGCCAGACCGGCGTCGTTACGGGCGGTGGGACGTCGCTGCCAGCTCAGGGGTGCCCCGTCCACAATCGCCGCCGCCCGCATCAACACTCCGCCGGCGACACCGTCCGGACCGCACACCACGTTGGCACACAGATGAATTCCATGACTTCGGTACACGTAGAGGTGACCGGCGGGCCCGAACATCACCCGGTTGCGAGGCGTCGGGCCACGGAAGGAGTGTGAGGCCGGATCGGGCCACGGCCCATCGGGCACACCCCCGTAGGCCTCGACCTCGACGATCATCGCGCGGACCCCACGCGATTCGATGGTGGCGCCGAGCAGACGCACCGCAGCCTTGGCGGGATGGGTCCTCAGAATCGCGGCGCTCACCCCACGATTGTCCTTGACAGTCGTGGCAGACAGGCTCATATTCATCCTATGGTGAGTTCATCCATCGGTGAATTAGCTACCGTGGTGGCATCGGGTTGGGCCGCCGCCACGCTGCGCCGCCGGACATCATGACTCCCAAACGACCGGGCCGTCGGCCAGGAACGAGCAGCGCACGCGACGACATTCTCGCGAGCGCGCGAAAGCTGTTCTCAATCAATGGAATCGATAAGACATCCATGCGATCCATCGCCTCTGATGCCGGTGTCGATCCCGCCCTCATCCACCACTACTTCGGTACGAAGCTGGATCTTTTCCGTGAGGTGGTCCAGCTGCCGGTCGATCCGCAGGTGGTGCTGCAACCGCTGCGGAACATTCCCGTCGAGGAACTGGGAATCGCGATTCCGCGGCTCATCATCCCGTTCTGGGATTCGGAATTGGGCGCAAACGTGCTGGCCGTGTTCCGGTCAGCGCTCAGCGGCGCAGATGACGGGCTGGTTCGGGTCTTCTTCCGCGAAGTCCTGGTCAACATCATCGCCGAACGCGTGGACAGCCCGGCCGGGAGCGGAGTGCTGCGTGCCGAGTTCGCGATCACGCAGATGGCCGGGATTCTGGTGGCGCGATACATCATGGCGGTTGAGCCGTTGGCCTCGCTGACGGCAGAGGAGATCGCGCTCACCGTGGGACCGAATATTCAGCGGTATCTAACGAGCGAGCTACCGGTCTTCACTCGGTGAAGCGCTGGTGCTCCTCATCGGTCACCTCGCGGGCCTCGTCGGGCAGGAGCACCGGGATGGAGTTCTCGATCCGGTAGGCCTTGCGCAGGCGGGGGTTGTAGAGGATGCCGTCCGTCTCACCACCGATGAGCAGGAGTGCCCCGCGATCGATGGGGCAGACCAGGATGTCTAGAAGCGCAGCGTCAAGAGGCATGTCGGTGGTGTCAGCCCAGCGGGATGTTCTCGTTGAAGATCTGCTGGCCGCCGCCACCGCTGACGCCAATACCCGGTCCGGGACTGACGTTGGGCGGTCCACCGTTCGGATTGTTCGACCCGTTGGTACCGCTGATGCCGATGTGAACTGGCTGCTGCGGCTTCTGCGCGGCCTTGAGGAACTGGGACTGCGTTGCGATGACCGACTTCAGGGTGTTGATCAGCGGCATCTGGCTGGGGCGTTTGTCCAGGGCAGACTTGAGGGCGTCGTTCTGCGCCGAGCTGACCTGGGCGCCCCGGGCACGCAGCTGCAGTGAGGTGCGGACCAGGTTGGATACCTGCCCACCACTGGTTCCGGTGGAGTACTCGTGCGCGATGTCGTCCAATACGTCGGCGCTAGCCGTGCCGACACCGGGCCCGAACACCAAGGCTGCGGAGAGGCCGGCGGAGGCCAGAGCTGTGCCAGCGAGGGCACGTAGGCGTGTCGGCATGACGAGTTCCTTCCGGTATCGCGGACGTCAGCCTAACAACAACCCGTCGTTTGAGCAGCGGAAGGCGAGGGGACCGGGGCTGGCACGCCCGATGCGGGCTACTGGGCGACGCCATGAAGCGCGTCGTACGTCGCGGCGGTTAACCGGTGGTACGCGCCGGATTCGGGGTCCAAATACCAGGTCTGGCGTCCCGGTTTCGGCAACCCCGACTCGCGAAGGTGTGTGGTGGAAGGGCGATAGGTCGCGCTGAAGGGCAGATTGGATACCACCTTGACGATGTCCGGGCGTTCCGAGATCGGCACGGATACGAAGGCCTCCGCGAGATCCGCGGGCGATATCGCCTCCCCGGGGCGAAGCACCACAGCGGTCACCGCGACATTGGCCTCGCCGGACTCCACGGGGTACGTCGCGACCAGGTCGATTGCGCTCACCGAACCCAATGCGTGACTGGTGGCTTCGGCGTACACAACGCCGTGTGCGGTACGGATGGCGGTGTTTCGGCCGTCGAGCATCCAGAAATCGCCGTCCTCATCGCGACGGAAGAGAGATTCCGAAGACACCCAGGTATCACCAGGCGCGAACACGCCGCGCCGAACCGCAGCGGCGGGATCCACATCGCCGGGCGGCTTCGCCAGGAGCAGACCGACCTCGCCGGGCTTGGCGATCTGTACGAACCCGTCCTCCCCCTCGATGATGACGTCGTCGACCGGGTCGTATGCGGCGAGCCGAACCTTGCCGCCGCCGGGCAGTGGCCGCCCCTTGCTGCCGATCTTGGTACCCGACACATTGGCCAACACCGCTTCGCCGTCGGTCGTCGCGAAGAACTCGACGACATGGGCGGGTGCGAATCTGTCGGTGACGCGCCGCCATAGACCCGACGGCATGCCCGAACCGATGAACAACCGCACTGGATGGTGCGCGCCCAACGCCAGCGAAGGATCGTCGATGACCTCGTGCATCATCGCCCAGGTGTAGGACACGACGGTCACCCCGTACTGGTGGATCTCCTGGACGAATCGATCGGGATTGAGCCCGCGCGACAGCGCAATTCGCGCGCCACCCGCCACCGCTCCGCCCAGGCTCACCAAGAGGCCGGACTGATGATGTAGTGGCGTGAGGCAGTACACGGTGTCATTGGACGTCAGCGCGGCGGCCGACGCGGTACCGAATGCCGACAACGCCCACCGGTGGTTGGTGATCTGCTTGGGTACCAGCCGGGATCCGTATCCGCTGAACATCACGAACGCCAGATCGCGGGCCTGCCCGGGGTCTGGCCGATACCAGCCGGGCAGCTCGACGGCATCGGGGTCGATCTGCTCCATGTCGATGATCGAGCCGTCGTCCGGTATGGACAGATCGCGCGACTCGCCGCCGCCAAGCACCAATATATGTGCGGGAAGCCCTTGTGCGACAGGAAGGTTCGGCGGATCGGTGAGCAGTTCGGAAATCTCCCCCAGCTTCACCGCGACTTCGAGGTCCGCATCGGGCGGCAGCAGCACAGCCACGGCCCCCAGACGGGACAGCGCGGCGATCGCCACCAGGGCGCTGGGGCGGGTCTCCATCAGGACACCTACCCGGACACCTTGCCGCACACCCACCTCGATGAGGCCCCGGACCACGTTGTTGATGCGGCGGTCCACCGCCTCATAGGTATGCACCCGGCCGTCGAACAGGAAGCTCTCACCATGAGGAGTACGGCGCGCTTGTTCGGTCATCAACCGGCCCAGCGAGATTCGGGTGTGATCGTGGATCTGGCCCAATCGCGTCAACCGTGGCAGTGTGCGAACCGCCTCGACGGCAATGGATTTCACCGACTTGTTGGCGGCCGCCGCGGCCGCTCCCGCAGTGCGGGCGGCGGCGATGGCGACCTCGGTGGTGGTGCTCAGACCGTGGGCGACCCGAGACGTGAGTGGGACACCGCCGCCGTCCAGCTGACCGCTTTCGTGCTCGTACATGAGGTCGACCGCCGGGGGTTTGGATGCCTCGCCCTCACGCCATTGCACCCACTGACTCACCGTCGGCCAGGTCTGCGCCACCGCGGTCGAGCCGACCACCAGACCGAAGTGGCCGGCGCGGATGAGGTATTCGTACACGTCGGCCTTCGGCGCGGCACGCAGGATGCCACGCACCGAGGCCGGCTGCCCGATGTCGTCGACCTCGCCGACCACTGCCAGTACCGGGCAGGTGATGTCGCTGAGCGTGACCACGCGATCGTTGACGGTGAAGCCGCCGGTGGTCATCCGGTTGTGCACCACGAACTGACGCAGCAGCTCCGCGATCGCGGGCCCGGACCAGGCGATCCAGCCCTCGTTGGCCAGGAACTTACGCTGCTGCTCGCGCGGGAGCAGTGCGTCGCGGTCGTGCAGCTGCCGCAAGAAGTCGAGACGGCCCTTCACCGTCTTGACCGGGTCCAGCATCTGGAACCCGATGCGAGCCGACCACGCCGGAATGGAGAACCGGCTGAATATGTGGTCGGCCATGAACTCGGCGATATCAGCCGAAAGCCCCGCAGGCATGCCCATGGGCATGGCGGCGTTGGCGTCGACCGGCGAACCGAAGGTGATGATGCTCGCGATGGTGCGCGACTTGCGCAGTGCCGCAGTCTGATAGCAGAACATGCCACCCTGTGAATATCCGGCGAGATGTACCTGACGGCCGGTGATTCGGTGCACGGTTTCGATGGCGTCGCTGACGGCCACCACGTGATCGGACAGGGTGCGCTCCATGCCCCCGGCCATCCGGTCGGGGCTGCCGAAGTCGATGACCCAGGGATCGATGCCCTCACGGTGCAGGATGCCGACGGCGCCGCCGTCCTGGGTGACGTCCCACATGTCGGCGGCCATCATCATCGGGTGCACCATCAGGACAACCGGTCCGGCATCTTCCGCGCCGGAGGACCCCGGTGCGAAGTACCGGCGCAGCCGGTACATGGGCACGCTCTCGACGATCTGGTGCGAGGACGCGGTGCTGCCGGTCTCGAGTCCACCGAGGCGCAGGACCTCCAGCCCGTTCTGCGCGGTGGCGGCCAGGCGGGCGACGGGCTTGGTCAAGGAGGAGAGATTGAAGGACACAGCTGCTCCTTAAATACCGATCATCCGCAATATTGCCCAGGTGAGGGCCTGCATATCCTGTCACAGCGGGCGCATCGGGCTGACCGAATCCCAGCCACCGGATCGGAAGCGACGCCGTGATACGAGCCACTACGATGGCGCGGTGGGGAATCTGTTGCTGCGGCCGCTGCGCCTCTGGGTTATGTATCTGCCTCAACTGGCTGCGTGCTATCTGCTGGGCCTGCTGGGGCGAAACATTGCGATTGAACTGGCCGCGAAGTTCGGATGGAACAACTATCTGATCGTCGACCTCATCATGCCGTTCGCGGGCCTTGCCCGGCTCGGTTCGATCATCGCGATGTTCCTGGTGCTGCGATCGGCCATTCCATCGCTCTCCGTCCTGCCCAAGGCATCATTGCGGCAGGTCGATCTCTTCTCGAGTGTCGTGCTGCCGTTCTTTGCCATCTATCTCGCGTGGCAGATGTTCGCCGACGACTGGATCGCCTATGAACACAAGGCGATGTATCTACGTGTCGGTGCGGCCATGACACATTCGGAGCCGGTGTTAGATCTTTCAAATGTTCCGGTCACCAACCTGGTGTGGTATCTCATCGTGGGCGCATTCGTTCTTCGGTACGCCCTCAAACTGAGGTGGGTCGAAAGTCGGACACCGACGTGGTTCGTCTTCATCAAGGTGTATCTGGACGCGCTCTGGGTGTTCCTGATCCTGTCGTTCGCGGCCAGTAAGGGCGTCACGTTCTTTCTCAAGCCGACTGCATGGTTCAAAGAACGTCGCATCGTTGTCTGGGCCGACACCAGCCGCGCGGAACTCTTCTCACATTTCCGGCCGCTGGAAGTCATCTGGAACGTGCTGACCAGTGCCCTGCACATTGCCTTCAGCGGCGCGGCGGTGCCCCTGATCTGGCTTGCGATCGCGGGAATCGTCTACGGCACCTCAAACCAGGCAAGCTGGCGAGGGGTGCTGCGGCAGGTGGCAGGAAGTCACGGTGACGTGGTCGCGGATCGTCTCGCGCCATCCCGCCAGCGAGTCGACGAGCGGCTATCTGGGTTCTCGGGCGATACCCGGAAGAAGACCGCAGAGCTGGCGCTGTCGCAGTTCGGCAAGTTTCGTCCCATCGCGGACTCCGCACGCCTGGTCCTGCACGGTGGGTTCATCGTGCTGTCCGGTTATGTGCTGATCTATCTCTGTCTGGCCTGGCTGGACATGTCGGACAGCTTCTATCGCCCGCAGATGCAGGTCGGCGGCTATCTTGTCCGCGGCTTCGCGTGGATGCTGGGTCCGCATTCCGAGGAATATTGGAATGCGGTCGGGCCCGTCCTGGCGGCGCTCTCCGGCATCCTCGTCGCTTCGCTGCGAATCTGTCTCATCGCCTCTGCTTTCGCGCACTGTGTGGAACGCGCCGAAAGTGGCCATCAGTCCGCGGTCTCCGACAGCGGCCAAAATCAGGGTGAGGTCGTGGACTACCCGGATACGGTGGATACCGATCCACGTATCGACCTGACCGGACCACGCATCTGACTACGGAAGATCAAGCCGAACAAGGATTTTGCCGCCGATATTCTCGGTGATCTCCACTGCCTGAGGCTCGATATCGTCCGGCATGAGAAAGACGAACAACAGGTCGCCCGGTCTGCCACACGATTGCGTGGATCCGTCCGGTATCCGCACCCCGCCGTTATCGAATTCGGCCTTCCACATGTGCGTTCCATCGGTTATCCGCGCCGCACAGTACATATCGACGGGCGGCGGCCCTGAGCGCTTGATCGTCACCATGATGAGTTGAGTGCCTTTGGGCAGGACCGTGTTGAGCGCTCCCTGCCTTTTACCAAGACGCCGAATCTCGCCGAGTTCCCACGTCTGATCGTGCACGGCCGCAGATTGGCCCGCGGGGACCAAGTACTCGGGACGGATGCTCGCCTGGTACTCGCGCCACGGGCCCCAGAAGGAGATGGTGGCGATGATCACGAACAACACCACAACCGCCACGGACGCGATGACGTTGCGAAACCAAAGCTTGTCGCGCAGGACGCCGTGCTGATCGCGGCGGTGTTTCGCGGAATCGATCACTGTCACGGGGTGCCAACCTTGGTCTTGGCCAACGCCAGCACCGCGGAACGAGGGGCGTGGCTCGGGTCCAGCGGCACGTCGATGATCAGCCCGGTGTCCCACTTGTTGGTGCCTGTCGACACATACAACCGTCCGACGCTGACCCGGTTGACAAGTTCTGTCGGCGCTTCGAACACATAAACACCGGTCTGGGGAATCAACGGGTTCAGGATCGCTCCGCCCAGCGTTGAGAGACTCAACCGATCATCAGGGGTGTAAACGTTTCCGTCGAGTTCCAGCGCGACGCGCGCCGAGGGTGCATCGAGCAGTGAGGTGACCGTCGCCGTCACCACCACCCACTGTCCCGACGCCGTGAGGTTGCGATTCTTGGGCAGCGCGCCAGTGTGTTTCACGACGGGAGCCACCGCGGCCTTGCTCACAGTCACCGAGAAAAGCCTGCCGCTCACGGGACTGCCCGCACTGCCATGCACATCGAACGGTGCCTGTACATCGGTGGCATACGGCAGCCGGTGCCATACGAACACCGAGGCCGCCAAGATGGCGACGACCATGCCCACCGTCCCACCGATTCTGGCGAGGGGTGGCAGGTTCCGAAATCCCTGCATGTTCATTTCGGGCTCCCCACTGGCACAACCGTTCTCGCACTGCCGCCGATACTGCGCCAGGCCGCACCGTAGATGACGTAGCCCTGTCCGTACTTACGGTATGGAACTTCCAGCGTCACGGTCGATCCCACTGCGACAGCACTGTCCGGGACACTCCAGACCAGGGCCACCTTTTCCGTCAGTCCAGGTTGCAACGCGATCAACATGGTTCCGTCGGACATGCGCAACGCCGTCGGATCATGCGATGACGACAAGTAGGTGTTCTGCGCGTCGGCGACATCGGGCAGCGTAAACATGGACGAGACCCCGTCCGGCCCATCCGCGTTGTTGGTCACATCGACCAGCACACCAAGGTACGACCGGCCGGGCTTCTCCTTGAGCGTGAATCCGTTGCCGGCCAGCTTCTTCACCAGAGACGCCCGCTGCACCGTGATCGAGAATTCGTGGTTATCGAATACCTGGCCTACGTCGAACGTCTCGGGCGCCTTTTCCACCTTGTCGAGCCCGCCGAACCCCGCGGTGGCAAGCACCGCGACGATCGCGACGACATGCCACATCTGGATGAATTCGAGATCATTCCACCAACTGCCAACGGTCTCCGACAGCCTGCCGAACACTCCGCGCGGCGCCGGTTCCGCAAGGACTATTGGCCCCGTGGTCGCGACCGGTGACGAGTCACCGCCTACCGGGGTGTTCTCCGGGCGACGCCACGCCGCGTTCGGGTCGTCCGGTATATCTCCCCCCGGACCGGGGCCCGACGATGTCGGGTCCGGCTCGCCGTCCATGGCTGGATATTAGCGGCTCTGACCGCGCAGCACGTTGAGACGGGCCAGCACCAGTTCACGCTGCTCAGCAACGCGGTCCGGTGCGGTGCCGCCACGGGCGCTGCGGGAGGCAACCGAGCCCGTGGTGGTGAGCACTGCGCGCACCTGTCCCGTCAGGTCCGGATGGATGGCCGCGAGTTCGTCATCGGTGAGATCCTCCAGGCCGGCACCGCGGGCCTCGGCGACACGAACCGCCTCCCCTGCCGCCTCATGCGCGATGCGGAACGGTACGCCCTGGCGCACCATCCACTCCGCCAGGTCGGTGGCGAGGGTGAACCCCGCCGGGGCAAGGGCTGCCATGCGCTCGGTGCGGAACCGCAGTGTCGCGACCAGGCCGGCAACCGCGGGCAACAGGAGTTCCAGTTGCGCCACCGAATCGAACAGCGGTTCCTTGTCCTCCTGCAGGTCCCGGTTGTACGCCAGCGGCTGCGCCTTCAAGGTGGCAAGGAGGCCGGTGAGATTTCCGATCAGGCGCCCAGATTTGCCGCGGGCCAGCTCGGCGATGTCGGGATTCTTCTTCTGCGGCATGATCGAGCTACCGGTAGACCAGGAATCGTCGAGTTCGGCATAGCCGAATTCTGTTGTGCTCCAGAGAATGATGTCCTCGGACAGGCGTGACAGATCGACGGCGATCATCGCGAAGACGAAGGCGGCCTCGGCAGCGAAATCGCGTGCCGATGTCGCGTCGATCGAATTATCCATGGCCGCAGCGAATCCCAGATCCAACGCGATGGCGTCCGGGTCCAGACCGAGCGAGGAGCCCGCCAGTGCGCCTGCCCCATAGGGCGAGACGGCCGTACGCCGGTCCCAGTCGACGAGTCGGTCCACATCGCGCAGCAGTGGCTGTGCGTGCGCGAGCAGATGGTGTGCGAGCAGCACCGGTTGCGCGGCCTGCAGATGAGTCTTGCCCGGCATGATCGCCTCGGGATGTGCGCCGGCCTGATCGGCCAGGGCCTGCACCACGTCGAGGACGCCGTCGGACACCCGCCCGGCCGCATCGCGCAGCCACATCCGGAACAGCGTGGCCACCTGATCATTTCGAGAGCGCCCGGCACGTAGACGACCGCCGATATCGGCTCCGACCCGTTCGATGAGCCCGCGTTCGAGGGCGCCGTGCACATCCTCGTCGGTGTCGGCCGGGACGAACTGGCCCGAAGCGACATCCCGGTCCAGCTGTTGCAGCCCGTCCACCAAGGCCGACAGTTGCGCATCGGTCAGCAGGGCCGCCTTGCGCAACACCCGCGCGTGTGCGATCGACGCCCGAATGTCGTACGGCGCCAGCACCCAATCGAAATGAGTGGACTTGCTCAGTGCTGCCAGCGCGGGCGCGGGTCCGCCGGCGAACCGGCCACCCCACAGCGATCCCTCGTTGGTGCTCACTTGCCCGACAGGTCCCGCTGTGCGGAGATCTTCGACGACAGGCCGTGGATGTGCACGAATCCCTTGGCGCTCGACTGATCGAAGCTGTCACCCTCGTCGTAGGTGGCCAGGTTGAAGTCGTACAGAGACTCGGCGCTGCGGCGACCGTTCACCGCGATGTTTCCACCATGGAGCACCAGTCGAATGTCACCGGAGACATGCTGCTGGGTGTCCGCGACAAACGCCTCCAGTGAGCGCTTCAGCGGCGAGTACCACAGACCGTCATAGACCAGCTCGGCCCATTTCTGGTCGGTGTGCCGCTTGTACCGACCAAGCTCACGCTCCAGGGTGACGTGCTCGAGCTCCTCATGCGCGGTGATGAGGACCATCGCGCCTGGGGCCTCATAGATTTCACGGCTCTTGATGCCGACCAATCGATCCTCGACGACGTCGAGACGGCCCACACCCTGCGCCCCGGCACGCCGGTTGAGCTCCACGATGGCTTCCAACACGGTGACCGGGTTGCCGTCGATCGCGGTGGGCACGCCCTTGTCGAAGGTGATGATCAGCTCGTCGGGTGCGCCCCAGTTGAGGGTCGGGTCCTCGGTGTAGTCGTACACGTCCTTGGTCGGGGCATTCCAAAGGTCTTCCAGGAACCCGGTTTCCACCGCACGGCCCCATACGTTCTGGTCGATGGAGAACGGCGACTTCTTCGTCACGTTGATCGGGATCTCGTTCTCGGCGGCGAACGCGATGGCCTTCTCGCGGGTCCATGCGTAGTCGCGGACCGGAGCGAGCACTTCCAGATCCGGTGCCAGCGAGGCAAATCCGACCTCGAAGCGCACCTGATCGTTGCCCTTGCCGGTGCAGCCGTGCGCCACGATCCCGCCGCCATGCTCGCGTGCGGCGGCCACCAGATGCTTGACGATCAACGGACGGCTGATCGCCGACACCAGCGGATAACGATCCATGTACAGCGCGTTGGACTGCACGGTCGGCAAGCAGTACTCGTCGGCAAACTCATCGCGGGCATCGACGACAACCGCCTCGACGGCGCCACAGTCGAGGGCACGCTGGCGCACCACCTCCATGTCCTCGCCGCCCTGGCCGAGGTCGATGGCAACCGCCACCACCTCGCGGCCGGTTTCCTTGCCGATCCAGCTGATCGCTACCGAGGTGTCGAGCCCGCCCGAGTAGGCCAGGATTACGCGGTCACTGCTAGTCATGTCGTCTCTCTCTTAAGCAAGCTGTTCGAATTGTGCGGCGAGCTGGGCTCCGGTCAAGGGTTCGCGGGCGATCACCGCAATGGTGTCATCCCCCGCGATGGTCCCGACAACGTCGGGCAATGCGGCGCGATCAATCGCGCTGGCGAGATAGTGCGCGGCACCCGGCGGCGTGCGCAGTACCGCGAGATTACCGCTGGCGTCGGTGGATACCAGCAGCTCCCCCAGCAACCGGGAGAGCCGGTCGGTGCCGCCGGACACTCCACGCACCGGACTGCCGTCCTCGGGCACCACGTAGACGCCCACTCCGCCATCGGCAGCGCGAAGTTTCACGGCGCCGAGCTCGTCGAGATCCCGGGACAAGGTGGCCTGCGTGGTTTCGATGCCCTCGGCCGCCAACAGCGCGGCCAGTTCTCCCTGGCTGCGCACAGACTGAGTCGACAGCAGCGCCACAATGCGCGCCTGCCGCCCTGCTCGGGTGTCGGCGGCATGTGAGGCTGTCATCGCCGCTGCTCCAGCAGCCACACCAGCAGTGCCTTCTGGGCGTGCAGACGGTTCTCGGCTTCATCCCACACGGCGCTGCGTGGACCGTCGATCACCTCATCGGTGATCTCCTCACCGCGATGCGCGGGAAGGCAGTGCAGGACAATGGCTTCTGAATCCGCCAGCCCGAGCAGATCCTCGTTTACCTGGAACGGCCGGAACGGCCGCACCCTGTCGAGGCCGTCGTTCTCCTGCCCCATCGAGGTCCACGCATCGGTGACGAGCACGTCGGCGCCCGTGGAAGCGGTTCGTGGGTCAGCGGTCACGGTGACGGACGCACCGGTGTGCGCGGCGATCCGCTCGGCTTCGGCGACGTACTTGCCATGCGGTGCAAACCCATTGGGCGCCGCGATCGTCACGTGGATGCCGGCCGTGACACCACCGACCATCAGCGAGTGCGCCATGTTGTTGGCGCCGTCACCCAGATACGTCAGTCGCAATCCGGCCAGCGAGCCCTTGCGCTCGGCCAATGTCTGCAGGTCCGCGAGCACCTGGCACGGGTGAAAGTCGTCGGACAGGGCGTTGACAATGGGGACGGAGGCGCCGCTTGCCATGGCGGTGAGGCGTTCCTGCGCGTAGGTGCGCCACACGATGGCTTCCACGTACCGCGACAGCACCTGCCCGGTGTCTTCGAGAGTCTCCTCGCGTCCCAACTGAGTGGTGCGGCTGTCGACCACTACGGCGTGCCCACCCAGCTGCGCTATGCCCATCTCGAAGGAGAAGCGCGTCCGGGTCGAGTTCTTCTCGAAGATGACCGCGACCCCATGCGGGCCCTCGAGCGGCCGCCGCGAAAAGGGCGCCTTCTTGAGTTCGGCAGCCAGCGTGAGGACTTCGGCCTGCTCGGCAGGTGAGAGATCGTCGTCCCTCAGAAAATGTCGGATGCTTCCCGCCGGGTTCATGCCAACTCCTGTTCTGCTGCGGTGTCGAGGATGCCGGGCAGCGCGGCGACGAACTCCTCAATCTGTTCATCGCTGAGGATCAGCGGCGGGGCCAGCCGCAGCACATCGGGCGCGGCGGCGTTGAGCAGGAAGCCGGCCTCGCGTGCTGCCGTCTCGGCGGCCTTGGCGCGTTGCTCGTTCAGGACGATTCCCAGGAGCAGACCCGCGCCGCGTACCCGCGCGACCAACGGATGGTTCAACCCTTCGATGGCATGGCTCAGCGACTTCCCAGCCGCCGCAGCGTGATCGACGAGGTTCTGCTCGTCGAGAACCCGCAGGACCGCCAGGGCCGCCGCGGCGCAGACGGGATTGCCTCCGAACGTGCTGCCGTGCAGCCCCGGGGTGAGCAGCTCTGCGGCAGCTCCGGTCGCGATGCAGGCACCGATCGGCAGACCGCCGCCGAGCCCCTTGGCCAGGGTGACCACATCGGGAGTTATTCCCACCTGCTGGTGTGCGAAAAATGTTCCGGTGCGGCCGATTCCGGTTTGTACCTCATCGAGCACCAGCAACGCGCCGTGGCGCGCGGTGATCTCACGCACCCTGGCCAGGTAGCCCTCTGGTGGAACCACCACCCCGCCTTCACCCATGATCGGTTCCAGGAAGACGGCCGCGGTGTCACCGTCGACAACCGACTCGATGGCGGCGAGATCGCCGTACGGTACATGCACAACCCCTGCCGGTAACGGCTCAAACGGCGCCTGCTTGGTCGGCTGGCCGGTGAGCGCCAGCGATCCCATGGTGCGGCCGTGGAAGGCGCCTTCGGCCGCTACGACCTTGGTGCGCCCGGTAAGCCGGGTCAGCTTGAACGCGGCCTCGTTGGCTTCGGTGCCGGAATTGCACAGGAACACCCTGCCCGGAACTCCCAGCCGTGCGATGAGCGCCTCGGACAGCTCAAGGCCGGGGCCCGTCGCGTACAGATTCGAGGTGTGTCCAAGTGTCGCGAGTTGGTGCGTGACGGCATCGATGACGGCCTGGTTGCGGTGCCCCAGAACGTTCACGGCAATGCCGCCCAACAGATCCAGGTACCGCTTGCCGTCCACATCGGTGACGACGGCCCCGTCTCCCTCGGCGAGGACGACCGGCGGTGTGCCGTAGTTGTTCATCATGACGTGTTCCCAGCGCTGCTGGGTGTCACTGGTGTTGCTCATGATTGGCTCCTGACAAGTGTCCCGACACCCTCGTCGGTGAATAGCTCGACCAATACGCAATGCTCGACGCGCCCGTCGATGATGTGGGCGCTGGGTACCCCGCCGTCCACCGCACGCAGACATGCCTCGACCTTCGGAATCATGCCCGATTCCAGCGTGGGCAGGAGCGCGCGCAGATCCTCTGCGGCGATAGCGGTCACCAGCGACCCCCGGTCCGGCCAGTCGGTGTAAAGGCCCTCGATATCGGTGAGCATCAGGAGACGCTCGGCACCAAGGGCTTCGGCGAGTGCGCCGGCGGCGGTGTCGGCGTTGAGGTTGTGCACCACACCGTCCGCATCGGGGGCAAGGGTAGATACCACCGGGATACGTCCGGCATCGATCAGGTCAAGGATCGCTTCCGGGTTCACCTGCGCCACATCACCGACCAACCCGATATCGGTCTCGACGCCGTCGACGGTCGCGGTACGGCGCACGGCCGTGAACAGTTGCGCATCCTCGCCCGTGATCCCCACCGCGTAAGGCCCGTGGCTGTTGATCAATCCGACAAGCTCACGGCCAACCTGACCGAAGAGCACCATGCGCGCGATGTCCAGCACTTCCGGCGTGGTGACGCGGAAGCCACCCTTGAACTCTCCTGACACACCAAGCTTTTTCAGCATCGAGGTGATCTGCGGGCCGCCGCCGTGCACGACGACGGGATGGATGCCGCAGTTGCGCAGGAACACCATGTCCTCGGCGAACGCGTTCTTGAGCGCATCGTCGGTCATGGCGTTGCCGCCGTACTTGATCACGACGATGGCGCCATGCAGCTTCTTGAGCCATGGCAGCGCCTCGGCGAGCACCCGCGCCTTCTTGGGAGCCTTCATGAGCTATACGCCGAATTCTCTTCGACATAGGCATGCGAAAGATCGGTGGTCCGGATGGTCGCCCGCTGATCCCCGGCGCCGAGATCGATGAGTACCTCGACGTCCGGCCCGGACAGATCGATCTGACGAGCACCCGGAGCGCCGGTGCAGTTGGCGCATACCAGGTTTCCGTTGAATGACACGGTGACGCGATCCGGGTCGAGGTCTATCGGGGCCATGCCCACCGCGGCGAGCACTCGGCCCCAGTTGGGGTCGGATCCGAACAGCGCGGTCTTGACAAGGCTGTCGCGTGCCACCGTCCGGGCGGCGGCCACCGCGTCGTCCTCGGTGACCGCTCCGGTGACGGTGATCAGGATCCGTTTGGTGACCCCCTCGGCATCGGACTGCAGCTGCGCGGCCAGATCATCGCAGACCCGGGCTACCGCCGCAGCGAATTCCTCCGCCTCAGGAGTGATCTCGCTTGCCCCGGAGGCCAGCAGCAGCACGGTGTCGTTGGTGGAACAGCTGCCGTCTACGTCGAGCCGGTCGAAGGTGCGCGCGGTAGCCGCCCTCAACGCGGAATCCAACTGCGCGGCGGGCACTGCGGCGTCGGTCGTGATGACCACAAGCATCGTCGCCAGCGAGGGCGCCAACATGCCCGCGCCCTTGGCCATGCCGCCCACCGTCCAGCCACCCTTATGATGTAGCGCAACCTCTTTCGGCACAGTGTCGGTGGTCATGATGGCGTGCGCGGCGTCGGTGCCACCGCCCAGGCCACCAGCCAGCTCGTGCACGATTTCCCGCACCCCGGCCAGCACCTTGTCCATAGGCAACCGGTCGCCGATGAGTCCGGTGGAGCAGACGGCCACCTCGATGGCCCCGGTCTCGGTGCCCCAGTCGCTGAGCGTCTTCGCGACCTCCTCCGCGGTGGCGTGACTGTCCTGGAATCCGACCGGTCCGGTGCATGCATTCGCCCCACCGGAGTTAAGGATGACGGCACGCAGCCGGCCCGTGGTGAGGACCTGCTGCGACCAGAGCACGGGCGCGGCCTTGACCTTGTTGCGGGTGAACACCCCCGCCGCGGCGTAATCGGGCCCCTCGTTGAAGACCAGGGCAAGATCCGGCTTGCCTGAGACCTTGATTCCGGCGGCGATTCCGGCCGCCTTGAAACCGGCGGGCGCGGTGACGCCCTGCGTCCGCACTAACGGCGAGTTGTTCTCGGTCATGGTGCTACCCCCACGATGGATAGGCCGTCGCCCTCGGGCCAGCCGAGTGCGAGGTTCATGGATTGAATCGCGGCTCCTGCCGTGCCCTTCACCAGGTTGTCGATGGCCGCGATCGCCACCAGCACGCCCGCATCGGGGTCGACGCCCAGGCCGATATGCGCGGCGTTGCCCCCGGATACCGCCTTGGTGGTCGGTAACTGTCCCTCGGGAAGCACGTGGATGAACGGCTCATCGCGGTATGCCTCCTGATATGCGTCCCGGATCTCGGTCAGGGTCGCGCTGGTTGGCGCCGTACACGTAGCGAGGATGCCGCGGGGCATGGGGATGAGTACGGGCGTGAAGGAGACGGTGACCGGCTTGCCCGACGGATGATTCAGTCCCTGAGCGATCTCCGGCGTGTGCCGATGCGCGCCGGCAATGTTGTAGGCGCGAGCCGACCCCATGACCTCGGAGGCCAGCAGGTCGGCCTTGGGGGCGCGTCCGGCGCCTGTGGTGCCACTCACCGCTACCACGGTGACCGTCGGCTCCACCAGTCCTGCGGTGACCGCAGGAGATAACGCCAACAGTGCTGCCGTCGGATAGCAGCCCGGTACCGCCACGCGCTTGGTGCCGTGCAGGGCCGCACGTGCACCGGAAAGCTCTGGTAAGCCATACGGCCAGCTCCCGGCATGTTTCGAGCCGTAGTAACGCTGCCAAGCGGCGGCATCGGTCAGCCGAAAATCGGCGCCACAGTCGATGATGAGGGTCTGCGGCCCCAGCTCGTCTGCGATCTTGGCCGAAGAGCCGTGCGGCAGCGCCAGGAACACCACGTCATGCCCCCGCAACAGCTTGGGATCGGTGGGCTGCAGTTTGTGGTCAGCCAACGGCGTCAGATTCGGGTGATGCTCGATGAGGCTGCTGCCGGCGTTCGAACCAGCCGTCAGCACCCCGATGCGCAAGCGGCCCGCGGCGTATGCCGGATGTGCGAGCAGCAGGCGCAGAATCTCACCGCCGGCATATCCGCTGGCACCGGCGACCGCGACCGAGAACCCAGTAGTCATAGCCGCAATTCTGTATCATTATGCAGTCAAGCGCAAATATATTCGATCGGTCTTTGTGGACACGCGATCAACCTCAACTTGAGCTAAACGGTGTGATGCCCCGTTCCCACGGTTACGGTGGAGGTAGCTGGCGAATAGCGCCGGCAGTTGATAACGAGCGAGAACGAATACGAGAAGGGAGCCTTCCATGTCGGATCGTGCCGATCGTCAGCGCCAGGAGCAGCACCGCGAGCAGGCTGACCAGCGCCGAGGACAGTAAGACCTGCTAGGTGCGTTGGGTTGCCCCAACGCACTCGGCCGCAGAGGCCACCGCCGTTATCCGTGCGGCGGTGGCCTCGTCTTCTGTCAGGGTGCGATCGGTCGCCCGGAAACGCAGCCGGAAGTTCAGCGATTTGTTGCCTTCGCCAACCTGCGGCCCGGTGTAAACCTCCACGAGGCGCACCTCTTCGATCAACTCACCCGCCCCGGCGCGCAGCGCCTCGGTGACCGCATCGGCGGGCACCGTTTCGGCGACCACCAGCGAAACGTCTTGAAGCACTGGCGGGAACGGCGAGATCCTCGGCGCGGGAAGCGGATTGGTGACGGGAAGTGCGTCGAGGCTCAGCTCCAGGGCACACGTGCGTTTGGGCAGCCCGAGCCGTTCGATGACCGACGGGTGCAGTTCGCCCGCATGCCCGACAACCTGGCCATCGGCCACAATCTCCGCGCACCGCCCCGGATGCCACGGCAGTTCACTGCCGGCCCGCAGCGACAGGTCCACGTAGGCGGCCCGCCCGATGATCCGGGCGGCTTCCAGCACGTCGGTGATATCGGCGGCTCGCCCACGCCCCCACGGCCCATTCGGCTCGCGCGCCCCGGTCAGCACAAGTGCGACATGGACTGGCTGCGCGGGCAGAGAATCAAACAATGCAGTGAGCTCGGCCTCGGAGGGACGATCCGTCACGTCGAGCAGGGGGATCGCCCGGGTCGTCTCGGTGGGCCGGACAACCTGACCGATGGTGAACAAAGCGACGTCGACGGTTCCGCGAGAAATATTGCGCGACAACGCCTCAAGCACCCCGGGTAAGAGCGTGCTGGCCAGTTCGGGGCGGTCGGATTCCAGCGGGTTGAGAACCTTTGTGGTGCGACGGCGCGGATCGTCCTGATCCAGGCCCCACGCGTCGAACACACCGGCAGGCAGGAAGGGCATCGGCAGGATTTCGGTGTATCCGCTCAGCGCCAAGGACTTCCCCACCGCACGGCGACGGCGTTGCGGCGCGGTAAGGCCACCGCCTTGCGGTGCCGCGGGCAGAATCGACGGGATATCTTCCAATCCTTCGAGTCGCAGCACCTCCTCCACCAGGTCCGCACCCTCGGTGATGTCCGGACGCCAGCTCGGCGGTGTGACCCGCAGGGTGTCGCCCTCCACCGCCACCTCGGCACCGATCTGCCGAAGGCGGTGTTCCACCACCCCGTCGCCGTAGTCGATCCCGGCAATGCGCGCGGGCAGGTCGGTGGCGATGACAATCTCTGGACGGGCCTGGCCGTCGGCCGACCAGTCGGTGAGTTCGGCGGGCGTGCTGCCGCCGGCGATATCACGCAGTAGAGATGCACAACGATCCAGTGCGGCAACGGATATCGCGGGATCCACGGAACGCTCGTAGCGACGCCCGGCCTCGCTGTGCAGGTGTAGCCGACGCTGGGTACGCAGTACCGCGGCCGGATCCCATACCGCGGCTTCGAGGAGCACGTCAGTGGAGTCTTCGCGCATCTCGGTGCTTCCGGCACCCATGACACCGCCGATGGCGGTGACACCGGCATCGTCCGCGATCAGAACGTCGCCGGGTTCAAGCTTGCGTTGCACGTCGTCGAGGGTGATAACCGTCTCGCCGGGTGTCGCGAATCGCACCCGGAAATCCCCGCTGATCCGCGCATTGTCGTGCGCGTGCATGGGATGTCCGATCTCAAGCATCACGTAATTGGTGGCGTCCACCGCAGGCGATATGGCCCGGATTCCACAGAGCATCAGTCGTCGCTGCAGCCACCACGGCGACACCGCCGCCGGATCGATGCCGATCACCGGGCGCAACCCGAAGCGCTTGACCCCGGTACCGGCGTCGATGTGTACCGGCAGCGAAGGCTTGTCGGCCGGGAGCGGCGGCACCTCGGCTGGATCGACGAAATCCAGGTCGTAGGCACAGGCCAGGTCGCGGGCCAGCCCGCGAACGGACAGGCAGTATCCGCGATCCGGGGTGATCGACAGATCGAAGATGACATCGTCAAGCCCGACCACTTCCCCGGCGTCGGCACCGGGATCGGCGGTTCCTGGCGGCAGCACCAGAATGCCCGACGAGTCCGAGCCGAGACCCAGCTCGGTCGTCGAGCAGATCATCCCGTCGGAGGTGTGCCCGTAGGTCTTTCGTGTCGCGATGGTGAAGTCGCCGGGAAGCGTGACACCCGGAAGTGCCACCACCACGAGGTCGTTGACGGCGAAATTCGATGCACCACAGACAATCTCACGAGGCTCGGCCTCGCCTACGTCCACCAGGCAAAACCGGATCGGCTTTTTGAAGTCGGTGAGTTCGGTGATCTGGGCGACGCGTCCGATCACCAGCGGTCCGACAACCGGACCGGGGACGATTACCTCTTCCACCTCGTGACCGATGCGGATCAGCGTTTCCTCGATACTCGCCGGGGTGGCGGAGAACTCCGGGGCACCGGCACGCAGGACCTCGATAAGCCAGCTGTAGGGGATGCGCATCAGGCACTCACCCCGAACGGGAGGCTGAAGCGTACGTCGCCTTCGATCATGTCGCGCATGTCGGGCAACCCGTTGCGGAACTGCAAGGTTCGTTCCAGCCCCATACCAAACGCGAAGCCGCTGTATTCTTCGGGATCAATACCACTGGCCCGCAACACATTCGGATTCACCATGCCGCAGCCGCCCCATTCAACCCAGCCGGCCCCGCCCTTCTTGTTCTCGAACCAGACGTCCACCTCGGCAGAGGGTTCGGTAAACGGGAAGAAGTGCGGCCGCATCCGGGTGTGCGCCTGTGCCCCGAACATGGCCCGCGCGAATGCGTCGAGCGTGCCCTTGAGGTTGGCCAGGGTCAGTCCGCGATCCACGGCGAGCCCCTCTACCTGATGGAAGGCGGGTAGGTGCGTCGCATCGATTTCATCGGTGCGGAAGGCGCGGCCCAGCGAGATCACGTAGACGGGCAGCTCGCGCGCCAACAGGGTACGGACCTGCACCGGTGAGGTGTGCGTGCGCAGCACCTGTCGCGAGTCCTCGGGGGCGATGTAGAAGGTGTCCTGTGTGCTGCGAGCCGGGTGGTCCGGCAAGAAGTTGAGGGCATCGAAGTTGAAGTGTTCGGTCTCCACCTCGGGGCCGTCCGCCACCTCCCACCCCATCGCGACGAAGGTGTCCGCAATGTGTTCGGACAGGATGGTGATCGGGTGGCGCGCTCCGATCGTCTGGCGCGTCGACGGCAGGGTCACATCGACACGCTCCGCGACCAGTACGGCGGCATCACGTTCGGCGCGCAGTGCCTCCAACCGGATGTCGTACGCCTGTTGCGCCTGAGTACGTACGGCGTTGACAAGCTTTCCGGCCTCAGCCCGTTGATCCTTCGGCAGCGCACCCAGAGCCTGCCGTGCGAGCGCCAGCGGCGACTTCTCCCCCAGGTGGTCGACCTTTGCCTGCGCGAGGGCATCCAGGTCACCGGCGCCGTCAAAGGCCGCGCGAGCAGCATCAACGGCGCTCGTCAGAGCTCTCTCCGATGGTTCCACTGAAGGGTCCTGCGAGTGATCGGCCACGGATGCCGATCATAGGGTAAGGCGGGTTAACCACCGTGCGGTCATGCCCGGCGGGCACCACCGCACCACCTAGTGTCGAGTGGGTGAATGGCGAAGCAGTGCGACGCTGGATCTTCGAAAGACATTGCCATCCGGTCAGTGCGTGGTCTCGTTGGGCAACGACACCGCTGTTGCTCGTTCCGGTGTGGACCCGGCAATGGCGTTGGGCGATCCCGATCGCCGCCTGGCTCGCGATCAACCCTGTGGTGACCCCGCCGCCCCGGGACAACAACTCCTTTGCCACTCGTGCCATACGCGGTGAGGAGATCTGGATGACCAGACCCACGTCGGATACTGCCCTCACCGTGTTGGGCGTTATTGGCGGCACCACGCTGATCTCGGCATTGATAGCCGCCTGGCGGCATTCCCGGATCGGGGCTACGGCGGGTACCGCACTGTCGATGACCATCACACTGCTGGCCTGGCGGCGCTACGCCCACATCTGGGAGGCAAATCAGGCTGGACGGTAATGTCCGATTTCCGCTAGCGCTGCGGTGGGACCGCGGGCATGCTCGAAGCATGGAACTTGACGCGGAGGCCTGTTACCGGGCCGTGCAGTCCCGTGACACACGATTCGACGGCCAGTTCTACACGGCCGTTCGAACCACCGGCATCTACTGCCGGCCGTCCTGCCCGGCCATCACCCCGAAGCGTCAGAATGTCTCGTTCCATCCCACCGCCGCCTCTGCGCAGGCCGCGGGCTATCGAGCCTGCCGACGGTGCCTACCGGACGCGGCACCCGGATCGCCATTATGGAATATCAAGTCCGACTTGGCTGTCCGAGCTATGCGCCTTATTGGAGACGGCGTAGTCGAGCGCGATGGCGTGGATGGTTTGTCTCGTGCCCTCGGATACTCGAGTCGTCAACTCAACAGGGTTCTGCTCGCCGAGCTCGGCGCAAGCCCGCTGGCCCTGGCACGCGCCAATCGCGCCACCACCGCACGTCTGCTGATTCAGCGAACCGAACTAGCCATGTCCGACATTGCCTTTGCGGCAGGGTTTTCCAGTATTCGACAGTTCAACGACACGATCGCGGCGGTGTTCGCGACGACACCGTCGAAACTACGCGCCGAGCTCCCCCGCGGAGCGAGCCTCACATCGGCACCGATGCCCGGTGGCGTCAGCCTGAAACTTCCTCTGCGGCAGCCCCATAACGTCGCTTGGTCGACCTGGCTGTTGGAGCATCATTGCGCGCGCGAGGTCGAGGACTTTTCCGAGGGACGGTACACCCGAGCACTGAGGATGCCGCACGGTCCTGTCGTCGTGACGCTGACGGTAGACGTCGATCAGGTGCGCGCGGACCTACAGCTCTCCGACATGCGTGACCTCGCGCCCGCGGTGGCCCGCCTGCGTCATCTTCTTGACCTGGATGCCGACCCCGCGGCGGTGGATGACGCACTGCGGTCTCACCCAGCGCTGGCCCAGCTCGTCACCGAGGCTCCCGGCATCCGGGTGCCCGGGACGGTGGACGGGTCAGAGCTCCTGTTGCGCACCATGATCGGACAGCAGATCTCGGTACCGGCGGCCAACACCGCAACGGCACACCTCGTTGCCGAACTCGGCGAGGAGGTGGCCGACACGACGGGGCGAGTGACCCGACTGTTTCCCACCCCCGAAGCGGTCGCTGCCGCGGGTACGGAGGTGATGGCGGGGCCTGCGGCGCGGATCGCCGCGATCGTCGGGGCCGCCGACAGGCTCGCAACCGGCAAGCTGGAATTGCATCACGGGATGAACCCCGACGACATGCGCCGGCAGTTGTTGGAGATCAAGGGAATCGGACCTTGGACCGCTGACTACGTGGTGATGCGTCAACTCGCCGATCCAGACGTTCTCCTCGAGCACGATCTGGTGCTGCGCCGCGGCGCAGCGGCAGAGGGTATAGACCTCGCAGCTGCCCGCGGCTGCTCGCCGTGGCGGTCCTATGTATCTATGCATCTGTGGCGCAAGGGAATCACTGCGCTACCCCGTCCGCGCGTTCGCGTACAGAAAGGAATCTCGTGAGCGACTACTCGACTCTCACCACCCCGGTGGGACCGTTCACCGCCATCGTCGACGGATCGGGGACGGTCCTGGCATCAGGATGGACGGACTCCCCCGAGCTATTGCGCGCGTTGATACATCCGACGTTGCGCCCGCGGGAACTGAACCGCAAACGCGATCTCGGCAAGGTGTCCAAGGCCGTCACCGACTACCACGCGGGCGATGTGACCGCCATCGACTCGATCCCCGTCACCCAGCGTTCCGGAGACTTCCTCATGCACGCCTGGGATGTACTGCGACAGGTCGATCCAGAGGCGCCGATCACGTACAGCGAGTTCGCGGTGCGTGCCGGGCGGCCCGCGGCGGTCCGCGCGGCCGCCAGTGCCTGCGCCCGGAATGCGGCGGCACTGTTCGTCCCGTGCCACCGGGTGTACCGCATCGGCGGCGCACTGGGAGGCTTCCGCTACGGGCTTCCGATCAAGCGATGGCTACTTGATCACGAGGCTCCCGCCGGGACCTAACCCATTGACTGATGAGCACCGCGGCCATCGCGGTGGGTACCGCTGCCGCAAGAGTCTGGGCATCCTCGGAGAACATCATCAGGGCGAATAGTCCACCAAATCCTAAGAGCAGCAATCGGAGTACAGACCAATGCGGTGTGTGCAGGGAAAGCGTGTGCGCCGCGAGCATCCCGAGGAGAAGTGCAGTGAGGTGCCCTACCTCCGTGAACGTCTGATTACACGCGATGGATACGGCCCCGACGACGATCCAGCCGGACATCCATGAGCCACGCCAGCGCGGCGGAATCGATGCGGTGAGTGCGCCGACGACAGCGGCTGTCCCGTAGCTCATCCCCACATCGCTTGCCCGCGCGATGGTTATCGGGGCCCAGTGCATCCAGATGGCCAGTGCGGTTCCGACTCCCACGATGAGGGTCGCACCGATATGACCGAGCACGAAGGTCAACGCCAAACGCCCACTGTGCCACTGCAGTTCAGCCAGGGCAAGGATGCAGATCAAACCGGGAAGCCACAGGTAGATCGGTCCGGCATCGGTCACAAAGGCACTGCCGATGAGGGTGCCCAGACGTCCCTGGTGCAGATTGTGCAGATTGGTGCTCGCATGCGCGATCACCCGGTCTTGCATCCGTGGCCCCTCGACCACCAGCACGGTGGCGACTACTACCAGCGCAACCGCATAACCGATGGTGACCCGCAGCCGGACAAGCGCGGCCCAGACTCTCCGCATGATCCATGATCGCACCGTCTAGATGCGACCGTCGTCCCCAGCGGCTGGCAGTTCCCTGCGAGTTTCGAGTAGGTACATCTTCATGTTCTCGGGCACACCGGCCGGCCTGCTGGAGAAGAGCGGGCGCCGCACGGGAGTGGGCGTGAGTCCCAGGTGATCAAGAAGCACCAGCGGCACCTTGGCCAGCGCAGGTTGCGAGATCGCCAGACCACCCTTCGCGGCGCTCTCCATGACGCGGGCGGCGATGTTCACATCGACTCCGAGCCAGTCCGATCCGATGCGCTGGGGCGTTCCGGTGTGGATCCCAATCCGCATATGCGGCGTATACCCCTGTATTTCAACGTTCTTCAACGCGTCGCGGGCAGGAATGACGGCTTGTAGGGCCGTGATCGGATCATCGAAAACGGCCATGATGCCGTCGCCCATGCGCTTGACCACCTGCCCCCCGGCATTGAGCATGGGAGGTTCGGCGACCGATGCCACGCGACGCAGCAGTTTCAGCGTCGCGTCGTCACCGGCTTCCAGTGCCCATGCCGAGAATCCGACGAGATCGGTGAAGACCAGGGTGACCTCGCGATTCGCCGGCTGCTTGCTGACTTTCTCGGTGAAGGCCTGCCAGATCTGCAGTGCGCCGAAGCCGAACTCACGGAACGCGGTGTCCCTATCGGTCACCAACCGGTCGGCCGCGCGCGCCACCGCACTCGCCCCACCGAAACCGCTGGTGGACAGGGGGTCGCCGAAGTAGGGATCACCGGGCAGCGAACGCCGGGCACGACGCACCGCCGCGACGACCGTCGGATCCCGATCCATCTTGCGGAACCAGCTCCCGGCTCGGGCGATATGGCGAGAGGCCGCCTCGGCGGGATCGGAATTCTGCGCTGGCGCGGCCGCATCAGGCGACTCCGCGGCGGGGTCATGCCGCACAGGCCCACTGGTGCGGCCTCGCCTGCGCTTACGGATTCCCGAGTTGTGCTCACGGTCCGGTTCGGCATCGAGGCCTGACGGCTCGACATCCACCGCATCAGCCTATGTGCTGGGGTGTGCGGCGGCAATCTCGTCGTTGCCAGTGTCGCGGCATTGGGGCCGGTTCGGGTCCTTCTCCTCAACCGCCTGGTTGATGCCGGTCGGCGCTGGTAGCGGCTGCGTGGAGCTTCGGACACGGTTGGCAAACGGTTCTCAACACCACTGAGATGATCGTGGACAACGCCGGTTGTCACCCATATCGTGCGTGATAGGCACCACATAGGAGGGTCAACGATGACATCCGCCACTGCAGATCGCCGCGCTCGGCGATCCACTCGCGAAGGCCCGTCGCGCGTGAGGCCCACGGCCGCGCCACGGCACGAAATCGATCTGGACGGCCCACCGCAACCGTTGGGTCCAGATTCGCTGACATGGAAGTACTTTGCGGATCTGCGTACCGGACTCCTTGGCGTGTGGATCGGATCAATCCAGAACATGTATCCGGAGTTGGGCGCCGGAGTCGAGGATCACTCGATCCTGTTGCGTGAGCCCCTGCAGCGCGTCACGCGCTCGGTCTTTCCCATCATGGGCGTGGTCTACGACGGTGATCGCGCTGCGGACACCGGGCGCCAGATTCGGGGCTATCACTCCACCATCAAGGGCGTCGACAGCAAGGGGCGTCGCTACCACGCACTGAATCCCGAAACGTTCTACTGGGCCCACGCCACCTTCTTCATGCTCATCATCAATACCGCCGAATACTTCTGCGGTGGTCTCACCGAGGCCGAGAAACGGCAGCTGTTTGCCGAGCATGTCCAGTGGTATCGGATGTACGGCATGAGCATGCGACCCGTGCCCAACTCCTGGGAAGAGTTCCAGCAGTACTGGGCGCGGGTCTGCGACGACGAACTGGAAATCAATCGCGCAACGATGGACATCTTCCACATTCAGATCCCCAAACCGAAGTACGTACTGCTACCGGACTTTCTCTGGCAGCAGATGTGGGCCCCTGCCCGCGCGTTTCAGAACTGGGTGGCCGCCGGGGTGTTCAGCCCCTCGGTGCGCGAGAAGGCCGGAATGCGTTGGACTCCCGGCGATGAGGTACTCCTGCGAGTGTTCGGAAAAGCGGTGCAGCTGGCATTCAGTCCGTTGCCCGACGACATCCGCCTGCACCCACGCGCCGTTTCGGCGTACAAGCGCGCCCGGGGCCGGCTGCCCGCGGACGCGCCGTTGGTGGAGGCGCCCAAGATCACCGCTCCGCCCAGGGATAGACGCGGGCTGCCCATGCATTACGTACCGCCATCGGCCGAGGCGAGGTCGCTGACCTCCCGAGCCGGCAAGCTACTGCACTCCACCTTCTCTCTGGCGTCTCCGCCGTGGGCGGTCCGGAGCCGTCGCGAGGTCGCGTAACAGCTGTTTACGCAGCTTTTACAGGGCGGCACTATGGCGTAGGCCACATTTTTCTGGTTGCGATTTCTGTCGTCTGATAGACGAAACAAGGTCGTCCGGACAACGGGTTTACCCTGTCGTGGACGTACCGACACACGGTGTTCACCAGGCGATTAGGCCAGCACACCAACCTATTCAGACAATGCGTCTTTTGTAGGTAGCCAGCATCCAGCAAAACTCCATCAACTCACGGCGAGTAGAAGCCGACAGTGAGCCGCCTTGCCCCACAAGGCAATTCCTGTGAGCCACCTGTGAGTTTTGATCAGCGGCAGGGTTTGCGCAGGCGTATCTTTCCGTCAGCTCAGATAACGGATTCATCACTCCGACCGGTAATCGACGGCGCCGCAGTAACTCCCAAACTCAGGTTCAGGTTCACCACCATTTACATCCGCAAGGGGAAACGAGGCATTCAGATGGCAGTACGTAAGCGAGTGGGCGCCGTCATGGCGTTGGTCACCGCGATCTGTACCTTGGCAACGGCTCCGGCCAACGCCGATCCCGTCACCATGGCGCCCCAGACCTATACCAAGGTGAGTCGCGACGGGTGGACTCTGATGATCCGGATCGACCACGAGACCATCAACTCCGTACCCAACCTCGCCGAAGCCTCCAACTCGCGGGAAGCGTTCGTGACCTTCGACGCGACCGCGATCGCCACCGGCGGATCGGCACCCATCACCGACAGCTTGTTCATCGCCGGGTACCAGTTAGGTTGCCAGACAGACGTTTCCAGCGGTCTTCAGATCGGTGGCACCGGCGGCCTCGCGGGGTCTGTGGGCTACAGCGGCGGGCCGTCCGTCGGCGGTTCCGGCGGCCTCGCCGGGTTTGTTCAGACCATCTTGCAGCCCGGTGTCATCACCGATCTCCCCTTGGCCAACATGGCCTTGAGTGATAGCGGCAAGGCCATGCTCGATGTCGACAACCTGCACATCAAGGCCGACGCGTGCGGCGGCGATGTCACCATTCGCTCCTATGTCTATCTGCGGATCTCGACCGCTTCGGCGCATACTGAGTTCGCCATCTACGGCGACCCGATGAAGATCTAAGGAGGTTCTCGTGCCGAAACGAAAGATCGTTGTCACGGTGGCCGGAGTGGCGGGGGCCCTGGCTCTTGGTGGGCTCTCCGCTCCTACGGCCGCCGCCGACCCACCGGGTATCCCCTTCGTGCCCGGCGTCCCCGCGCCACTGCCCGCAACCCCGGGAAGCTATACGTACATCTACAACAACTTCCCGGCGGTCGCTCCGGCCACGGTGGACGCGCGCGGTGTGAAGATCGCCGCCAATGCCGATCCCGCGGCGGGCGCTGCCGGACTGCCCGGCAGCAAGTTGGGCAATAGCGCACACCTGGCCAACGTGTTGACTTCGTCCAGCACCCGGTACGGCATCCAGGGCGGCGCAACACCCGCCGCCCCGGCCAGCACCACCGGTGTGCAGTTCGGCGCGGGGAACGAGAATCCCGCGCTGGAGGATCCGCACGGACAGCCCCCGCAGAGTGCCGCTGCGATCGAGGCGACCGCCCCGACCGTGATGCCAGGAGCGCCGACGCCTCCGGTTCTGGAATCCCCCGATGGCCAACCGCCGAAGGCCGCCGAAGAGCCGGCCGGCGGATAAAGGTTCCTACCGCGGTATCGACAATGGGCCCCCTGTCGAACAGGGGGCCCATTTCGGCGTCGTATGACGACATGGAGCGAGTGACGGGACTCGAACCCGTGTGAACGGCTTTGCAGGCCGGTGCCTAGCCTCTCAGCCACACCCGCGTCGAGCACCGATGATGCCGAACCACGGTGCGCGGCACGAGTGTTGGACTCAGGCTGATCCCAGTGCGGACTAGCCGGCGAGGCCGGAGTAGTCCGCGCCGGTGAGTTCCACCGACTTCTCCCACAACCGGGCCGCCAGCTGCGGGTCGCGGGCCTCTTTGTTACGCGGAGCACGCTTCACCGGACCGCGCATGCCCTGCAGCTGCGTGGGCCCGAGGTAATCATCGGGCTGCACATCGGGCATCGTCGCCGCGTACAGCTCGCCCTCGGCACCCTGACGCTCGTCCTGGAGCACCAGACCCATGCCGAAGTAGAAGGCCTTCTGCAGGCCGGGCAGATTCGGGATCATGGAATCGAAGAGGTTGGTGGCGGCCACGCCCGGGTGCACGTTGACCGACAACAGTGGGGATCCGGCAGCTGCCGCCTTACGGGCCAGCTCCGAGCCGAAGAGCATGCATGCCAGTTTCGAAGCCCGGTACGCGGTCAGCCGGTTGTACGGGCGCCGAGTGAAGTTCAGATCGTCGACGTCCAGGTTGTTGCGTCCCTGCGCATGCGCGATGCTGCCCAGCGAGATGACTCGTGGTGCGTCGGCTGCGAGCAAGGCGGGCAAGAGCGCATCGGTCAGCACGAAGTGGCCGAGATGGTTGACGCCAATCTGCGTCTCGAACCCTTCGGCGGTGCGCCGCAGTGGGATTGCCATCAGACCCGCATTGTTGAGCAACACGTCGATCTTGGGTGCCTGGGTGCGGATCGCATCTGCGGCAGACCGCACGGAGGCCAGGCTGGTGAGGTCGAGCTCCACGAGCGCATGGTCGGCCTTCGGTCCGAGCGCGCGCACCTTATCCAGCGCCGCCCGCCCGGTCTCCTGGTTGCGGCAGGCCAGCACGACGCGGGCACCGGCGCGGGCGAGCGCCTCGGCGGCGACGAGACCCAGGCCATTGTTCGCACCGGTGATGACATGGGTCTTACCGGTCTGGTCGGGAACATCCGACTCACGAAAGTGCCTGATCTGCAGGGGTGCGGGCATTAGGTTCCTCGATCCATGGAAGTTACTAGTACTCGTCGTTACGGCTTTGTCGGATAGTACTGGAGGCTATTGACCGCGATGCATCCGCGCCGTGGCGTAGAGGCAAATCGACGCCGCACTGGCCAGGTTGAGGCTCTCGGCTCCCCCACGCATCGGGATGTTAATCCGATGCGTGGCCAGTGCTGCCGTCGCGCTGTCGAGTCCGTGAGCCTCGTTGCCGAAGATCCAGGTGCAGGGCCCCGCAAGCACCGGATCGGCGTCATCGAGCGACAGCTCGCCGTCGAGGGTGGTCGCCAGCACTGCCCCACCGCGCGCGGTGAAGCTTTCGGCGACCACCGCGGCATCTCCGGTCGGGATGACCGGGACGTTGAAAATGCTGCCCGCCGAAGCCCGCAGGCTCTTGCCGTTGAACGGGTCAACACTGTTGCCTGCCAGTACGACGGCATCAGCTCCCATCGCATCGGCAACCCTGATCAGAGTGCCCGCGTTGCCTGGTTCCGAAATATCAACGGCGACAACGACAAATTGTGGCGAATCGGCCGCGATCTGAGACCACTGCGCCGCGATCGAACGACATTCCGCCACCAGCCCAACGGGAGTTACGGTGTCGGACAGTGCTTTGGCGGCCCGCTCGGTCACCAGACGGACGGGGGCATCAACCAACAGGTCGGCGAATCGCTCGGTCGCGGCCTCGGTCGCGAAGACGCGTTCTGCCGCGCCGGACCGCAGCGCGGCCTCGACCAGGTTGGGACCTTCCGCCAGAAAAAGACCGGCCCGCCGACGGGCGGCGGGCCGGTGCAGTTTGACCGCGTCGATCACTGTCTGTGACCGCTCAGTCAGAGCCGAGTCGCTCAGGCGGCTTCCCCGGCCGGAGCGTTGACATCCTCAGGCAGCGCGGCCTTGGCGACCTCAACCAGCGCGGTGAACGCGGCAGCATCGCTGACGGCCAGCTCGGCGAGGTTCTTACGGTCAACCTCGACGCCCGCGATCTTCAGACCCTGGATGAAGCGGTTGTAGGTGATGTCGTTGGCGCGAGCCGCGGCGTTGATACGCGCGATCCACAGCTTGCGGAACTCACCCTTGCGAGCGCGACGGTCCCGGTATGCGTAGGTCAGCGAGTGCAGCTGCTGCTCCTTGGCCTTCCGGTACAGGCGCGACCGCTGGCCGCGGTAGCCCTTGGAGGCCTTCAGGATTGTCCGGCGCTTCTTCTGGGCGTTGACGGCCCTTTTCACGCGTGCCATAAATTTGTTCCTTCTAGTGATGAAGCGTGGTGCTGTGTATTGGGGTGATCGTGAACGCGGCCGCTAGCCGGTCAGCATCTTCTTGACGCGCTTGGTGTCGTTCTCCGCTACCACCGCGCGGCCGTCGAGACGGCGGGTGCGGGTGGTGGGCTTGTGCTCCAGCAGGTGGCGACGGTTCGCCTTCTGGCGCACGATCTTTCCGCTTCCGGTGGTGCGGAAGCGCTTCGACGCACCGCTGTGGGTCTTGGCCTTGGGCATCTTGGGGTTCCCTGTTCCTTCGTTTTCCGTACTAGGTCTGTTCGGTGGGCGCTTGCTCAGCCGGCGGGGCCGCCTGGGCTGGGGCCGGCCCTGCAGGAGCCTCTGCCTGCTGAGCTGCCTTGGCCCGGGTCTTCGCGCCCCGGTGCGGCGCCAGCACCATCGTCATGTTGCGGCCGTCCTGCTTCGCGGAGGTCTCCACGAAGCCGTACTCGGCGACGTCTGCGCCGAGCCGCTGCAACAGTCGATAGCCCAGTTCGGGCCGTGACTGCTCGCGTCCGCGGAACATGATCGTCACCTTGACCTTTGATCCGGCTTCCAGGAAGCGCACAACGTGGCCCTTCTTGGTTTCATAGTCGTGATCATCGATCTTCGGCCGAAGCTTTTGTTCTTTGACGACGGTCTGCTGCTGGTTCTTGCGAGACTCGCGCTCCTTCAGAGCCGTCTCGTACTTGAACTTGCCGTAGTCCATGATCTTGCAGACCGGAGGCCTGGCATCTGGGGCTACCTCGACAAGGTCGAGATCGGCGTCTGCGGCGACGCGCAGCGCATCTTCGATCCGCACGATGCCGACCTGTTCGCCTTTCGGGCCGATCAAGCGGACTTCGGGTACGCGGATGCGTTCGTTGATGCGGGTCTCAGTGCTGATGTGGCCTCCCTGGCTCGTCCTCTATCTGTCGTGACCGCGGCACGGTTCGACGGGGACAAAAGCGGGTCCATCAGCACTCTGCTCATTACGAACAGAAAAGCCCTGCACATGGCAGGGCCCGAAGCCGACCGGTCACGACGACATACGCCGTCCTGCATAACGCAGAACAACCACCCAAGGTGGCTGGACCGGACCGCTGTACCTTGTTGGCCAGCGGTGGGAGCGGGACTCCACTTGATGTCCCCGACGGAGCCGGGAACGGTCGCACGTGACAGTCTAGCAGCCGTGACCGATGACCTTGACCACGATGATCACGACCAGTCCACGATCGCTCAGTCCATTACCGGGGAAGTCCGCGAGCTTGCCGACATTCCGGCGATCGAGGTGATCACCAAGGCCATTGTGATGCTGATGAGCTCCAGCGCCGAGAAGTTGGGGCTGTCGTCCCCTGATCCGGATGAAAGCCCGCATCGTGATCTAGACGAGGCGCGCCGGCTCATCACGGCCCTTGCCGGTCTGGTCGCCGCTTCCGTGGAGTACTTGGGTCCGCATGCTGCGCCGATCCGCGACGGATTGCAGAGTCTGCAGAAGGCCTTCCGGGAAGCCAGCGCCATTCCGGACGAACCCGGTCAGGGTCCTGGCGAGAAGTACTTGCGCTGAGCATCAGTAAACTGCCAGCTACACGGCCTATCCTCGCTAGGTGACGTTGTCTGATTCTCTTCGCGCAGGCCTCTCATCGTCCGAGGTTCGCGCTTCATCGCCACTAGCCGCCCCGGGGATCGGCAAGACCCCCAAGCCAATTCCTTCATCTACCTCGAAACTGCACTGGGTACCCACCTTCTTCGGATGGCTGGTCGGGGTTTTTGCGGCGATGATCTTTCTGTCGAGCATCTCCCCGATCATCCGGCACCTGACGCAGGTTCCTCGTGCCTTTATCGACGAGTATCTGTTCGACTGGCCCGATACCAGCCTCGCGTGGGCCTTCGTGCTGTCGCTGCTGGCGGCGGCCCTGGCGGTGCGCAAGAGCATCGCGTGGTGGATTCTGCTGATCAACCTGACGGTGCTGTCGGCCCTCAACATCGGCGGACTCATCCAGCACCGCGACGCCGTCGAGATACTCGGGCTGGTGCTCCACGGCGGCACGATCATCCTGCTGATCCTGGCGCGTCACGAGTTCTACGCGAAGGTCCGTCGCGGTGCGACGCTCAAAGCTGTCGCCGTGCTCATCGGCGGTTTGGCGCTGGGAACACTCGTCGCCTGGGCCCTCACGGAGATGTTCCCGGGGTCGCTGGCCCGCTCCGACCGTTTCTGGTGGGCACTCAACCGCGTGGCTGGTTTCTCGCTTGCCGGTCATGAGTACTTCGACGGCCACCCCCATCTCTTCCTGAACTGGCTCTTCGGCCTGTTCGGAGCGCTGGCATTGATGTCCGCCGCCGTCGTGTTGTTCCGCTCCCAGCGCGCGGTCAACGCGTTGACCGGTGACGACGAATCGCTGATCCGCGGTCTGCTCGAGCGTTATGGGCAGGACGACTCTCTCGGATACTTCGCGACCCGTCGCGACAAGGCCGTCATCTTCGCGCCCAATGGCCGGGCAGCCGTGACCTATCGCGTGGAGGTGGGCGTCTGCCTGGTCAGCGCGGACCCCATCGGGGATAAAACGGCATGGGGCCAGGCCATCGCCGCATGGCTGCAGGTATGCCAGGCATACGGCTGGGCGCCGGCGGTGATGGGTGCGAGCGCCGAGGGCGCGCTCGCCTACCGGGAACACGGCCTGAACGCACTGGAACTCGGCGACGAGGCGATCCTGTACCCGCGGTCGTTCTCGATATCGGGTCCGCACATGGCGGCGGTCCGCCAGGCCGTCAACCGCGCACGGCGCTCGGGATTGTCGGTGCGTATCCGCCGCCATCGCGAATTGACGCCGGACGAGGCGAAACAGATCATCACCAACGCCGACCTGTGGCGTGACGGTAACACCGAACGCGGATTCTCCATGGCGCTCGGGCGGTTGGGTGATTCCACCGATGGCGACTGCCTACTGGTGGAGGCGGTCGATTCCGACGACAACGCCGTCGCCATGCTGTCGCTGGTGCCCTGGGGCGCCAATGGGGTATCCCTCGAATTGATGCGTCGTTCGCGTCAATCACCCAACGGCACAATAGAATTCATGGTCACCGAGCTGCTCACTCGGGCAGAGGCCATGGGAATCACCCGGGTCTCCCTGAACTTCGTGATGTTCCGCTCGGTCTACGCGGACGGCTCCCGTATCGGCGCGGGCCCGGTGCTCCGGCTGTGGCGTTCGGTGTTGATGTTCGCCTCACGGTTCTGGCAGTTCGAGCAGCTGTACCGCTCGAACGTGAAGTACCAGCCGGAATGGGTGCCCCGGTTCGCCTGCTACGAGGATGCCCGGCTCATCCCCCGGATCGGCATCGCCTCGGTGATCGCCGAGGGATTCCTGGTCTTGCCGTTCGGCAATCGGGACAAGCCGCGGCACACCGGTCAATACAGTGCGGTGCCACAGGCCATCGTGGCCACCGGACTATTGCACCACGATGGCACCGCCCCCGACCTGCCACCGCAGTCCACAGCGCTGCAGCGGGTTCCCGAGCAGGTCAAGGTGCGGCTCGGCAAGCTTGCGGCCCTGCAGGAGCGGGGAATCGACGCATACCCGGCCGGCTCACCACCCAGCCACACCGTCGCGGAGGCACTGGCGGCCGCCGACGGTACCGAGGTCGTCATCAGCGGTCGCCTGCTGCGCATCCGTGACTATGGCGGTGTGCTTTTCGCGCAGCTGCGCGACTGGTCGGCAGAGGTGCAGCTGCTCATCGACGACCCCCTGCTGCATGAAGAGTTCACCGCCGCCATCGACCTCGGCGACCTGGTCGAAGCCAGCGGTGTCATGGGTCAGTCACACAACGGCACCCGGTCTGTACTGGTGCGATCGTGGCGAATCATCGGCAAATGCCTGCATCCGCTGCCCGATAAGCGCAAGGGTCTCACCGACCCCGAGGCCCGGGTGCGTGCTCGATACCTTGATCTGGCGATCAATCCAGAGGCCCGAGACCAGATCGCGGCGCGCAGCGCCATCATCACTTCACTGCGTAACACCTTGCTATCACAAGGATTTTTAGAGGTCGAGACGCCGATCTTGCAACAGGTGCACGGCGGGGCCAACGCGCGCCCCTTCCTGACACATATCAACGCGTACAACTTGGACCTCTATCTGCGTATCGCACCGGAGCTGTACCTCAAGCGACTCTGCGTGGGTGGCGTGGAGCGGGTCTTCGAGCTCGGCCGGGCCTTCCGCAATGAGGGTGTGGACTTCAGCCACAACCCTGAATTCACGCTGTTGGAGGCGTATCAGGCGCACGCCGATTATCTGACCTGGGCCAAGACAACCCAACGGCTGATCCAGAACGCCGCCAAGGCAGCGCACGGCAGTGAAGTGGTGATGCGGCCCCGCGAGGACGGCGCCGACGGGAAGCTGGCTCCCGTTGACATCAGTGGCGAGTGGCCGATCATCCCGCTGCACGAGGCAGTGTCTCGAGCCCTCGGCGAACAGATCGATGCGACAACGGAAGTGCCTACGCTGCAGCGGTTCTGCCGATCGGCGGAGGTTCAGTTCAATCCGCGGTGGGATGCCGGGCACCTGGCTCTGGAACTCTACGAGCAGCTCGTCGAGAAGCACACCACCACACCCACCTTCTACAGTGACTTTCCGGTCTCGGTGTCCCCGCTGACTCGCCCACACCGGAGCACCGACGGGCTGGCCGAGCGGTGGGACCTGGTGGCCTGGGGTGTCGAACTCGGCACCGCCTATACCGAGTTGACCGACCCGGTGGAGCAACGTCGACGCCTGTACGAGCAGTCACTTCTGGCGGCGGGCGGCGACGCCGAGGCCATGGAACTCGATGAGGACTTCCTGCGGGCGATGGAATACGCCATGGCACCCACCGGCGGTATGGGCATGGGAGTCGACCGTGTAGTCATGCTCATCACGGGGCGCAGCATCCGCGAGACACTGCCGTTCCCGCTGGCCAAACCCCGGTAAGGCACGGCGAATCTGTTCGGATTCCGTATCCGGACTCGTCGAAAACCTGACAGACAATTCACAGGTATCTAGGCCATCATGGGTGCGTGTCCGGTCATGACATCTCGTTGTTACATGGGAGCTTCCCTGTCTCCATGCAGGTCATTGCCGGTTTTGCGCTCGTCATCGCAATAGGGCTGCGCACTGGTGGGTGGTTTCGGCGCTGGTTACCCGTTGCCGTGGCCGTCGGTGGCACCCTCGCCGCGTGGGCCTACTGGTACATCCAGTCCGAGGGCTGGGCCGACAGGGGCAATCCCGCTCCGCTGATGCTGTGGGTATGGATCGCGCTCACCGGTGTGGCCGCCACGGTCCTGGTGGTGGGCTGGCGTACGGCGCGCTGGTGGCGTCGCGCGGTCGCGGTCACCGCGGTGCCGCTGGCGGTCCTCTCCGGATCACTGATGCTGAACCAATGGACCGGATATGTGCGCAGCGTCCAGTCCGGATGGGCGCAGCTGACCGCGGGCCCGCTGCCCAACCAGGCGGATATGGCGACGGTGACCGCTGCCCGTGAGGAGCGCCGCGGTCCGACGATGACCAAGGGCAAGCTCGTGCCGGTGGATATCCCGGCCGACGCCAGTGGGTTTCGCCATCGCCAGGAGATCGTCTACCTACCGCCGGCATGGTTTGATTCGACCCGCACCCAGTTGCCGACGATCATGATGATCGGCGGCGAGTTCAACACCCCGAGCGACTGGATCCGCAGCGGCAACGCCGTCGAGGTGGCGGATGCCTTCGCCAGCCAGCACGGCGGAAACGCCCCCGTCATGGTGTTCGTGGACGCGGGCGGGTCGTTCAACAACGACACCGAATGCGTGAACGGCCCGCGCGGTAACTCCGCCGACCATCTCACGAAGGACGTTGTCCCCTTTATGGTGTCGCGCTTTGGCGTGAGCCCGCGGCCGCAGAACTGGGGTGTGGTGGGCTGGTCGATGGGTGGCACCTGCGCGGTGACGCTTGCGGTCAAACACCCCGAACTGTTCAGCGCCTTCGAGGACATCGCCGGCGATATGTCGCCGAACACCGGGAACAAGGCACAGACCATTGCTCGTCTTTTCGGCGGCGACTCCGCGGCATGGGAGCAGTTCGACCCGGCCACGGTGATGTCGCGTAATGGGCGGTACACGAACACCTCCGGATGGTTCGACGTCAATGGAATGCACCGAGCCGGATCCGGGGCGATCACCAGTACAGGAGCGGTTCCGGGAGCGGCGGCGCCGGTGCCGCTCAGCGATCAGGACCGCGCTGCGCATCGACTGTGCGAGCTCGGTGCGGCACAGGGAATCTCATGCACGGTGCAGCACAAACCCGGTGAACATAAGTGGCCGTTCGCGCAGACAGCGTTCACGTCGGCGCTGCCCTGGATGGCGAGCCGCATCGGTACGCCCACGGTGCCCGATGTGCCGTTGCCGCGCTAACCGCTGCGCGCAAGCGGAGTAGCGTCGGGCGCTATGTCCGATACGCCTGATCCGGGATACACCGACAGCGGTGTGCCGACGTTCGAGTCGGTGCGCGAGAAGATCGAAACCCGATCCGGCACCGCCGCCGGGTCCGCCGAGTTGGACGCCGAAAGCGAAGAGGGTCGTGCGCTGGAGGAGCAATTCGAGGCCAGAAACCGGGCCGCCGCCGAGCGGATCGAGGAGATCCGCAGATCGATGCGCGAGGAAGCTAGCCAGTCGCTGCCCGACGAGCAATAGCCTGCTCGCGGATGAGGCTGCGTCGGACCTTCCCTGAGTCCTCACGCAGCGGCTCGGCGACGAACTCGATGGTGCGCGGGACCTTGTAGAGGACAATCTGGTCGAACAGATAGTCGCGCAGTTGGTCTTCGGTCACATTGTGCTCGGCATGCACGACCGCATGCACGGCCTGTCCGAGGTCGTCATCGGGCAGGCCCACGACGACACTGTCGATCACTCCGGGGTAACCGTTCATGACGGACTCGACTTCGGCGGGGAACACATTGGCCCCACCCGTCACGATCAGGTCGGTACGCCGGTCGCTCATGTAGAGATAGCCGTCGTCGTCGAGCCAGCCGAGATCACCGATGGATTCCCATGTTCCGAACCGCTTGATCTCCGCGCCAAGGTACTTGTAGGGCTTGGGCATGCCTTCCCACGGGCGCATGAAGATCTCCCCCACCTCCCCGGAGGGCACCGGGTTTCCTTCCTCATCGAGGATCGCCAGCTCGCCGAGCGCGGGCTTGCCGACGGAGCCGCGATGGGCCAACCACTCCGGTCCGGTGATGATGGTGCCGCCGATGGCCTCGGTGCCCGCGTACAGCTCCCAAATCACCTCGGGGCCCAGCAGGTCGATCCATGCTTGTTTCAACCACACCGGACACGGGGCGGCCATGTGCCACAGCACCCGGATGCTGGACAGGTCGAATCGGCCGGGATGCTGGCGAACCTCGCGCAATATTCGCGACATCATGGTGGGAACCACCTGCAACCAGGTGACCTTGTGCTTGTCGATCAGTTCGAGAGCCTGTAGAGCGTCGAATTTCGGCTGCACGATCAGATGATGTCCAAGCAGCAGCCCGTACGATGAAAACATCAGCGGCGCATTGTGATACAGCGGTCCGGCGACGAGCTGAGCGTCTCCCGACTGCATGCCCATGATCTCTCCCGCAGCAGGGCCGGTGATGGCCGCGGGGCTGGGGGCCAGGATGATCTTGGGCCGGCCGGTGCTGCCTCCCGACGTGGGTGCCTTCCAGGCCGGCGACACCACCTCGGGTAGGGGTCCCGCGGCGTGGTCTTCGGCCGTGGGCTCGAATCCTGCTGGGACACAGACTCGATCCGGATGATCGGCCGGATCGACTCCGACCACGAGCGCCGAGTCGGCCAGCTCGACGATCGCCCGACGTTCGGCCAGCGGCAGCCGCCAGGACACCGGTTGTGGGGTGGCACCGAGCTTCCACACTGCGATTTGGGCCGCGAAGAACTCCACCGAGTTCGGCAACCCGATGGTGACGAGGTCACCCTGCTGAACACCCAGCCGCTGATAGGCGTGCGCCAAGGCGGTGGCACGCCGCTCCAGTTCGGCCCTGGTGACCACCTCGGTACCGCAGGTGACCGCCGGCGCATCGGGTGCCGATTCCGCGAGGTTGGCGAGGATACGAACGAACGGTTCACCAACTACCTCGTCAGTCATGAATGCCACCCTAGACCGGAGTGACAACCTTCCTGGTCCGCGGTTTGGCGGGCGACTTTGCGGCGCTCTTCGCCGGAGCCTTGGCGGGGGTCTTGCCGTTGCGTTGGGGCTTGGGCAACATGTCCGCGAGGAACTCACCGGTGTGGCTACCCGCGGTCTGAGCCACCGCTTCCGGTGCACCCTGCGCCACCACGGAACCGCCGCCCGATCCGCCTTCGGGGCCCATGTCGATGATCCAGTCCGACGTCTTGATGACATCGAGGTTGTGCTCGATCACGATCACGGTGTTGCCCTTGTCGACCAAGCCGTTGATCACGGTGAGCAGCTTGCGGATGTCCTCGAAATGCAGCCCTGTCGTGGGCTCGTCGAGGATGTAGACGGTCTTGCCCGTCGAGCGCTTCTGCAGCTCAGCAGCCAGCTTGACGCGCTGCGCCTCACCACCGGACAGTGTCGGAGCCGGCTGCCCCAGCCGCACATAGCCCAGACCGACCTCCACCAGCGTGTTCAGATACCGGTGGATGGAAGTGATGGGCTCGAAGAACTCGGCGGCCTCCTCGATGGGCATGTCCAGCACTTGCGCGATGGTCTTGCCTTTGTAGTGGACCTCGAGTGTCTCCCGGTTGTAGCGCGCACCATGACACACCTCGCACGGAACGTATACGTCCGGAAGGAAGTTCATCTCGATCTTGATGGTGCCGTCGCCCGTACATGCTTCGCAGCGCCCGCCCTTGACATTGAACGAGAACCGGCCGGGTTGATAACCACGCACCTTGGCCTCGGTGGTGGCCGCGAACAGTGTGCGGATCTTGTCGAACACCCCTGTGTAGGTAGCCGGATTGGAGCGCGGTGTGCGCCCGATAGGTGACTGGTCCACCCGCACGAGCTTGTCCACCTGATCCAGGCCGGTCACGCGGGTATGCCGGCCGGGGACCTGCCGTGCACCGTTGAGTTTGTTGGCCAACACCGTGGCGAGGATGTCGTTGACGAGTGTCGACTTCCCCGAACCCGACACTCCGGTGACCGAGGTCAATACCCCGAGCGGGAAGGAGACGTCGATGCCCTTGAGGTTGTGCTCGCGCGCACCGACCACAGTGACCTGACGCTTGGCATCAATCGAACGGCGCATCGGTGGCAGCGGAATGCTCGCTGCCCCAGAAAGATACGAGCCCGTGACGGAGTGCTTGTTTTTCAGCAGCTCGGCGTAGGTGCCGCTGTGCACCACCTGGCCGCCGTGCTCCCCCGCCGCGGGCCCGATGTCGACGACCCAGTCTGCGTGTTTGATGGTGTCCTCGTCATGCTCGACGACGATCAACGTGTTACCGAGATCCCTTAGCCGCGTGAGTGTCTCGATGAGTCGGCGGTTATCGCGCTGATGCAGGCCGATGGACGGCTCGTCCAGCACATAGAGCACACCCACCAAACCGGAGCCGATCTGGGTGGCCAGCCGGATGCGCTGCGCCTCACCACCGGAGAGCGTGCCCGCCGCGCGCGACAACGACAGATACTGCAGGCCCACGTCCAAGAGGAACCCGAGCCGGAACTGGACTTCCTTGAGTACCTGTCCCGCGATGGCTTGCTCACGGTGCCCGAGGGTCAGTGCGTTGAGGAACTGCGCGCACTCGGCGATCGACAGGTCACAGACCTGTGCGATCGATTTGGTGCCGTGCTCCCCCGCGGTCAGCGTCACGGAGAGGATCTCCGGCTTGAGCCGGGTTCCGTTGCACACAGGACACGGGATGTCCCGCATGAAGCCTTCGTAGCGTTCCTTGGCCCATTCGGACTCGGTCTGCTCCATGCGGCGCTGCAGGAAGGCCAGCACGCCTTCGAACTCGGCATAGTACGAGCGGGTGCGGCCGTATCGGTTTTTGTAACGGACATGAACCTGCTCGGACGAGCCGTCCAGGATCGCCTTCTTGGCGGCCGCGGGAAGCTTCTTCCAGGGAGTGTCCACATCGAACCCGAGGGCGTCGCCCAATCCCGCCATGAGCCGAACGAAGTAGTCGGCGTTCTGGCCCATCGACCAGGGTGCGATGGCGCCCTCGGCGAGCGTCATATCCGGGTCGGGGACCACCAGATCGGGATCCACTTCCTTCTTGATTCCCAGACCGGTGCACTCGGGGCAGGCGCCGTAGGGCGAGTTGAACGAAAACGACCGCGGTTCAAGATCATCCACGGCCAGTGGGTGACCGTTGGGGCACGCGAGCTTCTCCGAGAACCTGCGTTCACGGTGCGGGGAATCTTCCTCGGCGTCGACGAACTCGAGCACGACGATGCCGTCGGCGAGGCGCAGCGCGGTCTCCACCGAGTCCGTCAGTCGCTGCTTGGAGCTGGCCTTGACGGCGAGACGGTCGATGACCACCTCGATGTCATGCTTCTCCTGCTTCTTGAGCTTGGGCGGGTCGGTGAGCGAATGCACCACGCCGTCAACCCGAATGCGGCTGTAACCCTGCGAGTTCAGCTGCTCGAAGAGGTCGACGAACTCGCCCTTGCGCGTGCGGACCACGGGGGCGAGCACCTGGAACCGCAGGCCCTCCTCCATATCCAGCACCTGATCCACGATCTGCTGCGGGGTTTGCTTGGCGATCTTCTCCCCGCACACCGGGCAGTGTGGGGTCCCGGCCCGCGCATACAACAGACGCAGGTAGTCGTAGACCTCGGTGATGGTGCCCACCGTGGACCGCGGGTTGCGGTTGGTGGATTTCTGGTCGATCGATACCGCAGGCGACAACCCCTCGATGAAGTCAACATCGGGCTTGTCCATCTGCCCCAGGAACTGGCGGGCGTACGCGGACAGCGATTCGACGTACCTGCGCTGCCCCTCGGCAAAGATGGTGTCAAAGGCCAGACTGGACTTCCCGGATCCGGACAGGCCCGTGAAGACGATGAGGCTGTCTCGGGGTAGGTCAAGGTCGATACCGCGCAGGTTGTGCTCACGCGCGCCCCGCACGATCAGACGGTCGGCCACCTGTCTCCTTCCACACTGCCCCATGTGCAGGTGTTTTCGCATAGCTCAGCGGCCGTATCCCCATCTGGAACCGGAGCCGACTGAGTCGTCGACTCCATGCTAGGACGAGGCACCGACAACCTCCCCGCCACTAGGGGCCACTACGGTGAAACCATGACCTCCATCACCATCGACGACGACTACTCCGGCCATCTCGAGCCGGGTACTGGGGTTGCTCGTCGCACCGTGAGCGGCGCGACCATCATCAAGGCCTCGGTGGGGCCGATGGACAACAACGCATACATCGTCACGTGCACCAACACCGGCAAGTCGTTGCTGATTGACGCGGCCAACGATGCCGAGCGGTTGGCCGCCCTGCTGGACGAGAACGCCCCGGATATCGAGCTGATTGTCACCACGCATCAGCATTTCGATCACTGGCAGGCACTCGAGGCGATCGTCCAGAAGACCGAATCTCGCAGTGCTGCGCATGATTTAGATGCCGGACCGCTACCGGTACCGCCCACGACGCTGCTGGCCGGGGGCGACAGCTTCGACATCGGTGACCTGCATTTCGACGTGATCCACCTGCGCGGACACACTCCGGGCTCGGTGGCCCTGGCGTTCACCGCCGATGGCGTGACGCACCTCTTCACCGGGGATTCACTATTCCCGGGTGGTGTCGGAAAGACCTTCAGCCCCGAGGACTTCGACCAGCTGCTCGACGATGTCAGCGAGCGCCTCTTCGGCGCGTACCCCGACTCCACGGTCGTATACCCCGGACATGGAGACGACACCACGTTGGGCGCCGAGCGCGGATCGCTCGGCGAATGGCGCGAACGAGGCTGGTGAGCCGGCCCCGTTCGCGCTCGTCGGTCTAGATCTCTGGGTCTAGGTGGTGTGAACGATCAGCACGTCGCACTTGGAGCGGCGTGCGACATCCGAAGGAACCGACCCCAGCAGGCGTCCGGCAATGGTGTTCAGACCGACATTGCCGACGACCAGCAGATCAGCCTTGGAATCCACCACCAGATCCAGCAGCGCATCCACTGGCGCTCCCTCGATAGAGCGCTCTTCGACGCTCGTCGCGCCCGCCGCTGCTGCGCGCTCGCGGGCGGTGCGCAGGATGTCGTAGACGGGTGCCTTGCCGGTCACCTTGTACGCGTCGTCCTTGAGGACATCGGCCGAGTGGGGGTTGTTCTCCGGGAAGTACGCGGTCGCGACGATGAGCTTGGCACCGGCAGCGCCCGCGATGGCTCCAGCGCGGTCGACCGCCCGGTACGACGAATCCGATCCGTCGGTACCGACAACGACAGTGCTGTATGCACTCATGAAAGGTCCTCCAGTTCCGTTTGACCAGGCCAGACGAGATTAGCCGGGAAGAGCCCCGGCCATGCGTCATTTGGCTGATTGTGTCGGGCTATGCGGATGATTTTCTCTTGCCGGCTGCGCGCGCAGGTATGGCCTGCGCCTCAATACCGCTATGAGGACCGTCACGCGCCATTACGCCGCGAGTTCACCGCCGTTCGAGTAAAAGTCACGCACCGTTCGAGTAGAGCTTGATGACTTGGTAGAGGAATGCCCGTCCGTCGTACAGGGATTTCACCTGGATTCGTTCGTCCAGGCCATGCGCGTGGGTCTCCCCCGGCTGGGCAAATATGCCGCTGAGTCCATACACCGGGGTCTTCCCGAAGTAGATGGCATCGGTTGCTCCGGTCGACATGGTCGGTACCAGCGGCACTCCGGGCCACATGGATCCGGCCACGGCCTTGATGGGGTCGATGATCTGCGGAGTCAACGGTGGGACGGTGGCGACGTTGGTGCGGAACTCCTTGGCGGGCTTCACCGTGACTTTGGGATCGTTGACCGCCTTGACAATGCTCTCTTGCACCGCGGCGGCGCTCCCGTCGGGCAATATGCGGCAGTTCACATTCGCGGTGGCGCGTTGCGGCAGCGCATTGTTGGCGTGTCCCCCTTCAATTTTCGTAGGGACACAGGTGGTACGCAGCATCGCGTTGTACAGCGGATTCCGGGACAACACCGACGCCGCCGCCTGATCGTGCGGATTGGCGACGATTGCCGACATCGCCTGACCCACTTCACCCGGCTGCAGCGGAGCCTGCGCCGTGAAATATGCCCGGGTCACATCGTTGAGCTGAACCGGGAATGGCGCGGTGGCCAGCCGGTTCAGAGCGGCTCCGAGAGCCTGTATCGCGTTGAACGGTCGGGGCTGGCTGCTGTGTCCGCCCTCGTCGGTGACCTCAAGGGTGAAGTCCTGGTAGATCTTCTGACCCGCCTGGATTTCCAGCAGGATGGGTTTGTTCTGTTCGTCGAGATCACCACCGGCGCCCTCGTTGACGACGAATTCGGCGTCGACGAGCTCGGGCCGGTTTTGATGCAGCCACTCGGTCCCGTTGACCTGCCCGCCACCTTCTTCACCACAGGTCAATGCGATCCGGATGGGGCGTTTGGGCACGAAGCTCTCGGCGCGGTATCGGATGAGACTGTCCACGAAGATCGCGGCCATGGCCTTGTCGTCCTCGGCACCGCGGGCGTAGAAGTATCCGTTCTCCTCGGCGAGGGTGAACGGATCCCGCTTCCAGTCCTCACGTTTGGCCTCGACAACGTCGATATGCGCCAGCAGCAGAATTGGCTTGGCACCCGCGTCGGCTCCGGCGAGCGTCGCGACCAATCCGCCGTCCTTGGGATGATCCGGCGGACTGAACAGCACCAGGTCCTTGTCGCTGTATCCGGCGGACTTGAGACGATCGGCCATCTTCTGCGCGGCCTCGGTGCAACTTCCCTGCGATGCGGTCGTGTTGGTCTCGATCAACTCCCGGTACAAGTCTCGAAACGCGCCGCGATCGTCGGTGGTGGAGGGAGCGCTCGTTGCCGGCGAGCCCTGGTTCTGTGTCGTCCCGCAGGAAGTGAGTGCGAGCACGGCGGCCACGAGGGCGAGAATCCGATGCATGGTTCCGTTCATACACCCGGAACGCCTACGTGGGGGCCCTTACCGTGCTCTCCCGCGCCGTATTCGTCATGTCGACTCCCCGTCCGGGTCCGGAAGCAGCGCGAAACACTCTGGAGGACAACACAACACCTGATAGCACGATCGCAGCGAACCCCAGGTACAGCAGGTGGGCCCCGCGCGTTTCCGATCCGCCGAGATTGACGAGCACCCCCGCCAATCCGGCGCCGAAGGCTCCGGCGATCAGCTGCACAGTGCTGATGGCGGCTGCGGCCGCTGCGCTTTCGTCCGAATCGGACGACACCGACATCGCGGCGGACGCCAAGTGCGGCCACGCCATGCCGATACCGGCTCCCGTCACCGCGAAACCGAGTGCCCACAGCGCGATCTCCAGGGCGCCGGCACCGTCACGCTGTAACGCACCGGCCAGGACAAGTCCTGCCGCAACCACGACGGGAGCGATCGTCACCACGCGTGCGATGGTCCGCGCCGTGGCCGAAGCGCTGATCATTTCGCCAACGGTCCATCCGAATGCCAAAGTGGCCCCCAGGAATCCCGCAGCGACCGGAATCAGGTGCCCGAGGCGCTGGCCAAAGAACGGAATGAATGTCTCCACCATGGAGGCCGCCGCCAGCACCGCGATCGTCAGATAGATCCACTTGAGCGGATTGCCGGCGAAGACCGCTTTGGGCAGTACCGATGCGGTGGCACGACGATCGAGTACGACGAACACGACCACCAGAGCGGCTGCCGCGGCGATCAACCCCAGCATGGTGGGCATCGAAGACTGGAGCCCGGCCACGGCCACCAGGGCGGCCGCCGCGGTGAGGATGAGCAGCGACCGCACCGGAGCACCGCGCCCGGTAGCCGCGGCATTTGCACCATCCGTCCGAGGCAATACCGAGGGCACCATCGCAGCGATGCCCAGGGTGACCAGCGTCAACGATGCGAATGCCCACCGCCACAGCCCGAACTGCGCGAACAGCCCGCCGGCCGCGGGACCCACGAAGGTCCCAACACCCCACATTGCCGACGTGAGCGCCGAGGCGCGCGTCCATAACCGTTGTGGCAGAGAAAGATTGATGACCGCATAGGCCAACCCTGCCAGCAGCCCTCCTGCCGCACCCTGGATCGCGCGCCCGGCGAGCATGACCTGCATTGCCGGAGCCACCGCACACACGAGGGTGCCGACCGCGAACGCGCCGAACGCCAGAAGGTACGCGCCCCGGGGACCGGCCCGGCCAAGAAGCGGACTCACCACCGTCGCGGCACTGACCGAAGCGATCAAGTACAGCGTTGTCACCCATGCGTAGAAACGTTCCCCACCGATGTCAGCGACGGCGCTCGGCAACAAACTGGTGGTGAGATACACGTTGGTGGCATACAGCGCCACCCCACCGGCGAGCACCGTGACAATGCCGAGTTGCCGCCCGCACAACAGATCCCGCCAGCTGCCGGTCGCCTGATCGTGAGTCATGTCGACACGCTATGAGCTAAAGTGCACTTGAGATCAAGGAGAGGTGATGAAGGACAAGGCCGAGCTGTTGCCGATAGGCGAGGTGGCCAGGCGCTCCGGAATCGCCGTATCCGCCGTGCGGTACTACGCCGATATCGGCCTGATTCCCGCCGAACGTACGTCCGGCAACGCACGGGTGTTCCGGCGCCACGCGTTGCGGCGAATCTCGCTGATCCGGGTCGCGACAGGATTCGGCATCCCCCTGTCGGAAGTCGCCGAGGTGTTGTCGAGCCTGCCCGACAACCGGGCGCCGAGTACTCGTGACTGGCAACGAATCTCGCGCCAGTGGCATTCGCATCTGGAAGAGCGCAAGAACGCCATCGCGGACATGCAGGAGAAGCTCACCGGATGCATCGGCTGCGGATGCCTATCCATGACCAAATGCACGCTGTTCAATCCCGCCGACGTCCTCGCCGAGGACGGGTCGACCGGCGCGCTCCTGCTCGCCGATCCGGGCTGATTACTTCAGGCCCGCGGCGTCCATACCGCGTAATTCCTTCTTCAGATCGGCGATCTCGTCACGGAATCGTGCCGCCAACTCGAACTGCAGATCGCGCGCCGCCGCCATCATCTGCTCGGTCATGTCCTTGATCAGATCGGCCAACTCGGCTCGAGGCATGCTCTTGGTATCGCGCCCCTCGAACACTCCGGCACTGACCGCGCGCCCCGGCTCACCCTGCGCCCGCCTGCCGCGACTCGCGTTGCGGCCCGATCCACCGACCGCCACCTCTTCGGTGTCTTCGGCTTCGCGGTACACCTGGTCCAGGATGTCAGCGATCTTCTTGCGCAACGGTTGTGGGTCTATCCCGTTCGCCTCGTTGTATGCGATCTGCTTGGCGCGTCGGCGATCGGTCTCGTCGATGGCCTCTTTCATCGAGTCCGTCATGGTGTCCGCGTACATGTGCACCTCGCCGGATACGTTGCGCGCGGCACGGCCGATGGTCTGAATCAGACTCCTGCTGGACCGCAGAAATCCTTCCTTGTCGGCGTCGAGAATGGCGACCAGCGATACCTCGGGCAGGTCCAGACCCTCCCGTAGGAGGTTGATACCGACGAGAACGTCATACTCGCCGAGCCGGAGCTGACGCAGCAGCTCGACCCGCCGCAGAGTGTCCACCTCCGAATGCAGGTAACGCACCCGAATACCCATCTCCAACAGATAGTCGGTGAGATCTTCGGCCATTTTCTTCGTCAACGTCGTCACGAGCACCCGCTCATCGGCTTCAGTGCGTTGGCGGATTGAGGTGATCAGATCGTCGATCTGCCCCTTGGTGGGTTTGACGACCACCTTCGGATCCACCAGGCCGGTCGGCCGGATCACCTGCTCCACGAACTCGCCGCCGGCGGCATTGCGCTCATAGTTCCCGGGCGTCGCAGACAGATACACGGTCTGCCCGATTCGCTCGGCGAACTCTTCCCAGGTGAGTGGCCTGTTGTCGGTAGCCGACGGCAACCGGAAGCCGAAATCCACCAGATTCCGCTTACGCGACATGTCCCCCTCGTACATGGCGCCGATTTGGGGAACCGTCACATGCGACTCGTCGATGACCAGCAGGAAATCGTCGGGGAAGTAGTCGAGCAGCGTCGATGGCGGGGTGCCGGCCCCACGCCCGTCGATATGCCGCGAGTAGTTCTCGATCCCCGAGCAGAAGCCCACGTTGCGCATCATCTCGATGTCGTAATTGGTCCGCATCCTCAGGCGCTGCGCTTCCAACAGCTTGCCCTGGCCCTCCAACTCGGCAAGTCGTTCCTCGAGCTCCTGCTCGACACCCTCAAGGGCCTTCGTCATCCGATCAGGTCCCGCCACGTAATGCGTCGCCGGAAAGATTCTTAATGAATTAGCTTGCCGTACAACATCTCCGGTGAGCGGATGCAGGTAGTAGAGCGCCTCGACCTCGTCACCGAAGAATTCGATGCGCACCGCCAGCTCCTCATACGAGGGAATGATCTCGACGGTGTCGCCGCGGACCCGGAAGGTGCCACGGGTGAATGCCATGTCGTTGCGGTTGTACTGCATGTCGACCAGCAATCGCAGCAGAGCGTCCCGAGGCACTTCGAGCCCGACGTCCAGTTGCACAGAACGGTCCAGATACGACTGCGGGGTGCCCAGACCGTAGATGCACGACACCGAGGCCACCACCACGACGTCGCGGCGGGACAGCAGGTTGGATGTCGCGGAGTGCCGTAGACGCTCCACGTCGTCATTGATAGAGCTGTCCTTCTCGATGTACGTATCCGTCTGCGCGATATACGCTTCCGGCTGGTAGTAGTCGTAGTACGAGACGAAGTACTCGACAGCGTTGTGCGGCAACATTTCCCGAAGCTCATTGGCCAGCTGCGCGGCGAGCGTCTTGTTGGGTGCCATCACCAGCGTCGGCCGTTGCAGCCGTTCGATGAGCCAGGCGGTGGTCGCCGACTTGCCAGTACCCGTGGCACCCAGCAGCACCACGTCCTTCTCCCCCGCCCGAACTCTCCGTTCCAGCTCGGCGATGGCGCCCGGCTGATCGCCCGCGGGCTCATACTGACTGACGACCTCGAATCGCCCATCGGTACGCAAGACGTCCGTGACCGGTCGGTACTCGGAGTGCGCAACGATGGGGTGTTCTGTTGCGAAAGCCATGAGCCCAGAGTAAGCCGACGGTCTGACATTCACCCGAGACGACAGGAAGGCAGCAGGAAACCAGCGTGCACCTGCCCAAACGCGAGATATTCGACCTCGATGCCATGACGAACACCGATCCCAAGGGAATCGTGCGGTCGGTGGATGAGTACCGGGTGGAGCCCTGGGGACTGTTCATGGCGCGCCCAACGCCCGGTCGGGCGCAGTTTCACTACGTGGAGTCCTGGCTGCTCCCGACGCTGGGACTGCGTGCGAACATCTTCCATTTCAATCCGGGATACGAGCGCGATCAGGATTTCTACCTCGACATCGGCGATTTCGTCCCCGGGCCCTCGCAGTGGCTGGCCGTCGACCACTATCTTGACCTCGTGGTGCGCTGCGGACGCGAAACCGAACTGGCCGATGTGGACGAGTTGCTCGAGGCGCACAGAGCAGGGTTGCTGCCTGCTGCCACATCCGAGCTCGCGATCCGCCGCGCAGTCACCGCCATCGATAACCTCGCCGGGCACGGTCACGATCTGAATGCGTGGTTGACCGCCGCCGGAATGCCGCTGACCTGGCGCGACCCGAACGGAGACACTCATGCCTGACACCATTCGCTGGGGAATCATCGGACCGGGGCGCATCGCCGGAAACGTGGCCCGGGACTTCCCGCTCACACCGGGCGCAGAGCTGGTGGCCGTTGCCTCTCGGTCGGCCGAACGTGCCGGCGACTTTGCGAAGACACATCGCATTCCGCGATCCTTCGGTTCGTACCGGGAGTTGCTCGCCGATCCCGACGTGGACGCCGTGTACATCGCCACCCCACATCCCCAGCATCGACAGGCCGCCATCGCCGCACTCACCGCGGGCAAGGCAATCTTGGTCGAGAAGGCCTTCACCGCGACGGTGGCCGGAGCACAGGAGATCATCGATATCGCAAGGGCACGTGGCGTTTTTGCCATGGAGGCGATGTGGACCCGGTTTCAGCCGGCGATCGTCGCGGCCAAAAATCTTGTCGATGACGGGGCCATCGGCGAGGTCCGCCAGGTCCAGGCTGACCTGGGAGTGGACCGCCCGTTCGATCCCAACGACAGGCTGTTCAGTCCGACGCTGGGCGGCGGCGCGTTGTTGGATCTCGGCGTCTACGTGGTCTCGCTGGCCCAGTACTTCCTCGGCGATCCGGCAGCAGTGGTGGCACATGGTTCGTTGTTCCCCACCGGGGTTGACGCCGAAGCCGGCCTGCTCTTGCGCTATGACGACGGACGCACCGCGACGCTGCTGTGTTCACTGCTACATCACACTCCCGGCCAGGCGCGCATATTCGGTACCGAAGGCTGGATCGATATCCTCCCCCGATTCCACCACCCTCGTGAAATCGTGTTGCACCGCAAGGGATCTGACCCTGAGCCGATAGTGAAGCCGCCCGTCGGCGGCGGATACAGTCACGAGCTGGCCGAGGTCACCGGATGCCTGCTCGAGGGCAGCGCGCAGAGCACCGTGATGCCCCTCGCCGACACCTTGGCCGTACAGCGGGTGCTCAACACGGCGTGCGAACAGCTCGGGGTGCATCACCGCGAAGACCCTGCTGACCTGGACTGATCCCGTTGTCGTCGCCATTCGGACGCCGGTAAGATGCCCGGTATGCGCCCCCTCCTCCGTGGGCTGTGCGTTGCCGGGGCAGCGGCGATCACCTTCGCCCTGCCGGCAGCACCAGCCTCCGCCGCCGAGTTGCACAACATCAGTTACATCGCTCGCGTCGATGGGATAGGTCGTGGCATCTCCGTGACGTTCAAGACCGATCCGGTGGAACGTCGTACCGAGCAACCGCGTCTGGGCCCCGGCGAGAGCTGGGAAGTGAATCTCGTCATGGACGATCCCCAACAGGCAGGCATGGCGGTACGGGTGCTGCCGCCCTATGGGGTCGGATTGCACTGCGAAGTGCAGGTCGACGATGTCGTGGTCGACTCCCAGGACCTGACGGTGCCGCCCGCGCTCGGGATCTTCAACGGGCCCGTTAACGACACGGTCACCTGCGGACACTTCAACCCGTAACCACCAGTCAAATGAGTCACTTTCGTACCCCGGACCTGCACAAAAACCGCTACAATGGCGCCATGCGCCTGAACTCTATTCGTAGCAATATTCGCGGTTCTTTCCGCGCTGCCGGAATTGCGATAGTCACCGCGGGAATTGCCGCGAGCACAGTGCCCGCGATTGCCTCCGCAGACTCCACCGATGACTACCCAGTTCCCCGCCGGATGCTGAAAACCACGTGTACAGCCGAACAATATCTGGCGGCGGTTCGCGATTATGACCCGATTTACTACACGCGGTACATGATCGATAAGAACAACAAGCCCGACTATGTGCAGCAGGCGACGATCGATCGGATTCATGAGTTCTTCGCCAAGGACTACGCGGGCCGTCGTGCGGAGTCCGAGGTTTTCGCGGTGAACTACCCGCCCGAGGCGTTGACATCGCAATGGCCCAACTGGGGCAAGATATTCTTCAATAACAAGGGTGTCGTCGCGAAGGGCACCGAGAACTGCAGCAAGTACCCATCCGATATGTCGGTGTGGGACGGCCCCTAAACAAGCGCACGGAAAACGCCCCGCGGTGATCTACACCGGCGGGGCGTTTTTCTGTCTGTACGGCCGGACTGTGCAGGCACCTGGAAAGAGTTCGGCCCCCATGCCGTGAGCATAGGGGCCGAACTCTTCAACCGTTAGATCGCAGGTCGCGGGAATTCCGTGGTGACTGGCTCGTCGTGCACTGGACCCGGACCGACCGGAACAGGTGCCGGCGGTGGTGGCGCCTGCTGCTCGACCGGCACCGGAGGCGGTGGCGGATCGGTGGCGTATTTGCTCACCTTCATGGGCCACCAGAACCATCGACCCATGAGCGCGGCAATTGCCGGCGTCATGAACGCCCGGATGATGAAGGTGTCGAAGAGCAGACCAAGGCAGATGGCCGACCCGGACTGGCCGATCGCGATCAGGTCGCTGGTGATCATCGACCCCATGGTGAACGCGAACACCAGACCGGCCTGGGTTGCCACACTTCCGGATCCGCCGACGCCTCGGAGAATCGCGGTGTTCAGACCACCGTGTAGCTCTTCCTTGAATCTGGACACCAATAGCAGGTTGTAGTCCGATCCGACCGCCAACAAGATGATGACGGTGAACGGCAGCACGAACCAGTGCAGCTGCAGACCAAGGATGTGCTCCCACAACAACACTGACAGACCGAAGGACGCACCCAGCGATATCGCGATGGTCCCGACGATCGTGAACGCCGCCACGATGCTTCGCGTGATCACCAGCATGATCACGAAGATCAGGCACAGCGACGCGATGACCGCGATCATCAGGTCGTACTTCACCATCTCGCCGATGTCGTGGTACGTCGGTGCGGTACCACCCAGATAGAGCTTGGCTTCGTCCAGCGGCGTGCCCTTGATCGCGTTCTTCGCGGCCTTGAGCTCGACCTCGGTGTTGGCCAATGACTCATTGCTGGCGTAGTCACCCTCATGGGTGATGATGAACTGCGCCGCCTTGCCGTCCGGCGACATCATCAGCTTGACACCCTTCTTGAAGTCCTCGTTGTCGAAGGCTTCCGGCGGCAAGTAGAAGAAGTCGTCGTTCTTGGCCTCATCGAACGCCTGACCCATAACCGTTGCGGTGTCGGTCATGCGATCCATCTGGCCGATCATGCCGTTCATGGTGCTGTACATGGTCAGCATGGTGTTCCGCATGTTTTTCGTAATGGCGATCATGGGCGGAAGCTGCTCAACCATCTGCGGCATGAGCCGGTCCATATTGGTTATGTCTTTGAGCAACCCCTGCATGCTCTCGGCTAGTTTGTCGATCCCATCAATGGTGTCGAATAGCGAGCGCATGGACCAGCACATCGGAATATCGAAGCAGTGCTTATCCCAATAGAAATAGTTGCGCAGCGGCCGGAATTGATCGTCGAAATTGGCGATATTGTCCCGCATCTGATTGGTGACACTGATCATATCGGGGGTGGTCACAGTCGCCATATTGTGCGTGACGCCGACCAGCTCTTTCATGATGCTGTACATGCGCTCCATGATCGCGATCATCGAGCCCATATCGTCGGCCATCTTCAACATGTCCGACATGCTGTTCTTCAGATAGTTCATGTTCTCGGTCATCGATACCGATTGCATACTCACCTGGAAGGGCACCGAGCTGTGGTCGATAGGGGCACCCATCGGGCGCGTCATGCTCTGCACCTTGTTGATGCCCTCAACCCGGAAGACGTTCTTGGCGATTCGGTCCAGCACCAACATGTTGGCCGGGGTCCGCAGGTCCTTGTCCGCCTCGACGATCAAGATGTCCGGGTTCATTCTCGCCTTCGAGAAGTGCCGGTCGGATGCCTGGAAGCCCTGGATCGACGGCAGACTGCCCGGGATGTAGTAGCGGTCGTTGTAGTTGACCGTGTACGAGGGCAGGATCCCCAGTCCCAGCAGCGCGATGATCATCGTGACCGCCAGGATCGGCCCGGGCCAGCGCACGATGGCAGTACCGATCTTGCGCCAGGTCCGGTTCTTGATGGTGCGCTTGGACTCCAACAGCCCGAACTTCGTCGCGATCAGCAGTACCGCCGGCCCGATGGTCAGCGATGCGGCCACCACGACGAGCATGCCGATCGCACAGGGCACACCGAGCGACTCGAAGTACGGCAGTCGTGTGAATTTCAGGCAGAAGGTGGCACCGGCGATCGTCAGACCGGAACCCAGAATCACGTGCGAGACACTGTGATACGTCAGATAGAAGGACTCGAGTCGCTCCTTACCCTCCGCTCTCAGTTCTTGATATCGCCCGATCAGGAAGATCGCGTAGTCGGTACCGGCCGCGATGGCCAATGAGGTCAGCAGGTTGACCGCGAATGTCGATAGGCCGATGATCTCGGCGTTGCCGAGAATCGCGACGACGCCGCGGGCGGCGCCCAGTTCGACGAACACCATGAACAGGATGAGCAGCACCGTCGTAATGGATCGGTAGATGAACAACAGCATGATGGTGATGACGATGAAGGTGATGCCCGTCATCTTGAGCATGCTCTTGTCGCCGGCGTCGTTCATATCCATCGTCAGCGCGGCCTGACCGGTGACGAAGACCTTCAGGCCGTCCGGGTATGTGCCGTTCTTCTTGCTCTCGTCGATGAGCTTCGCGACGAGATCCTGTACCGCGGTGACGGATTCCTTGCCTTCCGTCGTGCCTTGATCTCCGCGGAGATTCAGCTGGACGTAGGCGGCTTTCTCGTCGACACTCTGCGCGCCACCAGCGGTGATGCGGTCGCCCCAGAAGTCCTGGGCGTACTCCACGTGGTTGGTGTCGGCCCGTAGCCGCTTCACCATTTCGCGGTAGAAGGTGTGCGCCTTGTCATTCATGTCCGTCGAGAACTTGGTGTCGTTCTCCAACAGGACCATGACCATGCTGTCGTCTTTGAACTGCTGGAACAGCTCACCCTGGCGCTTGATGGCCTGATATGACGGAGCGTCCTTGGACGCCAACGACACCGAGTGCTCTTTGCCGACCTCTTCGAGCTGCGGCACGACCACGTTGACGATGACCGTCAAGACCAGCCAGGCCAGAATAATCGGCACCGAGAAGGTGTGGATGAACCGCGCTATGCGCGAAGGCTTTTGGGTTGCGCCGTGAGTAGGAGCGCTATGTGTGCTCATGCGGATTTCACCATGCAGAAGACTTGGGCGTTGTGGTTGGACACGGTCTGTTCGTCCTTGACCTCGCCATTGGAAAGGATGCGGCAGCCGATTTCGTCGCTATCGCCCATCGCGACGACATTGGCGAAGACGGATGTCATCGTCGTGGTGATGGTGAGCGTCCACGGCAGGGTGGTGAACTGGGCGCGCTGCGGCTGCGCCCTGTCATCGAGATAGTTGACCTCGCCCTTTGTCCCTGCGGGACCGAAGATTTCGTAGACGATGTCTTTCGGGATGATGTTCTTGGAATCGTCCTTGATACCGGCCGCCGAATTGATGCTGGTCGAGCCGAACACTCCGTGAAGCCGGTAGACGCCGAAGCTAGCGGCCGCGAGTGCCACTATCACGACGAGCGGGATCCATACCCGCGCCAATAACTTGAAAATCGTCCGATCCCCTTCACCCGTGTGGCCCGGGGGCCAACAACTCGACTCTGCCTATCGCGTCCGGCTATGCGTATCCGCCATTCGCGCGCAAATAGTTACCAGCCAGTACGACACCGTGTTGTTTTTGCGGAGTCAGCGAGCACACGGGCTGTCCGGTCACATCGTCCGTTCATCCCACCTGGCTCCGCTCATGCCCGTTTTCTCAGTAATTCGTAAGGGATACTACATACGTTTGTCAGGGAACTGTACATGTGCCGTCAGTCACAACTCGCACATTTACGCCCCGAGACGCTCGCAATAGCCTAGTTAGCTACAAGCGGATGTCAACAACCGGTGACACTGTTCTATTCCCGGCTTCTTTTCGTCGATGTTACGAAAGAGCCTGCTCGCACATCCAAGTTGGTGACTGACTTCGGGATCACACCAGCTAATGGACCTGGACAGTGTTTGCCACCGCTATTTTTCGGCACGCCGCCCACATCAAGCGCGGACACCACCGACACACCTCGCCCCCACTGGTGTCGCGGTGGGTGAAAGTGATCAACTCCAAGCCGATCGAACGGGCGTGTCGTTCGACACATAAGGAGACATTTGTCCATTAGCAACGCGCAGTCAAGCACCCCAGGCTGTCGTCCACAGCGATTTCAGCAAACGATCTGGCGCATCATTCGACGCTCGAGATCCGAAGAATGTGATGACTCACGAGAAGATCCGGCCATTCGCAAAAGCGAATTACCCAAGCGGTGGCACCAGCTCTGGTAACACCTGTCTACCCGCGGCGCGCGCGTAGACAGGTGTCAGCCGAACTGCCAGCGAACGGCCGAAGGCTCAGACAGATGGCCTCGGGAACTCGGTCGTCACCGGGTCATCGCCGTGTCCCGTACCGACAGACGCTGGTTGAGGAGGCGTCTTCGGCGGTGGCAGTGGCCGGGTGCGCACGTTCAGCGGCCACCAGAACCAGCGGCCGAGGATCGTCGCGATGGCCGGGGTCATGAAGGACCGCACGATGAGCGTGTCGAACAACAGACCCAGTGCAATGGTGGTCCCGACCTGCCCGATGATCCGTAGATCGCTGACCACCATGACGGCCATAGTGAAGGCGAACACCAGACCGGCGGACGTCACCACACTTCCGGTGCCACCCATTGAGCGGATGATGCCGGTCTTCAGGCCGCCGTGTAGCTCCTCTTTGAGTCGGGAAACCAACAGCAGGTTGTAGTCGGAGCCCACCGCAAGGAGCACGATGATGGCCATTTGCATGACAAGCCAATGCAATTCGATGCCAAAGATGTACTGCCAGATGATGACCGACAAACCGAATGAGGCACCGAGAGACAGCGCGACCGTGCCCACGATGACCAGCGCTGCCACGAAGCTTCGCGTGATGAGCAGCATGATCAGGAAGATCAGGCACAGCGCGGAGATGCCGGCGATCATCAGGTCGTAGCGCGCACCATCGGACATGTCCTTGAACACGGCCGCGGTGCCGCCCAGTTCGATCTTGGCGTCCTCCAGGGGTGTGCCCTTGACGGCCTCGATCGCGGCCTGCTTGATCGGCTCGACATGCGCAAGGCCTTCGGGCGTCGCGGGATCTCCCCGATGCGAGATGATCATCCGGACCGCCTTGCCGTCCGGCGACAGGAACGACTTCAGACCGCGTTTGAAGTCGGCGTTGTCGAAGATCTCCGGCGGCAGATAGAACGAGTCGTCATTCTTGGCGGCATCGAACGCCTTACCCATGGCGGTCGAGTTCTGACTCATCTCGTCCATTTGGTTATAGAAGCCAGACATGGTGCTGTGCTGCGTCAGCATCATCTTCTGCATGTCTTCCATGATGGGGACCATTGCCGACATGTCCGACACCATCTTGGGCATCAGCTGATCCATCCGCTCCATGTTGACCACCATGCCGTCCATGGTTTCGGTCATCTCATCGATCTTGTCGAGGGTGTCGAAAATCGAGCGCATGGCCCAGCACATGGGTATGTCGAAGCAGTGCTTCTCCCAGTACAAATAGTTGCGGATCGGGCGGAACCAGTCATCGAAGTTCGAGATGCTGTCTCGCATCTCGTGGATGGTGCCCTGCAAGGTGTGCATGTCGCCGACGAGCGAGTGGGTGATGCCCGCCATCGTTGTCATGTTGGCGAGCGTCCGTTTCATGATGACGACGTTCTCGCCCATCTTGTCGGCCTGGACCTTCATATCGGCCATGCGGTCCTTCATCAGCTTCATGTTTTGCAGCTGACCCACGCTCTGCATGCTGATGAGGAACGGGATCGAGGTGTGCTCGATCGGCGTGCCCTGCGGTCGCGTAATCGCTTGCACACGAGCGATTCCCGGAACACGGAAGACAGCCTTGGCAACCTTGTCGATGACCAGGAAGTCTGCCGAGTTACGCATGTCGTGATCGGACTCGATCAGGAGCATTTCCGGGCTCATCCGGGCCTGCGAGAAATGCCGCCCCGCCGCTTCGAATCCAGCGTTGGCGGGGATGTCCTTGGGGATGTACTTCTTGTCGTCGTAGCTGGTCCGGTATCCGGGCAGCGCCGCCAGGCCGACGATGGCGATCGCCAACGCGGCCGCGAGCACCGGCCCAGGCCAGCGCACGATCGTGGTTCCGATCTTGCGCCAGGTACGAATACGCATGGCGCGCTTGGGCTCGAACAGTCCGAAGCGGCTTCCGATGGTGATCAGCGCCGGCCCCATTGTCAGCGAGACCAGAACACCCGTGAGCAGACCCACCGAGCACGGCACGCCGAGGCTTTGGAAGTAGGGCATCCGGGTGAAGCTCAGGCAGTACATGGCGCCGGCGATCGTGAGGCCTGAGCCCAGAATGACGTGTGCCGTGCCATGGAACATCTCGTAGTAGGCCGACTCTTTGTCGGACCCCATGGCCCGGGCTTCCTGGTAACGGCCGATCAAGAAGATGGCGTAGTCGGTACCGGCCGCGATCGAGAGCATCACCAGCAGGTTCACCGCGAAGGTCGACAGCCCGATGATCTGATGGTCGCCCAGGAACGCGATGACACCTCGAGCCACGCTCAACTGAACGCCCACGAACAGGAACACCATGATCACGGTGAAGATCGATCGATAGAAGAACAGCAGCATCACCACGATGACCAGGAATGTGAGCGCGGTGATGAGCTTGAGGCTGCCGTCACCCGCGTGGTTCATATCGGTCTGCAGCGCGCCAGGGCCGGTGACGTAGACCGTGAGCCCGTCGGGCAGCTTGGCGCCGTCCTTGGTCCAGTTCGCCTCGACCTTTTTGACGATTTCCCGGACGGCTTCGGTGGACTCGTTCGACAGCGTCTCGCCCATATTTCCGGCGAGGTTCACCTGCACGTAGGTGGCCTTGCCGTCGGTGCTCTGGGCTCCCGCCTCGGTGAGCGGATCGCCCCAGAAGTCCTGCACGTGCTGAACGTGTTTGGCGTCGGCGCGCAGCTGCGTCACCATTTCGTCGTAGAACTTGTGCGCTCCGGGGCCCAGGCGTTCTTGCCCCTCGAGCACGATCATCGCCACGCTGTCGGAGTCCGACTCCTTGAACATCTGGCCCATGTGCTTCATCGCCTGCATGGACGGCGCACTTTGTGGACTCAGTGAAACTGTCTGTTCTTTACCGACCGTGTCGAGCGATTTCTGCGTCCCGAAGACAACGACCAACAGCACCCAGAAGATCAGGATGGGAATCGACAGGCGCCGAATCCATTTGGCCAGGAAGGTAGGCTCCCCGCCGCCGTGTGCCCCGCTCATGCAGACTTCACAAAGCAGTAGACGTAGGCGCTCACCTCGTTGGTTGTTTTTGTCGTCGGTCATGCTGCCGGCGTAGGTGGGCAACTGGTAAGAACCGAAAATGCCGCGAATGCGCCACACCGCAAAACCCGCGATGGCCAGGACCAACACCATCACCAACGGGATCCACGCCCGCTTCAATGCGCTGAGAATCGTAAAACCCCTTCACCCGTTGGCGTTGTGCAAGCCGACGCCACTCGCCCGAACCTGGCTCAACTACTGATCGGATATCCGCACCCGACCGCCCCATCGGAAGGCGGCGCAGCTATCGCCACGTGATGGTCGCTTCGAGCCTGCGGTACCCGGGCGCATCCGCCCGGACGTTTCTCGAAGTAAACCATGCCTAAGTGCGGAACAGTTGGCTCCCTTCCAGCGCGTTCATCAGGATCTTTAACGCATATCACGTGCGTAACGCACGCTACCGGGTGGTTCGCTACGTCGCAAATCACACGCCGTGCGTTATCCTCGGCACGTGGCGCAACTGACATTCCAACGCGCCCGCACGGACGAAAAGAAGCGTCAGCGGGCCGCGGCGATCGTGGAAGCCGCACGATCCCTGGCCGTGGAATCCGGTGTCACCTCGGTAACGCTGACCGCCGTCGCCAACCGCGCCGGAGTGCACTATTCGGCGGTTCGGCGCTATTTCAGCTCCCATAAGGAAGTGCTGCTGCACCTGGCTGCCGAAGGTTGGACTCGCTGGTCGGACACGGTGTGTTCGGCGCTGGCCGAACCCGGCACCGGCTCCCCTGCCCGCGTGGCCGAGGCTCTCGTGCACGGGCTCGCGGCGGATCCCCTGTTCTGCGACCTACTCGCGAACCAGCACCTGCATCTCGAACACGAGGTGGATGTGGAGCGCGTCGCGGAAGTCAAACAGATCAGCAATGTGGCGGTGATGGCGATCGCCGAATCCATCGAGCAAGCGCTCCCCGAGATCGGTCGCAAGAGTTCATTGGACATCCTGGTGGCGGCCTTCTCGTTGGCCGCGATGCTGTGGCAGGTCGCCCATCCACCGGAGGGCCTCGACCACGACTACAAGAACGAGCCCGGCGTCCCGCCGGACTGGAATCTTGACTTCGAGCCGGCCCTGACGAGGCTGTTGACGGCGACCTGCGTCGGCATCGTCGCGCAGGCGCACTGAATCAGCTTGTCGCTGGTGTCCAGCCGGTCTCGTCGGCCCATGCCAGTGCGCGCGGATACGCCTGCGCGAACCACGGTTCCTTGGCTTCGACGTAGGCGGCCGTGTCCTGCGGGCCCTCCTGCGCCGTCCGCTCGGCAAGACGCTTGACCTCCAGATACTCCCCACGTACCTGCGGATCCGCGCGCAACCAGTCCCGGAAGATCAACGCGTAACGCTGACCCGGCCAACCGTCGACACGCAGGTGCACATGCGCGAGTCGGCCCGGATCCGCGGATGCGTGGAAACGCTTACCCCAGCGCGCGCCATCGCCCTCGTGCGGGTTATCGCCGGTGATCCGGTCCAGCCTCGGCAGCCCGATATCAGCCAGAGATCCCGCCAAAGCGTCTGCTACTTCCAGAGATTCAACCGTCACCTGGATGTCGATGACGTCCTTGGCGTCGAGCCCCGGTACCGCGGTGGAACCGATGTGGTCGATCCGCAGAGCCTTGGACCCGCACGCCACGGCAAGACGATTGATGATGCGTTGCGCCTGCGCGGGCCAGGTGGGATCGGCGGGCGCCAGCACCGGGTCGGCACGCACGTGCTGCCGAGTCCGCAGATTGATCTCATACGGCAGCAACCGGACGGCCCACAGATCACGGACTGTTTGAGCAAGCGCATCGGTATCGCCTGAATTATCAAGCCACACATCGGCAATGGCACGACGTTGCTCGTCGCTGGCCTGCGCGGCCACCCGGGAACGGGCATCTTGTTCATCCATGCCGCGATGCGTGACGAGCCGCGTCACGCGCGTCTCGATCTCCGCATGCACCACCAGCACCAGGTGATAGAAGGGCGCCAATGAGTTCTCGGTGAGCAACGGAATATCTTCCACCACAATGGCATCCTCACCGGCGGCGGCCATCAGTTCGGCTCGGCGGGCTCCGACCAGCGGGTGCACGATCCCGTTGAGCGTGGCGCGGTGCGTGTCATCCTGGAATGCGATTGCGGCCAATGCGGGTCGATCCAACGCACCATCGGGCCGCAGGATCGATTCACCGAAGGCCTCCACGAGCGCTGCCAAACCCGGAGTTCCCGGTTCGACCACCTCGCGCGCGATGACATCGCTGTCCACGATGAACGCACCGCATTCCGCGAGCGTCCGGGACACCGTGGACTTCCCCGCGCCAATTCCTCCGGTCAGGCCGATCCTCAACATGCCCGCAGTCTGTCACTCCCGGCGCGTTCACTATGCGTTGGGGGCGTTGCCCTCTCGGATTGCCCAGATATCGCCGCCCCGAGCTCACCGTCAACAAAAGAGGGCCCCGGTCGCGATGACCGGGGCCCTCCTTCAGAACACGTGCTTAGGCGTTGCCAGCCAGCTTCTCGCGCAGTGCGGCGAGCTGCTCGTCATTGGCGAGCGAGCCACCCTGCGAAGCCGAATCATCGGACCGCGAAGAGCCGTTCGAGGACGCGGCAGCAGCCTCCGCCTCGGCGGCAGCGGCGGACTTCTCCATCTGAATGGTGTGCATCTTGTGACGGCGCTCGGCCTCGGCGTACCGGGCCTCCCACTCTTCACGCTGCTTGTCGAAGCCTTCGAGCCACTCGTTCGTCTCGGAGTCGAAACCCTCCGGGAAGATGTAGTTGCCGGCCTCGTCGTAGCTGTCGGCCATGCCGTACTTCGAGGGGTCGAACTCCTCGGTGTAGTCCTCGTTGGCCTGCTTGAGGCTCAGCGAGATGCGGCGACGCTCCAGGTCGATGTCGATGACCTTGACCATCGCGTCGTCACCGACACCCACGACCTGATCCGGCACCTCGACGTGGCGCTCGGACAGCTCGGAGATGTGGACCAGACCCTCGATGCCCTCTTCCACGCGGACGAACGCACCGAACGGCACCAGCTTGGTGACCTTGCCGGGCACGATCTGACCGATGGCGTGGGTACGAGCGAAGTGACGCCACGGGTCTTCCTGAGTTGCCTTGAGCGACAGCGAAACCCGCTCGCGGTCCATATCGACGTCGAGCACCTCGACGGTGACCTCGTCGCCCACCTGAACCACCTCGGACGGGTGGTCGATGTGCTTCCAAGACAGCTCGGACACGTGAACCAGGCCGTCAACCCCTCCGAGATCGACGAACGCGCCGAAGTTGACGATCGAGGACACGACACCCTTGCGGATGGCACCCTTGGTGAGCTGGTTGAGGAACTCGCTGCGCACCTCGGACTGGGTCTGCTCCAGCCAGGCGCGACGGCTCAGCACCACGTTGTTGCGGTTGCGATCGAGCTCGATGATCTTGGCCTCGATCTCCTTGCCGATGTACGGCTGCAGATCGCGGACACGACGCATTTCGACCAGTGATGCGGGCAGGAAGCCGCGCAGGCCGATGTCGAGGATCAGGCCGCCCTTGACGACCTCGATGACGGTGCCCTTGACGGCCTCGTCCTTCTCCTTGAGCTCTTCGATCGTGCCCCAGGCCCGCTCGTACTGAGCGCGCTTCTTGGACAGGATCAGACGGCCTTCCTTGTCCTCCTTGGTGAGGACCAGGGCCTCGACCTCGTCGCCCACGGAAACGACCTCGTTGGGGTCGACATCGTGCTTAATCGACAGTTCGCGGGACGGGATGACACCTTCGGTCTTGTAACCGATGTCAAGAAGAACTTCGTCGCGGTCAACCTTGACGATGGTCCCTTCGACGATGTCGCCATCGTTGAAGTACTTGATCGTCTTGTCGATAGCGGCGAGAAAATCCTCGGCCGAGCCGATGTCATTGACGGCTACTTGCGGCGAGGTCACGGTGGGACTTGGCATGTGTTGGGTTGCTCCGGACAGGTTGTGTAGTAGGGACAGTTCTGCCACAGCTAGCTTCAGCTGCGGGCGTGCTTCGACCTCCGCACGTGCGGCAGAGATGGACTTCACCTTACTCGACTGCCCTCCACCAGGACAAACCCGGTCTCCTTGGCGAGCGGAGCCCCCGGGCGGATACCGCACCCGCGAGTAAGCGCGCAGCTACTCTTCGGTGGTGTCCTACGCGCCCGCACCCGCACCTATGCCACCCATCCCGGGATTTCCCCAGCGCATCAAAAAAGTCGGCGCACCGATCGGGGTCATCATCGCCCTGGCGCTGGTGACGGGATTGATTCTGGCCGGCCTGCTTCTCTCCAACCCCGTCGGCGCGATGATCGGATTGGTCCTGTCGAGCATCGCGATCGGGGTCGTCGTCCTCTGCTACCTCTGGCTGGACCGATGGGAACCGGAACCCTCCAGGCTCCTTGTACTGGCCTTCACCTGGGGTGCGTCCCTATCCGTCGTCGTCTCGATCATCCTCGAACTGGCCTTTGGGTCCGTTTTCGATCCCGAGGGCGGCACGACCTTCGCGGCGATAGCGATCCGTGCGCCCTTCATCGAAGAAGCTGCCAAGGGCGCCTTTCTGCTTCTGATGTTGACCGGCCGGCGCCGCCACGAACTCAACTCGCTCACCGATTGCCTCGTCTACGCGGGCATCACCGCCGCCGGATTCGCATGGCTCGAAGACATCGCCTACATCGGCAGTGGCAACACTGTCGGCGAGTCAGTAATTACCGCGATCCTGCGGCTGGGACTGGGCCCCTTCGCCCACTCCTTGTTCACCACCATGACGGGTATCGGCATCTACTACTCGCTGCGGCAACGCAGTGCCCTCGCCAAATTCCTGTGCATAGGTGCGGGGTACCTCGCGGCCGTCCTCATGCACGGACTGTGGAATGGCTCGTCATTCCTCGGATTCCAGGGCTACCTCGCGGTGTACGCGCTGTGGATGGTCCCCATTTTTGTGCTGATGATCGTGGTGGGGGTGCGCAGCCGACGCAAGGAACAGCATGTCGTCGCCGAGAAATTGCCGGGGATGGTGGCCGCCGGACTGGTCACCCCCAACGAGGCCACCTGGCTGGGTTCGATCAAGGATCGCAAGCACGCCATCGCCGAAGCCAGACGGATCGGCGGTGGTCCCAGTGGTGCCGCGGTGAAGAACTTCGCGGCACAGGTCGTCGAGCTGGCGTTCGTACGCGACCGCATAGAACGAGGCTCTCGCGACCCGCGCGATATCGCCCTGCAGACCGAAGAGGCGTACGCGGTCATGGCCGCCCGGGCCGCCGCTCCGGTCTTGCAAGCACTCTCGGGGTATCGCGCACCTGCCACGGGGTAGCGTGAGCATGGGTGTTGTCTAGTCAAAGGCGATCAGGAGCATCATGGCCGAGATCTCGGAGCACGACCTACTTGACGTTCTCATTGTGGGAGCCGGAATATCCGGCATCAATGCCGCCGTCCGATTGAGCGCGGCGGGCCGCAGCTTTCATATCGTCGAGCGCCGGGAACGCATCGGCGGGACCTGGGACCTGTTCCGGTACCCCGGAATCCGATCCGACAGCGATATCTACACACTGAGCTTCGGGTACCACCCCTGGCACGAACGCAATACCATCGCCGACGGCGCCGACATCCGTGACTACCTGGAGAACGCCGCCCGCGATTACGGCATCGACGGCCAGATCACGTTCTCCGCCAAGGTTACTGGGGCCGACTTCCGTACCGATACGGACACCTGGGCGGTGCGGGTCGACACGCCGGACGGACCGACGACCTACCGGTCCCGATTCCTCTACCTGTGCACCGGCTACTACAACTACGACGACGGCTACACCCCCCAATTCCCGGGCATCGCCGATTTCGCCGGAAAGCTGATCCACCCCCAGCACTGGCCTGAAGACCTGGATTGTTCGGGCAAGGAGGTAACGGTTATCGGCAGCGGCGCCACGGCGGTCACGCTGGTGCCCTCATTGGCACGTGCCGGAGCAAAGGTGAGTATGTTGCAACGCTCCCCAAGCTACGTCTACCCCATCGACCGGGCCGATCGCGTCGTCGGTGTGGTTCGAAAAGTGCTTCCGCCCAATCTTGTTCAGCATTTCGCCCGGATCTGGCTGGGCGGGTTCAGCTGGATCATGTACCACGTCTGCCGTAGGGCTCCGGGATTCGCCAAATGGTTCATCAGGCGCCGGATCTCCAAGCGGCTACCTGCCGACTATCCGGTCGACGTTCATTTCAAGCCGCGGTACAACCCGTGGGATCAGCGCGTATGCGCCGACACCGATGGAGATCTCTTCGAGGCGATCAGCGCTGGTGGTGTCCGCATGGTCACTGACACCATCGAGTCCTTCACGCCGTCGGGAATCCGGCTGGGATCAGGTGAGGAACTGCATGCCGACGTCATCATCACGGCGACAGGCCTGAACCTTCAGATTTTCGGGGGCATCGCACTGAGTGTGGACGGCTCCCCCATTGATTCTCCAAATCGGTTCATCTACAAGGGATACCTGATCGAAGGGGTACCGAACGCCGCATGGAGCGTCGGTTACACCAACGCGTCATGGACGCTGCGCGCCGATCTGAGCGCGCGGGCGGTGGTGCGACTTCTCGACTACATGGACCGCCGTGGTTACACCCATGCGTATCCGGACCGGCATGGCGAGGAGCTCGAAGCTCGACCGTTCTTCAACCTGTCATCGGGCTATGTGAGTCGCGGCGGTGACCACATGCCACGTTCCGGCGTGAAGGGCCCCTGGGCCATCCGGCACAACTATGTGCTGGATCTTCTTGCGTTCCACCGTGATCGAATGGACGAGAACATGCGCTTCGGTACCGCGAAGTCACAGGCCGTTTCCTCGGCCGCCTAGCGCCTGGGGTCGATGCCCGAATCATCAAGCCCCGCCAGGTGCGAGAGCACTCGAAGAAACACGTCGCGATCTGCCGGGGAAACACCAGCCAGGATCCGCTTCTCATTCTCCCGAATCGCTTTCTGCACTGCGGTAACGGTTTTACGACCACCCGCCGTCAATGACAGCAGATTACTGCGCCGATCGCTGGGATCGGGCTGACGGTTGATCAGCTTCCGATCCTGCAGATCGTCAAGCACGGCAATGATCCGGGTACGGTCCGCGCCTATGGAGCTGGCCAGACTGGCCTGACTACTCGCCTCGTTGTCCCTGAGCGCGGTCAGCACGGCGTACGCCCACATCGACAGACCGTGGGCTTCCAGCAGCGGCAACTCCGCACGTATCAGCGATCGTCCGAGCGGAACCATCAGCGCCGCAAGGTCAGGCCGGGCATCTGGATTCTGTTGCGCCACGAGTATCAGGGTAGACGACGTCGCGAGATCGTATACTTTGTAAATCATAAGCATGCGCATATCAGCTACCGCATTGCACGAGTGCGCCCCGCCCCAACCGGTTCGGGCGTAGCGTCCCGGGTATGACGCAAGTTCTGCAGACTCAGGTGTGCGTTGCCGGCGGCGGCCCCGCCGGGCTGGTGCATGCACTCCTGCTGGCGAGGGCGGGGATCAACGTCGTCGTCCTGGAAAAGCACGCCGACTTTCTGCGTGATTTCCGCGGGGATACCGTGCACCCCACCACCATGCGCATCATCGATGATCTCGGGTTCATCGATGATTTTCTGCGGCTGCCACACCAGAAGGTCGATCACATCGCCTTCGATGGCGACGGCAGACTGCGCACCTTCGGTGACTTCCGCGCGCTCAAGTGGTTGGGATACAAACAGCCCTACATCGCATTCATGCCCCAGTGGGACTTCCTGGACTTCCTGGCCGAAAAAGCCGAGCAGTACCCGGAATTCACCCTTATCCGCAACGCGGAAGTCACCGGCTTGATCATCGAGGGTGAGCGCGTGGCCGGGGTACGTACACCGGACCTGGAGGTGCACGCAGAACTGGTCATTGCCGCGGACGGACGCACCTCAGCGGTACGCGCCGCTTCGGGACTGGACACTGCCAACGAGAGTTCGCCGATGGATGTGCTGTGGTTCCGGCTGAACCGGCGACCGGGCGATCCCGATGAGACCTTCGCGGTACTGCGTCGAGGCCTGTTGTTGGCCATGATCCATCGCGGTGACTACTGGCAGGTCGCCCATCTCATGCCCAAGGGGGCGGGACCGCAGAACGGCACTCTCGACGCATTCAAGGAGCGCTTGATCACCGCACGCCCGCAGCTGCGTGAGCACGTGAACGATCTTCACTCCTGGGAGGACACCAGCCATCTGGATGTCCGGGTTGATCGACTCAAGACCTGGTGGCGTCCGGGTCTGCTGTGCATAGGCGATGCCGCGCATGCCATGTCGCCTGCCGGTGGTGTCGGCATCAATCTGGCGGTCGCCGACGCCGTGGCTGCCGCGAACATCCTTGTGGGGCCGCTACGCCGGGGACGCGTCACCGATGAGGACCTCGCCACGGTGCAACGCCGACGTGAGCTCCCGACCAAAGTGGTGCAAGCGTTCCAGGTGTTCGTCCAGGACAACGTGATCGAACCGGTTCTCACCGGCGACCTGTCCCCGATCAAACTGCCGTTCTTCGTGGGACGGGGCCCGCTCAAGTTCATACCCCCGATCGCGGTCGGCAGGGGTTTGCGTCCTGAACGCGTGCACACCCCAGACGTGCACTAGGGGCGTGGCTCAATGCTCGTGCAGGTTCTCCGCCAGCGTGGCCCGTTCGACACTCAGCAGACTCTCGGCGCGATGTTCCTCCTCGTACGCCTTGCCGCCACCGTTGAGCCCGAATAGCCGCTTGCTCCACAGCAGCCACACCACGGCCACGATGTTGACCAATAGCGCCAAAACCCGGAGAACGGTTTGCTTTTCAATCAGCTCGTAGATCTCCAGCGGCAAGAAGATGCTTGTCGCGATGACGGCGAAATATTCGCCCCAGCGCTTCATCAGCCACAGACCGAATGCCTCGATGAACTCAATCGCGGCGTAGGCCCCCAAACCCACCGCCACCCACATCAACGTCGACGACGACAGCGCGAATGCCTCGCCGATATGACGAATGATCTTGGAATTGTCCGGGTTCCAGCCGATCTGGTTGGCCAGCGGCCGGATCAGCGGAAGCTCTCGCTCGAAAACCTGTTGGAGATGTTCGCGCGATCCGCGGACCTTCACCACGCCCACCGCCAGCAAGACGAACACCAGCCCGCGGAACACACGCTCGACCGCGAGTATCCGCATCAAGGTCCGGTCGCGCAGCAGCCGTCCGCGCGGAATCTCCGGTGCGGTATCGGCCGGTCCGCGGTAGCGCGGCGCGCCCACCACAAAGGTCTCGCAGCGCAGACAGCGCCACGCCTCCCCGACCGGTGTCTCGACCCACAGCCGTTCCCGCAGCGGCTGCTCGTCCGGAGCGAATGTCGCGTGTCCTCGCAGACCGCACGAGCGCAGAGCAAAGTTGATCACGGAAGAAACGGTAGCCCGACACCATCTGCCACGCCGCACGATATACAGGTTCCGGCGCTACCCTGTCGTCGTGTTCGACCGTCGCCGGTTTCTCACACTGTTGGCCGGAGCTGCCGCAGTGGGTGCCGCTGTCGTCGAATCCGTCTCCGCGGCTGCCGACCCCGGCACCTCAGCGGGAGCCGGCAGCGGAGGACTGACGCGGGTGCCGTTGCCCGGGGGCGGTGCCTTGACCGCACTGCCCGCGCGCACCGACGGTCAGCGATTGCTCGCGTTGACCCTTGACGACGGCACCGATGCGAATGTGATCGCCGCCTATACCCAACTGGCGCGTGACACCGGAATCCGCTTGACCTACTTCGTCAATGGGGTGAACGCGGGATGGACGCAGAATGCCCAGCTGCTGCGTCCACTCGTCGACAGCGGGCAGATTCAGCTGGGCAATCACACCTGGTCTCACCCAGACCTCACGACACTGACCGCCGCGCAGATCGATGACCAGTTGACGCGCAACACCAAGTTCCTGACCAACACCTACGGGGTCAACCCGGCGCCGTTCTTCCGGCCGCCGTACGGAAAGCACAACACCGCAACCGATTCGGTCGCTCAGGGGCTCGGCTACGGACCGCCGGTGCTGTGGTACGGCTCGTTGTCAGACTCTGGTGTCGTCACGCCGCAGTACATCGTGGACATGGCCCGCAAGTACTTCAACCCGCAGGCCATCGTCATCGGCCACCTCAACCACCCCCCGGTGACCACCGTTTACCACCAGTTGCTCGACGTCATCGGGGAACGGCAGCTGCGCACCGTGACACTCAACGACGTCTATCAGCACTAGAGCGAGGGGGCGCCCGGCTCCAGCAGCCGCTTGGGATGCATACCGTCGACCTGACCGATAAACGGCGGGTGAATGCTGTATCCGAGCATCCGGCGAATGTCCTCCGATACGGCGCGAACGGTGTCCCGAGTCATCGACAAGGTGAACGCCTCCTGCGGGCGCAGCCACGGCTCACAGTATTGAGCGGTCAGCGCCAGCCGTGCGGCACCAGATCGGTTCGCACCGCCGCCATGCCAGAGCGTGCCAGGGAAGAACACACAGGAACCCGCCTTCATCACCACGGGTTCACGCTCGGCTTCTTGTGGCCGGCGATCGCCCCAAAGATGGCTGCCCGCAACGATATCGGTGGCGCCGTTGTCGGCGGTGAAATCATCTATCGCCCAGATCGTCGCGGCGCCCAAACCGGCACGGGGACGCGGAATGGGATAGAAGCCGTCGTCGGTGTGCAGCATCTGAGCTTGCTCGCCGGGCAGGATGTTGATGACCTGCAACATCGACAGCAGATAGTTCGGCAGGAAAAGCCGATCCAGGAGCGCCAGGACGCGTGGGTGATCCGCAATCCGGTCACACGCACGTGTCTTGTTCAGCACGCTGTACACCCGCTGAGTGGTATGTCCTTCGAACCCGTTCCGGCCATGCAGATTCAGCAGGGGCGCAACGGCATCCCGAATCTGGACCAACTCATCAGCGGTCAGCAGATCCGGCAAGATCACGTAGCCGTCGCGGCGCATCGCCGCCAAGTCCGCCTCAGCGACAGCAGGATCGATGTCCTGGCCGCTACTGGTGGTCCGTCGGTGAGTCCCGGCCAGGTCGCCGTTCAAATCCACCAACGATGACACTTCCGCGCTCATCGCAACTCCTGAACATAAGATAATTATGTTTTGTACGATCACATAGTGGCACGCCCCTCAATCGGACGTCAACAGCTCATCGACGCTGCCCGTGACGAACTTGTCCGCGGCAACGGGGTGATGGATCTCAGCGGATTGACCCGCCGAGCCAGACTCACCACCGGCGCTCTCTACCATCACTTCGGATCAAAAAGCGGCCTGCTCGCCGTCATTTATGACGAGTTCTACGAGGGTCTCGTCCACGCGATCGCCGACGCGCATCTGGCCATGGACACCGACTGGCATGTTCATGAACTGGAGCGCACCCGTCGCTTCGTCGACTATCACGTCGCCGATCCGCTGGCGCCGATCCTGCTCAACCGCGCCGCACTGGATCCCCAGCTGGCCGAGCTGGAAGCGACCTACCTGCAACGCATTAGCCACAACGCCGCCAAGAACATCCGTCGCGGTCAGAAACTGGGTCAGTTGCCCGCAGACATCGAACCCGACAGCGCGGGAGCCTTCATCATCGGCGGAATTCGGTACGGGATCGCGCAACAGCTCCGCCTGACCCCACTCCCCGCACCCGGGCAGATCACCGACCGACTGTGGCGCCTCATCTCCGCAGCCCTGGGAGCCGACTGAACCGCCGCGTCGGGAAACCTCGGCCAGATCGATGACACATGGGCGATACTCCCTGCATGCGTTCGATACCTGTGGGCCGCACGGCCGCTCTCACCCTCGCCGTTCTTGGCGCGGGACTCGTCTCCTGCCCGACGGCAATGGCGGCACCCTCCGGCGAGGTCGCGCTCTGTTTCGATGGCGACGTACGCGTCAGTGCCTGGCAGGCCAGCCAAGCCGATGCACGTCGCGACCTGATCCCCGGCACGCTCAACATGAACGCCACGGACGGTCTGGCCGGACCCAAGCAGGCGTATTTCCAGTGGCGCAACCTGACCACCGGCGCTGTCGGCGAAGCGCACGGCGACGGGTCGGGCACTGCAGGAGCCTCGATCTACAACGTCGTCACCGGCCCCGGCCAGGTAGAGATCACCACCGATTACGGCGGCCGTTCCGGCTTCTTCTGGAATGACGAAAACATCGCCCACTGCACCGGGACCGTCACCGTCGTCTAGATACTCCGATTGGCACTCAAACAACCTGTCGCGCAAGCCGCGCGAACGCCGCGGTGTCATGGCTGCAGAACACCGTGACGTCCTCGGCCTGTTCGGCGACCAACTCGGTGAGGCGCCGCATGTTCTGCCATTGAGCACGCGGGCGACTCGGGTGTGCGGTGATCATGTGCATGGCCCTGCTCGCGGTGGTCAGCGGGCCGGTGCCGATCGCATGCGGCTCGGTATAGGCATCACCGGCATGCAGTAGCCATCCGTTTCCCGTGTCGACGGCGACGCCGACATGGTCCCTTGTGTGTCCGTACAGAGGCACAACCAGAATCTCCGGCGGCAGCCCGTTGAGGTCCCGAACGGCGTCAAAACCGAACCACGGTTCGCCACCATCAAGCTCGTTGATCTGCCAGTTGACTCCATGCCCACACAATTGGGCAGTGCGGTAACGGATTCGATCGACGAGGGTTGGCTGCCTGCTGGCCCGAAGCTCGGGCCCGTGCACGTGCACGGTCGCCGACGGGAAATCCGCGAGACCGCCGGTGTGGTCGTAATCCAGATGGGTCAGCAGTACATGTCGTACGTCGGCCGGGTCGTAACCGAGCGCCGCGATCTGTCGCACCGCCGTCTCGCTCTCCCGCAGCACAGGTCCGATGGCGTGCCGTGTCCACCCGAGTAGTCGCGGATTTCGGACGCAATCGAGACCGAACCCGGTATCGATGAGCACCAATCCGGAGTTCGGCGTCTCCACCAGCACGCAGTGGTCCACAAATCCGAATGCCATTGTGCCGCAATTGAGATGGTGGACCTTCATATCTCACCTCACCATTGCCCCAGCCCAGTCTCCGTTCACAGTATCTTTTCGGTCCCATTCTTTCGGGTCGTCTGCGCGGAATACCGGCCCGATGCGCCCGGTTCGTGCAGATATGAATGCTGCCCCGCAGTTCGATCCGCATGCGCTCATCGCCGACAGCCGCATCGGCGTCCTGGCGACCATCAAATCCACTGGACTCCCGCAGCTCTCCCCCGTCACCCCGTTCTACGACCGCGACCAGGGCGTCATCTACGTCTCGATGACGGATGGCCGTGCCAAGACCGTGAATCTTCGCCGCGATCCCCGCGCCGCGCTAGAGGTCACCAGCTCGGACGGATGGGCCTGGGCAACGGCCGAGGGCGACGTAACCCTGACCGGGCCCGGTGCGGACCCTCACGGGCCCGAAGTCGAAGCGCTCATCGACTACTACCGCAGCGCGGCAGGTGAACATCCCGATTGGGAGGAGTACCGCTCGATCATGGTGTCCGACCGACGCGTCCTAATGGCGTTGAAAGTCAAGCGTGTCTATGGCGAGAAACTGCGCTGAGCCTCAGACCTTTCCCGTCGCGTCATAAATCCAGCTCATGTCCGCGCTCGCCAGGTCTTCCAACCATGATGGCGGCGCGACGTTCGTCAGTGCCCCCATGTCCCAGTAGTCCTTCCAGAGGGTGATCTTCCCGTCAATCACCTTGAGCACAGACGCAAAACGCAGCAGCGCGGTTTCCCCGGTAGTCCAGATCCATGTCTCGGAGTGCTCATACATCACGTCCTCACCATTGGCGACGATCAGCCCGTCATGGTGCACATAGTCCTTCAACGGCTCCAGACCGATCTTCAGACGCTTGACGATGTTCTCCGGCCCGCATGCTGCCGCGGTGGGGCCCACCGGCATGTCCAAGTAAATGCAATCATCGTCAAGAAACGTGGTGACCGCGTCCCAGTTTCTCTCCGAAAGCGCTACCCACAGACCGATAACCACCGACGCTGATGACATCCCGACAACTTTCCTTCCCCCGAAGTACAACGAGTCGAGATCCTACGATCCGCGCACCCGCAGCGGGTCCGATCTGGGCGATTAGGCTCACCCCATGCTCGTCGCAAAGTCGATGCTCTTGTTCGCGGCAGCCGCGGTCCTGGAGATCGGCGGCGCCTGGCTGGTATGGCAGGGGGTGCGCGAGCATCGCGGCTGGACATGGGTGGGATTCGGAGTCATCGCACTGGGCGCCTACGGATTCGTGGCGACCCTGCAACCGGATGCCCACTTCGGCCGCATCTTGGCGGCTTACGGTGGAGTGTTCGTTGCCGGCTCACTGTTGTGGGGAATGGTGATGGACGGCTTCCGCCCTGATCGCTGGGACATCGGCGGCGCGCTCGTCTGCCTGGCCGGGGTCGCCGTCATCATGTACATGCCCCGGAGCGTATGAACCACGCCGCGTCCGGCCCTCTGAGGCGAGAGCTGGGCACGTTCGATGCCGTCATGATCGGGTTGGGCTCCATGCTCGGCGCCGGAATCTTCGCAGCATTGGCGCCCGCAGCCCAATCGGCCGGGGCGGGCCTGTTACTCGGTTTGGCCGTCGCCGCGTTGATCGCCTTCTGCAACGCAACGTCCTCCGCCCGGCTGGCTGCGGTGTATCCCGCATCAGGCGGCACCTACGTGTACGGCCGCAAGCGTCTCGGCGACTTTTGGGGATATCTGGCCGGTTGGGGCTTCGTGGTCGGGAAAACCGCGTCATGCGCCGCCATGGCCCTGACCGTGGGCTTCTACGCGTGGCCTGCCCACGCACACGCCGTCGCCGTGGCGGCGGTGGTGGCCCTGACCGCCATCAACTATGCGGGAGTTCAAAAGTCGGCATGGGTGACACGCGCAATCGTGGCGATCGTGCTGTCGGTGTTGGCGGCGATTGTGGTCACGGCGTTCGGATCCGACGGCATCGATGTCGCGACCCTCGACATCACCGATGTGTCGATCACCGGGGTGCTGCAGGCCGCGGGCCTGTTGTTTTTCGCGTTCGCCGGATATGCCCGCATCGCGACTCTGGGTGAGGAGGTACGTGATCCGGCACGCACCATCCCCCGCGCGATCCCCATCGCGTTGGCGATCGCTCTGGTGGTGTATGCCGTTGTCGCCGTAGCGACATTGACGACGCTGGGTCCGGAGCGAATGGCGGAATCCGCGGCTCCCCTGCTCGACACCGTCACCGCGGCGGGTGTGCGGTGGATGGAACCGGTGGTGCGGATCGGCGCCATCGTGGCGGCGACGGGCTCGTTGCTGGCACTCATCCTCGGAGTCTCACGCACCACCTTCGCGATGGCGCGTGATCGCCATCTACCTCACGCCCTGGCCGCGGTGCACCCCAAGTACGGAGTACCGTACCGCGCTGAACTTCTTGTCGGTCTCGTGGTTTCGATCCTGGCAGCCACCGCCGACCTGCGCGGCGCGATCGGGTTCTCGTCCTTCGCGGTGTTGGTGTACTACGCGGTGGCCAATGCCTCGGCGTGGACACTCGCCCCCGCCGAGGGGCGACCGCCGCGAATAGTTCCGGCGCTCGGTCTGGCCGGCTGCGTGGTCGTTGCCCTCGCACTGCCACGGCCTTCGGTGGTCGCCGGCGCCGCCGTGCTGGCGGTCGGCATCGTCCTCTACGCCGTCCGCCGCCTCAGTGACCCGGGTACGCGTGAATAAGAGCGCTGTCCAGCTTTGACACCGCATGAGTCAGTTCATGTTCGGCAACATGAGCGATCCGGTGCGCTTCAGCCAGGCTGATGTCCGGGTCGACATCGAGTTCGGCATCCGCGTGGAGGCGATGCCCGATCCATCGCAGCCGCACGCTGCGTACTGTTCGCACACCCGGCTGAGCCACCAACGCCGTTTCCGCGGCATCCACCAACGCGGGGTCCACACCGTCCATCAACCGCCGGAATACATCTCGGACCGCTATGCGCAGCACCACGAGAATCGCCACGGTGATGACCAATCCAATGATCGGATCCGCCAAGGGATATCCCAATGCGACACCGCCGGCACCCAGCACCACGGCCAGTGAGGTGAACCCGTCGGTGCGCGCATGCAGGCCATCGGCGACCAGCGCCGCCGAACCGATTCGCCGACCCACCCTGATCCGGTAGAGGGCCACAAGTTCGTTCCCCACGAACCCGACCACTCCGGCCGCCGCCACCCAACCCAGATGGCCGATCTGCACCGGGTGGATCAGACGCATCACCGCCTCGTAGCCCGCGACCACGGCCGACAGCGCGATCATCGATACGACGAACAGGCCGGCCAGATCCTCGGCACGCCCAAATCCGTAGGTGTATCGCCTTGTCGCAACCCGCGTTCCGAGTGCGAAGGCTATCCACAGCGGCACCGCCGTGAGCGCGTCGGAGAAGTTATGAATGGTGTCGGCGGCGAGGGCCACAGAACCGGAAACCACCACGATCACCACTTGAAACCCAGCCGTCAGCAGCAACGCGGCCAGGCTGATCTTCACCGCCCGAGTTCCAGCCGCACTGGAACTGAGAGCATCGTCGATGCTGTCGGCGGCATCGTGACTGTGTGGAGACACGATCTCGGCCAGCATCCCCTTCAACCCACCGACATGATGATGGTCATGATCATGGTGATCGTGATGGGCGGGCTGGTTTCGGGTGTGACTCATTTCTTACCAACCTTTTTCACGGATCCGGCGGTATGCAGCACGGCCTCGGCGCGGTGATGCGGCGGGATTCCCGGACCCGCATGCTCGGCGTTGTGGACGGCATCGGTCACCAACTGCTCGACGTGTTCGTTTTCCAGGCTGTAATAAACGGTGGTGCCGTCGCGACGAGTCCGGACCAACCGGGCCATACGTAACTTCGCCAAATGCTGCGATACCGAGGGCGCCGGTTTGCCGACGTGGTCGGCCAGCTCATTGACCGATAACTCGCCGCCAGTCAGTGCCCACAACACCCGAACCCGGGTGGCATCGGCAAGCATTCGAAATACTTCGACTACCAGCCCAACCTGCTCATCACCCAATGGCGAACTGTCAGCATTCACCATGACGCTCCTCTACTGCATATCTGCATTGATACGCAGATAGTAGACCATGGAGCTCGTCAGTGCTCGCAGCACCCACATCCGTCGGCGGCGGCACTCCCCGGCACCGACGTGATCATTGGTGCGCAGCAGGATTCGCCCTTCCAGGCGTTCATGCCCTCACGCACCGCGATGGCAGCGATCACGAGCGCCGCGACCGGGTCCGCCCATGACCAGCCGAAGAGGGAGTTGACAAGCAGTCCTACCAGCAAGACCGCCGACAGATATGTGCACAGCAGCGTCTGCTTGGAATCGGCCACCGCCGACGCAGATCCCAGCTCACGACCCGCCCGGCGTTGCGCCCAGGACAGCACCGGCATGACCGCGAGGCTCACCGCCGCCAGCGCGATACCGATCGTCGAATACCGAGCCTCGCCGATACCTGCCAGCGACCGGATCGACTCCACCGTCACATACGCGGCCAGCGCAAAGAATGAGAACGCGATGGCCCGCAACGCAGCCTTCTCCCTGGTCTGCGGATCCTTGGCACTGAATTGCCACGCCACCGCAGCGGCCGAAGACACCTCGATGACCGAATCCAAGCCGAACCCGATCAGCGCGGTCGAGGACACCCGCGCACCTTCCGAAAGGGCGACGACGGCCTCGATGACGTTGTAGGTGATGGTGGCGGTGACGAAAAGCCGAACCCTGCGATTGAGCACGCCTCGGCGCTGGGACGTAAGCACCATCAGCAGCAACCCTCATCAGCCGGGCAGCAGGACGGATCGACCGTCAGCACCAAGTTCACCAAGTCATCCAGGGCGTGGGCGATCCGCGCATCGGCCAGCTCGTAACGGGTGCGCCGACCCTCTGGAACGGCGACGACAAGTCCGCAACCGCGAAGACACGCAAGGTGATTCGAGGTGATCTGACGCGATACCCCAACCTCCTCGGCGAGCTCCGAAGGGTAACCGGGCCGCGATCGCAGGCTCAGCAGGATCGCCGAGCGCGTCGGGTCCGACAGTGCCGATCCAAATCTCGTCAGGGCATCACGGTGGACCAGGGTCTCCATGACATGGATAGTACATCTTCTGCTGTATTCAGATCCAGATGTACTAACTGGCGGCCGGTACGTGCCCCGCCGACGCCGAACGTGCCTTCTGCCCGGCACGCAGAAAGACTCCCGTTCGCTCCTTTCCGAGAATTTCGGTGGGCATGCCGTCGACCACGACGCCGTGTCCGCCGACCAGTACCGAGCAGACTGTCGCATCATTGCGATTGACCATCCGCGACAATCCCCCGTAAGCGGCCACAGACTGCTCGGCATACTCGGTCAGGGATCCATCGAGCTTCTCCGGATCAAGGACGAAAAGATCTGCGCGGTCGCCGATTCGGAGATGACCGGCATCGATCTGGTACCAGTCCGCGAGTTCACCTGTCAGTCGGTGCACGGCCTGCTCGATGGTCATGAACGGCTGTCCGGCCAGTTGCGCCTCGTGCACATGCCTCAATAGCCGCAGCCCGAAGTTGTAGAAGGCCATGTTCCGCAGGTGAGCACCGGCATCGGAGAAGCCGAGCTGGATGCCGGGATCTTGCGCGAGCTGCCTGAGCACCTCGGGACGATGATTGGAAATAGTGGTGCGCCAGCGGATGGCGGTGCCGTGTTCGAGCACCAGATCAAGGAACGCGTCGACAGGGTGCAGGCCCCCGCGGTCCACACCGACCTGGCCGAAAGACTTGCCGACGACCGAGGCATCAGGGCAGGCAACGATCTCGGCATCGAAGAAGTCTCTGTGCCAGACCCTTACACCGAACTTGCTCTCGTACTCCTTGCGGAACCGGCGACGGTACTTCTCGTCGCGCAGCAGATCATTGCGCTCCACTTCGTTGCGCAAGTGCAAGGCTGCGGCCCCCGCACCGAATTCTTCGAAGATCACCAGGTCGATACCGTCCGCATAGACCTCAAATGGCACGGGTAGATGCTGCCAGCGGAAATTGCCACCCAGTTTGTTGATGATGCGGGCGAGCGGCCCCATCGCTCTGATCGCATACGGGTTGGCCTTGATATCGGCCGCCGAGAGCAGCGACGTCGATAGCCGCTTGCGCAGAATGCCCAGAGACTGGACTGCCTGCGACAACACGTTCAACGGATTCTCGATGTCCGGACCGGATTGCAGCGCCCGATTCCTTTGGCGAAGCTGGGATTTGAGCTTTCGCAGCTCACGCGGCTTGGCATAGGTAGACGGCAGCGTCCGAGACCGGCACACATCGCCGTCCAGCTTGTCGAAGAGCAGCTGCTGAGAGGACATGCCGACAAAACCGGCATCGAGGGCCTCGGTCAACCACCTGTCCATCTGCGACTGCTCATCGGGCGTGGGCCGTTCGTTCTTGCGGGTGGCGCGATCCAAACCCATCACCGCCGCGCGCATATCCGAATGCCCCAGGAACGTCGCAATGTTCGGCCCCAGCGGAAGCGACTCCAGCGCCGCGATGTACTCACGCGCATTCGTCCATGTCTTGTGCCGATCCATCGCCCCGATGACGTGATCGCGCGGTATCGCCTCCACCCTGCCGAAGATGTCCCCGGCATCGACGCCGTTGACATGCACCACGGACAGCGAGCAAGAACCCAGTAGCACCGTTGTCACGCCGTGCCGCACCGACTCCGACAGTGCGGGGGCGGCGAGGACTTCCACGTCGTAATGCGTGTGGACGTCCACCAACCCCGGGAGCACCCATTTTCCCGTCGCATCGATGACGTGCGGACAGTTCGTGACATCGAGGTCGCCGTGCGAGATCGCGACAATATGGCCGTCCTTGATGCCGATGTCTCGGACAGCCGATGCCGCGCCGGTTCCATCGAACCATCGCCCATTTTTGATCACCGTGTCGAACTGCACGTCGTTGTGCGAAGCCATAGTCGACTCTCCTTGTGTTACTGCTATTTCACGGGCGCTATGCGAAGCGCCGGTAGGACATATCTGCGGAAGTGGCGGCGCAGCGAGGCAGGATCATCCGGGTCCATGTGGTTCCCGGGCACGCTGCCCAGACTGATCATCACACGGGCGATCCACTCGCTTGCTTCCTCAATGTCTGTGCGCGCGTGTATCTCTCCGGCAGCGCGGGCCGCCTCGAGGTACGGACGCCAGAATCCGGCGAGATCGGGCACCAGTCCCTGCACGCCCGCGCCTGCGCAGGCCATGAACTCTTCGGGCTCGCGTACTCGCATCCGCATGAGCAGGGTGCCGGGATCGTCGTATGCACGGCGGCCGATCTTCACCCCGGCCACCAACCGAGCTTCGAACCCGTCGATATCCGCAAGCTCCGCCGCGGACTGAGCCCAGCTGATCTCGATCAATCGGATGATCGCGGCACCCACCAAAGTCTGTTTATCCGGGAAGTGGCGGTACAGCCAGGAACGCGATACACCAGCTTCCTCCGCCACGTCCGTCATCGTTGTTGCCCGAATTCCCTTGTCGGCCAATATCTTCTCGGCAGCATCGAGCAGTCGGGCGGCCACTGAATCCCCATCGGGGTCAGGTATCGAACCTTCATCGAACACCGCAGTCATGCACTCAATGTAGACAAGCTGTGGACACATTTCAAGATCTGTGTACACTTCGGATGGACAGATTTCCGAAACTGTTCACACGCGACCGCAATGCCGCGGCCGGACCCCAAGGAGTCCCATGACCCGACCCAACACCGCGATCATCGGTGCCGGAATCAGCGGACTGACGTCCGCGAAGATGCTGTCCGACTACGGAATCCCCTATACCTGTTTCGAAGCGTCCGATCGTATTGGTGGGAACTGGGCATTCGGCAATCCCAACGGCCACAGCAGCGCATACCGCTCCCTGCATATTGATACCTCGCGGCATCAGCTCTCCTTCCGAGACTTCCCCATGCCCGACAGCTACCCGCATTTTCCTCACCACACCCTGATCAAGCGGTACCTCGAGGACTACGCGACGGCCTTCGATCTCAAGTCCCATATTGAATTTCAGAACGGCATCGTCCACGCCGAGCGCTTGTCAACCGGTGGCTGGGAACTACTGACGCAGAAGGGTGAACGCCGATTGTTCGACCTTCTCGTCGTCGCCAATGGACATCACTGGGACCCCAGATATCCCGATTTTCCCGGCACCTTCACCGGCACCACGTTGCACTCTCACCACTACATCGATCCCCGCACTCCCCTGGATCTCATGGACAAACGGATCCTGGTGGTGGGCCTGGGTAACAGCGCCGCCGATATCGCGGTAGAGCTATCGTCCCGGGCTACCGGAAACACCGTCGCCCTCTCCACCCGGTCCGGCGCCTGGATCGTCCCCAAGTACGTGGCCGGCCAGCCCGCCGACAAGTACTTCCGCACCAGCCCACACATACCGATGTCATGGCAACGCAAGCTCTTTCAGATGATGCAGCCCCTCATGTCGGGACGCCCCGATCAGTTGGGGCTACCGATGCCGAACCATAAATTCGGCGAGGCACATTTCACTCAATCCGTCGAACTCCCGCTGCGACTTGGATCCGGAGACATCGCTCCCAAGCCGAACATCGATCGACTGGACGGTGACACCGTGCACTTCGAAGACGGCACGTCCGCGGACTTCGACGTGATCATCTTCGCCACGGGTTACAACATCACCTTCCCGTTCTTCGATCCGGAATTTCTCAGTGCGCCAGATAACCGCATCGATCTGTACAAACGGATGTTCAAACCCGGACTGGACGACCTGATCTTCGTCGGCCTGGCGCAGGCCGTTCCATCCTTGTTCCCGTTTGTCGAATGCCAGGCACGACTGGTGGGCGCCTATGCGGCAGGCAAGTACCGGCTGCCCTCGATCCATGAGATGCACGAGGTGATCGAGGCGGAACATCGCAAGTACACCGGGCACATGCTTGATCGCCCGCGCCACACGCAGCAGTTGGACTATTTCCTCTACGAACACGATATGAGAACCAGAGAGATCCCCCGCGGATTCGCGCGGGCAAGGGGTGCCGCATGAACCGGCAGAACATCCGATTCAACAGCCACGGAATCGATTGTGATGCATGGCTGTATCGTTCGCAGACGGCAACAGACCAGGCCCCCGTCGTGGTGATGGCACACGGACTGGGCGGCACCAAGGATTCGGGACTGGAAGCCTTCGCGGTGCGGCTCGCCGGCGCGGGCATGCACGCCTTCGCGTTCGACTATCGCGGCTTCGGATCCTCCGACGGTTTTCCCCGGCAACAGGTTTCGTTCAGCCATCAGATCGGCGACTATCACGCAGCCGTGAACACCGCCGCCCGCCTCCCCGGTGTTGATCCCAGGCGGGTCGTTTTGTGGGGTGTATCCCTCGCCGGCGGGCACGTACTGGCGGTCGCCGGTTCGCGAAACGATATCGCGGCCGTCGTCTCGGTGACGCCGCTGGTGGACGGCATCGCGGCCGCGCGCTCGGCGATGAGTGAACACAGCGCCAGCACCTTGGCACGCTCGGCGCTCACCGGTATCCGCAGCCGGATGGGACGCCACCAGCAGACCATTCCGATCGTCGGGCATCCGGGAGAACTCGCCGCGTTGACATCGGACGGGTACTACGAGGCGCATCTGGCGATCGCGGGACCCTCTTGGCGCAATGAGATCGACGCGACGGTGGGCACTCAACTTGCCGCGTACCGTCCCACCCGCCATGCCGCGCGGATCAACTGCGCCACGCTGGTACAGATCGCCGACTTCGATCGGGCCGCACCACCGCACGCCGCCGCCAAGGCAGCCTTCAAGGCACGGGCCGAGGTGCGCCACTACCCCTGTGATCACTTCGGCGTCTATCAGGGACAGGAGTGTTTCGACTCCGTCGTTTCCCATCAAATAGGCTTTCTGACAAGACATCTTGATGTCCGATCGGCGTCGCTAACCGAAGCAGTTCATGGCTGAGACCATTCAGCAGTTGGTGCGTGACCGGGCTACCGATGACGGCGTTGCGCTCGTGTATCGAGGCGCGAAGTGGACCTGGCGCGAGTATGTGGCGGAGGCGGCTCGCCAGGCGGCGGCACTGATTCGGCTGGCCGACCCGCACCGGCCCCTTCACGTCGGCACCCTGCTGGGCAATACGCCAGCGATGGCGATTGCGATGGCTGCGGCCGCTCAGGGCGGATACATCCTGTGCGCGATCAACAACACTCGTCGTGGCGAGGGTTTGGTGCGCGATATCCGCAAGGCGGATGTACAGATACTGCTTGTGGACAGCGAGCATCACCCTCTGCTCGAATCGTTGGATCTATCTGACGTCGTCGTGATCGATGTCGACGGACCGGGCTGGCGCCACGATGTCGAGGCGGCCGGCGAACTGGAGCCGTATCGGGCTGCCACGGACCTTGACCCATTCATGATGATCTTCACCTCAGGGACCAGCGGTGACCCGAAGGCAGTTCTCGTGACACACATGATGGTGCTCATCGCGGCCCAGTCGCTGGTGTCCCGGTTCTCGCTGTCCCCCAACGATGTCTGCTACGTCTCGATGCCGTTGTTTCATTCGAATGCCGTGTTGGCCGGATGGGGTGTCGCGATTGCGGCGGGTGCCGCACTGGCCCCGGCGAAATTCTCCGCATCGAGCTTTCTCCAAGACATCCGGGAGGTCGGCGCCACCTACATGAACTACGTCGGCAAGCCACTGGCATATCTCCTCGCCACACAAGAACGGCCCGACGATGCGGACAACCCATTGCGGGTGGCGTTCGGGAACGAGGCCTGCGATAACGACATTGACCAGTTCGCTCGACGATTCGATGTCACGGTGTACGACGGATTCGGTTCGACGGAGAATGCCGTCATCGTCACCCGGGAGGAGGGTACGCCGACGGGTTCCATCGGCAAGGGCTTCCCCGGCGTCGCGATTTACGACTCCGACACGTTGATCGAATGCGCCGTGGCCCGGTTCGATCCGCACGGCATCCTGGTCAATTCCGATGAAGCCGTCGGTGAGTTGGTGAATACCCAAGGGGCAGGCTTTTTCTCGGGGTACTACAACGACGATGACGCTACCGGTGAACGGATGCGCCACGGCATGTATTGGTCGGGCGACCTCGCCTACCGGGACGCAGACGGCTGGATCTACCTAGCAGGGCGGACGGCCGACTGGATGCGGATCAATGGCGAGAACCTGGCGGCGGCACCCATCGAACGGATCGTGCAGCGGCACCCCGCAGTGAGCCAGGTGGCCGTGTACGCCGTCCGCGACGCCGCCGGGGGCGACGAGGTGATGGCCGCGCTGGTGCTGCGGGAGCCGTTGACGCCGTCGGGTTTCACCGCGTTTCTAGCAGCCCAGGAGGATCTGCCACGCACCGGCTGGCCGCGATATGTGCGCTTGGCGCCAGGGCTCCCGTCCACCGCGACCAACAAGGTTCTCAAGCGTGTGCTGATTTCGCAGGGCCTTGATGTCGGGGACGACGAGCTGTGGCACCGCGACGAACGAATACCTGCCCTGGCAGCATCCCCAACGGGCTATGTTTCCAGAGTGACTTGAGTTGTTCGCTAAAGCCATTGCGCGGCTGAATTTTCCACACTAAACTCGAACATATGTTCGATGGATTGGCAGACGGTGGACTGATCGATGTGATCAGCTCCTCGCAGCGCGCGGAGGCGCAGGCAGCCGCGCGACGACTCTCTGCCATTGGGGTACTGGTGGATCGCCATGCGGACCCCGAGCAACAGGATCCTCGTGACAGGTTTGCGGTGGACCGCTGGGACGAGGTTGCCGCGCAAGTGGCCGCCGCACAGGGCATCACCCATGCGTTGGCCTCACATCAGATGCGCTACGCCTACGTACTACGCCATCGGCTGCGTGCCGTGGCACAGCGATTCGCCGCCGGGGACATCGACTTTCGCACCGTCGCGTTGATCATCGGACGCACCGAACTACTGGAAGACGATGCCCTGGTCACCGCCGTCGATGCGGCGATCTGCGAAGCACTGCCCCGCTGGGAACGCTGGTCGATCAAACGGATCACCGCCGCGCTAGACGCGCTGATCTACCGCCACGACCGTGACGCGGTGCGCCGCACCAAAACCGCCACCGACGACCGCCACCTCGAGATCCGGCCCCTCGATACCGGAGACCCCCTGGCCGAGGTCTGGGGCGTACTGCAGACCCCACATGCCGTGGCACTCGATAAACGCCTCGAACAGTTGGTCGCCACCGTCTGCCCCGCCGACCCGCGCACCAAAGCCCAACGGCGTGCCGATGCCATCGGCGCCCTCACTCAGGGCCTGGATCGGATGCGCTGCACCTGCGATAACCCCGGCTGCACTGGAGTAGCCATCGCCGACACCCCCGTCATCGTGCACCTAGTCGCCAATCAGGACACCCTGGAAGACCCCGAAAACCTTGAGCCCGCACAGGTATCCGGATTCGGAGTCATCAATAGCGCTCAGGCTCGCCACATCGCCAACCAACCCGGTACCCGGATCCGCACCCTGCACGCCAAGGACACCGACCGCTATCGGCCCACCCGCACCCTCGACACCTACATCCGGTGTCGTGATCAGATGTGCCGCTTCCCCGGCTGCTCACACCCCGCCGATGCCGCAGACCTGGACCACAGCGTCGCATACGCCGACGGCGGCCGTACCTCAGTAGAGAACCTGAAGGCGTTGTGCCGCAAACATCATCTACTGAAAACCTTCTGCGGATGGCGTGAAATTCAGGAGCCGGACGGCACCGTCATCTGGAAAGCGCCCACCGGACACACCTACCCCACTACCCCTGCCGGCGGGCTACTGTTCGCCAATCTCAGCAGGTCCCGCACCCGCGCCCGGGACCGTCAACAACGCCGCACCGCAGAACGAAATCTCAACCAAAGACAGCGACTACAACGCGAGCACGCACTAGCCGCACGCGCCAAGGCGAATCCACCGCCGTTCTAACCGGCGAGATAGCGCTACCCGGTGGAGGAAGCGGAATCGCGCAGCATGTTCGTAACATCGTTGTTCCAGTCAGCAACTTTCCGATCGCTACGGTCGCACGATGACGTCCCCGGCAACATATGACACATCAGCTCCCGCCCCTGAGGAACAGGGGTACCACAAGGGGTTGAAGAACCGGCAAGTCCAAATGATCGGCATCGGAGGTGCCATCGGCACGGGGCTGTTCATGGGAGCCGGTGGCCGGTTGCACAGCGCGGGACCGGGCTTGTTCTTGGTCTATGCGGTCTGCGGCGTGTTCGTGTTCTTCATCCTGCGTGCGTTGGGCGAGCTGATCTTGCACCGGCCGTCCTCGGGATCCTTCGTGTCGTACGCCCGCGAATTTCTCGGTGAGAAGGCGGCATATGTCGCGGGCTGGATGTACTTCTTCAACTGGGCCGCCACCGCCATCGTCGATGTCACCGCCATCGCGCTGTACATGCACTACTGGAGCGCCTTCAAGGCCATCCCTCAGTGGTCCATCGCACTCATTGCCTTGGTCATCGTGCTGACCATGAACACCATCAGCGTCAAACTGTTCGGCGAGATGGAATTCTGGGCGGCTCTGATCAAAGTGGTTGCCATCATGGGGTTCCTGGTCATCGGGACGGTCTTCCTGGCGGGCCGCTTCGCGGTCGAGGGCGCCAGCACAGGACCATCGGTGATCGCGGACAACGGCGGCCTACTGCCCACCGGTCTGATGGCCCTGGTCATCGTCACCTCGGGAGTCGTCTTCGCCTACTCAGCTGTCGAACTGGTCGGCATCGCCGCCGGCGAGACCGAGAACCCGGAAAAGGTGATGCCCCGGGCCATCAACTCAGTGGTGTTCCGGGTCGCGGTCTTCTACGTGGGTTCGCTCATCCTGCTGGCACTGCTGCTGCCCTACGGAACCTACAAGGCCGGCGAGAGCCCCTTCGTCACCTTCTTCTCCCGGATAGGCGTGCCGTACGCCGGCGATGTCATGAACTTCGTGGTGCTGACAGCCGCACTGTCCAGCCTGAACGCGGGCCTGTACAGCACGGGGCGCATTCTGCGGTCCCTCGCGATGAATGGCAGTGCACCAAAAGTGTTGTCACGTATGACCTCTGGCGGAGTGCCCTTCATGGGCATCGCGGTCACCGGCGCCCTCACACTTGTCGGCATATTCATGAACCTGGTCATTCCCGCCGAAGCCTTCGAAACCGCTCTGGATTTGGCGGCACTGGGGATCATCTCGTCGTGGGCCACCATCGTGATCTGCCAGATCCAGCTGTACCGATGGTCGCAGCGAGGCCTCCTGCAGCGGGGCAGTTTCCGGATGCCCGGAGCCCCGTACACCGGGTACCTGACACTGGCGTTCCTGACGGCCGTGGTGGTGTTGATGTGTTACGAAAACGCGTGGAACCTGATCGCGATCGTGGTACTGGTCCCCGTACTGACCGCCGGCTGGTACCTGTGCCGTGGTCGCGTCCTGCAGCTCGCGCAGGAACGCATCGGATACACCGGCGCATACCCGGTGATAGCGCACACTCCCATGCTCGACGACCCGCCGGGCGGTCGGGACGGGTAGCGGCAACGGTTGGAGCGGCCTTGTAGGTTGCGATCAACCGGTAGTCGGATAGGAGGGGGACCTGAGGCATGGGCCAACTGAATGGGGCCAGGGCAGATCAGGCCCGAGAGGTGATCGAGGCGCTGGCCGGTCCCGGTGCAGTCCTGCGGGAAGATCAAGAAACCGCAGTGACAGCACTACTGGAGCCCGCAGCTCGGGTGCTGGTGGTCCAAGCCACGGGTTGGGGCAAGTCCGCGGTGTATTGGGTCGCGACAGCGATCCGGCGTTCCGAGGGCGCCGGTCCGGCACTGATCGTCTCGCCGCTGCTATCTCTGATGCGCGATCAAGTCGCTGCCGCCGCTCGGGCAGGGCTGCGCGCCGCGACGCTCAACTCGTCGAACTTCGACGACTGGAGTTCGATCGAGGCGCGGCTCGTGGCCGGTGACATCGACGTGCTTCTCGTGTCGCCCGAGCGGCTGGCCAACCCTTCTTTTGGCCGTAGGGTGCTGGCCGCACTCGAAGGCTCCATGGGGCTGCTGGTCATCGACGAGGCGCACGCGGTATCGGACTGGGGACACGATTTTCGTCCCGACTACCGCCGGGTCTCCGACGTGCTCACCCGGATGAATCCGGATACACCGGTACTGGCCACCACCGCCACCGCGAACGCGCGAGTCACCGAAGACGTGGCGACCCAGCTGGGCGACGCCACCCTTGTTCTCCGGGGACCGCTAGCCCGTCGCTCATTGCAGCTCAACGTGTTGCCACCGATGTCGCCGCTGGCACGCTATGCCTGGGTGGCTCAGCATCTCGACGAGCTACCGGGGTCGGGCATCGTCTATGTGCTCACCGTCGCCGATGCGCAACGGCTCGTGAACGCCATCCACGCGGTACACCCACAGGCGAAAGTCGCTGCGTACACGGGCCAACTCGACGCGGACGCGCGAGCCCGGCTAGAGGACGCACTACGTGAGAACCAGATCAAGGCGCTGATCGCCACGTCTGCCCTGGGAATGGGGTTCGACAAGCCCGACCTCGGATTCGTAGTCCACATCGGCTCACCGCCATCACCGGTCGGCTACTACCAGCAGGTGGGACGCGCCGGCCGCGCCATCGACCATGCGGCAGTCGTGCTGCTTCCCTCGGAATCGGACGCCGGTATATGGGACTACTTCACCACCGCTTCGATTCCAGATCCCAAGCAGATGGACACGGTGCTCACCGCTCTGGCCGGTGAGACGCGCGATGGTGAGGGATCGGTATCGGTAAACACGCTCGAAGCCAAGACAGGTATTCGGCGCGCACGAATCGAGCTCATGGTCAGACAACTCGCCGTCGACGGCGCGGTGGAGCGGGTCGACGGCGGCTGGCGATCTACCGGTAGCCCTTGGCATTTCGACACAGAGCACTACGACGGCATCATTGCCACCCGCCGCCGCGAGGCCGACATCATGAAGGCCTATACACGTGGAGAGCGCTGCCTCATGCAGCTGCTCACGGAATCACTCGACGACCCCCAGGCGGCATCCTGCGGACGGTGTTCGGTGTGCCTGGGGCAGACACCCGATGGGCTTGGATCGCCCGCGTCCGCCGAGCTGATGCAGATGGTCGCGGCCACCCTGCGCACCGACTCCACGATGCTTGAACCCCGAAAGATGTGGCCTGGCGGAGAGTTCGGTACCCGCGGCAAGATTCCAGCGGACCTGCTCGCCGAGCCCGGCCGCGTGCTGGTCCATGCCGATGCTCCGGAGTGGAGCGGGGTAATCGTCGCTGCGGTAACGGGCGAGCCCGAGGCGATCGAAGTCCTGACCCAGGCCGCGGTTTCCACGCTCGCTCGATGGCGCGACGAATGGGTCGCCCGCCCCGAGATCGCGGTGTCGCTACAGCTGACCGGTACGCCCAATCCGGTGCGGCCGTTGACCGAACGAATTGCCGCGATCGGTTGCCTACAGCACGCGACGATGCCGACGGTTGCGGGTAGGGCTCCGGGCCGTGATTCCTCCGGCGGCGAGGAAGCCGCCTATTGGCGTGACGCGATCAGCACAGACGACTCGCTCCGAGACATGGTCAACGGCCGATGCGTGCTGCTGGTGACAGACTCGACATCTACCCGATGGCCCATCACCGTTGCCGCCGCCCATCTGCGGAAGGCCGGAGCGCGAGCGGTACTGCCACTGCTCATCCACCAACCCGCCTGATCCGGCTCGGTTCAGCGGCCCCAGGTGTCTTCCAGCATGCGCGGCTTGCACGCCTGGAAGGCACCTATGCCCAGCACGGTGATCGCGACAAGCAGAAGGCCGAACGGCGCGTACCAACCGCCGGTCACATCGTGCAGCACGCCAAACAGCAAGGGGCCCAAGCACGCGACGGCATAGCCAACCCCCTGGGTAAACCCGGACAACGCCGCGGAACCGGCAGGCGTGCGGGTGCGCAGGTTCACCAGTGTCAAGCCCAACGGGAAGGTGGAAGGCCCGAATCCGAGCGCGATCACCCACACAGCGGTGGCGGTCATCGGCATCCACAACAGCCCGGCGAATCCGACGAGGAAGCAGACCAGGCAGGCCACCACCAGCGGGAACGGGTTACGCATCCGGGCTGCCAATGGCGGGATTGTCAGCGTGCCAACGAATCCCACTGCCGAGAAGATGGCCACCATGACGCCCCCCAGCGCGGCACTGCCGCCGGCTGAGGTGAGAATCGCCGGAATCCAGGTGAACATGGAATACGTGACCAGGGATGTCATACCGAACATACCGGCCATGCCCCACGCCAACGGTGATCGCCAAACTTGGCCCACCGCAGACGGATCCGCATGCGGCTCGGCGGAATGGTCCTCGACATCATGGCCGCGGCGCGCGATGACGACACCGATCCACGGCAGCAGCGCTGCGACCGGCACAAGCATCCACGCCGCCAGCGAGAATCGCCAACCGTAGGTGTCAGCGAGGGGCACCGCGGTCAACGCCGGGACCGTGGTGCCGATCTGCAACACCGTGAGATAGGAAGCGCTCATCAGCGCGACACGGTGCGAGAAGTACCGCTTGACCAACGGCGGGATCACGACGTTGCCGATGCCCATGCCGAGCAGAGCCAGGCAGGACAGCACCAACAAACCGCCGGTTGAGTTCATCGCGGGCCGTGCCGCCATACCGATCACGGTGGCCACCACCGCGGCGAGTGTCGTGCGCTCCAGACCGAAACGCTCGGTGAGTGCGGGTGTCACCAGTCCCGCGACGGCGAACATGGCCGTCGGCAGCATCCCGAACACACCGATCACCGCAGACCCGAACCCGATCTCGTGTGAGATCTGGGTCAGCAGCGGCGTCAGCGAGGTGACCGCGGAACGAAGGCACAGCGCGAACAACAGGATCGCGACCAGCACCATGAGGCGACCGCGGCGCAGCGCGGTCGCCGATACGGCCCGCATCGAATCGTGCGTGGCGGTTCCGGTGTCTTGCGCAGCCGTAGTCAACGTTCATCCTCCTGTATGCCCCGGCAAATCATAGGATGAATGGATGAATGGGTTCAAGGTGATTTCCACCGCACGCTACGATGAGCCCTCATGCAGCCGGTCCGTCGCCAAACACTGATTGGCCAGGTCACCGAGCAACTCCGCGAGGAGATTCTGTCGGGACGCTGGGCCATCGGCGCGCGCATTCCGACCGAACCTGAATTGTGCGAGCTCACCGGGACCTCCCGCAACACAATTAGAGAGGCGGTCCAGGCCCTGGTACATGCCGGGATGCTGGAACGGCGCCAGGGGTCCGGCACCTATGTGCTCTCGATGGGCGGAAGCGGCTCGGCCATCGCCGACTACTTCGCGGCCGCCAATGACCGCGATCTGATCGAACTGCGGCAGACCCTTGAGGTGACCGCCGCCGGGCTCGCCGCCCAGCGACGTGATGAGGATGACATCGAGCACCTGCGCGCCCTGCTGCAACGCCGCAACGCGCTATGGGCGCCCCACCACGTCGCACCCCAGGATGTCGAGGACGCCATCTCCACCGACATCGCGGTGCACCGGGCCGTGGTGGCCGCAAGCCACAATGCCCTCTACCTGGAACTTTACGATTCACTGCTGGGCCTGATGGACCATTACATGCGAGGAAACCCGATAGGCGCGGAGTGCTCGTTCGAGCACGAACACACGATGCTCGTCGAGGCTGTCATCGCCGGCGATATCGACGCCGCCACGACCGCCACCGAACGGCTTTTCACCGAGCTGAGCCTGCGCCGCCGGAACTTTCCGTCACCGGCACACGACTAGCTGAACGTGAAGATCGTCATCCCGGCAGCAGTCGCGCTGTCCTTGCTCGCCGGTTGTTCGGCGCATGAGTCCACATCCGCCAGCCAGGCCACGCAAGCTTCGGCAGTCACCATCACCGACCAGTGGGCCAAGTCCGCTCCCGACGGCTCCATGACGTCGGTGTTCGGCACCGTGCACAACAACGGTTCCAGTGAGGCGCGCATCGTGTCCGCCACCTCACCGGCCGCCCGGTCTGTCGAGCTCCACGAGGTGACTCCCGGCGGATTGATGCGCCCCAAGGAGGGCGGGGTCGCCATTCCCGCCAACGGCGAGCACAAGCTCTCCCCCGGCGGCGATCACGTCATGCTCATGGGACTGACCACGCCCCTGCGCCCGGGCCAAGACGTCGTCATCACGCTGGCCTTCCAGGATGGCTCGACCAAGCCCCTGACCGCCCAGATCCGCGACTTCGCAGGCGGCAACGAGAACTACCAGCCCTGAGCATGACACCTCGTTCTCTGTCCCGACGGGGACTCATTGTCGGCGGCGGCGCAGCGGCCGCCCTCACCGCGGGCGCTGGGCTCTCGGCATGGTCGGCCCAGTCCCAAGCAGCACGGCCACAAGGCGCACCTGCTGTCGAACCGTTCCATGGAGAGCATCAGGCGGGGATCACCACCGCCCCGCAGTCGCACGCGTTGTTCCTCGCCCTGGATCTACTACCTGGCAGCAGCACAGACGAACAGTCGACTCAAGAGAATCTACGGTCGGTCTTACGTCTGTGGACCACCGACGCGGCCAGATTGACCCAGGGCCTGCCCGCTCTCGCCGACACCGAGCCGGAATTGGCAACGACCACAGCACGATTGACCATCACGACGGGCTTGGGCCCGTCGGTGTTCGCCAAGGCCGGCCTGGCCAACAGATGTCCCGCCTCGGCACGCGACTTCCCGGCGTTCGCCACCGACAAACTCGACAAACGTTGGTGCGGAGGAGATCTCCTGCTGCAGATTTGCGCCGACGACATGCTGGTGGTGGCGCATGCGGCGCGGGTTCTCTTGAAGAATGTGCGCTCGCTAGCCACCGAACGCTGGCGCCAGACCGGATTCCGGACACCACGCGCGGAAGATTCCTCTGGGGGCACCATGCGCAACCTCATGGGACAAGTCGACGGCACGGTGAACCCCACCGTGCCCGAGCTCGACACTCTGCTGTGGCACCAGGGCGATGATCATCAATGGCTCAGGGGCGGAACGCTTTTGGTCCTGCGCAGGATCACCATGGACCTGGACGGATGGGACCAGCTAGACGTCAAGCTCCGCGACCTGGTGATGGGCCGGCGAGCAGCCAACGGTGCGCCACTGACCGGCGAGAAGGAATCCGACGAACCCGACCTGGAGATGACCCGTGGTGGCATCCCCGTAATACCGGCGACCTCACATGTCGCCCTGGCCCGCCACCGCAATCCGCACGAGAAATTCCTGCGCCGTCCGTACAACTTCGACGACGCTCCGCTGCCCGGCTCTTCGTCGAACTCGGGCCTGATTTTCGCCGCCTATCAACGTGATATCGCCACGCAGTTCGTCCCGGTTCAGCGACGGTTGGCCGAACGCGACGAGTTCAATCAGTGGAACACCGCAGTCGGATCTGCCGTCTTCGTCATGCCGCCGGGCACCGCTGAGGACGGATATCTCGGCCGGACACTGCTTGACTAGTGCGTCGCTCACACCCCCTTGCAAGTTAGGTTTACCTAAGTTTCAATGGTGAAGTGAGCTTGATGTCCAGACCAGCACCCACCGAACCCACCGTGAACATCGGCGAGGCCGCGGCCCTCTACGGCCTCAGTCCGTCGACCCTGCGGTGGTGGGAGAAGCAGGGCGTCTTGAATTCGCCGGTACAGCACAGCGGACGCCGCACCTACACCGAACGAGACCTGCGGCGCATCGGCATCGCATACCTGTGCTGCATCACCGGGATGATGCCGCTGCGCCAGGCGGCCGTCGTGACATCGCATTCGGCGCAACCAGATACCTGGCGCGTCGCGGTCACCGAACAGGTCGCCGAGATCTCCACGCGTATCGAACAGCTCAATCGCGCACGCGAATACCTGAACCACCTGCTGTCCTGCCAGAACGAGGACATCGTCGATTGCCCCTATCTCGATGGTGAGCTCCGCATCCGCACCCCCCGTGGCCGCGCTGCCGGCAATAACCTGGTATCCGCGGCGCGCGGCACCTGTTACGAATCCCCTTCAGTTCGTGACGAAATACCCGCCGAGATGCACACGAGCTGCGATTTCTGCGGCTCCGAGCTGATCACGCACGGGAAGGGACGGCCTGCACGCTACTGCTCCCCCGCCTGCAAACAGCGCGCCTACCGGCAGCGGCACGGTATGAAATGACGTGTGACCCCGTCCGCGCCTGAATCGCCGGATCCGCTGCCGCAGATCGCCCGGGCCCGTTCCATCCTGTTCTCCGCGCCGCCGGCGGGCAGGCGGTGGAGCATCGGCTTACGCGCCGGCGCCGCCGTCGCCGTTCCCGGGGCGCTCGTGGTGGCCGCCGGGTATCCGAATGCGGCACTCTATGTCACCTACGGCGCCTTCGCCGTCCTCTACGGCGAGGGACGCCCGTACCGGGTACGTGCCGCCGTCGTCGCCACCGCGGGAGCGGCGCTGCTTCTTATCGCAATGCTCGGCGCCGTCGTCGGCACCCATGCCCCCGGCGGCGTCGCCAACAAGGTGGCCATCATCCTCACTCTGACGGCCGTCGCGGTCCCGGTCGTGTACACCGTGGACGCGCTTCGGCTTGGTCCGCCGGGTGCCCTGTTCTTCGTGCTGGTGTGCGGCGGCGCGCTCGGCGCGACCGAATGGGGTGTGGATCCGATCAAGATTCTTGTCTGCGCAAGCCTGGGAGCCGTTGCAGCGGTGGCTGTTTCGATGGTCGGTGCCGTGGTTGACCTTCACAAACCGGAACGTGTCGCCGTGCAGAGGGCAGTCGATGCGGTTGACGGCTACGCACAGCCAGGCAACGCGACGGTCGACGCACGCCACGCCGCGGGACTGGCGATCTCCTCAGCCTGGACCGCCCTGCATGACGCGGGAATCTCCACCCGGTCGGATTCGCCCCTGGTGGCCACGATGCTCGACACCCATCGTCGGTTCACCGAAACCGCCGTCGGCACCAAGATGGTGCTCGATCACGTCATCCCGGGCGACCACGTCCTGGTGGTCCGGCCCAGTATTTGGTACCGGTTGCGCCGCTCGGTGCGGTTCCGTTCACACGCCACCATCACCGCCGGACGCGTCGGCATCGCCTGCCTTGGCGCCGGAGTCATCAGTTCCGCTGTCGGGCTGACACGCCCGCAATGGGCGATCCTGAGCGCTCTCGTGATCGTCCATCTGGGTCCGGACCGGCTACACGGAACGGTGCGCGGACTACACCGCTTCGCGGGAACGGTGATCGGGCTCGGCCTCTTCGCAGTGCTGTACCAGCTTTCCCTCACCGGGTACGCGCTCATCGCCGCCATCGCGACATTGCAGTTCTGCACCGAGCTTTTCCTGCCACGCAACTACGCCGTCGCCGTCATGTTCGTGACGCCCATCGCACTGCTGTCGGCGGGCGTGGTCACCTTGCACGGGTCCGTCACCTCGATCGTGCGCGACCGCCTCGCGGAGACGCTGATCGGTGTCGCCGTCGCCATGGCGTCCATGTATCTGATCGCGCCGCGTGCCCATCGCCGGACCTTCACATTCACCGAGGCCCGGATCCGACAGGCGGCATTGGCTCTGGTCGCGAGTGCCCGCGTGCAGCCCGCCCACGACGCGGCGTACGCAGAAGCACGCGACCTATCCTTCGAACTCGAGGGCGCTATCCGGGCGGGCGTTCACAGCGCACACAACGAGCCCGACTGGCTGCAGGCCCACTGGCCCGCACACGCCGCACTCATTCACCACGGATACGACCTGGTGGCCGCCTGCTGGGCCACTCCTCCCGGCGCGATGCTCGCCGACCCCGACCGCTGGGAGCGCTGCTTCAGCAGCAAGGACTGAATTTTGCCGGGCAATCTCGAGGCACATTCGTCAAGATCCCGTCAAGTTCTCATGGTCCCACAATAATGTGACGAGGGTCACATCAGGTGGATACCCTCGGCAAACGCTATGAGTTGACCCGCATCGCTGGTGCCGGTCCTGGCCATTCGGGTGTCAATGTGGTTACGGTCGAACGGTACGAAACCCGAGTTGATACGAAACATGTTGTGGTGATGGTGATTTTTAGTGGTCGATACTGAATTACAGACTGAAAAAGGTTGCACCCCTGTGTGGTCGATTGGCCACCCAACGCAGTCGGATGCTCGCCACATGTGGCGCATCGCACGCGACTCCGGCGTATTGGATGTCAATTCTTCATACGCATACCTGTTGTGGTGCACCGACTTTCCTTCTACGGCCGCCGTCGCACGTGTTGACGACAAGACAATCGGATTCGTCACCGGATACCTCAGGCCGTCTGGATCACTGATGATCTGGCAGGTCGGGGTCGATGCGGCACACCGTGGGAAAGGACTCGCCGCCAGCATGCTGGCCTGGCTCGCAGACTCTCTCGCGACCCTGCAGGGTGAACCCCTGGTTATGGAAACCACTGTTACACAGTCTAATACCGCTTCGCGTGCGTTATTCGCCGGATTTGCCCGCCGGCGGGATATGGAGCTCACCGAGTCCACAGGATTCGGCGAGGACCTCTTTCCCGATGCACATGAGGCAGAGCCGCTATTGCGGCTCACTCCGCTGGAACCACATAAAACACCCAGCCACAGTGCCTAAAAACATTGGGCCGAAAGGGGATACAGAAATGACCGCCATCTTGCCCGCTCAGGAAGCTGGGCTGCCGAAGGTCATCAACGAACGTGAATCCGAGGTGCGGAGCTATTGCCGCAGCTGGCCCACCACCTTCGCCTCCGCCTCCGGATCCTGGCTCACCGACACCGCCGGTGAGCGTTACCTGGACTTCTTCTCCGGTGCGGGCGCGCTCAACTACGGGCATAACAACCCGGTGCTCAAGACCGCCCTCATCGACTACTTGACGACCGACGGTGTGGTGCACGGTCTGGACATGGCCACCGTGGCCAAGCAGCACTTCCTTGAGGAGTTCGAGCGCACCATCCTGGAGCCGCGCGGCATGGACTACAAGGTCCAGTTCCCCGGCCCCACCGGAACCAACGCCGTAGAGGCCGCGCTCAAGCTGGCGCGGAACATCACCGGGCGCGAATCGATCATCAGCTTCACCAATGCCTTCCATGGAATGACACTGGGATCGCTGGCCGTGACGGGAAATTCCATGAAGCGGGCGGGGGCGGGCGTGCCGCTGGTGCATTCCACCCCTATGCCGTACGACAACTACTTCGGTGGTGTCACCGAAGATTTCCAGTGGTTTGAGAAGGTGCTCGACGACGAAGGCGGCGGACTCAACAAGCCTGCCGCGGTGATCGTTGAAACCGTGCAGGGCGAGGGGGGAGTCAACGTCGCTCGCGCCGAGTGGCTACGCGCGCTATCAGATCTGTGCCGCGCGCGCGAAATCTTACTGATCGTTGATGACGTTCAGATGGGTTGCGGCCGAACGGGTGCCTTCTTCTCCTTCGAAGATGCGGGCATCCGTCCGGACATCGTGACGCTGTCCAAGTCGATCAGCGGATACGGCCTGCCGATGGCACTGACCCTGATACGCCCCGATCTCGACCAGTGGGCCCCGGGTGAGCACAACGGCACCTTCCGTGGGAACAACCCCGCCTTCGTGACCGCCACCGCAACGCTGCAGAAGTATTGGCGGGATAGCACATTCAGCGATGACGTGCGCCGCAAGGGGGACCGACTCCACAGTGAGCTGTCCGCACTGGTCGCCGACGACGACTCGGTAACCGTGCGTGGCCGCGGCATGGTGCAGGGCATTGCCTTTGCCGATGCCGAGCGGGGCTCTCGAGTGAGCAAGGCCGCGTTCGAGCGGAACCTGTTGGTGGAGACTTCGGGCCCCAAGGACGAGGTCGTCAAGCTGCTTCCCGCGCTGACCACCACCGACGAGCAGCTCGACATCGGCATCGCCACCTTGCGTGATGCCATCGCCGAATCCGCCTGATTCCGTACAGAATCCAATCGATCGAGAGAGGAAACTATCGTGATCGTCCGTACTACCCAGCAGATCACGGGTACCGAACGCGATGTCAGCGGCGAAGGCTGGCATAGCAAGCGGATCGTGCTGGCAGATGACGGCGTCGGGTTCTCCTTCCACGAGACCACCATTGACGCGGGCACTGTCCACGTCTTCCATTACCAGCATCACATCGAGGCGGTGTGGCTTACCGCCGGTACCGGTACGTTGACCAACCTGGAGAACGGTGAACTGTTCACACTCGGGCCGGGCAGCATGTATCTGCTCAACGGCAATGAGCGACACCAGCTTTCCGCCGATACCCAGATGCGCATGATGTGTGTGTTCAATCCTCCTGTCACCGGGCGGGAGGTCCACGACGAGTCCGGCGCATACCCTGCCGCGCCTGCGCTCTCATGAGTGCCCCCGCGATCGTCGATCGCTACCCCAGCCGTCTCGAAACCGAACAGCCTCCGATCATCAGGACGGAGCCTGTGGTGTGGGGCGCCATGGGCGAGGGGCCCCTGGCCCCGCCGGCGCTCACGCAGATGTCTGAGCAGGGATTCCTGATCAGACCGAGCACCGTCGACGACATGACGGTATCCACCCTGCGCAACGAAATCGACAGAGTGCCATCGCAATTGGGCGACGATCCACGGATCATCCGGGAGGCCGGATCGCATGAGGTGCGGTCCATCTTCGAGGCGCACGTCCTGAGCTCGGTAGTCATGGACGTCGCGTGCTCGCCGGGCGTGCTTGACGTCGCCGAGCAGCTACTGGGCGGGCCGGTCTACCTGCATCAATCGCGCATCAATGCGATGCCCGCATTCAGAGGACGCGGCTTCTACTGGCATTCGGATTTCGAGACCTGGCACACCGAAGACGGACTCCCCCAGATGCGCACCGTGTCCTGCTCAATCGCGTTGACCGTCAACGTCGCCTATAACGGCACGCTGCAGGTCATGCCGGGCACCCACCGGACCTTCTACCCATGCGTCGGTGCCACCCCGCACGAAAACCATCGGAAATCTCTGGTGGAGCAAGAGGTTGGCGTTCCATCCACCCACACCCTCGCCGAGGCCGCCCTCACCAGCGGTATCGAACTGTTCCTCGGGCAACCGGGTGATGCGCTGTGGTTCGACTGCAACCTGATGCACGGGTCGGGATCGAACATCAGCCCGTACCCGCGCTCGAACGTCTTCCTGGTGTTCAACTCGGTGGAGAACGCGCCAGAGCGCCCCTTCGCCGGATCGGAGCCTCGTCCGGAGTACATCGCTGCGCGGACATTCACGCCACTCACCGGTCGACCGCCGAGTATTCGCTGATGACGACCGTCGGCCCGGACTTCCAGTCACCCACGGGTCGGCGGCAGTTGCACCGGGCCATTGCGGCATCGGCCATGGGAAACGCCACGGAGTGGTACGACTATGGCGTCTATGCGGCTACAACCACCTTCCTGACGCAGGCGTTCTTCCCGACCCTGGGCACCGCGTTCACGATGCTCGGATACGCGATCTCGTTCCTGCTGCGGCCCCTCGGCGGGATGATCTGGGGCCCATTGGGCGACAGGTTGGGCCGTAAAAGCGTCATGGCCATCACCATCGTGCTGATGGCGCTGTCCACCACACTCATCGGTGTGCTGCCCAGCTGGGCGACAATCGGTGCCGCCGCGCCTGCTCTGATGATCCTGCTGCGGGTCATCCAAGGTTTCTCCACCGGCGGCGAATATGGCGGCGCGGCCACGTTTATGGCCGAGTTCGCGCCCGATAAGAAACGCGGCAAGTACGGTTCATTTCTCGAGTTCGGCACCTTGGGCGGTTTTGCAACAGGCGCCGCCTTCGTCCTGGTCCTCGATGCCACCCTCAGCGCGCAGGACATGCACTCCTGGGGCTGGCGCATTCCGTTCCTCATCGCGCTCCCGATGGGCCTCATCGGTTGGTATCTACGGAGCCGCCTCGATGATCCACCCTTGTTCAAGGAGATGCAGGAGCACGAGCCGCAGGGCCAGGAGACTGCGTTTGAGCGGCTCAAGGATCTGGTGCGTGACTACAAACGCCCCATGATCGTGATGATGCTGCTGGTCATCGCGCTGAACATCACCAATTACACCCTGCTGAGCTATCAGCCGACCTACCTGAAGACCCGGCTCGGGATGAGTGAGACCGAAGGGCAGATGGTCGTCCTCATCGGCGAGGTCGCCATGATGGCATTTCTACCCTTCTGCGGCGCACTCTCCGACCGCGTCGGACGCAAACCCATGTGGCTGTTCTCCCTGATCGGGCTTCTTGTCCTCGCGTTGCCTATGTTCTGGCTCATGGGGCAGGGATTCGCTTGGGCAATAGTCGGTTTCGCGGTGCTCGGGTTGCTGTATATACCGCAGCTCTCCACCATCACCGCGACCTTCCCCTGCATGTTTCCCACCCAGGTGCGATACGCGGGCTTTGCGATTTCCTACAACATATCGACCGCCGCGTTCGGCGGTACTGCGCCACTGGTGAACGACCTCATGGTCGATGCGACCGGATGGGATCTCTTCCCCGCCGCCTACCTGATGCTGGCCTGCGCCGTCGGGCTATGCGCCCTACCTTTCCTCATCGAGACGGCCGGGGCCTCGATCGCCGGAACAGATATCCCCTGCGCGGATCCCGATGAGGCCGAAACAGCCCCACCGGACGACGTCACCGTTCGCGCCTGACCCCGTCCGCACCCCTTAGGTTAGGATGGGCTAAGTACATGGCCCGGGTGTGTCGGCCGGAGCCACGCAGAGCACAAACAAAGGTCACATCAGCATGGGTAGAGGTTTCCAGGGTGCGGTGCTGCGCGGGCTTGGGGCGCGTGATCACGTAGCCACTGTCGTCGGTACCAGTCAGGTCGCACCGAATTGTGTGCGACTGACGATGTCGGCACCCACCCTTTTCGAGGACCTGCTACACACGCCGGCCGAATGGCTGCGGTTCTGGTTCCCTGATCCCGAGGGTGGCGCCACTGAGCATCAGCGGGCGTACACGATCGTCTCCACGGATGCCGAGGTCGGCGAGTTCGCGATCGATGTGGTGATCCACGAGCCCGCCGGGCCCGCCTGCCGGTGGGCGGGGGCGGCCCAGCCCGGAATGACCATTCCGGTAGTGGCTTTCGGCTCAGCACGTTTTGAGGTTCCCGAGGATCTTCCGGCCGGATTCCTGCTGATCGGCGATTCGGCGTCTATCCCGGCGATCAACTCCATCCTGGCCGCGCTGCCCGCCGATGTGGATGTCGAGGTCTATCTGGAACGCCACAGCCCCGACGATGAGCTCATCCCGCTGACCGAGCATCCCCGGCGGGTTCTGCACTGGGTGGACCGCGTCGATGAAACCTCACTGGCGGGCGCGATCGAGGCCCGTGACTGGTCCAACTGGTACGCCTGGGCCGGCTCGGAGGGGGGCTCGCTCAAACATCTGCGCAAGCGCCTCAAAGAACAATTCGGATTCCCCAAGGCCGACGTGCATGCCGCCGCCTACTGGACCTTCGGGCGCGCCATGGGCAGCCGCCGCGGAGACACCGATACTCAGCAGGCACCCGTCGCGAAGCCCGCTGCTCCCAAGCCCGCCGCCGAGAATCCTGCCGCTCCCCCCGAACCTGCAGTGCCCCAAGGCCGCTGGCGTTCGCAGGCTGCCGGGGAATTGTTGGCGCCGGTCAAGAAGCAGATGATCGCCGGTGGTGTGCTGCAGGCGATCATCACCATGGTCGAGCTGGCACCGTTCGTGGTGCTCGTCGAGCTCACCCGCCAGCTGCTGGCCGGGGCCGACGAATCCCGCCTATGGCACACCGGATTCATCTTCCTGACACTGCTGGTACTCGGCGCCGCTCTCGGCGCGGCCCTCACCGTCTGGATGCACGTCGTCGAAATACGGTTCAGCGCCGATGTTCGGCAACGGCTCCTGTCGAAGCTCTCTCGGGTTCCGTTGGGGTGGTTCACGCAACGCGGTTCCGGATCGGTCAAGAAGCTGATTCAGGACGACACCTTGTCGCTGCATTATCTGATCACTCACGCGATCCCCGATGCGGTGGCCGCCGTCGTGGGGCCGGTGGCGGTGCTGATCTACCTCTTCGCCGTCGACTGGCGCCTTGCACTCGTGCTTCTCATCCCCATTCTGATCTACCTCGTGACGACGGCGACCATGATGTTCCAGAGCGGCCCGAAGATCATTGAGGCCTCGCGCTGGAGCGAGCGGATGAGCGGAGAATCGGCCGCCTATCTTGAAGGCCAGCCGGTGATCCGGATCTTCGGCGGCTCGGCAGCGTCCTCGTTCAAGCGCAAGCTGGACGGATACCTGTCCTTCCTCAATGAATGGCAACAGCCCTTCATCGGGAAGAAGACCTTTATGGATCTGGTTACCCGGCCCACCACGTTCCTGTGGTTGATCGCCGGGGCCGGCACCTTGTTTGTCGTCGCGGGGGCCATGGAGCCCACTACCCTGCTGCCATTCCTGGTGCTCGGCACCACCTTCGGCACCCGCCTGCTGGGAATCGCCTACGGCCTCGGCGGTATTCGTGGTGGCGTGGAGGCCGCGCGGCATATCGCGGTTGCCCTCGGCGAGACCGAATTGACCGAGCAGGCTTCCGAGGGGCATGCCGGGGAGACGTCGGTCTCGTTTGATGCGGTGACGTTTGGGTATCGGCCGGGGGTGCCGGTTATTCATGGTGTGGATCTGAGGTTGCGGCCGGGAACTGTGACGGCGCTGGTGGGTCCGTCCGGCTCGGGTAAATCGACGTTGGCTTCGCTGCTGGCACGTTTCCATGACGTCGATGGCGGTGCTATCTGCATCGATGGCACCGATATTCGTGCCCTGAGCGCCGATGAGCTCTACACCAAGGTCGGATTCGTGTTCCAGGACGTGCAACTGGTCGCCGGAACCGTCCGCGAAAACATCGCACTGGCCCGCCCCGAAGCCACCGACACCCAGATCCACACCGCCGCCCGCGACGCACAGATCCATGAACGAATCCTGCGGCTACCCAACGGCTATGACACCGTCCTGGACACCAACACCCAACTGTCCGGCGGCGAAAAACAACGCCTCACCATCGCCCGCGCCCTGCTGGCCGACACCCCCATCCTGATCCTGGACGAAGCCACCGCCTTCGCCGACCCCGAATCAGAATATTTGGTGCAACAAGCCCTGGGCCGGCTCGTTCACAACCGCACCGTGCTCGTCATCGCCCACCGACTACACACCATCGCCGACGCCGACCAGATCGTGGTCCTGGACCAGGGCCACCTCGTAGAAACCGGCACCCACACGCAGCTGCTATCCAACAACGGGCGCTACCGGCGCTTGTGGGACGCACGCCTGCAAGAACCCTCGAGCGTCCTTGCCGGAGAGAACATCTGATGCTGACCCACCTGATCCGCCTCATCCCACCCGCACACCGCAACTCCCTCTACACCTACAGCGCACTCTCAGTGCTATCCGTAGTACTTCGCGCCGCGGGCTGTCTGCTGCTCGTGCCGCTGCTCGGCGCCCTGTTCAGCACCACCCCCACCGACGCACTGCCCTGGCTCGCCGTGCTCACCGCGGTCACCGTCGGCGGCTGGATCGTGGACACCGCGCTGGCCCGCATCGGCTACCGCATCGGATTCGCCCTGCTCAACGACTCACAACACCAAGTCGCCGACCGGCTCACCCACATCCCACTGAGCTGGTTCACCGCCGAACGCACCGCCATGGCCCGCCAAGCCATCTCCTCCGGCGGCCCCGACCTCGTGGGATTCATCGCCAACCTCCTGACCCCAATGATCGGCGCAGCACTACTACCGGCAGCCATCACCATCGGGCTGTTTTTCATCTCGTGGAAGCTGGGCGTTGCGGCGCTCATTACCCTGCCGCTGCTCCTGGGTACGTTGCTGGCCAGTATCCGCATCGTGCGCGCCGCCGACGAAGCAGACACGAAGGCGCACAGCGCACTGACCGAACGCATCCTGGAATTCGCACGCACCCAAGCCGCGCTGCGGGCGAACCGTCGTGTCAGCCCTGCGCGCAGTCAGGCCGGCGAGGCGGTGGCCGTGGCTCGCGGTGCGACCATGCGGCTCTTGCTGTTTCAGATCCCCGGTCAGCTGCTGTTCAGCATCGTCAGCCAGATCGCCCTCATCCTGCTGGCCGGCACCGCCACGGTTTTGGCGGTGCGCGGGGAGATCGGGGCGCCCGAAGCCGTCGCACTCATGGTGATCGTGGTGCGATTCCTGGAACCATTCACCGTGCTGGCGGGCCTGGGCGGGGCGGTCGAGAACTCGCGCGCCATATTCGAGCGCCTCAACACCATCATCACCACCGACGCCGCCGACCAGCCCGGGGATGCCGTCGCATCCGCCGATACCCCCGCCCCACGCATCGAATTCCGCAACGTCACCTTCCGCTACGACAGCACCAGCGAACACGTCCTCAACGACATCAACTTCATCCTGGAACCAGGTGCCACCACCGCCGTCATCGGGCCATCTGGATCCGGGAAAAGCACCATCCTCGCGCTCATCGCCGGACTGCAACAACCAGAAAGCGGCCAAATCCTCATCGACGGAACCGATGTCGCAACATTGGACACCGCCAGCCGCCGTGCCCTGGTCAGCATGGTCTTCCAGCACCCCTACCTCTTCGATGGGCCTATCCGCGACAACGTTCTCGTCGGGCATCCCACGGCCGCTGACGAGGAGGCGCGCGGGGCGATGGCGCTGGCTCGGGTGAACGAGATCATCGAACGGCTACCCGATGCCGAGCAGTCTCGTGTCGGCGAAGCCGGCACCGCACTATCCGGCGGTGAACGCCAACGCGTCAGCATCGCCCGCGCACTCATCAAACCCGCCCCCGTGCTGCTCATCGACGAAGCCACCAGCGCCCTGGACACCGAAAACGAAACCGCAATCACCGACGCCATCGGGAATGATCCGCGTCTTCGCACCCGGGTGATGATCGCTCACCGGCTCAGCGCGATCCGCAACGCCGATCACGTGCTCTTCATCGACAACGGCCACATCATCGAACAAGGCTCCATCACCGAACTCAGCTCTCTCGGAGGCCGTTTCTCAGAATTCTGGCGCCAGCAGGAATCCACCACCGGATGGCGCATCGCCGCAGCTACAAACTAGCTAGCTGCCCGCCATCGCGTCGCGGAGGCTCTTGGGCCGCATGTCGGTCCAGTGGGCCTCGATGTACTCGACGCAATCGGCACGCGAGGCCTCGCCAAAGGCCACGCGCCACTGCGCTGGCACCTCAATGGCCGTCGGCCACAGACTGTGCTGCTCCTCGTCGTTGACCAGTACGTAAAAGACGCCGCTCTCGTTATCAAATGGGTTGGTACTCACTTGTTTTCCTTTCGCGACGAGCCGATTCGGTACTGCTGTGCCCGCCGAGCACTCGATCGGACAACAATCCGAGACAGCTGAGATTGGGGAACCCCGGGCCCTGGGTCAGACCCGAGAGTGTCGGAAGGATGAGCTTAGGAGTCAGACCATTGACGGACAGGTCGTGGCCAAGGGATTCCTGCAAGACGTTACCGTCCACGGGGGCCCCCAGTTTCAGCTCCATGAGGTCAAGAGCGCTCTGGTCGAACAGCGGTAGGAACCACAATGCGTCGGCACCCGCCCCGTCGATCACCAGATCGAAGCCATGGACGGTTTCGGAGGGTTCGCCGGCACGGTCGCTGCGCAGCGTCAATCTGATCCGGTCTTCCAGGGCGACGGCATGGGCCACGCGGCCACGCAGATGGCGGATACGGTCGTCGGCCAACAGTGATTCCTGGACACGGGCCGAGAACACGCCGCGATCGGTGCGGTTCAACGCGTCGCGCCGTTCCTCCATGGTGTGGTGCAACCACCCGGTCGGATCGCTGAACAGCGCGTTCTCGAAGTACCCTTCGCCGCGGGTAAACAGTGTGACGCCGGGAGAGATCACGGTGATCGTCGAAACCCGGTGCCCGAAAAGCTCATTGAGCACTGAGGCGGCTGTCTCACCTCCGCCGATCACGGCGACACGCTCTGCGGTGAGGCGTGTTGATCCGGCGCAGCGGCGCCAGAATTCGGCGATCGACAAGACATTCGGGTGCTCGGGTAGCACAGAACGCTCCGGCTGCCCGGGCCCCGTCACCATGACCGCGTCGGCGGCAATGGAACAGTCGTTGGTACCCACAACCCATCTGTCGTCATCGATAGACAGACTGGTTACCTCGCCCTGAACCACCTTCATATCGACCGTGTTGGCCACCCACGTCAGGTAGTCAGCCCAGCGCTTGTGCGTTGGCGCGGGCTTGTCGCGGTCGACCCACTCGGCGAACTGGCCGGTGGCGATGAGGTAGGACTGCCAGCTCAGACGCATCATCCGGGCGTCGATCTCGGCGTTACGCCCCGGCACCACAGCAGATCGATACGGGAAACCCACATCTTTCTCGGGGCTGGTACCCAGCCGGTGCTGTCCATCCGTCCAGCCACCGCACGCCTGCCAGTTGGCACCGACCTGCTGACGTTCGATCGCCACCACATCGGGTACGTCGACCCCGCATTCACGCAGCACTGCCGCCTTCGCGGCAACCGCCACCGCCTTGGCTCCCGCGCCTATCACTGCCAATGTGGACGTCACCATAGCTCCTTCGCCAGAATCCCCAGCTGTTCGTGCCAAATCGATTGCAGCTCGGTAATCTCCGAGCGCTCGAGCACCTCCGGGACCGCCTGCCACAGCGTTCCGATGGACGGCCCCTCGGTGGTCCCTATGATCAGCACCGCAATGCTGAGCTCGTGACGCACCGCCGATTCCGGCTCGGGCACAGGCGAACCCGATACCGAAAGCAAGCCATCGCGGCGTAGGAGGTCGCCCTCGAATCCACGATCGTGTCCGAGGTAGTTCAACAGGATCTGCGGATCGCGATACTGCCGCAGCACCGCGCTGGTGTCGGCACGCAAGTATCGCAGTAGCCCGTAGTCGATGGTCCGTCCTGGCATCGCGCTGTGCTGCCGGGCGACTCGCTCCACCAAACCGCGCGGTCCGATCCCCAGCGGATCGGTGCCACCCACGCGTAGCGGATACGCCGTACCGAGCAGACCCACGGTTTCAGCAGTAGCGTCCCCACGTCCGGAGACCTGCACCGCCAGCAGCGTCTCGACCGCGGCTTGTCCGCGGCGGCGGCGCCACTGGGCCACGGTGCGTGCCGCTGCCGCCACCAGCAGTTGCTCCATCGGAATCCCCGAATTCAGCAGTACCGCACTGACATCGGCCGGCGCGGACTCGACGGTGACCGCCAAATCTGCTTCCCTATCGAGTTCGGGCTCTATTCGACGCGAACCAATTGGGGGATCCTCACCGTCCAGCTGGGCGATCCAGAACGGCAGGCTGCCCACATCCCGAGCCTCGGCGACCAACGCATTGGCCCATCGGCGGTAGCCGCCGCCGTTCTGAGTGCTGCGCGGCACATCACCCGCTACCAGCGACTGCCATCGAGATTCCAGCTCCTGCATGATGACTCGCCAGGAGGTGGGATCGGCGGCGAGCTGATGCACCACGAGGATAAGAACTCCGGACTCGCCTTCGGGGTGCAGCCATACCGCCGAGAGCATCCAACCCTGTTCAGGATCAAGCCGGTCCACCGCACGGCCGATCTCGGCACCCGCCGCGTCAGACGGATCCTCCGTAAGAATCTCGACCAATCGGAGAGACTGCCGCGTGCGCGGAACCAGCTCCAGGCGCTCGCGGTCAAGCCGGCTGCGCAGCACCTCGTGCTCCCCGACAACCGCATTGAGAAGTTCCTCCAGCGTGGATCGGGTAATGCCCTCGGGCAGCCAGAAGACGTGGGTTTCGGCCAGCCTGCGCGGGTTTCCATGCTCATAGAGGCGACGACCGCTGGGAAGCAACGGGATTGGCTCCCCTTCACGATCCTCGTCATCCGCGACGAGACCGCTACGACGCTGATCGACCAACTTGGCCAAGCCTGCGACAGTGCCCCGCTCCAAGATCTCGCGGATGTCCACCCCGACTCCGCACTCGGTCAGGATCGCCGCCGATAGCTTGCTCGCCAGCAGCGAATGGCCCCCGAGATCGACAAACGAGTCGTCCGCACCCACGGTCGCAACCCCGAGCAGGCGCGCATAAAGAGCTGCCACCTGTCGCTGAGTCGCGGTTTCCGGCTCCCGACGTCTGGTCACGGAACCGACCTCCGGTGCCGGCAGCGCGTCCCGATTGATCTTGCCGTGCCGAGTGATGGGCATCTCGTCGAGCACCACATACGCCGCGGGAATCATGAAGTCGGGCAAGGCAGCCGAAATCCTGGCACGGATCCGATCGAGATCGACTACGTGACCGCCGACCGGCGTCAGGTACGCAACAAGACGCTTGCCGACGTGCGGCGGCTCATCGACCACCACGAGCGCCTGGCTGACGCTCGGGTCTACCTCGATGGCCGAGGCGATCTCGCCGAGTTCGATACGGAACCCTCGGATCTTCACCTGCTCGTCAGCGCGACCGACAAACTCGATGTCTCCGTTCGCACTACGCCGCGCAAGATCACCGGACCGGTACATCCGCTGCCCGGGAACGAAGGGGTCGGCGATGAACCGCTGCGCGGTAAGTCCGGCGGCCCGATGATATCCGCGCGCCACATGCGTTCCGCCAATGTAGATCTCGCCGATGACCCCCACCGGCACCGGTCGCAGCGTCTGGTCCAGGATGTGAATCTGCGTGTTGATCTTGGGAGTGCCGATCGGAACGGTCCGCGTCCCCTGAATTCCGCGCACCTTGTACCGCGAGGCGTTGATGACGGTCTCAGTGGGACCATAAAAATTATGAAGCGACGCATCGAAAGTGGCGTGGAACTTGTCCGCGACCGGACCGGGCAACGCCTCACCACCCACCGGCACCCGGCGTAGCGACTTCCATTGCGTGACTCCGGGTAACGACAGCACCAGCCCCAGCAACGAGGGCACCATGTGCATCGAGGTAACGCCCTCGCTGTTCAACAGTTCCGTCAAGTACGCGACGTCACCGAGTGCGCCCGGACGCGGGATGACCAGCCGGCCGCCGCAGCTGAGGATGCCGAAAATCTCGCCCACCGATACGTCAAAGCTCGGCGACGCCACCTGCAGCACCCGATCGGATCCGCTAACCCGATACTCAGCACGGAACCAGTTGAAGTACTCGGTCAGCGGACGATGCGTGACCGTCACACCCTTGGGCAGGCCCGTTGAACCCGAGGTGTAGATGAGATAGGCGGCATTGTCGGCGGTCAGCGGCCGCACCCGGTCCGCATCGACCGGCTCACGGGGGTCGAACTGCCCAACACCGGTTACCGGCTCTCTGATGACTAATTTCGGCTGCGCATCGCTGAGAATGTGCGCGATGCGATCAGCGGGGTAATTCGGGTCAACGGGGACATAGACAGCACCGGCCTTTGCGATGGCGAGCGCGGTAATGATCAAATCCGGCGACTTGTCCAGCAGCACCGCGACATGATCTTCGGTACCGATCCCCTGACCAATAATCCAGTGTGCCAGCCGGTTCGCCAGTTCGTTGGTTTCCCGATATGAGTAGTGCCGCCCCTCGTAGACGAGAGCGGTGGCATCCGGCTGTGCGGCCGCGCGGGCGGCCACCAGCTCGCCGAGCGTAGTCGGCTCCGCCTCAAATAGTTCTCCGGACGACACCTCCCGCAGCCACTGTGCTTCGCGACCGTCCATGAGATCCAGACTGGCCAGCGGGCGGTTCGGATCGGCGAGCGCAGAGTCGAGCAGATTGGTGAAGTGACGGAGCATCTGCGTGGTCAAACGCTCGTCCAACACGTCTACCAGGTACTCGGCCACCACATCGGCGCCATCGGGCCCGGTTTCGACCCGCAGGCCAAGCGGCACGTATGCCACCTGCCCTTCCAATGATGCTCTTTCACAGTGGATTCCAGGTGGGCAGAACCGGGCGGCGGAATCGGCACCCATAGCGAAGCCCACGCGCGCGACCACGCGGTCCAGACTGACCCGTTGATGGGCAAACCCGTTCAGAGTGGTGCGATGTGCATTCGCCAGCAGATCCCGAAAGCTCTCACCGCTGTGCGGACGCATGCGGAGCGCGACTGTGTGCCCGAAGTGCCCGATACTGCCCTGCGCGTCAGCTTCCCGTGTCGGGACCGGCGCGGCCACCAGGAAATCTTCGGCATGTGTATACCGATGCAGCAGCGCTGAATACGCGGCCAATAACACCGCATACGGTGTGGTGTTTGACTCTTGGGCAAGTTGCTCGACGCGGCCCATGACCGAGGCCGAAAGGCGCGCCGTGCTACGTGCAGCCTTCCAGTCGCTCGCAGCCACCGAGCCATTAGCACCCGGAAGCTCCAGCGGCTCAGGAGGATTGGCCATCTCGTCACGCCAGTACTCGAGATCTGCCTGATCGGCCCCATCGTGCGGAGGCCGTATCGGTAGCGGTTCCGTGATCGCGCCATGTACGTACGCGGTAGTCAGATCGGCAAGGAACACCGACCAGGAGTCGTCGTCCCATGCGATGAGATGTGCGACGACGAGCATCACATGTTCTGCGGCGCCGGTGCGGATGACCGTGACACGCAACGGCGACTCCGCCGTCAGATCGATCGGAGTCGCGAATTCACGCTGCGCCAGCACGGCGAGCCGGAGCTGTTGCGATGTGCCCGCAAGATCGGACACGTCGTGCTCGATCCACCGAACCGGCAAGTCGTCGTGCGGGACCGCCACCGGATCGCCATCTGCGCCGGGGCGAAACGTCGTGCGCAAGGTTTCGTGGCGGGCCACCACCGCGGTGACGGCGGCCTGCAATCTCTCGATATCCACCTCGCCACTGAGCCGGTACGAACGGCACAGATTCATCAGCGCGGGCGTCACCCCGTGGGCGAACCATATACGGTGCTGCCCTGCGGACAGCCGTGGCGCGGCATCGGGATCCAGACCTGCCGACGCCCTTCGGCTGGTGACGTCCACCTCGACGCCACCATCGCTCACGGTGCGCAACTCGATCTCACCTCGCGTTTTCGCTCTTAGTACAGGCTGCCCTAACTACGAGGAGGCTACCCTATCTAGACTGCGAGGGGTCACCCACGAGGAGCTGCGATGACTCAGGCCACATCGACCCCCATCCCTACGGCTGAAGGAGCCGCGACGGAAGGCTTTGTACCCTTCCCCGCGGCGCGTGCCGACGCGTATCGCGCGGCCGGGTACTGGACCGGAAGGACAGTCGAGTCGCTGCTGCGCACGACCGCCGCCAGACGTGCCGATCATCCCGCGGTTATCGACGAGCACCGCGCGATGACCTACCGCGAGCTCGACGTGACCGCCGACCGCGCGGCGCATGCCTTCATCCGGCTGGGCATAGCTCCCGGCGACCGTGTACTGCTGCAGCTTCCCAACCGGGCATCGTTTGCGGTCGCCTTCTTCGGTTTGATGCGTGCTGGCGCGATACCGATCATGTGCCTGCCGGGACACCGGGCCGCCGAGCTGTCTCATTTCATCGAGGTGGCCGACGCCGTCGCCCTGGTGATCACCGATTCCGCTGGTGGGTTCGACTACAGCGCGCTGGCCGTCGAGCTATCCACAAAGCATGCCTGCCTGCGCCACATCGTGATCGATGGTGACGTACCTGCCGACGCTACGGAACACTTCACTGCGTGGTCGGGGTTGCTGGAAAGCGTTGAGGTTCAAGGCGACCTACCGGCAGCGCAGACGGACCACCCGGCTCTGCTGCTGGTCTCGGGCGGCACGACCGCGGCACCCAAGCTCATCCCCCGCACCCATGAGGACTACGTCTACAACGCTTCTCGGGCCGCTCAGGTATGCGGACTCACCGAGGACGACGTCTACCTCGTGTCGCTGCCCGCCGGTCACAATTTCCCACTGGCCTGCCCTGGTCTCATCGGCGCGATAAGCACAGGTGCCACTACGGTTTTCCTTTCGGACCCAAGCCCGGAATCGGCATTTGAGACCATCGCGCGGCACCGGGTGTCCGTGACGGCCCTGGTGCCATCGCTCGCCCAGCTCTGGGCACAGGCCACCGCATGGGAGCCCGTGCTGCCGGAAACACTGCGGCTGCTCCAGGTGGGCGGTGCCAAGCTCGGCGCCGAGGACGCACGCACGGTTCGAGAATCGCTCACCCCGGGACTACAGCAGGTTTTCGGCATGGCGGAGGGCCTGCTGTGCCTAACCCGTCCCGGAGATCCATCGGACATCCTCGACAACACCCAGGGCCGACCTATGTGCGAGGCCGATGAGGTTCGCGTCGTCGACGAGGACGGCGCCGAGGTGGCCCCGGGTGAGGCAGGTGAGCTGTTAGTCCGCGGTCCGTACACACTCAACGGGTACTACCGCGCTGAGGCCGACAACATGCGTTCCTTCACCGCCGACGGCTTCTACCGCAGCGGCGATCGGGTGCGGGGGCTGCCGGGTGGTTATCTGGAAGTCACTGGCCGCATCAAGGACGTCATCCTGCGCGGCGGGGAGTCCATCGCTGCATTGGACCTCGAATCACACCTACAGACTCACCCGGCGGTCTACGCTGCCGCCGCAGTCGGATTACCGGATCAGTATCTCGGCGAGATTGTCTGTGCGGCAATCGTGTTCAAGGGAAAGCCGGTTGCGGCCGCCGAGCTGAATCAGCACCTGCAGGATCGTGGTGCCGCCACACACTCGCGAGTCGACAAACTGGTGGCCGTCCCCTCGCTGCCCCTCACCGCAGTGGGCAAGATCGACAAACGAGCCCTGCTCGCCTCATTGACGAGTTAGCGCTGCGCCGACCGGGTGCGACCTCAGCCACTCAAGCACACCTTGTGCGTGCGTGTTCGGCGGGAAGATCGGATAGAACACGTGCTCGATGGTTCCGTCCCGCACCACCAGGGTGATCCGCGTGTAGAGACGTGGGTGCCCGGCCGCGGCGAACGTGGGCAACTTCAGGGCATCGCCCAAGGCAAATTCCTGGTCCGAGAGCATCCGGAACGGCAGATGCAGTCGCTGGACAACCTCGGCCTGATAGTCCGCGTCTTGACTCGACAGTCCCCAGACCTGTTCGACGCCCGCTACCCGAAGCTCGTCGAAATGGTCTCGAAAATCGCAGGCCTCAGTGGTGCAACCCCGCGCACCGGGGATGGCGTCCCAGCCTTCCGGAATGTCAGCACCGGGGCGCCCTGTGAGCGGATACAGGTAGAGGACTGTGCGCCCCGCGGGAAATTCGCTCAGCCGCACCAAACTTTCGTCGCTGGCCGGGAACGTCAGATCCGGAATAGGCATACCTGGCAGGTGATCGGCGGCCCCGTCATCTATGGGAACAGGTAGACCGGCGGGCAATGCGGTGTAGTCGCTCATCTGGATACCTCACCTCGCGGGAACTTCCCGAGGATGCCCTGAGGGCCAGGCTAAGTCCAGCGCGACCGGTGGCAGTCGATTACCCCTCGCGCTGAACCACGTAAGGCGCAATGCTTCCGAGCTTTTCACAGGTCTCTTCAAACTCGCGGTCGGGGGTCGAGGCCTCGATGATGCCCGCGCCCGCACGCAGCCAGGCCTGCCCGTCCTGCTCGTAGGCCGCGCGTAGCGTCAGCGCCGCATCCAGTCCGCCATCGGGAGACATCATCAGCACCGCGCCGGAGTAGAGGCCACGCGGATGATCGTCGAGCCGAAGGATGGCATCGACACCCTCCGCCTTGGGGATACCCGAGGCGGTGACGGCGGGGAAGAGTGCCTCCAGCGCATCCATCCGGGTCATCCCGGCGCTCAGCTCTCCGCTGACGGTCGATCCCAGATGCTGCACGCTGCCGCGCTCACGCACGGTCATGAAGTCCGTCACCTTCGTGCTGCCCGTTTCGGCCACCTCACCGAGTTCGGCGAGTGAGCTGCGCACGGAAATCGCGTGCTCCACAATCTCTTTGGCATTCGATTCCAGGTCGTCACGCGCTACCCGATCGGCGTCCTCTCCCCGGCCGAATGCCCGGGTCCCGGCAAGCGGTTGAGTGATCACGGTACCGTCGGCTTCCACGGCGGCCACAAGTTCAGGGCTGTATCCGAGGGCACGAATGCCGCCGAGCCGCAGTAGGAACGAACGCACCGGCGTGTTGTTGTGACGACCGAGACGGTAAGTGGACGGGAAGTCCATAGCGAACGGAACTTCCACACGCCGCGACAGAATTACCTTGTGGTAGAGGCCCGATCGGATCTCGGCAGTAGCGATTCCTACGCGACCACGGTAATCGGATGGGTCCGGAATCAGGTCGATCGATGCCGGCGCCGGCGCTGGCGGAGCACCCTGATCGAGCACCCGCCGAATCTCGTCGACATAGCTCTCTTCACAGACCGACACTCCGTCACCGGTAATCACGACCTCCGCGCGCGGGGCGAAGACCCGCGCCATCGGCGTGCCGGGGGTCAACCGGTGCTGCAGGCCAAAGCGGTACGTGCCGAACTCGAACGCAACCCACCCGAAGACGCGGTGCACGCCGTCGGAGATCTCATTCACGGCTTGTTCCAGGGCGGCGCCGGGATGGCCCGACCAACCGCGCTGCTCCACAGCCCCGTCACGGATGATGCGCAGTCCGTCGCTGTCGAGTTCGACGGAGGCGCGGGCACCGATGGCGAGCACCCACTCACCGTCACGTTCGTAAATCAGATACTCGTCGCCGTTGCGCTCGGGGATTTCCTGCGCGAGAACGCTGGCGAGGTCGGCCGGCGCGAAACCGTCCGGCAGCCCCTCCTGCACAGAAACCCAGGTCTGGGCGCCGATACCGGAATCTACGACCGTACTCATCTTCGACACCTGAGTAAGCCTAGCCTATGCTAAGTGGCCCTGGTACCCGCCCGTAACATGACCTCCGCCACGTTGCCAAGCCCAATCCAGTGTTCTTCGACGCTCCTGTCAGCCGGCCGCAAGTGCTTGTCGCGCATAGGCTCTCACGTCAGCGTCGCCATCTTGCAACGCACCGGTCAGCGCATCGCGAACGGCGGGCTCCGTGGAGGCCCACTGGCTCAGGCTCAACACGGCCGACTTACGCACATCCAGATGTGGATCGTCCAGCGCGTGCGCCAACGGCCGCACGGCCTGCGCCGGATCCGCTCCGGCCAAGGCGCGCACCGCACCCTGACGGATCTGCCAGGCCGGAGCCTTCAGCGCCTCCTGCACGGCATCGATGATCTGGTCGTCGACGCCCAGCGCACCGACAGCCGTCAGCGCAGCGGCCCGTACCAAGGGGTCGCGATCGTGCACCAGCACCTGCACCGTCGCGCTACCGGCAGCCAACTTCGCAAGTCCGTTGGCCACGGCAATCCGCACCTCGCGGTTCTCATCCTCGGCAGCGGTGGCGATCGACACGGCGTCGTCCACAGACACCAGGGCACGCACGGCCTCGATTCGGACCCGGTGATCTGAGTCGCGCACCGACGCGATGTAAGCGGCTGGATCGCCGACCTTCCGCGCACTCGCCACATACAGCGCGGTACTGCGCACCAAGGGGTCGGATGCGCTGACATGATCGCCAATCGCGGCGGGATCCTCGAGCACCTCGACGAGCTCGCGCACTCCGTCCGCGGCGGTGCGACGCACGGACACATCGCTGTCCCCCAACGCATTCAACAGGGCCCCCTCGTAACCCGTGGGGATGTGCTCGGTGAGCGAGGCGATGGCGGTTCGGCGCACGCCCGGATCGTCGTCGACGAGGTACTGCAGCAGCTCCTCGAGGGTGGGAGCTTCCAAGGACAACACCGCGGCGATCCGCGGTGACGGCGGCTGCTCGGCCTCGGCGGCGATCACATTCGAGATCCGGGCGGCGGGCGCTTTCCCGCCCAGCAATTCGGGCTGATGCACCGGGATCGGATCGGTCTCCCCCGACGGCAGGTCGTCGAGACCCGGAACCGGGACGAAATACGGTGCGACGGGACGTTTCACGAAATCCATGGCGCCGTCGGCGGTCTTACGCAGGTTGAGGTGATAACGCCAATTCTCGTCGTCACGATCCGGCAGGTCTGCCCTGTCGTGGTAGAGGCCCCACCGTGATTCGGTACGAGTCAACGACGAGCGTGCCGCCATCTCGGCGCAGTCCCTGATGAACGACACCTCGGCCGCCCGCATCAGCTCATGCGGGGTACGCGCGCCGATCTGACCCACCTCGTCGGCCATTCGCTCAAATGTCTGCACCGCCAGTGACAACTTGGCCGCCGTCTTCGGCGGAGCCACATAGTCGTTGACGAAGCGGCGAAGCTTGTACTCGACCTGGGGCTGCGGAGGTCCGTCCGGGTGGCGTAACGGCCGGTAGATCAGCTCATGCGCCTCCTTGACTTGATCAACGGGGAACTCCAGCGGTACAGGAGTTTTCGACAGCGTCGAGGCCGCATGCTCACCGGCGAGATCGCCGTATACAAAGGCGCCGATCATGTAGTTATGCGGCACGCAGGCCAGGTCTCCGGCCGCGTACAGGCCCGGCACCGTGGTGCGCGCATGCTCATCCACCCACACGCCCGACGCCGAATGACCACTACACAAACCGATCTCGGAAATATGCATCTCGATGTCATGAGTGCGGTAGTCATGCCCGCGGTTGGCGTGGAAGGTGCCGCGGGTCGGCCGCTCGGTGGTATGCAAGATGCTCTCCAGCGCCGACAACGTTTCATCCGGCAGGTGAGTCACCTTGAGATAGATGGGACCGCGTGCAGACTCGATTTCGTTCTTGACCTCGGACATCATCTGGCCGGACCAATAATCGGAGTCGACGAAGCGCTCTCCCTGGGCATTGACCTGATAGCCGCCGAATGGGTTGGCCACATACGCACAGGCCGGACCGTTGTAATCCTTGATGAGCGGATTGATCTGGAAGCACTCGATGCCCGACAGCTCTGCCCCGGCGTGGTACGCCATTGCGTACCCGTCCCCCGCGTTGGTCGGGTTCTCATATGTGCCGTACAGGTAACCGGAGGCGGGCAGACCCAGGCGGCCACACGGCCCCGTCGCCAGGATCACCGCTTTCGCGCCGACCGTGACGAACTCACCGGTGCGGGTGTTGAAACCCGCGGCGCCGACAGCTCTGCCTTCATCGGTGAGTACCCGCACCGGCATGACGCGGTTCTCGATGCGAATCTTCTCTCGCATCGACTTCTGCCGCAGCACGCGGTACAACGCCTTCTTGACGTCCTTACCCTCGGGCATCGGCAATACATAGGAGCCCGATCGATGCACGCGCCGTACGGCGTACTCACCGTGTTCGTCCTTCTCGAACTTGACCCCGTAACGCTCGAGGCGCTGCACCATCGCGAAACCGCGTGTCGCCGTTTGGTACACGGTGCGCTGGTTCACGATGCCGTCGTTGGCACGGGTGATCTCCGCGACGTAGTCCTCCGGATCGGCCTTGCCGGGGATAACGGCGTTGTTCACGCCATCCATACCCATCGCCAGCGCACCGGAGTGCCGCACATGCGCCTTCTCGAGAAGAATCACCTGGGCGCCGTTCTCGGCCGCGGTCAGCGCCGCCATGGTTCCGGCGGTTCCACCGCCGATGACCAGGACATCGCAGTCCAGCCGGATAGCACTGTCAATTTCGGGGATCTGCATCAGGCGACAAGCTCCGTATGGTTCAGTGCGGCCAGGATTTCGGCGCGCAGCGCACTCCGATCACTATCGGCCTCACGGGGATAAGGAACGTCCAGCAGCGCACGCAGCGGCTGACCGGCGCGGCCCAGGACGGCGATTCGGTCGCCGAGTAACAGTGCCTCGTCCACATCGTGTGTCACGAACACCACCGTGGTGGGATGGCTGCGCCAGGTATCGATCAGCAGGCGTTGCATGCTGGCGCGAGTCTGGGCGTCGAGTGCTCCGAAGGGCTCGTCCATCATGACCGCACGCGGAGCACCCGCCAGACCGCGGGCCAACTGAACACGTTGACGCATGCCACCCGAGAGGCTCTTGGGCAGGTAGTCCTCAAAGCCCGTCAAACCGACGTCATCGATCCAGGTCTGCGCCGCCTGGCGCCGCCCCGCACGAGACACACCGCCCAGCTTGAGGGCCAGCTCCACGTTCGATTGCACCGTGCGCCAGGGCAACAACGCGTTGTCCTGGAACACCATGGCACGGTGCCGGGAGGTGGTGACAACCTTCTCGCCGTCGGCGTGAATGGTGCCCGAGTCGGGTGCGAGCAGCCCGGCTAGGGCGCGCAGCACGGTGGACTTGCCACAACCCGAAGGCCCGGTCAGGACAAGAATTTCCGCGGGACGCACGGTCAGGCTCAGACGGTTCACGACGGTGCGGCCGCCGTATCCGAGGGTGACGCCGTCGAGGACGAGGGTGGAGGCGCTCATGAGCGCGCCTCCTCGGCGCGGGGTAACCACCGTGTCACCCGGCGACCGACCAGCTCGACGGCCGCCGATGTCAGGAATCCGAGAACGCCGATGGTGATGATCCCGACGAACACATCGGGATATGCCAACACCGTGTATGACTGCCACGTTCGGTACCCGACTCCCAAACGACCCGAGATCATTTCGGCGGAGATCACGCATATCCATGCGACGCCGATGCCGACCGAGAGACCACCGAAGACTCCCGGAAGGCTGCCGGGCAGCACCACCCGGAGCAGCACATCCCAGCGGCTGCCGCCCAGGGTGCGGACCGACTCCTCCCACAGCGTGGGCAGGGCACGCACGGCGTGCCGCGTGCTCACCATGATGGGAAAGTAGGCCGCGAGAAAGGTGATGAACACGATCCCCGCCTCATCACTGGGAAAGAGCAGGATGGCCACCGGCACGATCGCGATCGCCGGAATCGGGCGAGCCAACTCGGTGAGCGGGCCGACGATATTCGCGAACAGCGGAGATCGCCCTAGCCAGATTCCGGTGATGACGCCGAAGACCGCCGCCAGGCCGAACCCGGTAAGAATCCGAATGGTGGACTGACCAAGGTCCAGCCAATACTGCTCGGTCCCAATACGTTTAGCGAGGGCCGAGACGATCTCGGTGACCGTGGGAAGAGTGTCGAATCGCAGCCCGAAACGCACCTTGTTGACCGTCAAGAGTTGCCAGAGCAGTACCGCCGCAGCCACGGACGACGCCCGGATACCCCAGGCCAGGTATCGCGAACCCTGCCGACGGGTACTCGCGGCCTCGCCGATCCGGTCACCGGCGGGCGTGAGGGCGACCGCGCGCGGACGCGCGTCCACGATGGGCAGGCTGCTCATGATGCCGCCGCCAGAGCCTGTGCGTAATCCAAGGGCGTCGCGCCGGGATGGGTGGAGATGTACCGGGTGGCACCCGCGTTTGTGGTGAACGGATGCAGCCCGGCCACGTCCCGGACCCACCAGGCATGATCGGCGAACCACCGCGTACCCAGCTCGGCATCTGAGACATAGGCGGCGCGAATCTTTTGGCCGGACGCGTTCGCTGCGTTGACGGCCTTCAACAGCTCCTGCGCCGTCGCATACACCTGCGTGGAATCCTTACCGTCGAACCAGATTTCGGCCGCTTGGCCCGGATCTGCCCCGGCGGCCGGTTGTAGCACCAGCGGATTGACCTTGGCCGCAAGTTCGGTTTCGTAGTTCTTGGCGCGCGTCATGTAGGCCTGGCGTAGCGGCCCATCCTGCACGAACTGATCGATGTCCAGATCGGCGAAGTCACCGATCGATTTCAGGTAGGGCACATCGCTTTTAAAGGCCTCGATGAGCGAGGGTTTGAGGGTGGTATCGAACGATGTGCCACCGGGCCCGTTGTAGAGGTACACCACCTCTTGAGGCAGGCCGCTGCCCTCGGCTACGAGCCGCGCCGCCTCGAGAGACTTCTGGTGGATGAAATCGGTTGCGTCGAGCTGAGCCTGCAGGAAGGCGTCCAACACCTCGGGATGCTGCTTGGCGTAGTCACGGCGCACCACCACCCCATGGAAGGTGGGGACGTCGAGCTCGGCACCGTCATAGAGCAGCTTGGCCTTCTTCTGGAAGACCAGCAGACCCGGCCACGCCACGAACTGTGACAACGCCTGCACCTGACCGGATTCCAGCGCAGAGGCACCGACCTGTGGCTGCTGGTTCAACACCTCGACATCCCCGGTGGGGTCGAGACCCTCGTTGCGCAGCGCACGCACCAATGTGCCGTGACCCGCCGAGCCGACACTGGCGGACACCTTCTTTCCCTTCAGTTCGGGCAGCGTCGTGATCGGTGAATTCGGTTGCACTACAACCATGTTGAGCGCACCCTTGGCGTTGTAACCGGTGATCGACACGAGTTCGGTACGTGCCTTCTCGTTGGCCTGGGTCTTGGATCCGTTGATCAGCAGCGGATAATCGCCCATCGAGCCGATGTCGATCTTCTCGGCGAGCATCTGCGCGGTGATCGGTGCTCCGGTGTCGTAATCCTGCCACTGCACCGTGTACTTGGTCCCGGTGCGCGATCCGGCCTCTGCGAGCCTCTTCTCGAGATAGCCCTGGGCCCGCAGTAGCGTGCCCGCGGTCACGGTGTTGATGGTCTTTGACTGATATCCGACGACGACTGTCACCTCATTGGCGGAGCCGGACCCGGAATCCAGCGAGCAGCCGGTGACGAGGGTGAGAAGAAGTGTGCAGAGAAGGGCTGTTCTCTTCATGAGCTGTCCTGACTTAACGGATGAGGTAGGGCATGTTGACGGTGACCGCACCGGTGGGACAGCGGGCCGCGCACGGTCCGCAGTACCAGCACTCATCGACATGCATGAATGCCTTGCCGTTTTCGGGATTGATGGCCAGTGAGTCCAGGGGGCAGATATCGACACACAACGTGCAGCCTTCGATGCACAGCGACTCGTCGATGGTGACCGGAACGTCGATACGATTGTTGACCAAAGTCATGAGAAGCCTCAGATATCCCTTAATAGATTGCTGCGCAATGTGATTCGATCACCGCGCATTCGGATGTACTCGAGGTCGACGGGGGTCCCGTCGTCGAGGTGGGTCAGCCGTTCCAGAAGCAGCAACGGCGCGTTATCGGGAACCTGCAACGTCGCGGCCGAATGCGAATCCGCCGAGACTGCCTCCAGCGCCAAGTTGGCCGATCCCAACCTGCGCCCGGTGACGCGCTCGATCAGGGCGAAGACGTCATTGCTCTCGAGCTGGTGCTCGATGACCGCCTCCCCCACATCCGAGGTCAGGTAGGTCTTGTCCAGGCTCAGCGGTAAATCTCCGAGGTATCGCAACCTCTCGATGAAAATGACCCGCGCACCGGGATCAAGGCGCAACCTGTGCGCGACCGCAGGAGGCGCGTTCACCTCCTGAATGACGCGAACCTCGTTCCAGACCTCGCCGTATCCCTTGAATGTCTCTTTCAGACCCAGCAGCGCGTCCAGTCCGTGCTCGTACTTGCGCAGCGCCACGTGGGTACCGGTACGCGGACCCCGCTCGATGAGGCCTTCTTCTTTCAGCGTGGTCAGCGCCTCGCGGACCGTGTTGCGCGAAACGAAGAACTCCGCGGCCAGGTCGTGCTCGCTCGGTAGGCCGCCGTCGGCGTATGCACCGGCATGGATCTGATGACGCAACACATCGGCCACCAGTCGCGCCTGATCGGCACGCGGGCGGCGCAATGGCGTGGGCTCGGCAGCGGCCACCAGTCCTCCTGACGTGAGACAACCTCGCCCACACGCTAAAGGCCAGCTCAATGGCCATCTGGCGGATGAATTCGATATCTGTCAGGTCGGCTTCAATGCGCCGGTTCCTACCCGCCTCTACCTGCAACGGACGGTCGCGTGTGCACCATTGCGCCACCGACGTGCGCGGCGCCGGATTGGATTCAGAGTGATCGGAACGGCCAGTCAGAGAGCGGCGCGGGCCCGCTCCAGGAAGACCCGCGCTGCGGGGCCGGCTGGACCGCCGAGGCGCCAGGCCAGTGCAAGTCGACCACGCAGCGCGGGCCGGATATCCGATGCCACTACCCCTTGCCGACCCCGGACGTACGGGGCAGGTACCACCGCCACTCCGAGTCCCTGCTCAACAAGGCTTACCAACGCTCGCGGTGAGCTCGCTTCAAAAGCCACATTCGGCGTGAGGCCTGCCGATCGACACGCGGTTTCCAGGATCGACCGCACGCCACTGCCGGTGGGCAGGCAGATCAGGGTGCGTTCACAGAGCCTCTCCAGCGTGACCGTGCGCCGTTTCGCCCACGGGTCATCGGCCGCGACCGCCGCCACCAAGGGCTGATCGTCGATGACCTGTAATCCCAGCCCCTCAGGTTGCTGCGCCCCCAGCGCCACAATGGCCCCGTCCAGAATGCCATCGCGCAACCCGGCAACAAGGTCCTCGCGCCCCGCCTCGGTGAGGGTGATGGTGATGGCCGGGTGATCACGATGGAACGCCGAGAGCAGCGGTGATAGGTCTGCGCCATGGGACGTCACGGTGCCGAACGCGATATGCCCGCGGAGGAGTCCGCCAATCTCGTCTGCCGCCTCACGCACCCCGGCAACCGCAGCGAGAGCGGCTCTCGCATAGGGAATCACCGCCTCCCCCGCATCGGTAAGGCGTACCCGACGCCCCGATCGATCAAACAAATCCTGCCCCAGTTCGCGCTCCAGAAGCCGGATTTGAGCGCTCACACCCGGCTGGGCGACATGCATTGCGGCGGCAGCTTTCGTGAAACTCGATGCGTCCGCGACCGCCAGCAGGTAGCGCAGCTGATGAATCTCCATAAGACTTGATTATAGATTTAGCAACTAATAGATCTTGGACTTCTGCAAGAAGCCATCCAATGCTGGAGTACATGAGCACAAACAAGACATCAGTCGTGATCGCAGGAGCCGGCATCGGTGGACTCACCTCAGCGTTAGCCTTGCACGCCAACGGGTTTGAGGTGAAGGTGCTCGAGGGCGCACGTGAAATCAAGCCGTTGGGTGTGGGCATCAACATGCTTCCGCACGCGGTGGGTGTGCTCACCGAACTGGGCTTGGGTGCGCGGTTGATGGGTATGGGCATCGCCACCACAGAGATCAGATTCTGCGACAAGCGCGGCACCGTCCTCTACACCGAACCACGGGGCCTGGCGGGCGACTACCTCCATCCACAGATCTCTGTGCACCGCGGCCAGTTGCAACTCATGCTTCTCAATGCCGTAAGGGAACGCATTGGCCCCCAAGCAGTTCAGACCGGCAACCCAGTTCTTGGATTCGAAAGCGACGGAGACCGAGTCCGCGTGCGCACCACTGGCCGGGACATCACCGGCACCGTCTTGATCGGTGCCGACGGCGTGAACTCGGTGATACGCACACAGCTGCATCCGGTCAATCCGTTGCGCTGGTCAGGCGTGCGGATGTGGCGCGGCGCCTCCGATGTCGGCCCCTTCCTGACCGGGAAGGCCATGATCGCCGCCCACGACGACACCGACCACGAACTCATCGCCTACCCAATCAGCGACCGCACTGTGAACTGGGTAGCCCTGGCACGCACCGATCCCTCCGGCGAACTACCGGCCGGGGCGCGCTGGAACGACCCCGTCACCCCCGATGAGGTGCTGGATCACTTCCCGGGCTGGGACTTTGGTTGGCTGAACCTCGACCGAATGGTTCGCGCTACCGAGCGCATCGTCGAATACCCGATGGTCGACCGTGACCCGCTGACCCATTGGGGCCAGGGCCACGTCACCCTGCTGGGCGATGCCGCCCATCCCATGTATCCGTTGGGGGCCAATGGCGGATCGCAGGCCGTGGTCGACGCCCGTTCGCTGGCACAGGCACTGTCCGAATTCCGCGACGATCCCGCACGCGGTCTGGCCGAATACGAGTCCCAGCGGATCACCGCCACCCGCGACGTGGTGCTGGCCAATCGCGCGATGCTGAAATCCTGGGGCGAAGAGTCGGCGGAGGGGCTGCAGGAGCTGGCGCAGTCCTACCGGCAGCGCACAAGGGCCTGATCCGCGGCGGACTCGGCGTGAATGGAATCAACAGCGGAGGTCATCCAACCAATCCACATGGCGCTCACACCCGAAATCCAGGAACCGCTGGCTCAATAAGGATATGCAGATCGACACGACCCCCGGCCCCGATGTTGTCGTCGTCCTCAACGCCGACGACCCGAGCGGGCGTGAAATTGTGCGGATACTGGTGCGCAACGGGCACCGTGTGGTCATCTGCGGCAGGCACGCCACCGATCTGACGAGGATGCTGCACGGCTATGGCGCAGATGAGGTCATGGCCATCGCCGCCGACGCCACCGACCCGCGCCAGCTACGCGAGCTGTGCCGGCGCGCGACCGACCGCTTCGGCACCGTCACCACGATTCTGGATGCTGCCGCGGGTCGGCAAATGCCGCGCCTGCGGCTCGCCTCCTAGAGCCGATCGACCCGTTTCGGCGGCACCGTTCCCTCAGGCCATCCAGTAGGCCTGGGCTTTCATCGCCCTACGCGGAATGCCGTAGTGATCCTTGAGAACTTGCGCCACCTCGCGCGTGGTCCGGGTGTCGCACGCCACCCATCCGAAGAAGTCGGGGGCATCGAAAGCCGCCTCACGCACCACCTGGACCAGTGATCGGTCGCCACGGCGATCTACCCAGACCGCATTCCCATTCACCGGCAGCGTCTTGTCGCTCTCGTGCGCGGCCTCCAGGAAAACCGTGGCCGGGCTGTCTCCGATGGCTTCCAGCAGGGAGTTGATCGCGGGCAGGGACGCGGTGTCGCCGACGATGACGTATCCGCGCGGAGCCGGAACCGGCAGTTCGAAGTGGCTGCCCAACACCGTGGCCTCGATGGTGTCGCCTACCCGGGCTGCCTGCGCCCAACGCGCCGCCATCCCGTCGTGCAGTGCGAATTCGATATCGACGGTATCGGCCTGCGGATCCGGGTTGACCAGCGTGTATCCACGCTGGTGCAACTTCTCCCCGTCCGAGAACCACAACCGGATCCACATGGTCGGATGAACGTCTCGGTCCTGCAGCAGGCCGCCCGCGGAGAAGCTGAGCCTCACATAATTATCGGTCAGCTCGCGCCGGCCGGTCACTGTTAGCTGGAAATCGCCGGCCCGGAACAATTTGAGAACCGCGCCCTGCCATCCACGTGTCGGTTGCGTCACTGTGCTCGGCATTACACCCTCCTCGATTCGCTGAGTGCGCTTTTAGTTTAGGCTAGCCTAACCATCTTGACCTGCACAGGGCTAGGGTTAGCCATCGACACTTAGGTAAGGGAATGCTAATCTCTTGCCGAGCAGGCAACGGTGCCATGAACAAAGGCGATGGATGAGCACTCGCGAACGAGTTAATCAACTCGAACGCCCGGTTGTGGCGACAGTCACACCAGTGTTCATTTCTGATGGGTTAGAACACCGAAGTGATCACCGCTACCAAAAATGGAGCGGCGGTGCCGAGGGTGGGCGATGTGCTTCAAGTTTGCCAGCTGCTCCGGACATAGAGGCGAGGAACTATTCACGTTCGCGACCCGACTACTCCAGTCAGCGAGCGTGTCGATCGGGTGAAGGGCTGTAAGTGGATATTCGTGAACGAGTTGGCCAGCTGGACCGTGCGGCGCCGGCGGTGAATCCGTCAGCCCGCATCGACCCGGAACTAGAGAGCCGATTCGCAACCTGTTGCCGTGCGCTTGGTCTGTCCGTTAATGACAGGCGGCGTCCTGCAGATTTGCCAGCAGCGCGCTACGGCTTCACGTCGCTGTGCCGGACGGCTCAGGATCACTGTGATGTCTGGGTCGGCCTGGCGGCCTCCGGGGGCGCCACCGTCGACGTGCTCGAAGCGATCTCCGAGACCGTGGCCACCGCTGGGCATCTTCAGCATGCGGTGAACCTGCACCCGGGCGACCTCACCTTCCTCTACGACACCGGGCTCTACCTCGAGTTCCGTGCCAGCGGACCCGACGACTATCACCTCGCCTACGCGGCGGCCCTCGTGGACAAGGGCGACTACGTCAAAGCTGCCGAGCTGATCAACACCGTGACCGAGCGGCGCCCCGGATGGTTCAACGCCCGCTGGGCCGCTGTCGCCATGCAGAACCGGGCCGAGCGTTGGTCCGACGTCGTCACGCTGCTGACCCCCGTTGTCACCGATGCGTCCTTGGACCCCACCACGTCCCACGCCGTACGGATCACCCTGGGGATTGCCCTCGCCAAGCTCGGCATGGTCAATCCCGCCCTCTCCTACCTCGAAGACCCCAGTGGTCCCATCGAAGTGGCAGCCACCGACGGCGCGCTGGCCAAGGCGCTCAACCTGCGCCACCACGGTGACGAAGAGACCGCGACCGAGGTGCTCCAGGATCTGTACGCGGCCAATCCGGAGAACACCGAGATCGAGCATGCGCTCACCGATCCAAGTGTGGGTCTGCACACCACGACCGCCGCGCGCATCGCTGCCCGTACCGATCCCTGGGATCCCGAAACCGAGCCCACCGAAGAGGATTTCATCGATCCTGAGGCTCACGAGCGCAAGGCGATCCTGCTGGCCGAGGCCGAGCAACAGCTCAGCGAATTCATCGGCCTGGAGCAGGTGAAAGACCAGGTCTCACGACTCAAGAGCTCCGTGGCGATGGCACTGCGGCGCCAGGACCGCGGACTTGCCGTTGGCCACCGCACCCACCACCTGGTGTTCGCGGGCCCTCCCGGCACCGGCAAGACCACCATCGCCCGTGTGGTCGCCAAGATCTATTGCGGCTTGGGCCTTCTCAAGCGCGAGAACGTCCGCGAGGTGCACCGTGCCGACCTCATCGGTCAGCACATCGGTGAGACCGAAGCCAAAACCAACGCCGTCATCGACAGCGCGCTCGACGGCGTGCTGTTCCTCGATGAGGCGTACGCGTTGGTATCTACCGGCGCCAAGAATGACTTCGGTCTCGTTGCCATCGACACCCTGCTGGCCCGCATGGAAAACGACCGCGACCGTCTGGTCGTGATCGTCGCCGGATACCGCGCCGAGCTGGACCAGTTCCTCGACACCAACGAAGGTCTGCGCTCCCGTTTCACGCGGTCCATCGAATTTCCTTCGTACGCACCACCAGAACTCGTCGAAATCGCATCGGCCATGGCATCCGTGCGCGACAGCAAGTTCGACGAGGGCGCCGCTGAGGCGCTACTCACTGCCTTCTCGGCGATGTGTGCCGCAGAGGCTCCCGATACCCGCGGCATCGCACGCCGCAGCATCGACGTCGCCGGTAACGGTCGATTCGTCCGTAACGTCGTGGAACGCTCCGAGGAGGAACGTGAACACCGCCTTGACAACTCAGGCGCCGAAGAATTCAGCGATGACGACCTCATGACGGTCACCGTCGAGGACGTGCAGGCATCGGTGGAGGCCATCGTCGCCGGCCTCGGGCTGTCGGCTCCCGGGGCGTCGGTCCAGAAATGAGCGATAACCGAGACAGCAACGCGAACTCCGAGCGCCGGGCCTTCGCATCACGCACTCCGGCCAGCGAGAACCCCGAGCCGCTGAAGTACCGTCGCGGGTTCGTCACCGGGCATCAAGTCACCGGATGGCGATTTGTTATGCGGCGCATAGCCTCTGGTGTCGCGCTACACGACGCCCGGATGCTTGTTGATCCGCTGCGTACCCAATCCCGCGCATTCAGCATGGGCGCCGTCATCGTCGTCACCGGACTTGTCGGGTGCTTCGTCTTCAGCCTCCTGCGCCCCTCCGGTATCGCCGGTACCGATCCGGTGCTGGCCGACCGGTCGACCGCGGCGCTCTATGTCCGGGTCGGTGACAACCTGCACCCGGTGCTCAACCTCACCTCGGCCCGTCTCATTGCGGGCAAGTCGGTGGACCCCACAATGGTCAAAAGCACTCAGCTCGACCAGTTTCCGCGCGGAAACCTGATCGGTATTCCGGGTGCACCGGAGCGCATGGTGCAGGCCAAGAGCACCGATGCCGCCTGGGCGGTGTGCGAGTCAACCGAAACGCGCGCGGTAACCGTGATCGCGGGAGCCTTGGACACCAGCGGGGACAAGGCCTTCGACCTCCCCCGCGACCGTGCCGCGGTGGTGTCCTCTGACGCGGGCACCTGGCTGCTGTGGGACGGGAAGCGCAGCGCGCTCAACCTCGGCGATGTCGCCGTCACGAGCGCTCTGGGCCTCACCGCGCCGCCGGCCGTACGCCCCGTGACGACCCGCCTGCTCAACGCCATTCCCGAGGCTCCGGCACTCGTGGTTCCCCCCATCCAGGGAGCCGGGACGCCGACCGCCTACCCGCTGCCTGTTGCGGCACCCATCGGCTCGGTGCTGGTGAGCTCCTCCACTGACAACACTCCGGTGTACTACGCGGTGCTGGCCGATGGTGTGCAACAGATTTCACCGGTGATCGCATCGGTGCTGCGCAACGCGAACTCATACGGTCTGGAACAGCCACCGCGGCTGACCGCCGACCAGACGGCGCACTTGCCGACATCCTCGGCGATCGACACCAGGGTGTTCCCCAGCGCCGCCATCAAGCCGCTGGCCGCCAACGAGGATCCGGTGCTTTGCTCGCGGTTCACCAGGACGGCCGACGCTTCCTCAGATTCGTGGTCGCTGCTTGCGGGTTCGGTTCTGCCCCTTTCTGACTCGGTGCACACCGTGCAGCTGATCTCCTCCGCGGCCACCCCGACACGGGTCGCCATCACCCCCGGCATCGGATACCTGGTGCAGCCCGGCGGTGGCGGCGGGTACCAGTGGATATCCGATACCGGTGTGCGTTACGGCATCGATACCGAGGCCGAGGGTGACAAGACCCTCGAGGCACTCGGCCTGCACAAGCCCGCACTCACCATCCCCTCGTCGATTTTGAATCTGTTCGCCTCCGGGCCATCGCTCTCACGTGCCGATGCCCTGCTCGCGCACGACAGCCTGGCCCCGAGCGATCGGCCCGCCACGCGCATCCAGACCGACAACCCATCTGCTCAGGCACAGGAGTCCCGTTGAGCCGTCTCATTTTCGAACCCCATCGGCGTGTAGCGCCTCCCGCGATACCCGATGCCACGGTGACCGTGGAGGCACCACCACAACTGCCTCGGGTGATTCCGCCGTCGTTCCTGCGCCGCGCCATGCCGGTCGTGATCGTGATCCTGATCGTCGGCATGGTGGTCGCTCTGGTCGCCTCCGGGATCCGACTCATCTCCCCGCAGACGCTGTTCTTCCCGTTCGTGCTCCTGCTGGCCGCCACCGCGTTGTACCGCGGAGGCGGTGACAAGGTCCGCACCGAAGAGGTCGACGCCGAGCGCGCCGATTACCTGCGGTACCTGTCGGTGATTCGTGAAAATCTGCGCACCCACGCCACACAGCAGCGCAAGGCGCTGGAATGGTCGCACCCGGATCCCGAAGAGCTCACCACTGTTCCCGGCACCCGCCGCCAGTGGGAGCGTGACCCCGGAGATGACGACTACCTGGTGGTACGCGCCGGGCGTCACGATCTCCCCCTGGCCAGTCCGGTACGCGTCAAGGACATCGCCGACGAGATCGATCTGGAGCCGGTGAGCCACAGTGCGTTACGCGGACTACTGGACACCCAGCGCACGGTGCGCAGCGCACCACTGGGCATCGACCTGAACAAGGTTTCGCGCATCACGGTGCTCGGCGATGACGACATCGCCCGCGCCTCGATCCGATCCTGGGTGACTCAGGCAGCCACCTTCCATGACCCGACGCTGCTGACCGTGGCGATGGCCGGCCCGGGTGTCGAAGACAGCGACTGGTCGTGGCTCAAATGGCTTCCCCACGTGGATATCAGCGGCGAGGTCGACGGCGTTGGCCCGGCACGCTACCTGCGCCGCACAGGTGCCGAGCTGTTCGAGGCACTGAAGCCGGTGCTGTCCGAGCGCGCGCTGTTCGGGGCCGAATCCGGCGCCCACAAGCATCTGCTGATCATCCTCGACGACCCGGCCTACGACCTGAACGGCGTGAACTCACCGATTCCGGCAACCGGGCTGGACGGCGTCACCGTCATTCAGCGGGTGGACGGAAGCGACGGCGCTACCAAGCTTCCGGAGTACCTCAACCCGGAACGTCCTGTGCTACAGGTCAATCGGAACGGCGTGAGCGCACGAATCACCCGGTGGAATGGCAACGACTGGCAGCCATACATCGACGAGGCCGATCAGCTCACGATCGGAACCGCATCGCACGTGTCCCGGCGGCTCTCCCGTTGGGATTCCAATCCGACGCATCCGGGCCTTCGATCGGCCGCCACCGGTGGTGCGACCTTTACCTCGCTGCTCGGTATCGAAGACGCGTCCCAGCTGGATGTGCCTGCCCTGTGGTCGCCGCGTACGCGTGACGAGGAGCTTCGGGTGCCGATCGGCGTGACCTCCTCCGGCGAGCCGCTGATGTTCGACCTCAAGGACGAGGCCGAGGGCGGCATGGGGCCGCACGGACTGATGATCGGCATGACCGGCTCCGGTAAGTCCCAGAGCCTGATGTCGATTCTGTTGTCACTCCTGACAACACATTCGGCCGACCGCCTCATCGTGATCTACGCGGACTTCAAGGGTGAGGCGGGAGCGGACATCTTCCGCGACTTCCCACAGGTCGTCGCCGTGATCTCGAACATGGCCGAGAAGCGCTCTCTGGCAGATCGTTTCGCCGACACGTTGCGTGGCGAGGTTGCCCGGCGCGAGAACCTGCTCAAGCAGGCCGGTCGCGATGTGCAGGGCAGTGCCTTCAACTCGGTCCGCGAGTACGAGGAGGCGATCGCGGCCGGGCACGACCTGCCGCCCATCCCCACGCTGTTCGTGGTGGCCGACGAATTCACCTTGATGCTCCAGGATCATCCGGAGTACGCCGAACTGTTCGACTACGTCGCGCGCAAGGGACGCTCGTTCCGCATCCACATCCTGTTCGCGTCACAGACCCTCGACGTCGGCAAGATCAAGGACATCGACAAGAACACGTCGTACCGCATTGGTCTGAAGGTGGCCAGCCCCAGCGCATCTCGGCAGATCATCGGAACCGAGGACGCGTATCACATCGAATCGGGCAAGGACCACAAGGGCGTTGGTTTCCTGGTACCCGCCCCCGGGGCGGTGCCCATCAAGTTCCGCAGCACCTACGTCGACGGCGTTTACGAGCCGCCATCCAGGACCACTACCATCGAGATCCACGCCACGCCGCAGCCCAAGCCATTCACGGCGCTGCCGGTGGCCACCGATCCGACCACGGTGATCGTCAAGGGTGGATCCGACCAGCCACAACAACCGGCACGCAAGCTGATCTCCACCGTCGGCGACCAGCTGGCCAAGGTGGGTCCACGTGCACCGGAGCTGTGGCTGCCGCCCCTGGATACCGCGATCCCGTTGGCAAGTGTGTTGAGCGAGACCGGGATTCCGGCACGCCAGCTGCGCTGGCCGCTCGGCGAGATCGACAAGCCGTTCCAGATGCGTCGCGATCCGCTGATCTTCGACGCGACATCAGCGGCCGGAAACGTGATCATTCACGGCGGCCCGAAGTCCGGGAAATCGACTGCTCTGCAGACGTTCATGCTGTCGGCGGCCGCGTCGCACTCCCCCCGCGATGTCACGTTCTACTGCATCGACTACGGCGGCGGCCAATTGCACGCGCTCGAAGGACTGGCACATGTCGGCAGCGTCGCCAGTGCCCTGGAGCCCGAACGCATCCGGCGCACCTTCGGTGAGCTGGAGCAGCTTCTGGCCTATCGCCAGCGTCTGTTCCGCGACCGCGGCATCGCCTCGGTGAGTCAACTGCGCACGCTGCGTGACAGCGATCGCACACTGGACGACGGGTACGGCGAGACGTTCCTGGTCGTGGACAACCTGTACGCGTTCAGCCGGGACAACACCGATCAGTTCAACACCCGGAATCCGCTGCTGGCCCGCCTTACCGAGCTGGCCAATGCTGGGCTGTCGTACGGCATCCACGTCGTGATCACGACACCGAACTGGATCGAGGTGCCGCTCGCGATGCGCGATGCTCTCGGGCTACGTCTGGAACTCAAGCTGCACGACTCGGCAGACAGCAACGTGCGGGTACCCGGTGCGCTGCGCCGCCCCGCCGAGAGCGTGCCGCACGATCAGCCGGGACGCGGCCTGACCATGCAAGCCGAGCATTTCCTGTTCGCGGCGTCCGACGCCAAGGACGTGGAATCGGTCAACGCCAACTACCCCGGCGCCAAGGCTCCTGCCGTCCGTCTACTGCCGGCAGACCTGGCACCGGACGCCATCGGCCCGCTGTACCCAGGACGTGAGCAGGTGGTCATCGGACAGCGCGAGCAGGATCTGGCGCCAGTGGCTCTCGACTTCGCCCACAACCCGCTCCTGATGGTGTTGGGCGATACCGGATCGGGCAAGACGACACTGTTGCGGCACATCATCCGTACGGTCCGCGAACACTCGACACCCAACGAGGTGGCGTTCACGGTCCTGGACCGGCGTCTGCACCTCGTCGATGAGCCGCTGTTCCCCGACAACGAGTACACCCCCAACATCGACCGGATCACCCCGGCGATGATGGGCCTCGGTGCCCTCCTGGAGAAGCGCCGGCCACCTGCCGGACTGTCCCCCGAGGAACTGCACAACTGGGTGTCACGCGGAGTGACCGCACAGCGGCACTACCTCATCATCGACGACGTCGACCAGATTCCCGATGCGCCAGCCGTCAGCGGTCCATACATCGGGCAGCGTCCCTGGAACCCGATCACGGGCCTGCTCGCCGAGGCTCGCGAGCTCGGTCTGCGGGTGATCATCACCGCGCGGGCCACCGGTTCCGGTCACATACTGATGACCAACCCCATGTTGCGCCGTTTCCACGAACTGCAGGCCAACACCCTGATGTTCAGCGGTAGCCCGCAAGACGGCGGCCGTATCCGTGGACATCGCTTCGAGCGTCTGCCTGCGGGCCGCGGCGTTCTGTTGTCAGATAACGATGTCCCGACGTATGTACAGACCGTTAATCCATTCGTCAGTGAGCATGCTGCTCAAGGAAGGGAGTACCCACGATGAATCTGAATGTCATTCCGGAAGGTCTGCTTGCCACTAGTGCCGCGGTGGAGGCGCTGACCGTGCGTCTGGCTGCCGCACATGCTGCTGCCGCCCCGGTGATCGGTGCGGTGGTGCCGCCGGCGGCCGATCCGGTGTCGTTGGAGACCGCGGCCGGTTTTAGTGCCCGCGGTGTGGAACACACCGGTGTGGCCGCGCTGGCTGTTGAGGAGCTGGGCCGGGCCGGGCTGGGTGTTTCGGAGTCCGCGGCCAGCTACACCACCGGCGATATGCAGGCCGCGGCGACGTACATGATCGCGCGAGGCTAGATTCCGTGTCCGCCCCCATCTGGATGGCTTTCCCGCCCGAGGTCCACTCGGCGCTACTGAGCGCTGGACCCGGGCCGGGAGCACTGTTGGCGGCAGCCGCGCAATGGCAAGCACTCTCGGTGCAATACACCACTGCCGCAACGGAGTTGACGCAGCTGCTCGCTGCTACCAACGCCGGGCCCTGGCAGGGGCCCAGCGCCACCCAGTACGTCGTCAGCCACGCACCGTATCTGGCCTGGCTGACCCAGCAGAGCGCGCTGAGCGCCACCAATGCCGTGCTGCACGAAACCAGTGCCGCCGCCTACACGACGGCGCTGGCCGCGATGCCGACGCTGGCCGAGCTGGCGGCCAACCACATGATTCACGGCGTGCTGCTGGCCACCAATTTCCTGGGTATCAACACCATTCCGATCGCGCTCAATGAGGCCGACTACATCCGGATGTGGGTCCAGGCCGCCACCACCATGGGCGTCTACCAAGGGGTTTCCACGGCCGCTGTGGCTTCGGTCGCGCCGACGACACCCGCGCCGATGATCATGGCTCCGGGCGGCGAGGTGACGTCACGGATGGCCGACATGTCGGGCCTGGCCGCGCAGGCGCAGGCTGCCGAATCCGGCACCGCGCTGGACGACAGCGAGAGCTTCTTCGAGAAGCTGATGCGGCAGATTCAGGAGTTCTTCACCGACCCGCTCGGCACCTTGCAAAGGATCTTGCAGGACTTCCTGCGCAACCCACTCGAAGCGCTCGTGGCGTGGGGTCCGCTGTTGTTCTTCATCGCGTACGAGGCGTTCTTCATCCCCTTCGGGTTCACCTTCTGGGGCGTCATGCTGTCGGCTCCGCTGTGGCTTCCCCTGCTCCTGATCGGACTGGCGCAGTTGATCAACCCGGTTCCGGTCGACGCCGACGTACCCGGGGAGGAACCCGCGCCGCAACCAGCACAGGTCGTGCGCAACTCACCTCAGCAGCAGCCGTTTGCGATGGGCGGAATGCCCGGAAGCGGCGGCACAGCAATTACCAGCGGTACGGGTGCACCGTCCGCCCCCGCGACACCGGCTTCGCCTGCTGTCGCGGCGGTGACTCCTGCCTACATGGTGTACGCGGCACAGGAGGATCCGCCGGCTGCGCGCTTTGGGCCGACATTGAATGAAGGCGCGGGTGCCAAGGCACCGGCGGCGGGGATTTCTGCGGCGGCCGCCGCGGCGGCGTCGGCGCGTTCACGCGCCCGCCGCAAGCGTGGCGCGCGGATCAAAGATCCGGCCCCGCAGTTCATGGACATGAATTCCACAGTGGACCCGGACTTTTCGGAACCGGCAGCGCGTCAGCCCGCGGGCGTGGGGGCTTCTTCTCGCGGCACGGGCCAGCTCGGCTTTTCCGGGACGGTGTCCCGGAGTACCTCGAGCACCAGTGCGGCCGGTCTGATCGAACGCGAAACATCGGCCGACGCCATCGACGGTTCGCGTACTGCCCCGATGCTGCCCACCACCTGGGGTACCGACGCGAACGTGGATCCCCAGGACAGCTCCGAAGGGGGGCCTCACAGCTGAGCGGCCACGAACAACCAGAAATCACCGACAACACAACACGATTGAGGAGATGAATATGAGTTTGCTTGATGCACACATTCCGGCGTTGATCGCTGCGGAGGGCACGTTTGGTGCCAAGACCGCTTTGATGCGTTCGACGATTTCACAGGCCGAGCAGGCCGCGATGTCGGCCCAGGCCTTCCACGTCGGAGAGTCCTCGGTGGCGTTCCAGGCCGCCCACGCCCGGTTCGTGGAGGTCGCCGCCAAGGTCAACGCCCTGCTCGATATCGCCCAGCTCAACCTCGGCGATGCCGCAGCCACCTACGTGGCCGAAGACGCCGCCGCCGCCAGCCGCTACATCGGCGTCTAACCCACACACGCACAAGGAAGGGAACACAGCAGATGTCGCAGATCACTTTCAACTACCCCGCCATGCTGGCCCACGCCGGCGAGATGAACACCTACTCCGGTGTGCTGACCGCCCTGGGTGCCGATCTGGCCGCCCAGCAGGCCTCCCTGCAGGCAGCCTGGCACGGTGACACCTCCATGAGCCAAGCCGCCTGGCAGGCCCAGTGGAACACCGCCATGGAAGAACTCATTCGCGCCTACCGCGCCATGGGCACCACCCACGAAACCAACACCTTGTCCATGAACGCCCGCGACATGGCCGAAGGAGCCAAGTGGGGCGCATAAACGCCCTTGGTGCTCCAGCACCTGATCGTGCGATGAACCAGGCCACCCGGTCGCCGGACGCTGTCGAGCTGACGGTCGACCAGGCCTGGTTCCTCGCGGACACCTTGAGCGCCGGCACCTTTCCCTGGGTGCTGGCGATCACGGTCCCCTTCCGGGATGAGGCACAGCGCGCCGGCTTCAATGCTCAGCGCGTCCAGGAACTCACCCGTGCCGGTGTGCTCAGCGCCGACGGTGCGGTGGATCCTGCCGTGGCGGGATGGATCCGCACCGTGTGCCGCCCCGACCGCTGGCTCGAACTGCGTTACGTCGCGGCAGGTTCGGAGAATCCGGACGTGATGCGCGGCATCATCGCGCATAAGCAATCGCAGGGTCGCGCGCAGACCGTGGTCTCACTGCGCAATGCCCATCTGATCACCTTCACCGCGGTCGACGCCGACGACCCTTCGGCGCTTGTCCCCAGTGTGGTCGCCGGACTGCGCTGGCGCGCACCCGCACGGTTCCCCGAATTCACACTGCCCACCCACGTGGGCGCCAAGGCCGATGAGCAGCTGCGTTCCGGCGCCTCACTGGCCGAGGTCATGGGATACCTGGGCGTCCCCCCCACCGCACAGGCTGTGGTGGAATCAGCGTTCATCGGAAACCGAAACTATGTCGAAGTAGTCGCCGGACAACGTGATAACGCAACCCAACAGACTTCCGAGGTGGGTATCAGCGTGGTCGACACCAGCGCTGGACGCATCCTCGTCAGCCCGCACCGCGCGAGCGACGGCACCTGGCTGTCGACCTTCGCACCCGGAACCCCCTTCGCGATCGCGGTGGCCGTCGAGCAATTGATGGCCACGCTCCCGGACGGGCACTGGTTCCCGGAGGCGCGGTTGACCCGAGACTTCGACTGATGCTTTCCCTCTATTAGTTCCCTAGTGTGCTCCACCCCCCTATCGAGAGAGTCAAACGAAACACCATGTCTGACAACGCCGTGATGCCCATCGTCCGGGTAGCCGTGCTCGGTGAAGAAAAGCTGACCGAGGTCGCCTTGCCGACCCAGCTGCCGATGCGCGACATCATTCCCGCAGTTCACCGGTTGGTGGCCCCAGACGCCACCGAGGCCACTCCTCAGCAGCTGAGCCTGGCCCCGGTGAATGGCGCGCCGTTCAGTGCCGACGCGACCCTGGACACCGTGGGAGTCGTCGACGGTGACCTGCTGACGCTGCGTCCGACTCCCGCGGGACCCGCCGCACCCGGCATCGTCGAGGACATCGCGGATGCGGCCGTCATCTTCTCCGAATCACGTAAGCGCCCGTGGGGTGCCGAGCACATTGCCCGTGTCACCCGCGTGGGTGTCCTCGGATTGATCGTGGCGGCAACGGTTCTGGCGATCGTTCACAACATTCGCACCGGCTCCACGTTGAGCCTTGCCGGACTGGCAGTGGTGGCGGTTGCCACCGCGATCGGGGCGCTGGTGGCACACATCCGGTCGCCTCGCCTGGGCGCGGAGCTGGCGATCATCGCCCTGGCTCCCATCGCCGGTGCACTCGCCCTTGCCATCCCCGGAGATGCCCTGGCGCCGCGCGCCCTCCTGGGCGCCGCCGGGGTCGCCGCATGGTCGCTGATCTACCTGATCGTGGCGCGCCAGCAGATCGCCTTCTTCACCGCCACCACGGTGCTGTCCATCGGTATCGCCGGTGCCGCTGGTGCCCAAATCCTGTGGCACCCGTCGCTGCTCGCAGTGGGCTGCGGCCTGATCGTGGTGGGGCTGCTGGTCACCGTGCGTGCCGCACAGCTGTCGGCCTTCGCCGCTCGCTTCCCGCTGCCCACCATTCCCGCACCCGGAGACCCGACCCCCTCCGCTCCGGCGATGTCGGTGCTCAAGGACCTTCCGCGACGCGTTCAGCTGAGTGACTCACATCAAAGCGGATTCATCGCGGGCGCTTCGCTTCTGGCCATCCTGGGATCGCTGGCCCTGGTCGGCGGTTCGGCACAGGCGAACCCGTGGGCCTGGTACCTGGTGGTCGCGGTGAGCGCCGGAGCGGCACTGCGCGCCCGTGTCTGGGATTCGGCGGTATGCAAGGCCTGGCTGCTGGCGGTGCCCTTCGTGGTGACCTCCGCGCTACTGGTGATCTTCGCCCTGGCGGGCCGTTACACCGGTGCACTGGCTGCGCTCGGGGTGCTGGCGTTCTTGGTCGCCGCGCTCACGGTGGTGGTGTTCAACCCGAAGATCGGTGAGGCAGAAAGCTACTCACTGCCCAGCCGGCGTCTCCTGGGATTCCTCGCCTCGGGCATCGATGCCTCACTGCTGCCGGTCATCGCATACCTCACCGGACTGTTCAGCTGGATTCTCAACCGATGATCCGTTTCATGTCTGTGGGCGCCGTCGCCGCGATGCTGCTGGCGCTGTCTCCTATGACAGCACCGGCCGCGTACGCGGTGACACGCCCGGAGGCGGATCCCGCCGCGCTGCCTCGAGATTCGGCCCCCAGCGCAACAGCCGGTATGCAGTCCGCCGCGTGCACCACCACCGTGTTAACGCCGGGTACCGGCACAAGCGGAAAACCGTCCCCGGAGTTCGAGGAGGCGTGGCGCTTCTCTCGCGGGGAGGGCCAGAGCGTCGCCATCATTGACACCGGCGTGCAGCCCAGCGCGCGGCTGCGTGTCGAAGGCGGAGGTGACTACGTTCAGTCGACCAATGGACTGACCGACTGCGACGGACACGGAACCATGGTCGCGGGAATCATCGGCGGCCAGCCCGGCCCAGATGGCTTCTCGGGCATCGCGCCGGCATCCAAGCTGATCTCGATTCGCCAGGACTCCTCCAAGTTCTCTCCGCGAATCACCGGGGGTGATCCCAGCACGAACGGCGCCACCCACTTTGTCAGCACTCTGGCGCGGTCCATCGTGCATGCCGCGAACCTCGGCGCACGCATCATCAACATTTCCTCGGTTGTCTGTGTTCCGGCCGCCAAGCCCATCGACCAGGCCGCACTCGGCGCGGCGTTGCGTTACGCCGTCGAGGAGAAAGACGCTGTCGTCATCGCAGCGGCCGGCAACACCAGCGGTGGGGGCGCCAACTGCCAGGCGAATCCACTCAGCGGTTCAGGTAATGATCCGAGGAATTGGACTGGGGTGGAATCTGTTTCGGTTCCCTCCTGGTGGCAGCCGTATGTACTGTCCGTCGGGTCGGTGTCCGCGGACGGCGCACCCTCGAAATTCACGATGCCCGGCCCCTGGGTGGGCATCGCGGCAAATGGCGAGAACGCGACGTCGCTGTCCAACGACGAACAAGGCGGGTTGGCCAACGGAATGGTCGGCCAGGACGGCAAGGCACACCCCCTCTTTGGGACCAGTTATGCGACGGCCTACGTCTCGGGTGTCGCGGCGCTGGTGCGCAGCCGATTCCCGGAACTCACCGCGAGCCAGGTCGTCTCGCGGCTGCAACGGACCGCTCGTGACGCGGGCCGTTCTCCGTCCAACCTTGTGGGAGCGGGAACCGTCGATCCGGTGGCCGCGCTCACCTGGGACGTCCCCGCAGACGGAACTGCTCCCGCAGGCCCCAGCGCCCGCGCCGTCGTTCCCCCGCCCCCACCCACCCCGGAAAACCCCCTTCCCCGGCAGCTCGCCTTCCTGGGCGCCGGTGTATGCCTGATCGCGGTGATCGTCGTCGCCGGGCTCAGTGCACGTCGCAGACAGGAGAACACGAGTGAGTAAGAACGTGAAGCTATATCGCCCCCCGGTGCCGCGCACGCTGCGGTTGACCCTGGTGGCGACGCTGGTCGCGGCGGGTGCGTTCGCCCTCTACCGCCGTGACCCCGCCGACCGCTGGATCGCCATCACCGCCGGGGTGCTGGCACTGGTGCTGCTGGTGTGGTGGCGTGGCACCTTCCTCACTGACATTCTCGGACGATTCACCAAACTGCTGACCCGCAGAATCTCTGGCCGGTCCTCCGCGAACACCGCTCAGATTGTCGCGGCGGGCGTCGACGCACGCACCACAGTGGCACTCGAACTCACGGCACCCGCATCTGATGAGGAGATACCGCTCGGGCTCCTATCCGGATACCTGGATCGCTACGGCGTACGTTGCTCATCAATCCGGGTGACCACAGTCGGTATCGCCGGCACCGAGAACAAGACCTGGGTGAGCCTGACTCTGAGCGCAGCGGACAACCTCGCGGCATTGCAGGCACGTTCATCCCGAATCCCGTTGCGCGAGACCGCCGATATCGTGGGACGCCGGCTCTCCGATCACCTACGCGAACTGGGGTGGCAGGTCAATGCCGCCGAGAACCCCGGCACGCCGCTGCCGGAGGAAGTCAAAGAGGGCTCCCGCGCCGTCGCCGACAATCACGGATACCTGGCCGCCTACCGCGCCACGGTGAACGACGATCTGCCCAACACGCTCGGAAGTATCTGGAGTGCCCCACTGCCGGAGCGCTGGACGGTCCTCGAGCTCACCGGCACCACCGATGCTCCGCTGCTGACCGTGGTGTGCGCCTTGCGCACCGAAGAGAAGCCAGAGTCACGCGCGCCATGGGCCGGGCTGACGCTGTGCTGGGGTGATCACCTGCCTGTCCTGCAAGCGATGAACCCCCTGTCGCCCAACTCCATCGGCGGAGCCGGGACCCCGGTCACCGAAGAGTTCCTCGACAGCGTCACGCCGCAGAACGAGACGCCGGCACTGGTCTGAGAGCACGTGGACTAACGCACTCCTGGGTGCGTTAGTCCGCTGCGGCGTGGGCAGATGCCGGGGAGAGCGAGCCGGCCTCGGTACCCTTTCGGGGTGATCGCAGGTTCGGCCAGACGTCTGGGAATGCTCGCCGCCACGCTGAGTCTCGTTCTCACAAGCTGTGGCCCCGAGAACCCAGGCTCTGCGTCTTGGCCACCTACCGACGGACGAGGTCCTTGCGCGGTGGCCAAAAAAGCCGATGTACCGGCCACCATGCGCGACGGCACCATACTGCGTGCCGATGTCTATCGTCCCAAGCTCAAGGACCCCGTGCCGGTCATCTTGATGCGCACCCAGTACGGCAAAGACAGCGCCCAGATCAAGCCGTCGCGGTTCCAGACTCCCGACTGGTTCGCCTCACACTGCTACCTCGTGGTGGTGCAAGACGTTCGGGGGCAGGGTGCATCGGATGGGATATTCACCGAGTTCGGCAATGACGGTAACGACGGATACGACACCGTCGAATGGGCGGCCGGACTACCCGGCTCCACCGGCAAGGTCGGAATGTACGGATCCTCCTACGTCGGCGCGACGCAATGGCTCGCCGCCACCACAACTCCCCCGCACCTGACAACCATCGTCCCGTCCAACACCGCATCCGACTACTACGACGGTTGGACCTACGAGGGCGGCGCGTTCCGGCTCGGCTTCGTGTTGCCGTGGGCGATCGAAACAATCGCCACCACCGCGGCGAGGAACCGCGGCGACGACGCGACCACCCGAGAGCTGGAAGCCGCCGCCACGGAGCCGGAACGTTGGCTCAACTTTCTTCCGTACCAGGATCTTCCACCGATGCAGCCGGGCAATCCACACGTTGCGCCCTGGTACTTCGAGTGGATCCGCCATTCGACCCGCGACGGCTACTGGAAGCGGTGGAGCATTCGGGATCGGTACGAGAGCGTGAAGGTGCCCGTCCTGCATTTCGAAGGCTGGTACGACGCGTTCCTGCGCGGAGGCCTGGAGAACTTCGCCGGCATGTCCTCCCGCGGCGGGTCAGCGGAAGCGCGCCAGCATCAGCGCATCGTCATCGGCCCGTGGGATCACCTCGCCTGGGGCCGCGAAACATCGAATCCCTCGCCCCTGTTGAAAGGCCTGGGGGCCGGCGCCAGTAGCCCCGTGAACGAACTGCAATTGGCATGGTTCGACCACTTCCTCAAGGGAATCGACAACGGTGTCTCCGCCGACTCACCCCGGGTCGACTACTACCTGATGGGTGCCAACCGATGGAAGAGCGCACCTGCCTGGCCGCTGCCACAGACGGAATGGACCGTGTATCACCTCGGCGGTCCCGGCGCGAAACACCATGGAACGCTGGGTAACTCGACTACACCTGAGGATCCACCCGACACCTACCTTTACGATCCGGCGAATCCGGTGCCAAGCGCCGGCGGCCACTCGTGCTGTGCCGCGGATTCCGCCCCGGAAGGCCAATACGACCAGAACACCATCGAAGAGCGCCCCGACGTACTGACGTACACCAGCGAGCCACTCACCGCCGATACCGAAGTCACCGGACCGATCACGGTCGACCTGTGGGCTTCGTCTTCGGCACCGGACACCGACTTCACCGCGAAACTCGTTGCCGTGCAATCCGATGGCGCCGCCGTCAATCTCAACAACGGAATTGTTCGAACCTCGCTGGCGCAATCGTTATCCGAGCGACGGCCCATCCCTGTCGGCCAGCCGCACAGATACCGCATCGACATATGGCCGGTGAGCTACCAATTCCGTACCGGCGAGCGCATCAGGCTGGAAATTTCCAGCAGTGACTTCCCGCAGTACGCGCCCAACCCGAATACGGGTGCCGCGTTCGGGCAGAACGATGAGCTGCGCTCCGCCACACAGACAATCCTGCACGATGCGGCGCATCCGTCGGCGCTGACGCTTCCCGTCATACCTACAGGCACCCCGGGAACAGAACAGTTCCCGCTGCCCCGGTAGTCAACGCGGAACGCTAACCCCAGTTCTCCGGGCCGCCCAGGTCCGCCGAGAGCCAGTGCTCCGGAGAGACATAGACCGCAATCTGCTCGCCGTACCCCTCCGAGTACTTGAGGTACCCGTCGAGCAACTCCTCCGGGATGTACCGGGCAGCCACCTGTCGGTGCTGGTCGTGTTCGAGCGGCACGACCTTGGTCACCGGTCCCTCGACGCTCACATACCGCACCGTCGGCTGTTCGCGGTCGACCATGAGCGTGAGCCGACCCGCAGCCTCAATGAGCTGATGCTTACGCGAACCCTTGCCCGTCGGAACCCAGAGATCGCCACCCGGGGTGTAGAAGTACCAGATCGGCACGGTAAGCGGGGCGCGGTCAGCACCGGCACTCACCGAGATTGCCGCCACATGGGGCTCGGCCAGAAATGCCTGTCGTTCTTCCAAACTCAATCCCATAGCACCACCCTACGAGCCCGCACCGACAAGCGCACCGGACTCGGATCATGGTTCACTGAACCCAACGCTGCGGAAACGAAAGGGCGTGGTGACATAAGCAAAACGCATGTCATGCATCGTCGCCCCGCGCCGCTCACGGACAAACAGACCTTCGAGACAAATGTCGAGGTGCTCGAGCAATTCGGTCTGCTCCGCGCGCTTTCCATCCTGACAGCGATTTGTACCGTGGCCATCGGCGCCGCTGCGATGACCTTGGCTGTCGAGGGTTTGTCGACCATTCCTACGTTATGCGTCGTCATCGCGTTACCCACCCTGGGATGGGGCATTCGGTATGCGCGGCGCAAACCCATTACCTACGCCGAGTCGTTGGCTTGGCTCATCTATTGCGATATCGCGATCACGGTGGGCGTATGTGTGGCGACGAGCTCCGGAATTGCCTTCGTCAAGTTGGCCTGGCTCGTCGCCGTCAACGCCTATGCGTGTGTCATCCACGGCCGCTCGGTACTGCTCGTCCAGACCGCGGTAACCGCCTTCGGGACCCTGCTGGCCGTTATCGGCTCTCTACTTCGCGCTGACCTGGCAATACCCATCGTGACCATCCTGCTCGTCACCATCACGCTCGCGCATGTGATCGCCGCGTGGGTGGTCCATGTGACACGCGAGCAGATCACGCGCTACCTCGCCAGTTGGGAACATGTGGTGCACCACGACCATCTGACCGGCCTGCTCAATCGGCACGGCCTGGAGATGGCGTGCAACAGCTGGCCCAGCCCCACCGCGGACAAGGTGATCGTGGTCGCCACGATCGATATCAACAATTTCAAATCTGTCAACGACACCCACGGCCACCACGTGGGCGATGAGGTGCTCAAACGCACCGCACGGCGACTGCGGCAAATCGCCGGCCTCGATACCTTACTGGCCCGATTAGGTGGGGATGAATTCGCGCTGGTCTCTATCGTTTACCCGCCGCTGCATCTCGGATATCCGCGCCTCATCGAACAGGCACTTGCCCCATTACCCAGTGACTTTCCAGAGGTAACAGCCAGCATGGGAGGCGTCCATGCGAATCTGGCATATCTGGTCACGCATTCCGGGGAATCACTGGCCAAGACGGTCACCAAATTACTGGTGCAGGCCGACGCCGAAATGTATATGGCGAGAAGACAAGCCGCGAAAAAAGCCGCACACGTTTCCCATTGATGCCGCGGTATCGCATGATTCACTAGAGTGATGGCACGGCCCATCGATCTCGCCCGTCGCTTCTACGACCGATTCGAACCCATCCACGGCATCACCTACTTCGCACCCGAGGCGCGCGCAGCGGCCGACGAGCTCGGGTATCGCGGATTCTGGCGTGGATACTTCGCCACCCGTTCGGCGCCCCTGGGCATAGTGCGCCCACGGCTCGTCGAGGCCGTCTTCTACAACTTCGCCTCCTTCCGGGTCGCCAAGTCCCTCGAAGGCGCCTGGGAAACCGTCAGCCCGCAGCAGGCACTGTCCGCCCGGCAGGCCGGCGCTGTCGCGGCGTTGCGGCGCTACGGCTTGGCCGATGACGAAAATCTACGCACCGCAACGGAACTACTGGGCAGAGCGGCCCGCAACGCCTCATCCGCGGGGCGCCCCCTCTACGCCGCACTCACCGCCGTGCCCTGGCCCGACGAACCCCTGGCGACACTGTGGCACGCCGCCACCCTGCTACGCGAACAGCGTGGCGACGCCCACGTCGCGGCACTGGTCGCGGCGGGCATCGATGGCCGTGAGTCGAACGTGTTTCACGTTGCGGCGGGCCGGGCGACCAAAGCCGACATCATGCGCAGCCGCGACTACGACGAGACGGAATGGGCCACGCTCGAAGAGGGCTTGGCTCGGCGCGGCCTGCTCGACGACGGTGGCCAGCTGACGTCAGAGGGACGCGCACTCAAGACCGATATCGAGAACCGAACCGACCGGGTATCGCTGCCGGTACTCGACATTCTCAGCGACACCGAGGTGGAGGCGCTCTTTCACGCGCTCACCCCCATCACCCGGCGGGTCATCGCGGGCGGTGACCTACCGGCGTCGACACCAATGGGTTTGCGGCGCAACGATCTCGACAACGAAAGCGCGAATCTGACCTAGGCGGCCAGCGCTCCCCGCTTCTTGAGCAGCGGGAGCACGCCTTCGGCGAACCAGTAGGCCTCCTCGAGGTGCGGGTATCCGGACAAGATGAACTCGTCGAACCCGAGCGCGTGGTACTCGGAGATCAGATTCGCGACCTCTTCATGACTGCCTACCAGCGCCGTACCCGCACCACCGCGTACCAATCCGACACCGGCCCACAGGTTCGGGTAGATCTCCAACTTGTCGAGCCGACCGCCATGCAGCGCCGTCATGCGCCGCTGCCCCTCGGATTCAGACTTCGAATGCAACGCGGTGGCCGCCGCCACCTGCTCCGGAGTCAACTCCGCCACGAGCGAATCGGCGACGGCCCACGCCGCCTCGGAGGTATCCCGCGTGATCGTGTGCAGCCGGATGCCGAACCGAAGGCTGCGCCCGCGTTCCTTCGCCAAGGCGCGCACCGTCTCGATCTTCGCCGCGGCCGCGGCGGGCGGCTCGCCCCATGTCAGGTACACGTCCACATGATCGGCCGCGATGGGCAGCGCGGCCGGAGACGAGCCTCCGAAATACAGCTGCGGCAAGGGTGTTGGCGGCTCCGACACCCGCGCATCGGTCACGGTGTAGTGCTTGCCCGAATAGTCGACGGGATCACCCTTCCAGATGTCCCGCACGATCTGCAGGAACTCCCCGGTCCGTTCATAACGTTCGTCGTGGGTGAGCCAATCCCCGAAGCGACGCTGCTCGGTGTCGTCGCCGCCGCTGACCACGTTCAGCAGCAGGCGCCCTTCGGAGAATCGCTGGAATGTGGCGGCCTGCTGTGCGGCGAGTGTCGGTGGCACCAGACCGGGCCGAAAGGCGACCAGGAACTTCAGACGTTCGGTCTGCTCCAGAAGCGCCGATGCCGTCAGCCACGCATCCTCACACCAGGTGCCGGTGGGCGTCAGCACACCCTCGAAGCCCAAACGGTCCGCAGCGCGGGCTATCTCGCCGAGATAGCGCAGGCTCGGTTCGCGGTAACCCACCGGGATGGTGTGATGCGAGGACGCGTGCGAGGCACCCACAATGGAACGGCTGTCGCCATTGGTGGGCAGGAACCAGAAGAACTTGGCGGCCACGGGAATTGGTCTCCTTGTGGGTTATTGGGACTTGGTGAAGTACTGCTTGAGTGCATCGTTGTACCGGTTATCGACGAAATCAGAGAACGTTGGCTTGCCCTGAATCTGGCCCGACTGCGCGAACAGGTCGGTCAGCGTCTGCTCCGAGGCCGTCACCTCGTCGGTAAGCGGTATTGGTTGCCGCAGGCTGCGTGCCTGCGCCAGCTCTGCTGCCGCAGGGTCGATTCCGATTGCGGCGGCATATTTTCCATACCACTCCTGTGGATGGGCTTGGGCCCATGCGCTGGCACGCGCAATACGCTGCACCAGGTCCGACAATGCGGTATTGCGTTGACCATCACGCAGTGCCACCTGCGAGGCGACGCCGAATCCGTATCCGTTCGCGACGCCGGTAGCGGTCACCAGGGTACGAACCTTCAGCTGTTTATCGGCCAGCGCCGTGTAAGGGTCCCAGATCGCCCAGGCGTCGGCCTGGCCCTGACTCAGTGCGGTAAACGCATCGGCGGGCTGCAGAAACACCGGCTGGATGTCCTTGATGGTGAGATTGGCCTTCTGCAGCTGCAGTAGCAGATGACCATTCGCCGAACTCCCCTTCCCGACAGCCACCTTCTTCCCCCGCAGATCTGCCACGGATTGGATTGGGGATGTGTCGGAAACCAGGATCTGGTCACCGGAGGCGTCATTCGTATATCCAGACACCACTTTGATTCTCGCCTTGGACGCCGCGCCGAAAATCGGGGGTGTGTTGCCGGTGACGGCAAAGTCGATCTTGCCCGCGGTCAGCGCCTCGATCTGCGGCGGGCCAAAAGTGAAGGTGGAGAATTCGACCTTGTACGGCACGTTGTCCAGTTCCCCCGCCGCCCGCAGCAGCGATTCGGTGCCACCCTTCTGATCGCCCACGCGCAGAGTGAGATTCGACAGCTCCGAGAGCGGGACGAGCTGCGGCACCGCGGAATCGCCCTTATCGTCGCGGCCGGAGGTGCAGGCCGTCAACGACAGCAGGATCGCGGTCGCGCTGACGATGGACTTAAACACCAAGCTGCGCAAGAAGCTCTCCTCGATAGTTCTCGGTTTCGGTGTCGTGCTTGCCCTGCGGTTTACGCGGATTGCTAATACGCAATGTGTGCACCAACCGACCCTCATCCAGCACCAGGATGGTGTCGGCCAGCGATATCGCCTCGTCCACATCGTGGGTTACCAGCAGCACACCGAACTCGTGCTCTCGCCACAGGTTCAACAACAGTCGGTGCATCGAGAGCCGTGTCAGCGCGTCGAGTGCCCCGAAGGGCTCGTCGAGCAACAGCAGCTGCGGCTCCGCGACAAGTGCACGCGCCAGCGAAACACGTTGTGCCTGACCGCCCGAGAGCGTCAGCGGCCAGGCCTGCGCCTTGTCGGCAAGCCCCACCTCATCAAGGGCCCGGTCAACGCGGGAAAGTGCCTCCGCCTTGGACAACTTGGTGCGGGTGAGTCCGTACAGCACGTTATCGCGCACCGAGCGCCACGGGAACAGTCGCGGCTCCTGGAAGGCCACTGCGGGAGCGCCCGACACCACGCGTTCACCGTCGTGGTCGCCGGCCAGCCCGGACAGCACCCTGAGCACCGTTGACTTACCCGAGCCGCTGCGGCCCACCAGGGCGACGATCTCGCCACGGTCGACCCGCAGCGAGACGTCGTCGAGAACGCGATTACGCCCGTACCGCTTGGTGACCGACGTCAACTCGGCTGCCGGCGTGGCGGACTGCCGCGACAAGTCTGCTACCTCGAAAACCGCTGTCATGATCTGCCTTTCATGATCGGTACCGCAGTGCACGCCGTTCCAGCACCCGCACAATGGCATCCGTGACTATGCCCAGCAGCGCGTAGACCACCAGCCCGAAGATGATCACGTCGATGCGCAGGAAATCGCGCGCATTGTTGATCAGGAATCCCACCCCGGCGTCGGCGTTGATCTGTTCGGCGACGATGAGTGTCAGCCAGGACAGCGCCAGGGACTGCCGTAACCCGACAAGCACCTGCGGAGTCGCGCTGGGGACGACGATGACACGCAAACGCTGCCAGAACGAAAACCCAAGCACCTGTGCGGTTTCGAAAAGTTTGGGGTCTACCTGCCGGATCGCGGAGGTGGTGTTGAGGTACAGCGGAAATGCCGCTCCAAGCGCCACCATCAGCACCTTGGGCAGCTCGCCGATGCCGAACCACAGGATGAACAGCGGGATGAGTCCGAGGTGTGGCAGCGCCCGGATCATCTGCATGGTCGGGTCCACCACGGCATCGACAAGACGCGACAAACCCACCGCCGCTCCCAGCACCACTCCGACCAGGCCGCCCAACAGCAGCCCCTCGGCGGCGCGGATCCCGGAGACCCGCAGCGCCTCGGCAAGCTGGCCGTTGCCAATCAACTCGATTCCGGCGTGGGCGATTGTCGACGGGGCAGGCAATATGTCCGGGTCGATCAGACTCCAGGCACTCCCCGCCTGCCAGATGAGCAGCACCACCAACGGCGAAATAGACCGAATGATCTCCCAGCGCCGGTTGAGAATCCGCTCCCGCCAAGACGGGGTGGCTACGGGGGTATTGGCGTCAGTCGCCGCAGCGGCCACCAACGTATTACGGGTGGTCATGAAAAGCTCAGGAATCCTCACGGGTCGGCGGCTGCGTATCGACAGTGTTGACACACTATGAGCGCGTTCGGATTCCGTGAAGAATTAATATCGCGCTGATTCGACGGGTATCCCTATCCCGGGAGAACGGACGAAATCAGCGCCAGCCGTCTGCCGCCTTGGCGGCGCGCAGCAGTTCCTCGCACAGCTCACGCAGCTCATCCTGAGTCGCACCTTCTTCGACGGCGGTGGCGACATCCTCGGCCGCACACCGCGCCTGATACACCCGATCAGCCAGGTCCGTCGCCTCGTCGGCCGTAAGCACCACGGCATCGGCAGGCACCGAGGTGCCCTTGACGACGGCGCGCTGCTCGTAGGCGCGCTGACGGCAGGATTGGCGGCAGTACTGGCGTCGCCGGCCCAGTTCCGCGTCGTCGACTTCGCGCCCGCACCACTTGCAGGGTTGAGCGTGTTTGCGACGTGCCACGCCTTGAAAGCGTAGCGGTGGCTCCCGACGACAGGCGCGCAAGGTCCGCTCGGTACCAGCGAACCGCATGACCGTCCGCGGATGTGAGAAATCGGCATCACCAAAACCAGCGACATGACTGGTGAGAGCTGGTGCGACACGTCTGGCGCCACGTCGCGCAAAGCCATCGAGCGCAATTAGCACAATTGCAAGGAAAACGGATAATTGTGCGCTAATCTTGCCCAATCACAGCGGCATCCAACGTCGGAGGTTGTGCGATGAACAAGATCATCAAGCTTGGCCAGGCCGTGCTAGCAGCGGGTGTTATCGCCGCTCCGGTCGCTGTCATCAACGCGGGCCTGGCGTCGGCACAGCCGAGCCCCGCCCCCGCGGATGTGTGCTTCAACGGACCGTATCCCTCACCCCCGCCACCTTGGGGACCGGGCACCATGGAGGGCTGTGTCAACCCCGACAGCTGGTTCAGCCAATGGGGCTGGCGGTATGCAGGACCCAATTGGCGCGGCGAAGGCGGACAACTACCGCCTCCGGCCCCGAATTGGAAGTACGTAGGCCCGGGCTGCGAGTACTCGAGTAACCCGAACTGGCAGTACACCGGCCCGGATTGCCAACGCGAAACCCCGTAGTACGACGTCGGCCCCGGCGGCTAGTAGGAGTACGAGCCGCCGAGGGCCAGCTCGGCCTCGTGCGTCAAAATGGTCGCCAAGGCTTGCGGGTTCGACCAGTAGAAGTAGTGCCCGCCGGTCACGAGGATGCTCGTGAACTCCCCCTTCGTGTACGGGGCCCATCTGCGCGGTGGCGCAAACTTCGGGATCACCTCGTCATCCTTTGCGCTCACCTCGGTAATCGCCGTCTTGATCCGGCGGCGCGAAATCGATTGCAGGCCAAGGCTGAAATCGATCACCGCGTGCAGCCGCGCCTGCTCCAACAATGACTCGTCCGCTATCTTCTTCGGCGGCCACGCCCCGCGCTGCTCGTCATTGGTGAGTCTCCAGAGCGCGTGTTGTTTCGGGTTATGACCCCGGGTCTTGGCGTAGAGAGCATCCATTCGCCACAGGGACGGATGCCCACTCACCACCGGGACAAACCGGCCCACGGCGAAGTCCCGCGACTCCAACGCCTGACAGACCGTGTAACCGAACAGGCCGCCAAAACTCTTTCCCGCGAGAACCGGCCGACGGCAACCGAGCCCGACGATCGCTGCCGCGCAGTCCTCCGACAGTGCGCGCAGGTTCTCCGGGGAAGGCTCGGTCGACCGGGTGCTGCGCCCCGGCATCCGCCACACCCCGAAGTTCACCCCTGCCAGATGCGGGACCAGGTGCTGCTCGCCGGCGTGATTGGCCCCGGCGCCAGGGAAAAACAGCACGGTGGGCAGGGACGGCTGATATGCCCTTGGCCACCACCAACATTCAAGCGGAGTCGCAACAGTCACGCCGATCCTCTATATCGCGTCATGCTCGGGATCGCCGACCCCTTGCGCAATGAGTAGTGCGACGCGGGCACCGACGGCCTCAAGGGTGAGATCCGGGGTGAACTGGAACGCACTGATCTGGATGTTCAACTGCTTACCGGCTCGTGCGGCGAACTCCACCGCCATCAGGGAATCGATACCCAGATCGGCGATCGGCCCGGTCGGATCGATGCTGTCCACGTCGACCTTGAGGACATTGGCGAGTTCCTTGGCCAGTTCCTTGGTGACCATCGGGCCGCGCTCCTCCTCGGGCAGGGCCAGCACCGCCGCACGGAAGGCGGCCTGTTCGTTCGACACCGCAGCGGCTTCCGCGGAGAGATGAGCGAAACGTGTGCTCTTGGCTGTCGAGGGCAACGGAGTGCGCAAGACTCCCCAGTCGACGCCCGCGATAGCGACATGCGGAAGCTGGAATCGGGAGCACTCGTGCATGAGCGTCGCCCCGAGATCCATGTTGAGACGCCGCAGCCCGACGGAGTCGAGGAACTTGACGATGGCCTCCACCTCAGCCATCCCACCGCCGCTCATCGCGCCCCAGCTCACCGACAGGGCGGCCAGCCCGGCCGCGTGCCGTGCCTGAGCGAGCCCGTCCAGCACGCTGTTCGCGGCCGCATACGTCACCTGCGGAACAATGCCGATGAGGCCACTGATCGAGGAGTACAGCACGAAGTGGTCGAGCGGTACCTCGTGCTCACGCGTGGCCTTATCCAGATTCAGGGCACCGTCGACCTTCGGCGCGAAGACCTTGTACAGCGACTCCGCGCTGATGTCCGCGAGCACCTCGTCATGGGCCACCGCGGCGGCATGGAAAACTCCGCGCAGCGGATGTCCCGACGCTTCCACCTTCGCGATCAGATCCGAGACCTGGTCGTAGTCGCTGATATCGATCCGCTCTTCCCACACGTCGACATCGGCGGCGCGCAGTGCCTCGATCTGCGCCCGCGCCACCTCGGTGGTGGCACCGCTGCGGCCCGCGAGGATCAGGTGGGTGGCCCCCGCCCTGGCCAACGAGCGCGCAGTGGCCAACCCGAACCCGCCGAACCCACCGCTGATGAGGTAGGAGTGGCCGGGGCGCACCGGGGCGGTATCCGGCTTGCGCGGCAGTAGCTTTGGAGTTTGATCCCGCAGATCCAGCACGATCCGGCCCATGTGCGCCGCCCGGAACACCGCTTCGAACGCTCCCACCACATCGTCGATCGGGAATCTCGTGAACGGCAGCGGGGTGAGCTTGCCCGAGGTGAGCATCTCGGTGCACTCGCGCCGGAGCTCGCGGAATGTCTCGGGCCGCAACCGCAGCATGCGATCCATGTCGATCGCGTGGAACGACAAGTTGCCGCTGAAGGCCTTGAGATCCACTGCGCCGCCGAAGTAGATATCGGCCTTCCCGATTTCGATGATCCGGCAGAATTCCCCGGCGACCGCGAAGTTCTGGGCGATCATCTCGCCGGGCAGCGAGTTGTAGATGACGTCGACACCGCGTCCTTCGGTGATGCGCAGTATGTCGTCGACAAACCCGACCGATCGCGAGTCGAAGGCCGCGGTTGCACCGAGTTCGAGCGCCGCCCGACGGCGCTCCTCGCTACCGGCGGTCGCATAGACAACCGCGCCCATGTTGACCGCGATCTGCACCGCACCCATGCCCATGCCGCCCGCCGCACCGTGAATAAGGACGGTCTCACCGGGCTGCAGATCGGCGAGCTTGTAGAAGGCGTAGCCCGCCGTGAAGAATGGAACACCCGAGCCCACTGCGAGCGGATCGAAATCCTCACGCTGCAGGTGCTCTTCGTCGATCCGTTCCCATGCCGCACCACCATCGAGATCGAACGTCAGGTAGCGGCGCAGCAGCCCACGCTCTGCCACCGCGATGCTCTCGCCGACTCTGAGCTCGTTGACCGCGGAGCCGACACGTGTGACGACTCCGAATCCCTCCATGCCGGGCTCCAGCTTGAAATATGTCTCGCCAAGCTCGCGCTCCGTCAGGATTCCCAGGACCTTCAGCGGGTCTTTGTAGTTGAGCCCCAAGGTTTCGACGCGCACCTCGACCTGCCGGGGTCCCGGTTCAATGCGGTCGCATGCGCGCAGCGCGATGTCCTTGAGCGTGCGCGTGTCCGGGATCTGTACCTCGTAGGCCACCTCCGGGTCGGTGGGCTCGAATGGTTCTTCCCACGGCGCAACGAGTTCGGACAGCGACCGGCGCATCCGCTGGGTCCACCGCTCACCCGCACGCACCGCGACTTCTTCGGCTCGATTCATCGCACCGATCTCCGCCGCCACCTCGTCCGGCGTCGCTGAATCGGGCAGATCCACGAGGGACCATTTAGCGGGGTGCTGCTCGTTGGCCAACACCCGGCGCGCTCCCACGAGCGCGGTCTGATCGAGGTCCAGGCCACTGTCGCCCGGGGCCAGGAAGGCGCGCGTGCTCACGACGACCACCTGCACATCCGGACTCACGACACCGCGCTCGGTCTCGGCTTCGAGAACGACCCGCAACGCCTGGGCGATCGTGACGAGTTGATGCAAGTTCTCCACCAACGTCTTTCCGGCGCCGACGGTCGCCAGGACACGCAAGTACGTGTCCGCGTGTAACGCTGCCGCGAAAGCGTCGGCGAGATCTGCTCCCGGGTCGGCTTTCAGGATCACCGCACCGGCGCTGGCCGCACGGCGGGCGCCTTCTGCGAAAGCGGCGGCCACATCGCCGATCCCGACGATCACATTCGCAGCCCGGGCGGCGGGTGCGGCGGCACTTCTGGAGGCGGCAGGCGCGGAGTCGGACTGTGCCTCGACTTCCTCTTCCAAAGGCTCCCAACGAGGCTCGTAGAAGTACTGATCAAGCTCGGACAGCGGGTCCAGCGCCGATCCCACGGGCCGCAGCGTCACTCCGGTCAAGGCCAGGGCGACTTCGCCGTCTTGCGAAGCGAGATAGGCGTTCGCACGCAGCGGCTGCGTGCTGGTGATCTCGACGAACGCGATCGGGTCCTGGGGCACCTCGTGGTATAGACGTACCCGGTCCACCGAGGCCGGGATATGCGCCGTCGGAGGCACATCCAGCTCTGGACGTGCCGCCAAGAGGACCGCGATGCACTGCAGCGCGGCATCGGCGAGCGCGGGATGAATGGCGTGCCGCAGTACCGACCCAGACGCGTCTACCCCTTCCGGAGTCGTCAGCTGCGCAACACAGCCGGCCGACCCGATGCGCACGCTCTGGATTCGCTGAAAGGCGGGACCGTAGGAGAGCCCGACTGCGGCCAATCCCTTGTAGACGTCTTCGCCGTCAAAGATCCTGTCGAACTCGGACTGTGCCGGAACATCGATCCGCAAGGTCCCCAGATTCGCCTCGACCAGCCTGCCGTTGGCATGTGCCGTCCACAGTTGGGTATGTGCGGAGCGGCCGTTGACGGTGAACCGCTTGGTGGGCTCGTCCACGGTGAGACGGGTGATCGGCGCGTCATGTTCGGCGACCACCAAAGGCACCGCGAAGACCACCGAGTCCAAGCCCGCCTGGCCCCGGCCGGAGCGTTGACGCACGGCCGATAGCGCGGCATCGAGGTACGCGGTTCCCGGTAGCACAATCGAGCCGAGAACTGTGTGGTCGGGCAGCCAGGGCAGATTCGCGGCCGCCAGGGTGACCTCCCACTGTGGCGTCAGCGCCTCCGCCCGGTCGCCCAGGAGCGCGAACCGATCGGCGTCGCCGTAGCGCGCACGCAACGTCAGGGCGTCCTCTTCCCACAGTTCCTCTTGCGACCATGGGTATTTCGGCAGGTCCATGTGCGGGACCGAACCGTTCTCGTAGAGACCGGCCTCACCGGGGGCGTCGATAGCACCCACCGCATACAGGTCCGTGACCGCCTGCAACACCGACTGCTCATCATTCTGGTCACGGTGCAAGGTCTGGACCGCGGCACCGGAGACACTGTGGCGCACAAAGCTTTCTCGAATGTTCCCGAGCAGGACTGGATGCGGACCAAGCTCCAGGAACACCCGGTACCGATCCTCGATGAGGGTGTCGATGGCCTTCGCGAACAGGACGCTTTCGCGCACGTTCTTGAGCCAGTAGTCCGGGTCCGCGAATGCCGCGCTGTCGATCTTCTCACCGGTGACGGTCGAGTAGACCGGCACGTCCGACTGCCGGGGGGCAAGACCTGCCAGCGCAGTCGCGAGCTCCCCGAGGATCGGGTCCATGAGCTGGCTGTGATACGGAACCTCGACGTGCAGCATGCGGGCGAAGACCCCGTCTTCAGCGAGCTCATCGTGCAGTGTCTGCAGGGCCTTGGAGTCGCCGGACAATGTGGTTGCCGCGGCGCTGTTGATCGCCGCGACACACACTGCCGTTCCAAAACGCGCTGCCCGGCGCTGGGCTTCCTCGGCATCCAGACCGACCGCGAGCATGCCGCCAGAGCCCGCCGTCTTGGCCTGCAGCCGGGAGCGATGGAAGGAAACCGTAGCGGCGTCGCGCAAGGACAACGCGCCACTCACGTACGCCGCGGCGACCTCACCAACACTGTGTCCTACCACCGCGGTGGGCCGGATCCCGAACTGCCGCAAATGCTCTGCCAGTGCCGACTGGACCAAGAAATTCGCCGGCTGGGCGATCTCGGTGCTGCTGACACGAGAGTCCCCCTCGGGCCGCAGCAGTTCGGCGATTACCGACCAGCCCGAGATCTCCTGGAACACCGCGTCGATCTCGGCGGCGGTGTCACGGAAGACACCGGGCGTCTGCAACAGTGCGCGAGCCATCCCCCACCACTGCGGGCCCATCCCGCTGAAGACGAACACGGGATCGGAGATGCCCTCGACGAGAGCACGCGCCGGCGCCGCTTCCTCGCTTTCCGCATAGGAATTCAGCTGTGTGAGAAGGTCATCGGCATCGCGATAGATGAAGCCCTTACGCAGATAATGCTGCGCCCGACGGCCGGTGGCCGCGGTCTTCAGCTGCTGCGCACCCTCCTCGGAGAGATCTGAGCCCAACAGTGCGGCGTACCGTCCGGCGACCTGGTGCAACGCGGCACCACTGCGCGCGGAGACCGGGAAGATCCGAATGCTGTCACGTGCGGGAGCCTGCGGCTCGGCGGCCGCGGGCGGCGCCTGCACGATGACATGCGCGTTGGTCCCGCCGTAGCCGAAGCTGTTCACCGCCGCGTATGCGGGAGCTCCCATGTCCGGGTACGGCTCGACCTCGGTCGGGATACGGATCTGCAACTCGTCGAACGGGATTTCCGGGTTGAGCTTGTCGAGGACGACCTGCGGCGCGATGGTCCGCCGCTGCACGGTGAGCGCGGCCTTGATCAAACCCGCGACACCCGCCGCGGCCTCGGTATGGCCGAAGTTGTTCTTCACCGAGCCGATCACCAGCGGCTGCGTGCGGCCGGGAACCTTGCCGTACGAGTGCCCCAGTGCCTGCGCCTCCAGCGGGTCGCCCACGCTGGTACCGGTGCCATGCGCCTCGATGTATCCCACCAAGGCCGGGTCAATGCCTGCCTCCTTGATCACACGATCCGCAAGCCGCTGCTGCGACACCGGATTTGGCACGGGCAGCGCTATCGTCCTGCCGTCCTGGTTGACCCCGCTACCACGAATCACCGCATATATATGGTCACCGTCGCGCTGCGCCTGCTCGAGGTTCTTGAGCACCACGATTCCGACGCCCTCACCACGGCCGTAGCCGTCCGCTGCCGCGTCGAACGACTTGCTGCGACCGTCGGCCGCGAGGAATCTGCCCTTACACATGGTGATGAACGTTTCCGGCTGGAACATGACGTTCACTCCGCCGGCGAGCGCCACATCGCACTCGCCACCCGCGACCGCCCGTACCGCCAGGTGCGTGGTGACCAGCGAGGACGAACATGCCGTGTCCACAGTCATGCTCGGCCCCCAGAAGTCGAGCGCGTGGGCGATTCGGTTGGACAACAACGTCTGCGACGCGCTGAAGGCGGCGAAGTTATTGATCTTCTCGAGGTTTCGGGCCAGGCCCCGGCTGATCATGTTGTCGTTCATGAAGCCGCCGATGAAGGTTCCCACGTTCCCGCCCAGCGCCTGTCCGGCGATGCCCGCATCGTCGAGGGCTTCCCAGGTGGTTTCGAGAAGAAGCCTCTGCTGTGGGTCCAGGACGGCAGCCTCACGGTGCGAGATCCCGAAGAAATCCGCATCGAACCGTCGGAAACTCTGGGTCAGGAAGCTACCGCGCCGCGTGTACATCCGGCCCGGCGTATCGGGGTCCGGGTCGTAGTACTTATCCGCGTCCCAGCGATCCTTCGGAATATCAACGACGGCGTCGCCTTTGCGTAACACAAAGTTCCAGAAACTCTCCGGATCACCAATTCCTCCGGGGAATTTGCATCCGATGCCAATGATAGCCACTGCAACCAATGCTCGGCCCTCTCCTAGTTGTTGAACTATCGGGAGACGATGGAACTTTTTCCGAAATAGCGAGACAGTTCGAGCTCATCTGGAATCATCTTGACCACTAACGATGCTGTGCCTGCCGTGTCATTCCGTGGAGTTCGGACTGTACCCGTCTGATTGGCAACACGAAGGGTGTTTCAGATGACTTTGTTGATCCCCCCGAAAGTAGCTCCATGAGAAACGCCTGGGTGTATCTCGTTGTGCTGGCGGTGCTTACCGTCGCGGCCTTGTTCATCCTCAAACTGCGCTCGAGCGAGATCCCGGATGAGGCGGCGGGGACGGTGAGCCGTCTCCCCACGTTGGGCACGCTGTCCGAACGGACGATCCAGTACGAGGCCGTCGGTCCCGACGGAACCCCGGCGACGGTGTCCTATCTCGACGACGAAGGCCACAACCAAAACGTCAACACCGTCCTGCCATGGCAAGAAGCACTGCGCACCGTGGAACCTTCGCTGGTGACGAGCATGGTCGTGCAGTCCAACAGCTCTGGGGTTGGATGCCGGATCACCGTCAACGGCAAGGTCCGCGATGAACAAGTCGCAACCGCCAGTGGCGGGATCGCAAGCTGCAAGGTGCAGGTCGCATGAAAAAAGACGAGAGCGAAGCAGTTACGGGGCCCATACCCGCGCCCGGCGACGGTAACGGGTTCTCCGATCGATCACGGGCATTTGGCAAGCGGCTACGCAACGAATTCTCCGTGCCGTTCCGCCGAGAGACCTACGCCAGCACCGACACCGGACAGCACAGACCGCTGTACGCACGGCTGCTGTACGGACTGTCCATCCCGATCGTCGTGCTGTGGGTGCTGCTCGCCTGCGGCCTCAATGCCGCTGGGCCCCAACTCGAGAAGGTGATCGAGGGACACGCGTTGTCCTTCTTGCCCGACGAGGCCTCCTCGGTGCAGGCCCTCTCCAACATGGGCAAGTACTTCGGAAACGGCGGCACCAACAACTTCGTCGCCGTGCTGGCCGAGGGAGACAAGCCGTTCGGCGCGGAGATGCACGGCTACTACGCCGATCTGATGGAGAAGTTCAAGGCCGACAAGAAGCACGTCGTCACAACGATCGATCTGTGGTCCGACCCGTCATTCGCCCCGGCATTCGAAAGCCAGGACCGCAAGGCCTCTTTCAGTTATCTCAACCTCGCCGGAAACATGGGCACGGCGCTGGCCATGGAATCCACCCAAGCGGTGCGCGACATCGTCAAGGCCTACCCGCCCCCAGCCGGGGTCAAGATCTACGTGACCGGACCTTCCGCGGTCGTGAACGACGAACTACTCGCGATCAACCGCTCGATTCTGCCGATCATCATCGCGTGCGCCATCTGCATCACCATCATCATGTCGCTGACCTACCGTTCGCTGTTCACGGCGGCGATGCCGCTACTGGTCGTGGCGGTCGCGCTGGTGACCGCCCGTCCAATCGTCGCCCTGCTCGGTGAACGCGGGATCATCGGCATCTCCATATTTGCGTCAAGTCTGTTGGCCGGCATCGTCCTTGGCGCGGGAACGGACTACGGCATCTTCCTGCTCGGCAGGTATCAAGAAGCACGACGGGCGGGCCAGGACCCGACCACCGCCTACTTCACCGCGCTGTCGAGTGTGCAGCGCATCATCTTTGCCTCCGGGCTGACAGTGGCGGGCGCGACCGCCTGCATGACACTCACTCGACTCGCGGCGTTCTCCACGTCCGGCCTGCCCTGCACCATCGGCATCCTCACCGCCCTCGCCGCGGCGTTGACCCTCGGCCCCGCACTGCTGGCGATCGGGTGCAGGCTCGGACTGTATGAGCCCCGCGGAGATCGGGCCATCCGCCGCTGGCGGCGCATCGCCACGCACGTGGTCCGCTGGCCCGGCCCCGTACTCGCCGGCAGCCTCGCCGTACTCGCGCTCGCGATTCTCGTCCTACCGACATATGTCATCAGCTACAACGAACGGGCGGCACAGCCGGCCAACACCGAGGCGAATCTGGGCCTGGACGCCGCGGATCGGCACCTGCCGCCGAACATGCTGAACCCGAACCTGCTGTTCGTCGAATCCGATCACGACATGCGTAACTCCGCCGACCTGATCGCGCTCGCCAAGCTGACCAATGCCGTCTACAGCGTGGACGGCGTGCAAGCGGTGCAGGGCATCACCCGCCCCCTCATATCGCCACTGCCCCAGGGAACCCTGACCTATCAAGGCGGGTACATCGGCGAACGCATGTCCCAAATCGCCGAAATGGTCAGCACACAGCTCAACGGCATCGCCAGAATCACCGGCCAGATCGATCAGCTCTCCGTCGGCGTCAAGGTGGTCCTCAAGGACCTCCGAGTCACCCAACGGGCCGTCGACCTTCCCGGCGGCGGGGGCCAGGCCACCCGGGCGCGCCTCATCGACCTATTGAAGATGGCGAAGGGCATTCACAATGAGATGCAGCCCATGCTCGCCGCCGGCATCGACACGGCGGGACAACTGGTCGATATGGTCCCGGACTGTAAGCAGCTGCTGCCCTGCAATACCGCGCTCACCGGCCTGGCCGTTCTCGACGGACTCAATCAGGCCGGGGGGCGAAAGTTCGAAGATCTCGTCGACGCCTCCCGCGTGGCCTCGGAGTCATTGCCGAACCTGGTGGCACAAGTTCAGCTCCTGGACCGTTTCCTCAGCGACGCGCAACGAACACTGACCCCCATCCGCGGCATGGCGGACTCGCTGCTCGTACAGATGAACGAGGTCACCCAATTCCTGCGTGAGATCGCCGACACCTATATGAAGGGAGACCCGAGCGGGTACTTCTTCCTTCCGAGCCAGGCCTTCGAATCCCCGTTGTTCCAGTCCGCACTCTCCGTCTTCTTCTCACCGGACGGCAAGATCACCCGAATGCTTGTCATGGGCGATGTGAACTCGTTCAGCAGAGAGAGCATGGACTACAGCGCGAAGATCATCCCCGCGGCGCAATCAGCGCTCAAGGGCACCTCACTCGGCGGGAGCCAGGTGAGCATCGGAGGCGCCGGCGGCACGCTGCTCAACATCGCCGCCTTCGCCAGGGAGGACTTCATCACCAGCGCCGTGGCGGCCTTCGCATTCGTGTTCTGCGTGGTCCTGCTGCTGCTACGCAGCTTCGTCGCCGCGATCGCCGTCGTTGGCACCGTGGGGTTGTCGTTCCTGTCCGCGTGGGGTCTGAGTGTCGCCATCTGGCAGCACGGTGTCGGCCTGCCCTTGCACTGGGCGGTGGCGCCATGCTCCTTCATATTTCTTGTCGCGGTCGGCGCCGATTACAACCTGCTGCTCGTCGCCCGATTCAAAGAGGAGCTCCGCGCCGGAATCAAGACCGGCATCATCCGCTCCATGGTGGGCACCGGCAGCGTGGTCACCACAGCGGGCCTGATTTTCGGTTTCACGATGTTCGCGCTGATCGCCGGCTACTCCAGCACACTCGCACAGATCGGCACCACCGTCGGCGTCGGACTCCTGCTCGACACACTCATCGTCCGTTCACTCGTCATCCCCTCCATCGCGACCATTCTGGGCCGGTGGTTCTGGTGGCCCATGCGAGTGCCGTGCCGCGCATTGCGAGAAACGGATCCGGCATTGGTTGGCCCAAGACACAGTGCGAGCCAGGCATAAAAAGGAAATCCGTGTACAGAAATTGCAGAATTGGTAATTGTCGTCCACCAGATTTGGAAGACCGGGTATGAGTGCGAATAGTCGCCGCCTTGATCGTCGGGCGAGTTTTACGGCGCAATCCTGCGCCGCGCAGCGCGCGGCCGAGACGATGCAATCACCCCGCCGGCGTCTCCTTAACGATCCCTACTCGCGCCATTTCATCCGCAGCCCGCTATTACGCGCCTGTTTGATTCATCCGCTGGTGGCCCGCGGATTTATCGGGGTACTAAAATCCGTATTCGGCGCCGCAGGTCACTTCTTTTTGGTATTGCGGGTGCGCTATACCGATGACGTCCTCAAGAAGGCCATCGATGACGGCGTTGATCAACTCGTGCTCCTGGGCGCGGGGTTCGACACCACCACCTTGCGCCGCGTCGCGCACGGCCCGATCACGATCTTCGAGGTCGACGCACCGACTACCCAGGCGGACAAACGAGCCGTCATGGAACGGCTCCAACCAACCGACAGCAACGATGAAATCGTGTGGGTTCCTTGCGATTTCGAACACGACATACTCCGCGAAAGACTCCTCGCCAGCGGATTCGATCCCACCCGGCCAAGCCTATTCGTCTGGCTCGGCGTGACTGCCTACCTCACCCAAGACGCACTCGACGCGACACTTGCCGACCTCGCGACGGTCTGCGCGCCCGGAAGCCTGCTGGTTTTCGACTACCTGGACACCAGCGTCGTCACGGGCGGAGACAACAAGTCGGTGCGCGCTCGGCTATGGACCGAAGCGGCGGCACGGTTCGGCGAGCCGTACCTCACCGGTCTCACCGCAGCCGACGCCGACGCACTGCTGGCCTCGCACGGATTCCAGTGCCGCCAGCACCTGACCACGCTCGAATTACTGCGGCATTACGCCCCGGCATATGCCAGTCGATCACCTGCCGACGGCCGGGCAGCGATCACCACTGCGCAGCGCACCTGACCCTGCGCTCGCCACACATCCGCGATCCGAAGCGGTGACGGCCACAACGGCGTTCACCAGCTATAATGAGGGCCACAACCTGCATGAACAGGGAACTAATGCCCCGGGTACGGCGTTGAGCTAGACAGCCACCAGCAATTTGAGCGCGGGATCCGATCGCAGAGACCCGCAGTGAAGAGGAGAAGTACACATGGCAGATCGTGTTCTACGAGGCAGCCGACTCGGTGCCGTCAGCTACGAAACCGATCGTGACCACGACCTGGCGCCTCGCCGCATGGCTCGCTACCGCACCGAGAACGGTGAAGAGTTCGACGTTCCCTTCGCCCACGACGCCGAGATCCCGGCGAACTGGGCATGCCGCAATGGCCTGGAGGGCACCCTGCTCGACGGCGACGTGCCCGAGCCCAAGAAGGTCAAGCCCCCGCGCACGCACTGGGACATGCTCCTGGAGCGCCGCAGCGTTGAGGAGCTCGACGAGCTGCTCAAGGAGCGTCTGGAACTGATCAAGGGCCGTCGCCGGGGCTAGAACCACCCGCCCTGATGAGTGCCTCCGACAGGTCCGTCTCGGGCTCAGCCGTGCTGATCACCGGTGCCGCCAGTGGCATGGGAAAGGCCACGGCGCGGATTTTCGCCGAAGACGGCGCGTTTGTCGCGGTCACCGATCTTCGGCTGGAGGATGCGCAGGCGGTCGCGGCCGAGATCGGTGAGTCCGCGGTGCCGTGGGCGCTGGATGTCACCGACGAGGCACAGATCATCGAGGTCGTCGCGGCGGTTGCCGAGCGGTTCGGCCGGCTGGACATTGTGGTGAATAACGCGGGTTTCGCGGCGTTCAGATCACTTGATGACCCCGACTACGGCAGCACCTGGGATCGCTCACTTGCCGTGCATCTGACCGCACCCCAACGGATCGTGCGTGCGGCGCTACCGTTTCTGCGCAACTCCCCCGCCCCGCGCGTGGTGAACATCGCCTCGACGGAGGCTCTCGGCGCCACGCCATATGACAGCCCGTACGCTGCGGCCAAAGCCGGTCTGGCCGGCCTGACCAGGAGTTTGGCGGTCGACCTGGGGCGGGAGGGAATCACCGTGAACTGCATCTGCCCGGGTCCCATCGATACCGCGATGACGGCAGCGATCTCGGCTGAGGACAAGGACACCTATGCGCGCAGGCGCACCGCACTGCGCCGTTACGGCCGCGCCGAGGAAGTCGCACACATGACGTTGAGCGTGTGCCTACCGGCCGCCTCGTACCTCACCGGCACGGTCATCCCCGTCGACGGCGGCCTGATGGCCCGCAATGCGTGAGGACTGACTCGCTCAGCGATTGATGCCGCGGGCCCGGTCCAGACGGCTTTGCACGCCCCATTTGGTCACCTTGACCAGGGCTTCGTTGATGATGGACCCACTCATCTTGGATTCGCCGATCGCGCGTTCGGTGAAGGTGATCGGCACCTCGGCAACCTCGAAGCCGTGCGCGATGGTGCGCAGGGTGAGGTCGATCTGGAAGCAGTATCCGTGCGATTCCACCGCCGCCAGATCCAGCTTCTCGAGCACTTCACGCCGGTACGCGCGATAGCCCGCGGTGATGTCGTGCGGCTTCACACCCAGCACCAGCCGGGCATATACGTTCGCACTCCGGGACAGCACCAGGCGCCGCCACGGCCAGTTGACGACGGTACCGCCGGACACGTAGCGAGATCCGATCGCCAGATCGGCTCCGGCGTCGACGGCGTCAAGCAGCCGGGACAGCTGCTCGGGTGCGTGGCTGCCGTCGGCGTCCATCTCCACCAGCACCGAATACTGGCGCGCCAGGCCCCAGCCGAAGCCCGCGATGTAGGCCGCACCGAGGCCACCCTTTTCCTTGCGGTGCATGACATGTACGCGGTCTGGGTCGGCGAGCGCGGCTTCGTCGGCCAGTTCGCCGGTGCCGTCCGGGCTGCCGTCATCAACGATCAGCACGTGCACATCGGGTTGCGCCTTATGCAACCGACCAAGGATCAGCGGGAGATTCTCCCGCTCGTTGTACGTCGGAATGATCACCAGGGTCCGGGCGCTCGGACGTTCGGTCACGGGATCCACTCCGGTCAGGTCTCCTTAATCGGTGAGGCCGGTTCTACCTCATGTTTGGGCCTCTTCAGCCCTCCATTGTGCAGTATCGCCAGGCCAGCCGAGGCCAGGACGGCAAGTCCGGCGATCAGCGCCAGCGCCCACTCCACCCACGGACCCCATTGCGTGGCCGGTGTCACGTCGTTGTGCAGCCGCACCTGCATGTCGATGTAGGCCGGTTCGAAGAACTTGGTGCGCCCCGCATCGACGCCGTCGGGAGAGATAAACGCGCTGATCCCGGTGGTGCCGACGACGATGACTTCCCGGTCGTGCTCGACGGCCCGCACCTTGGAGATCGCCAGCTGCTGTTCACTCATCGCCGTACCGAACAAGGCGTTATTGCTCGGCACGGTGAGTATCTCGGCACCGTTCAGGGTGGACTGCCGCAGCGCCCGGTCGAACAGAACCTCCCAGCAGGTGGCAACACCGATCTTCACGCCGCCCGCCGTGACCACGCCGTTGCCGTCTCCGGGGACGAAGTATCCGGCCCGGTCCGCGTACTTGGAGAAGTGCGCGAAGAAGCTCCGCCACGGTAAATACTCACCGAATGGCTGCACGATCTGTTTGTCGTGACGCTCGCCGGGGCCGCTGTCGGGATCCCAGACGATCACCGAATTTATCGATTTGGGCTGTTCGGGGGTGGAATCTGGATGCCGCAGCACGCCGCCGACCAGGATGGGAACACCGATGGCCTGCGCTGCCTCGGTGATTGCCTCAGCTGCGTCGGCGTTGCGGATCGGGTCGATGTCCGAGGAGTTCTCCGGCCACACCACGAACTGCGGCGCCGGGGCCTTGCCCGCCTTCACGTCCGCGGCCAGCAAGAGCGTTTCCTTGACGTGATAGTCGAGCACGGCGCGCCGCTGTGCGTTGAAATCGAGCCCCAGCCGGGGCACGTTCCCCTGCACCGCGGCGACGGTGACGCTGCGCCCATCGGTGGCACCGTGGCTGGCGTGTCGAACCTGCTGCCAGCTCACCGCCATGGCAAAGAGGACCAGGCATACGCACGCTCCGGGCAGCAGCACCGAGGGCACCGGACGTGCACCGCCTGGTCCCACCGAGGGGCTGCGCCACCAGCGGTACATCTCAATGCCGAGCGCAGTCACCGCGAACGCGCCCAGGGCCACCGTAAAGGACACCAATGGCGCTCCCCCGTACCGGGCCAGGCTCAGCATCGGACCATCACCCTGACCGAAAGCGACTCGGCCCCATGGGAATCCGCCAAACGGAACACTTGCCTTACCCCATTCGGCGGCAGACCACGCGGCGGCGAACCATAACGGCCAGCCCGGCAGCCGGCGCACGGCGACGGCCAACACACCGAACAGGGCGACCCAGGTCGCGCACAGCAACGACAGCGCCAGCCACGGGACGACGCCCACCAGCTGGCCCGTCCATGGCAGCAGCGGAACGTAGAAGGCGAGACCGAACAGCAGCCCGTACCCCAGCCCACCGCGCAACCTGGTGTTCGACGACCACAGCACCACACCCAGGATGGACAGCGCCGGGAAGGCCGCCCACCAGAAACCCCAGGGCGGGAAGCTCGCGCACAACAGGAGACCGCCGATCACCGCCGCACCCTGGCGGGGCGCCGCGCGCAGCCAGGCCCGGCCGAACGCGATACCGCGGGCACGCACCGCCGCCGCGAAGGCCGCGCCACGTGAAGGCCCGGTTTTCCCCGTAGCCTCCGGCTCCGCGTCGGCCGGAACGTCGGTTGCCTCGGCCAGATCGGTCACGTCCTGGTCGACAGTCTTCTCAACAGACTCGTCGAGAGTTTCGTCAGCCATGGATCACCGTGCCACGGTGCACAGTTCGTAGACACTTGGGAAGCACAGCGGTGGCGTCCGATAGGTCCGGGAGGGCGGGGACACGCGAGCGTGGGTCGGTAGACCACCGCTGGACACCCGGTTGGCTGGTGTTGATGGTCAACTCCCCCGTCTCCCAAATCGCATAGCTGGCAAGTGCTCCCGGGGTCAGCGTGCCCGTGGCACCGTCATGAACCCCCTGAGCACGCCAGCCGCCTCGGGTCGCGGCGCCGAACGCCGCGCGGACCGAGACGGAACTGCTTGGGGTGCGGTGATGAGCTGCCGCCCGCACCGTCACCCACGGATCCAGGGGCGCGACAGGGGCGTCAGAACCGAACGCGAGGGGCACGCCTTGGGATGCTAACAGCGCCAGCGGGTTTAGCTGAGTACCTCGGTCCGCGCCGAGTCGTTCCGCGTACATACCATCGGGGCCACCCCAGAGGGCGTCAAAGGCCGGTTGCACACTGGCGATCACCCCGAGGCGACCAAGCTGCTCGGCCTGTGCCGCCGAGATCATTTCCAGGTGTTCAAGGCGGTGTCCGCACCGAGCCACGGCCGGTATGCCGTGCCGGGTCGCGACACGGTCCAGCGCGTCGATCACCTGAGTGACAGCAGCGTCACCGATCACGTGGAAGCCAGCGGTGATACCGGCCTGCGTGCACGAGTCCAGATGCGTCTCAACTGTTTCGGCATCCAGATGCATGGTGCCGCAGGTGTGCGGCGCATCGTGATAGGGCTCCTGCAGCCAGGCGGTGTGCGATCCCAGCGCTCCGTCGACGAAGAGGTCGCCAGCCAGACCGGCGGCCCCCGTCAACGCGATGAGCTCGCGCGCGTGCTCGGCATCGCGCGCCGGCTCGCCCCAGTATCCGGTGACCTGCACACCGTGTTCGGTGGCCAACAATTCGCGGAAATCATCCAAACCACTGATCTCTGGCCCGCCGCACTCGTGCACCGACACCAGGCCCAACGATGCCGCACTGTCCAGTGCCGCGCGCCGCGCTGTCGCCCGTCCATTGACGGAGAGTGCACCGCGCGCATGTGCCCGTAACAGGTGGTGAGCCGCACCGGCCACCGGATGTTCGGGATGAAATCCCGTTGCCCCGGCAAGCCCAGGTACTTGCTGCCGCAGCGCGGTCGACGCCGCAGCCGAATGCACATCTATCCGGCTGAGATAGACGGCCCGGCCAGGCGCGGCCCCGTCGAGATCGGCGGTGGTCAGCGGCTGCCGCTCGGGCCATCGCGATTCGTCCCAGCCATGCCCCCAGATCACCTCATCGGAGTGCTCGCCGGCGTACGCGGCCAGTCGGGCCAGGCACTGCTCCCGGGAAGACATCCCGGACAAGTCGAGCCCGATGAGGGACAGTCCGATGGCGGTGAGATGAACATGGGCGTCGACGAACGCGGGCGCGACAAAGGCCCCCTCCAGGTCGACGACGTCGGCGTTGGGGAACTCGGCACGACCGAGGTCGTCCTCGCCGATCCAGCTGATGACATCGCCGGTCACGGCCATCGCGGTCGCCGCCGGATGCGACGGGCTATGCACGCGCGCATTGACGAGCAGTTGAGTCTGCACTCGCTAATTCTGCCGGGTTCGGGCGGTGTCTACGCAGGCAGGTCGTGGCCGGGACGGTATCGCCGAGACGGTCCGGCTTGCTCGTCACTCACGTCGATGACCTCACCATCGATGTAATCGACGGTGCCCGCCCGTGTTTGAGCACCGTGGAAGGCGCCGTATCCGGCGGGTATGACGGTGATGAGGGGCGCACGCCTACTCAGCTGGCGGGCCGCGACCAGAGTCAGGACCGGCCGTAGGACCGCACGGGTCGGAGGCAGCAGCATCAGCAGCCCGATGGCCGAGGAGACCAGTCCGGGAATCACCACCGCAATGGTTCCGAGCGCGATAAGCGCACCGTCGGCGACAGCCCCTCCCGGGGATCTGACTCCACGTCGCAGCTGATCAACGGCGCGTCGAGCCTGAGAGCCGGCAAGTATGAGACCGACCACGAAGGCGGCAAGGACGGCGATGATGGTCCAGCCGATACCCACCGCCGAGGTCAACGCCACCAGGGCGGACACCTCCACGATCACGTACAGCAGAAACAGACCAGGCCACATATCCGGTCAACGAGCCGACCCCTCGCCGGGTTCCCGACTCACCGCCGCGGTTCAGGCGGTGACGGCCAAGCCGATGGTGCCGCTGCTGCCGCGACGCACGATGCTCGCCTTGACCAGCACCCAGCCCAACAGGCCGTACTTGCGGGTGATGGCCGCGCGTGCTCGCTGCGTGCCCTCGGTATCCAGGACGCGCGCGGTGCCCTCGATCTCGCCGCTGCGGACATTGCCGCGCACATCGCAGATGGCCAGCGAGACCCGCGGGGTGTTGCGGATCCGGCGCACCTTCCAGGATGTCGTCTCGGTCCACACGAGAAGTTCACCGTCCTCGGGCGCCGCCCAGACCGCGGCAGGTTTGGCCCGGCCGTCCTTGGTGTAGGTGGTCAGCAGGACATACTTGGCAGCACAGACTTCGTCGAATGTCGGCACCGGGAGGTTCGCACCCATGCCGAACAGTCTAGAAACCTCAGGGCGCTTCCGGCGCACCGAGCGTCACTGAGATCCCAACCCTGGCGCCGTTGCGCCGGTCCAGCCAGGCGGTCACGATCCGGCTGGCCAGTCCGTACCGGCCGACCACCGCCGACCGAATACGCGCCACGGACGCCGGATCCTCGACGATCACCGCGGTGGCGTCGGCGGATGGACTGATCACCCTGCCACGCTGGGTACAGACAGCAACCCGCACCTTCCGGTTACGCCGAATCCGTCCGACCTTCCAGGTGTTGGCGCTTGTGGTCAGCAGAAGCTCGTCGCCCTCTGCCACGAAGCCCATCGGAGTCGGCTTGGGCACACCGTCTTTGGTGAATGTGGTCAACAGGATGTAGCGGCCCGCCGCCACCGTGCCGATGTTCAAGCCGATATCCCGGGCCATGCTCCGATGCTACGACTCCAACTCGCCCTCGGTTTCCAGGAACACCGCACGCAAATCATCCAAAACTTGCTGATCGGGTTCTTCCCAGAGACCCCGGCTGGCTGCCTCCAACAATCTCTCGGCAATCCCGTGAAGAGCCCACGGGTTCGACTGCTGCATGAACTTGCGATTCTGCTCGTCGAGCACATAGCTGTTGGTGAGCTGCTCGTACATCCAGTCGGCCATCACGTTCGCGGTGGCGTCGTATCCGAACAGGTAGTCGACGGTGGCGGCCATCTCGAATGCACCCTTGTAGCCGTGCCGCCGCATCGCCTCCAACCACCGCGGGTTCACCACACGTGCACGGAAAACCCTTGTCGTTTCTTCAGATAACGTGCGGGTATGCACCGCGTCGGGCCGGGTGTTGTCGCCGATGTATGCCGCCGGCGCCTTGCCGGTGAGCGCTCGCACCGCGGCGACCATGCCACCGTGATATTGGAAATAGTCGTCCGAGTCGGCAATATCGTGTTCACGGGTGTCGGTGTTCTTGGCCGCCACCGCGATCCGGCGATACTGATGACGCATATCCTCACTGGCAGCCGCACCGTCCAGTCCGCGGCCGTAGGCGAATCCGCCCCACGCTGTGTAGACCTGCTCCAAATCCGAGTCGTTGCGCCAGTTTTGACTATCGATCAGCTGAAGCAGTCCCGCGCCATAGGTGCCGGGCTTGGAGCCGAAGATGCGCATGGTGGCGCGGCGCCAATCTCCGTGTTCGGCACGATCAGCCTCGGCGTGCGCCCGTAGATAGTTCTCCTCGGGAGATTCGTCGAGTCCGGCCGCCAGAGCGACGGCGTCGTCGAGCATGGTCACCACGTGCGGGAAGGCGTCGCGAAAGAATCCGGAGATCCGCACCGTGACGTCGATGCGGGGGCGCCCGAGCTCCGACAAGGAGATCGCCTCGAGGCTCACCACGCGCCGGGAGGCGTCATCCCATACCGGCCGAACTCCCAGGAGGGCAAGAACTTCGGCAATATCATCGCCGGAGGTCCGCATCGCCGAGGTACCCCAGATCGAAAGCCCGACGGAGCGCGGCCAGTCGCCGTAGTCGGCGCGGTATCGCTGCAGTAGCGAGTCGGCCATGGCCTGCCCGGTCTCCCAGGCCAACTTCGACGGAACCGCCTTGGGGTCCACCGAGTAAAAATTGCGTCCGGTCGGCAACACGTTGACGAGTCCACGCAGCGGCGAGCCAGAGGGCCCGGCCTCAATGAATCGGCCATCAAGAGCACGAAGCACCGCGTCGATCTCACCGTTGGTACCGTCCAGCCGGGGCACCACCTCCGTCGCCGCGAATCGCAGGATCAATGCGACCTGAGGGTCGTCGGTGAGTTGACCGACCGCATCCGGGTTCCAGCCTGCGCCCTGCAACGCAGCCAACAGCGAGTGTGCTTGCTGATCAATCTCATCCACCCGCGCACGGTCATCGGTACCGTCCTCGGCCAGGCCGAGCGCCTGACGCAAACCCGGCACCGACTGCTCTCCGGCCCACATCTGCCGGGCGCGCAGGATCGAGAGCACCAGATCAACCTGAGCGGCACCCGTGGGGGCACTGCCCAGGATGTGCAGGCCGTCGCGGATCTGCACATCCTTGATCTCGCAGAGCCATCCGTCGACATGCAGCAGCATGTCGTCGAAGACGTCCTCGTCGGGGCGCTCTTCGAGTCCCAGGTCGTGGTCCATCTTCGCCGCACGCATCAGCGTCCAGATCTGCTGGCGGATGGCCGGCAGTTTGGCCGGATCCAGCGCCGAGATATTCGCATGCTCATCGAGAAGCTGTTCCAAACGCGCGATATCCCCGTAGGTCTCGGCGCGCGCCATGGGTGGGATCAGATGATCGACCAGAGTCGCGTGTGCGCGCCGCTTGGCCTGGGTGCCCTCGCCCGGGTCGTTCACCAGGAACGGGTAGATGAGTGGCAAGTCACCGATCGCGGCATCGGTGGCGCAATCTGCCGACAGACCAACGGTTTTGCCGGGCAGCCACTCCAGGTTGCCATGCTTGCCCAGGTGCACCAGCGCATCGGCGCCGAACCCGCCCTCTTCGCGTGGGGCCGACAGCCAGCGATACGCGGCCAGATAATGGTGACTCGGCGGCAGATCGGGATCGTGGTAGATGGCCACCGGGTTCTCGCCGAACCCGCGAGGCGGCTGCACCAGCAGCAGGGTGTTGCCTGCCTGCAAGGCGGCGATCACGATATCGCCGTCGGGGTTGACACTGGTGTCCACGAACAGATTGCCCGGCGGCGGCCCCCAGTGTTCGACGACCTGCTCGGCAAGACCGGGCGCCAGCCGTGAGAACCACTCCCGGTACTGACGTGCCGGGACACGAATCGGGTTGCCCGCCAGCTGGTCTGCGGTAAGCCAGTCCGGATCTTGGCCGCCTCGCTCGATGAGAGCGTGCACCAGGGTGTCACCATCCCCGTCCGTGGCGGGTCGACCGGTGTCGGGCAGTCCGGGGATGTCGCCGTCGGCGCCCACGTCGTAGCCGGCCTCACGCATCGCGGTCAGCAATGCCACCGCGCTGGCCGGAGTGTCCAGTCCCACCGCGTTCCCGATCCTGGCGTGCTTGGTGGGGTACGCGGAGAACACGACGGCGATCCGGCGTTCACCGGCGGGGATGGACCGAAGTTTTGCGTGCCGCAACGCGATACCCGCCACCCGAGTGCAGCGCTCCGGGTCGGGAACATAGGTGATGAGGCCGTCGCTGTCGATTTCCTTGAACGAGAAGGGCACGGTGATGATGCGCCCGTCGAATTCGGGCACCGCGACCTGAGTGGCGACGTCCAACGGACTCATGCCGTCGTCGTTGGCCTCCCAATCACCTCGGGGGCTGGTCAGGCACAGCCCCTGCAGAATCGGGATATCAAGGGCGGCAAGATGGCCGACATTCCACTCATCGTCAGCTCCTCCGGCTCCCACAGCCGCCGGGGTCGCGCCGCCCGCGGCCAGCACGGTGACCACCATCGCGTCAGCGGCGGCGAGCGTCTCCAGGAGTTCCGCCGGCGCGGTGCGTAGCGAGGCGCAGTACACCGGAAGCGCCCGACCTCCGAGGTTTTCAATGGCGGTGCAGAGAGCGTCTATGTATGCGGTGTTCCCGGCCAGCTGCTGAGCGCGGTAGTACAGCACCGCGACGGTGGGACCATCAACACTCCCGGTCGCGCGCTCCAGCACTCCCCAGGCCGGGTTTGTCGTCGGCGGTTCGAAGCCGATACCCGTCATCAGGACGGTGTCGGACAAGAAGGCATGTAGCTGCTGCAGATTGACCGTCCCGCCCTCGGCCAGGTACCGATGCACCTGTAAGGCGACGCCGCCCGGAACGGTCGAGCATTCCATGAGTTCAGCATCGGGAGCCTGTTCACCAGAGACCACCACGGCCGGCACTCCGGAGGCGATGACGGCGTCGATGCCCTCTTCCCAGCCGCGGCGGCCGCCCAAAAGCCGGACAACCACCAACCCCGTCCCCTCCAGCAGGCCCGGGACGTCGTCGACGTGGATACGAGAAGGGTTGGCCCATCGATAGTTCGCACCGCTGGCGCGCGCGCTCAGCAGGTCGGTATCCGATGTCGACAGAATCAGGATCGGGGCATTGCTCACAGGACATTCGTACCGTAGTCCTACGGTGAGTAGGTGACCCGCTCCTCAGCCGACGACGCGTGCCCCGGTGCGCTGCGGTTACATGAGGCGGCCGACGGAGCGCTGGCGCGCATCCGGCTGCCCGGCGGAATGCTCTCCTCGGCACAGTTGGCCGCGTTGGCCACCGCAGCAGGTAACCATGGCGCACCCGTTTTGGAGCTGACGTCCCGCGGCAACGTTCAGCTTCGATCGATCCGGGAGACGGACGCGGTGGGCAGCCTGTTATCGGACGCCGGGCTGCTGCCGTCGCCGAGCCACGAACGAGTGCGCAACATCGTGGCCTCGCCGCTCTCGGGGCGGGCCGGCGACTTCCCCGATGTGCGGCCGCTGGTCCTCGCGCTCGACCATGGACTGATCACAGCTTCCGCGCTCGCCGACCTGCCGGGCCGCTTCCTGTTCAGCCTCGATGACGGACGCGCAGACATGGCCACCATGGGTGCGGACATCGGGCTCGGCCATGGACCGGACGGCTGGCGTCTCCTCCTCGATGGTCATGCCACTTCCACGTGTGTCACCGACCCCGACACCGCCGTCGACCACGTGCTCGCGGCGGCGCAGACCTTTGTAGAGATTCGGGGAAACGCGTGGCGCGTCCGGGAGCTGCCGGACGGGGCCAAGACCCTGGCCGCAGCGATCGACGCGACACTGATCGCGGGCCCGGGCGAAGCAGGGCCCGCGCCGCACGCGCCCGTGGGATGGATCGAGCAGTATCCCGACCACGAGTTGGTGACGCTGGGGGCCGCCGTTCCGTTGGGCCAGCTGCCGGCTCGGGTGGCGGCACTGCTGGCCGCCGCCGAAAGACCCGTCGTCATCACCCCATGGCGGTCGGTGCTGCTGTGCGATCTGCCCCACGAGGACGCCGATGCGGTGCTGCGGGTGCTGGCACCTCTGGGCCTGGTCTTCGACGAGCGCTCCCCCTGGCTCAATGCCAGCTCGTGCACCGGGCTGCCGGGGTGTGGACGCTCACGAACCGATGTCCACGCCGACGTGCGGCTCGAAGTCGCCGAAGAGATCGCCAGCGGTATCCATTCGCCGGTACATCGGCATTGGGTTGGGTGTCCACGGGCCTGCGGATCCCCCAGCACAGGCCAGGTGCTGGTGGCGACGGAGCTGGGTTATCGACCGCTCGAGCGGCACCCGTAGGGTTAGCGCGTGCTGGACTACGTGCGAGACGGAGCCGAGATCTATCGGCAATCGTTCGCGACCATCAGGGCCGAGGCAGATTTGTCGGCCTTCCCCGATGACGTCGCGCGTGTGGTGGTCCGGCTCATTCACACCTGTGGGCAGGTGGATTTGCCCGGCGAAATCGCCTTCACCCCCGATGTGGTGACGCGCACCCGAGCGGCACTGAATGCGGGTGCCCCCATCCTGTGCGATTCGTCGATGGTCGCGGCCGGGATCACCCGCCTGCGTCTGCCCGCGGACAACGAAGTGGTGTCCCTGGTGGCTGATCCGCGCGCCACCGACTTGGCCCAGCGCACCGGTACTACGAGATCTGCTGCTGCGGTGGATCTTTGGTCCGATCGACTACCGGGATCGGTGGCCGCGATCGGGAATGCTCCCACGGCGCTATTTCGCATACTCGAACTCATCGACGAAGGTCTGGCACCCCCGGTGTCCGTCCTGGGCGGCCCGGTCGGTTTCGTCGGTTCGGCACAGTCCAAGCAGGAGCTGATCGACCGTCCCCGTGGCATGGACTACCTGTTGGTGCGAGGGCGGCGCGGCGGCAGCGCCATGGCCGCCGCTGCCGTGAATGCGATTGCGAGCGAGAAGGAATGAGCAGAGGAACGCTCTGGGGTGTGGGCCTGGGCCCCGGTGATCCCGAACTGGTGACCGTGAAGGCGGCTCGCGTGATCGGCGAAGCCGACGTAGTGGCATTCCACAGCGCACGCCATGGCCGCAGCATCGCCCGCTCGATTGCGCAGCCGTATCTGCGGCCCGGCCAGATCGAGGAGCACCTGGTCTACCCGGTGACCACCGAGACCACCGATCACCCGGGCGGATACCGCGGCGCGATCGATGACTTCTACGAGGAGTCCGCGAATCGAATTGCCGCCCATTTGGATTCAGGCCGAAACGTGGCGCTGCTCGCCGAAGGCGATCCGCTGTTCTACAGCTCGTACATGCATATGCACCGCCGCCTGACCGACAGGTTCGACGCGGTCATCATCCCCGGTGTGACGTCGGTCAGCGCCGCATCAGCCGCAACGGGTACGCCCTTGGTCGAGGGCGACGAGATCCTGACGGTCATCCCCGGCACCCTGCCCGCCGACGAGATCGCCCGCAGGCTCAGCGATTCGGATGCGGCAGTCATCATGAAACTCGGACGCTCCTACGGCGCCGTCCGGCAGGCGTTGGACACCGCCGGCGTGCTGGACCGTGCCCACTACGTGGAACGGGCCAGCACCACGCAGCAGCGGGTACTGTCCGCCGCCGATGTCGACCCGTCTTCGGTGCCCTATTTCTCACTGGTCCTGGTTCCCGGGGCGCAACCCCTCGGCGACACCGCGCAGGACGGAATGGTGACGGTGGTCGGTTTGGGCCCCGGCCATCATGATTGGACCACCACCGAAGTACGGCACGAACTGGCCCTCGCCACCGATCTCATCGGATACGGGCCGTATCTGGATCGTATCCCCGCTCGCGACGGGCAAATCCGTCATGCCAGCGACAACCGTGACGAGCCCGCACGCGCCGAACTGTCCTTCAAGCTCGCTGCGGGTGGCCGCCGGGTGGCCGTGGTGTCCTCGGGGGACCCGGGTGTGTTCGCGATGGCGGCGGCGGTGATGGAAGAGGCCCGAGCGTGGCCCGATGTCACGGTGCGGGTGCTTCCGGCGATGACGGCGGCGCAGGCCGTCGCCAGCCGGGTCGGGGCACCCCTCGGGCATGACTATGCGGTGATCTCGCTGTCCGATCGCCTCAAGCCATGGCAGGTCATCGAGTCCCGGCTACGCGCCGCGGCCGCGGCCGACCTGGTGCTGGCCGTGTACAACCCGGCCTCGAAGTCGCGCACCTGGCAAGTGGCCTCCATGCGCGACGTGCTGCTGGAACACCGCGCCCCGGCCACTCCGGTCGTACTGGGACGCGATGTCGGCGGCGCGGGAGAGTCCGTGCGGGTGACCACCCTGGGTGACCTCGACCCGTCAGCGGTGGACATGCGCACCCTGCTGATCGTCGGGTCCTCACAGACCCAGTGGCAGGACACCGATTCGGGACCTCAGGTGTTCACGCCTCGGCGATATCCCGCTCAGTGACCCAGTGCTGTGCCTCGTCCACGGTGGACACGGTGCGCACCTTCTCCGGCAGGGCCGGCCTGTCGATCATCACCACGGGAATGCCCAGTGCCGCAGCGGCTTCCAACTTCGCCGAAGTCATCGTTCCGCCACTGTTCTTGGTGACCAGCACCTCGATCTCGTACTGGCGCATGAGATCGGTCTCTTCCTCGAGTGAATAGGGCCCACGCGACAACAACAGATGGTGCCGCTCGGGCAGTTCGTCGGCGGGCACCGGCTCCACCACACGGATCAGGAACCAGGCGTCCGAGAACAGAAACGCCCCGATGCTGGAGCGCCCCGAGGTCAGAAAGACCCGTGAAAAGCCCTGTGCCACCACCGTGTCCTTGGCCTCGGCCGCCGAGCACACCACAGTGGCATCTCCCGCCGGCCAGGGTGGACGGCGCAGGATGAGGTGCGGGATACCCAGCCGGGCGCATGCCGCAGCGGCGTTCTCGGTAATCGTCGCCGCGAACGGATGCGTAGCATCGACCACCGCGTCAACACTGTTATCCGATAACCATTTACGTAATCCGACCTCTCCACCAAAGCCCCCGATGCGCAACTCGCCGGCCGGAACTGCCGGGTTACGCACCCGCCCCGCGAGCGAGGTGGTGACATCGAACCGGGGTGCCAGCCGCTCCGCCAGCTCTCGCGCCTCCGCCGAGCCGCCGAGAATCAAGATCTTCATCTAATGTGTTGCCCCTCTGCGACGTCCGGCCGAGTACAGGTAGCTATCCGTGAACCCCTCTGCCGCAAGCACCTTTCCGACGAAGATGACCGCCGTCTTGGTCACGCCCGCTTGCTTCATCTGCCCGGCGATGTCCGCGAGAGTGCCACGAAGGATGGTCTCCGATGGCCAGCTGGCATATGCGACGACAGCAACCGGCGTGCCCGGCGGATACCCCCCGGCGACGAGATCAGCTACCACATTGTCGATTTGGGCCGCGGCCAGGTGCAACGCCAGCGTCGCCCCCGGCGCCGCCAGGGTGCGCAAATCCTCGCCGGCGGGCATCGCGGTGGACAGCGTCGAGACCCGGGTGATTGTCACGGTCTGCGCGACACCGGGAACGGTGAGCTCGGCACCCAATGCTGCCGCGGCCGCGGCGAAGGCAGGCACACCCGGCACGATCTCGTGGCCGATGCCGAGGGCATCCAGTCGGCGGCACTGCTCGGCTACCGCACTGTAGAGCGAGGGGTCACCCGAGTGCAGCCTGGCGACATCCAATCCCTGTGCGTCAGCACTGGATATCTCACCGATGATGGCATCCAAGGTCAGTGGACCGGTGTCGATGATTCGGGCGTCGGGCGGGCACACCTCCAGCAGATCGGGCGGCATGATCGATCCGGCGTACAGGCACACCATGCACCGCTGCAGAATCCGCTGACCGCGCACCGTGATGAGATCGGCGGCGCCTGGTCCCGCACCGATGAAGTAGACGGTCATGACTTTTCCCCGGTCCATTGAGACACCGGCAGCCGGGACCTCCAGCTGGTGAAGGCTCCGAGCGGAGCCGCGTCCTCCACGCGGTAGCGGTGCAGCTCTCCCCCATGGCGGGAATACCAGTGCAATAGCAGCGCTTCAGACTCCGCGGTCACCGCGTTGATGACAATCCGCCCCCCGCTGGGCAGCCGGTCCCAGCACGCCTCCAGTAGACCGGCATTGGTCACACCACCACCGACGAAGATCGCGTCGGGGGGATCGGCCCTGTCGAAATCGCCAGGCGCCGCGGCGAAACACTCGACGTCAACGCCGAATTTCGTCGCGTTGGCCACAATCGCGGCCCGCCGCGATGGCTTGATCTCGAAGGCCGAGGCGCTACAGCCGGTGCCACTGCGGGACCATTCGATCGCGATGCTGCCCGACCCGGCGCCCACGTCCCAAAGCCGCTGCCCCGGTCGCGGCGCGAGTGATGCCAGCGTGACCGCCCGGATCTCCCGCTTGGTGATCTGCCCGTCGTGTTCAAAAACGTCCTCGGACAACCCCGCAACCAGTGGCAGCACCGCCACCCCCGCCGTCGGAACATATTCCACAGCAATGACATTCAATGCATGGCCGGGAGAATGGCCCCAATCGTGAGCGACCCCTTCCAGACGGTTCTCCGCGGCGCCGCCCAACTGTTCCCACACCGTCAACCGTGAGTCACCCAGCTCGGAGTCGGTCAGGGTCTGCGCCAGCTCAGCCGGAGTATCCGCGTTGCGGCTGAGCACGATCGCCCGACCGCCGTACCGCAGTGCGGAGGTCGCCGGCGCATTGACCAGGCTGATGATCTCCACATCGTTCACCGCCCATCCCATTCGGGCGCAGGCCAACGACACACTGGACACATGCGGTAGCACGTGCACCCGATCCGCGCCGAAGAGCCGGACCAACGTGGTGCCGATGCCATGCAGCATGGGGTCACCGCTGGCGAGCACATGAACGTCGCCGAGACCATCGAACATGGTGGACAACGCGGGCAACAGTGGCGAAGGCCATACCCGGCACTCGGCCGCCAGAGACTCTTCGGCCAGCAGTTCCAGCTGGCGTAGTGACCCGAATATCACTGAGGCGCGCTGTAATTCACGACGGGAACGCGTGGACAGTCCGTCGACACCGTCCGCACCTATCCCGATCACGGTAATCACCGCGGCATCCTGCGCCATAGAGATGACGGTACCCACCGCATGATGAATGCGAGCGTTCCCAGCGCACGCGGAATCCACACGGTGCGCTTCCCGCTGCGCAACGCGCGCACGGTCGCCTCCGCCACCTGGGGCGGTGTGCTCGCCAATGGCGCCGGTGACATGCCCGCCGCCATCCGACCGATCACGAAGCCGGGGCGCGCGATCAACAGATGCACGCCCGATCCGTGCAGGGCGTCGGCGAGCCCGCTCGCGAAACCGTCGAGCCCAGCCTTTGCCGATCCATACACGTAATTGGCACGCCGTACTCGCCATCCGGCGATCGAGGAGAACACCACCAGCGCGCCGCGCCCGGCACCGCGCATGCGCACAGCCAGCTGGGTCAGCAACGCCACCTGCGCCACGTAGTCGATGTGCACGATCGCCGCCGCGTGGCCGGCATCGGTTTCCGCCCTCTCCTGATCACCCAACAGTCCAAACGCGAGCACTGCCACGTCGATGGCTCCGTGCCGCTCAGTAAGGGCGGCCAGCACCGATTCGTGGGTGTCGAGCCGGTCGGCATCGAATTCGACGCAGTCGACGGCAACGGCCCCGGCGTCGCGGACGCGCCGTTCCTCGTCCTGCAGGTCACCGGCCCGGCGCGCCGCGAGGACCACGGTGTTTCCGGCGGCAAGACGAGTGGCCACCTCAAGTCCGATTTCGCTGCGTCCACCGAATATCACCACCGTCGACGGTCTTCCCGTAAGCGGATCATCCCCAAGCTGGCCGGAGTGTCGCACCGTGTCGGTCACGTCAGCGATTATGTCCTGCGCTAGCGTGAGACTTGATGCCGAACACCCCTACAACTCGACTTACCGATGATGCGCTGGCGTTCCTGTCCGAGCGCCATCTCGCGATGCTGACCACCTTGCGGCAGGACAACAGCCCGCACGTGGTGGCTGTCGGCTTCACGTTTGACCCCGTCACGCACATCGCGCGGGTCATCACCACCGGCGGGTCGCAGAAAGCGGTCAACGCCGAGCGTGGAGGCCTCGCGGTGCTGAGTCAGGTGGACGGCGCACGCTGGCTTTCCCTGGAGGGTTCGGCCACCGTCGTCACCGACAAAGAGGCGGTACGCGACGCCGAGCTGCGTTATGCGCAGCGTTACCGCACACCCCGGGTAAACCCGCAGCGGGTGGTCATCGAGGTCAAGATCGAGCGGGTGCTGGGCTCCTCGGATCTGCTGAACCGCGGCGACACCCCTAGCGAGTAGGCACCACCGTCAGGCCGTGCGGCCGTGAATTCACCGACTCGCAACCATTTTCGGTGACGACGACGATGTCCTCGATTCGTGCGCCCCATTGCCCCGGGAAGTACACGCCAGGCTCAATGCTGAAGGCCATTCCCGGCTCCAGGATCAGATCGTTGCCCTCCACGATGTACGGCTCCTCATGTACCGACAATCCGATGCCGTGTCCGGTGCGATGCACGAACGCCTCACCCATCCCCGCCTCGACGAGAACGCGACGCGCGGCGGCATCCACCGACTGGGCGCTCACGCCGGGCCGGGCCGCCCGAACCGCAGCCTGCTGCGCCTGCTCCAGAATTGAAATCCTTTGAGCCACATCGGGGTCAGGCTCACCGATGCTGTAGGTACGCGTGCTGTCGGAGTTGTAACCGGGCTCGTAGCTGCCGCCGATGTCCACCACGACGATGTCCCCGGCCCGCAGCTCCCGGTCGGAGCATTCGTGGTGCGGGTCGGCCCCATGCGGACCGGATCCGACGATGATGAAGGCGACCTCCGAATGCCCCTCGGCCACAATCGCTTCAGCGATATCGGCGGCCACCTGGGCCTCCGTGCGACCCGGCGCCAACAGTTCGGGCACCAGCGCGTGTACGCGATCGATGGCCGCCCCGGCCTTGCGTAGGGCATCGATCTCTGAGGCATCCTTGACCATGCGCAGTCGGCGCAGCACCCCGGTGGCCAGTATCGGCACGGTCCCGATCAATTCGGTCAGCGGGAGTAGATGCAGCGCGGGCATGGACTCGGTGACGGCGATGGTGCCCGACAGCGCACCACCCGAGGAACCCAACGCCGCACGTACCAGCTCGTAGGGATTCTCCCCGTCCACCCAATCGCTGATCGGGATGCCGAGGTCGCCGATCGCCGAATCCTGCAGCGCGGCAAGCTCCATCCTCGGCGCGATCACGGTGGGTGTTCCCGAGGCAGGCACCACCAGCGCGGTGAGCCGCTCGAATGTCTGCGCGCGTGATCCGGTCAGATATCTCAGGTCGTATCCGGGTGTGACCACCAAGCCCGCCACCCCGGCCGTCGCGGCCTCCGAAGCGGCACGTTGCAGGCGGTTGGCGTACACATCGGATTCAAAACGCTGGGGTGCCATACGGTCCAGGCTATCTGGCATAGGTTGAGTGCCGTGTCAGAAGACCTCCACCGACCCGTCCTGCTCCTCGATGGAGCCAGCCTGTGGTTCCGTTCATACTTTGGCGTCCCGGATTCGATCAAGGCCCCCGATGGCAGACCCGTCAACGCGGTCCGCGGCTTCCTCGACACCATCTCCCAGCTCATCACGCTGCACCGGCCGCATCGGCTTGTGGTGTGCCTGGATCTGGACTGGCGGCCTGCCTGGCGGGTTGCCGCGATTCCTTCGTACAAGGCGCATCGTGTGGTCTCCCCGGAACCCGACGGTGCCGTCGATGTCGAAGAGGTGCCCGACGAACTGACACCCCAGGTCGACATGATCGCCGAAATGCTGGATGCGTTCGGCATCGCGTCCGCCGGCGCCCCGGGATTCGAGGCCGACGACGTGCTGGGCACCCTCGCGGCGGCTGAACGTCGCGACCCGGTGATCGTGGTCAGCGGGGACCGTGACCTACTGCAGTTGGTCACCGACGCCCCGGTGCCTGTTCGCGTGTTCTACATGGGGCGCGGGTTCGCCAAGGCCACATTGTTCGGACCGGTGGAGGTATCCGAGCAGTACGGCGTGCCCGTCGAGCGCGCCGGCGCGGCCTACGCCGAGCTGGCCCTGCTGCGCGGCGACCCGTCCGACGGTCTGCCCGGTGTTGCCGGGGTGGGCGAGAAGACCGCCGCCAAACTTCTCGCCGAGCACCACTCTCTGACCGGCATTCTCGCCGCGGCCGATGATCCAAAATCAGGGCTGGCCAAGGCTGTTCGCGCCAAGTTGCAGGCCTCGGTGGACTACATCGTGGCCGCCGAGCCGGTGGTGCGGGTGGCCGTGGACGCGCCGGTCACCATCGATCGGGATAGCGATGCGCTACCGCTGGCCGCCCGAGATCCGCGGCGGGTCGCCGAACTGGGTGCCGAGCTGGGGATCGGTTCGGCGATCACGCGCCTACAGAAAGCATTGGACACGCTGCCCCAGCCTTAGGCCGAGAACGCAAAAACGCCGAGCGCGTCACTGCATGCGCTCGGCGTTTTGGCAGAACTCGTTACTTGGGACGGCCGACCTCGTAGGTGCCCTTGTCGTTCTGGAAGGTCACGGTGACCTGTCGCTTGGTGCCGTCGATGCTGACATCGCAGCTGAAGGTGGCACCCTTCTTGACCTCAGGGTTCTGGCCGTCATTGCACTTGACGTCCTTGACGTTCTTGGCGCCGTAGCCATTGGTTTCGTCGGTGAGAACCTTGGTCACACCCTCCTGCGCCTTGTTGACGTCCAGGGTTGTGGTCATGGCCCAGCCGGGGGCCAGGAAGGCGGTCACCAGCACGACGATCAGGATCACCGCGGCCGCGACGATACCGCCGATGATCGCGATGGTCTTCGTGGAACGCTGCGGCTTTCCGGCGCCGAACTGCGGGAACGGCTGTCCCTGCTGCTGGCCGTACTGGCCCGGGTATCCACCCTGCTGTCCGTACTGTCCCGGCTGGCCGTAGGCGCCGGGCTGACCGAACTGGCTCGGCTCACCGAACCCCGGCTGACCGGGCTGCTGGCCGAACTGGCTCGGATCCCCAAATCCACCGCCCGGGAAACCCGGCTGCTGGTACTGCGGATACTGCTGGCCCTGGCCATAGGCGGGCTGCTGCCAACTCGGTTCACCCTGCTGCGCCGGATCTGAGGATTGCGGTGTCTGCCACGGCTCTTGGCCTTGCCCAGGTTGGGGCGCCCACTGTCCGCCAGGTTCGGTTCCCTGTGGACCGCTCATCGTTCCTCCCGTGTCGCGACTTTGTTACTTACCGGTGTGTAAGAGGGTGCTGACGCTCCACCTTAGCGTTTGCTCATCGTTATGTGCCATCAACGGCAACGACGCCACGCCGCACGTCGGCGACCGCGGCCCTCGCCACCGAGCGCACCTCGGCATCCGGCGCTGCCTTGTTGATCTGGTCGAGCAGATCAACCACTTGCCGGCACCACCGCACGAAGTCGCCTGCCGGTAGCGCGGTGCCGGTATCCCCGGCCGCCTCCAACGATGCCGCCAGATCACCGGTGGTCGCCCACCGGTACACCGCCGCGACGAAGCCCTCATCGACCTCGCGGGTGGGCGCGAGCTGATGCCGCTGTTCGTCGTGACGCAACCGTGCCAGCGCCCGGTGGGTTTCGGCGAGCGCCGCGCGCAGCGCCGCAGTGGGCGCCTCCCCCGTCACCGATACCGCATCACCACGCGACTCGTACAACACGGCCGATGCCACCGCCGCCAGTTCCGCGGGTTTGAGCCCCGCCCACAGTCCGCGCCGCAGACATTCGGCCACCAGCAGATCGCTTTCGCTGTAGATACGGGCCAACAGCATGCCGTCCTCGGTCACCTTCTTACCGAGCTCGGAGCTGTCCTGGACGTATCCGCGTTCGGTCAGCAGCGTCAGGATGCGGTCAAAAGTACGCGCGAGTGAGTTGGTCGCGGCCGACACCTTCTTCTGCAGCTGTGCGTTATCGCGTTCGATGCGCAGATAGCGCTCGGCCGTCCGCGCCAGATCCTCACGGTTGGGAGCGTGGTGCACCGGATGCTCCCGGATTTCGCGGCGCAGCCGTTCGACCTCGACGCCCAGATCCGAACCATCAGCGCCCGGATCGTTCTTGCGTCCCTTCACAGGTTGCGGCCTGCGCACCCGACCCTCGTCCAGGGCCGATCGCAGGGCCGACGCCACGTCACGGCGCACCTTGGGCTGGCGGTGCTCGACACGCTTGGGCAGGCTGATGGATCCGAGCGGTTCCGCGGTTCCCGAGTAGTCCGCCGATGAAATCCTTCCGGCCCAACGATGTTCGGTCAACACCAACGGACGCGGGTCATCGTCGTCGTGGGCCGGCTCCAGCACCACGGCCACGCCATTGCGGCGGCCGTGGGGTATCGCGATGACATCGCCGCGCTTGAGCGCTGCCAAGGCATCGTTGGCCGCGCCGCGACGTTCCAGCCGTGAGGTGCGCGCCGCGGCCCGCTCACGCTCGGAGAGCCTGCCGCGCAACCGGACATATTCCAGGACGGAACCGTCGTGCCCGTCAATCTCCTTGGCGATCTCGTCGAGCATCTTCTTGCCGCGTTCGATACCACGGACCAGTCCCACCACCGAGCGGTCGGCCTGGAACTGCGCGAAGGATCGCTCCAGTAGTTCGCGCGCCGGATCCGGGCCCATGCGGTGCACCAGATTGATCGTCATGTTGTAGGACGGCGCAAATGAGCTGCGCAGCGGGAAGGTACGCGTGGACGCCAGACCGGCGATCTCGCTGGGTTCCACCTCGGGCGTCCACAACACGACGGCGTGTCCCTCGACGTCGATTCCGCGTCGGCCCGCCCGCCCGGTCAACTGGGTGTACTCCCCCGGAGTCAACGCCGCGTGCTGCTCCCCGTTGAACTTCACCAACCGCTCCAGCACCACCGTGCGCGCGGGCATGTTGATACCCAATGCCAGTGTCTCGGTGGCAAATACCGCCTTCACCAGCCCCTTGGTGAAGAGTTCCTCGACGGTGTGCCGGAAGACCGGCAGCATGCCGGCATGGTGGGCGGCGATACCGCGCAGCAGCCCCTCACGCCACTGCCAGTAGCCGAGCACGTCCAGGTCCGCCTCGGGCAGCCCTTCGGTGCGGCGGTCGATGATGGCAACGATCTCCCGCCGGTCTTCCTCGGTGGTCAGGCGCAGCCGGGATCGGAGGCATTGCGCCACAGCGCCATCGCAGCCAGCACGAGAAAAGATGAATGTGATCGCCGGAAGCAGGCCGTCCTCGTCGAGCCGGGTGATGACCTCGGGTCGCGATGGCGGGCGATAGAGCGTGGGAGGACGCCCGCCACGATCGTGTGGCCCCCGTCGGCGTGGGCGGTCGAAGTCCGCGAAGCGATCGGCCTGGCGCCGCTGGGCTATGTAGCGGGTGAGCTCCGGGTCGACATCGGTTTTCTTGCCGTCGTAATCAAAGAGATCGAAGAGCCGCCGACCAACCATGACGTGCTGCCACAACGGGACCGGCCTGGTCTCGTCGACCACGACGGCGGTGTCTCCGCGGACTGTCTTGATCCATCCGCCGAATTCCTCGGCGTTGCTTACCGTGGCCGACAAGCTGGCCAGGGCCACCTCTTCGGGCAGGTGCAAGATGACTTCTTCCCAGACCGCACCGCGGAATCGGTCGGCCAGGAAGTGCACTTCGTCCATGACCACATACGAAAGACCATGCAGTGCTGGCGAATCCGCGTACAGCATGTTCCGCAGTACCTCGGTGGTCATCACGACCACCGGAGCATCGGAGTTGATCGAGGAGTCTCCGGTGAGCAGGCCGACCTTCTCCGGTCCGTACACCGAGACCAGGTCGTTGTGTTTCTGGTTGCTCAGCGCCTTGATCGGGGTGGTGTAAAAGCACTTGCGTCCAGCCGCCAGCGCCAAATGGACCGCGAATTCTCCGACGATGGTCTTACCCGCACCGGTGGGTGCGCAGACCAGCACACCGTGGCCGTTTTCCAGCGCCGTGCACGCGCGGACCTGAAAGGGATCGAGAGCAAAACTCAGCCCTTGGGAGAACGCACTGAGTTGGGTTCCGATGCTGGTCACTTGCCCATGTTGTCAAACCGCTCGGGAGGACCGATCGGTTCGGGCGCGGCAATGGCCTCGGGAGCATCCAAAGCAGAGGCCTCGTCATCGCTGAGCTGCTGCGCGGCCTCCCGTTTGGCCTTGCGTCTGTCGTGGATCCGGGCCACCTGAATGGAGAACTCCAGCAGCACCGTCAGTGCGAGGCCCAGCGCGGTCATCGTGAACGGATCCGATCCCGGGGTCGCGAAGGCCGCGAACACGAACAGGCCGAAGATGATGCCCCTACGCCAATTCTTGAGCTTGGCGTAGGACAGGATCCCAACGAAATTCAGCATGACAAGCAACAGCGGGAACTCGAAGCTGACGCCGAAGACCAGCAATACGTTGATCAGAAAACTGAAGTACTCGTCACCCTTGAGCCCGGTGACCTGCACGTCGCTGCCCACCGTCAAGAGGAAATGCAGGGCCTTCGCCAGCACCGTGTAGGCCAACAGCGCACCTGCGACGAACAGCACCGTCGCCGCGGTGACGAAGATGACCGCGAATTTGCGTTCGTTGCGATACAGGCCCGGCGTGATGAACCGCCAGATCTGGTACAGCCACACTGGACAGGCCAGCACCACACCCGCGGTCAGACCGACCTTGAGGCGCAGCATGAACTGCTCGAAAGGCGCGGTCGCCAGCAGTCGGCAGGCCCCATCGGCGCTCAGATTGGCGCGCGCGCTGGCCGGCAGCGAGCAGTACGGTCCACGCAACCATTCACCGAGGCTCTCCACGCCGAACATCGCGTGCTCGTACCAGAAGAACCCGACGATGGTGGTCAGTAGGACTGCGGCCACCGAGATAAGCAGGCGGGTACGCAGCTCCTGCAGATGTTCCACGAGCGACATGGTGCCGTCGGAATTCTTGGGCTGTCTGGACTTTCGCTGCAGCCCAAGAGCACCCAGGACCTTATTCATGAACGCATGACCTATCCGGCCGGCCTATCGCGGCGGAACGCGGCTAGGCAGTGGGCTTGTGACCGGGAGTCGATTCGATCGGCGGTGCTTCCACCGCGGTAGCGGGTGGCACTTGCTGCTGCTCCACCGCTGGTGGGGCGTCGGCCGCCTTCGCGGAATTTCCCTCGTTCTGCAGTTCCTTGACTTCGGATTTGAAGATCCGCAGCGACTTACCCAGCGAACGCGCGAGGTCGGGCAGCTTCTTGGCTCCGAAGAGCAGCGCGAATACGACAATTACGATCACCCAGTGCATGGGTTGTAGACCGCCCAATGTGGTCACCTCCTCTGGCGTCGTGTCTGCCTTGATGCTACCCCAGGGCCGATCGCGGTCAGCTGGCCTGATACGCCGCCAGCGCCGCCGCCGCGTCGGTACGCACCCGCCGCGCCAGGGATTCTGGCGCCAGCACCCGGATCGCCGAACCGAAACCAAGGATCAACCGCGCCATCCAGTCTTCGGAGGCATAGGTCATGGCGGCCTCTACCGATCCGTCGGCATGCTGGACGCCGGTGGGCCGCATCGGGAAGTAGTCGAAGACCCAGGACGCACTCGGCCCGACCAATACCGTCGCGGCCGGCAACGAGGGGTCCGCCTCGAACAGTCCGGTGTCGGTGGCGGTCTGGATCGCGGGTGCAGGGGGTGCAGAACGCTGATCGAGAACCTCGGCCTGTTCGATCCTGTCGAACCGGAACAGCCGCACCCCTTCGGAGGCGCGACACCAGGCCTCCAGGTAGCTGTGATCCCCTACGACCGCGATCCGAATGGGGTCGACTATCCGCTCCGACAAGGCATCTCGTGATGCCGAGTAGTACTCGATGCGCAGCGCCTTGCGGTTACGCACGGCCGAGCGGACGGCGGAGACCGCCTCGGACTCGACGGGAGTCGCCGCTGAAGCATCCGATTCGGTGTTTGATTCTCGTCGCCCAAGCGTCTCATCACCGGCCCCCGCGGCATCCTCGATCTTGGCGATAGCGCTGCGTGCGGCCTCCGGGTCGACGGTGCCGGGCATGTCCAGCAGGGCGCGCAGGGCGACCAACAGCGCCGTCGCCTCGGGCGAGGTGAGGCGCAGCGGACGGTCGATACCGGCCGAGAATGTGACCTCGATGCTCTCCTCGGAGAACGAGAGATCGATCAGATCGCCGGGACCGTAACCGGGCAGGCCACACATCCACAGCTGGTTCAGATCGGCCATCAGCTGTTTGGTGGTGACGCCCAGGTCTGCGGCGGCGTCAGCGGCACTGATACCCGGATTGGCCTGGAAGTACGGAACCATGTTGAGAAGCCGGGTCAGACGATTCGACAGCTCGGTCATGCCGTGACTCCTGCGTGCTCCTGAAGGCGGGCGATGACCTCGTCACGCACCTGGGCAGGCTCCAACGCGACCGCATCGGCGCCGTGCGAGGCGATCGAACGAACCAGGCGGTCGGGTGAGGCCACCTCGATCTCGACCACATCGCCGTCGCGCTCGCCCAGCCGACGTGGTTCGACCATGGCACCCATCCGGCGCAGCTCCTGGGCGCGCCCCTCGGCGATCCATACCCGCGCGGTGATGCGCACGGGCCCATCGCCGACGGCCCTGGCCACGATCGCGCGCAGGTCCACTCCGTCGGGGCGGCGCACCGTGCCCGGCTTTTCCAGCATCGTGACGTCCTCCCCGATGCGGGAAAGCCGGAACGTGCGAGTGGCGTTGCGGTCCCGGTCGTGTCCGACGAGGTACCAGCGGCCGCGATCGGTGATCACACCCCACGGCTCCACGGTGCGCGTGATGTACGGCTCGGCGCGTGAGGGCCGGTGTCCGAACTGCACTGCCTGACCGGAGTCGATGGCGGACAGCAGGATTCGCAACACCGATTCCGACCCACGGCCGCCGGGCATCGCTAGGTTTGACGTGGACCCCGCCACCGAAACGTTCTCGGCGGTGGGGTCGACGTCCACGCCCGCCGCGCGGAGTTTCATCAGCGCGCCCTGTGCGGCGGTGACCAGCTCGGGCGACTGCCACAGCTGCGTGGCGACCGCAACGGCCGCGGATTCATCGGCGGTGAGAGTGATATCGGGCAACTCGTAGGCGTCGCGACGGATGCGGTAGCCCTCGGTGGCGTCGAAGGACGACACTTTGCCCGTTTCCAGTGGGATGCCCAGGTCGCGCAGTTCGTTCTTGTCGCGCTCGAACATCCGGCTGAAGGCCTCATCGCTCGGCGAGTCCGAGTAACCGGCCACAGAGGTGCGGATTCGTTCTGCGGTGACATAGGTGCGGGTGGACAGCAGGCAGATCACCAGGTTCATCAACCGCTCGACTTTGGAGATCGCCACGGCGGAAAGCTTAGAGGAAACCGGCACGTCAGCCCGGAGCGCATGCGGGAGTGTCCGAATGTTTGTTCGGACACGACCCAAACGCCGGGTGCGAGCGCTACATGCTGGCGATGAGACGTTCCACCCGCTCGTCGACGGACCGGAACGGGTCCTTGCACAGCACGGTGCGCTGCGCCTGGTCGTTGAGCTTGAGGTGCACCCAGTCGACGGTGAAATCGCGGCCGGCCTCCTGCGCAGCGGTGATGAAATCACCGCGCAGCTTGGCGCGCGTGGTCTGCGGCGGCTGATCGACGGCGGCCTTGATCTCTTCATCGGTGGTGATGCGAGCGGCCAACCCCTTGCGTTGCAGCAGATCGAACACGCCCCGGCCACGCTTGATGTCGTGATAGGCCAGGTCCAGCTGAGCGATCTTCGGGTCAGACAGCTCCATGTTGTAGCGGTCCTGGTACCGCTGGAACAGCTTGCGCTTGATCACCCAGTCGATCTCGGTGTCGACCTTCGAGAAGTCTTGGCTCTCAACAGCATCCAGCGTGCGACCCCAGAGTTCGACGACCTGCTCGACCTGCTCATTGGGTTCTCTGGTGTTGAGGTGTTCCACGGCCCGCGCATGGTATTCGCGCTGGATGTCCAGCGCGCTGGCCTGACGCCCACCGGCGAGCCGGACCGGGCGGCGGCCGGTGAGGTCGTGGCTGACCTCACGGATGGCGCGGATCGGGTTGTCCAGCGAGAAGTCCCGGAATGCCACACCCGACTCGATCATCTCCAGCACCAGCGCCGCGGTACCCACCTTGAGCATGGTGGTGGACTCGGACATGTTGGAGTCGCCGACGATGACGTGCAGGCGCCGGTACTTCTCGGCGTCGGCGTGCGGCTCGTCGCGCGTGTTGATGATGGGACGGCTACGCGTGGTCGCCGAGGACACACCTTCCCAAATATGCTCGGCACGTTGCGATAAGCAATAGGTCGCGGCCTTGGGCGTGAGCAGCACCTTGCCCGCCCCGCAGATCAACTGGCGGGTGACCAGGAACGGCAGCAGCACATCCGAGATCCGGGAGAACTCACCGGCCCGCACGATGAGGTAGTTCTCGTGGCAGCCGTACGAGTTGCCTGCGGAATCGGTGTTGTTCTTGAACAGGTAGATGTCGCCGCCGATGCCCTCATCGGAGAGGCGCTGTTCGGCGTCGATGAGCAGATCTTCCAGGACGCGTTCTCCGGCGCGGTCATGGGTGACCAGCTGCACCAGGCTGTCGCACTCGGCGGTGGCGTACTCAGGGTGGCTGCCCACGTCGAGATAGAGCCGCGCGCCATTACGCAGGAAGACGTTGGAGCTGCGCCCCCACGACACCACCCGGCGGAACAGGTAGCGGGCGACCTCGTCCGGGCTCAATCGCCGGTGGCCGTGAAATGTGCACGTGACGCCGAACTCGGTCTCGATCCCCATAATTCGACGTTGCACACCATCGAGCCTACTGGGTGAGGCCATCGACAGCGGGGAGGCTGGCCTTTCTCGAGGCCATCTGTCTGGGTATCTCAGCAGCACGACCGGCGATCCGATACGGTTCGGTTCGGGTTGGGCCCGGTTTCGTCCGCGCCGTATTGGCACACAACGACAGGTTTCGACAATGCATATTGCGCTGTTCACCGATCTTCACCCTGAGAGCCTGGGCGGGGCGCAGATCTCGGTGGCGCGCCAGCGTCACGGGCTGGAACGGCTGGGACACAAGGTGACGGTGTTCACCGCGCCGCTGGCCCACACCGTTGACCCCGACCCGAACGTCGTCGAGGTCAAGCCGGTGCCGTTCGTGGCCGAGGCGATGCGCAAGCTCGGCAAGCACGACGATTTCACCTTCGTATGGCCCGGAGCGGCGAACAAGGAACTGATCGATCGGGAGCTTCGTGCCCGCGGGCCGATCGACATCATCCACAGCCAGGGCGACCTGGGCGTCTGCATCGCCGGCGTGGAAGCGGCCCGCCGCAACGGCATCCCGGTGGTGCAGACCAAGCACACCCGGTACGACGTGTACTTCGAAAAGGCCAGCCCCAACCCCCTGCTGTTGGCGTGGATCTTCAGCCAGATGCAGGAGCGCCATCTACCCAAGGATTTCCACCTGACGACGGTGCAGGAATCGGCCGCGTCGCGGCGGGCATGGCAGCTGATGATGGCGCAGGCGCAGGCGGTGGATCACGAGATCACCCCGACGACACACTTTGCCCAGGCCCTCACCGACCGTGGGCTGCGTCGGCCGATTTCGGTGGTCTCCAATGGCGTGGACGACGAGCTGGTGGACATCGCCCGTGAAGCCGCGGACGACAAGCCGACCGACGACGAGCCGCTACGGCTGATCTGGTGCGGACGGCTGTCCCCGGAGAAGCGGGTACTGGAGGCCGTGAAGGCCGCCACCCAGGTCCAGAACTGCGTCATGGACATCTACGGCGACGGCCACCTCGAGCACGCCATCAAGAAGTACGTCGATTCACACGGAGCTTCGCACCGCATCAGGCTGCGCGGCCGGGTCAGCCAGGACAGCTGCCTGGCGGCGATGGGAGCCAGCAGCGCCCTACTGTTCACCTCCTACGGTTTCGACACCCAGGGACTGGTTCTGCTGGAGGCGATTTCGATGTCGACTCCGGTGATCTTCTGCGACGAAATCCTGGGCGAGTCGGTACCCGACGGCGGTGGACTGGTCACCGAGAACGAATCCGTCGAGGCCATTGCGAAGGCCATCCGGGCGTTGGCCGATGACCGCGCCAAGCTACGGCAGATGACCGAGGTGGTGGCCGCGCACCAGGACGAGCCGCGGCAGTCGCTGCAGACCGAGAAGATTGTCGCCATCTACAACGATGTGTTGAAGAAGGCCAACGCCTGACCCCGTGAGGCCGCATAGGCTGGCCGGGTGGACTTCTCCGAATACTCCCGATACGACGCCACCGGCCTGGCCGAGCTGGTGGCCACCAAGCAGGTCACCCCGGCAGAACTGCTCGCCGCGGCCCGCGAACGTGCGGTGGCGGTCAACAACAAGATCACGGCCATTGTCCGGACCATTCCGGAGGCGGATAAACAGGTCGAGGGCGAGCTGACCGGTCCGTTCGCGGGGGTTCCTTTTCTCATCAAGGATCTCGGCCAGGACTACAAGGGCCACCCGACATCGGGAGGGTGCCGGGCGCTGTCCACCCTTCCCGCGCCGGAGCATTCCACCATCGTGCGACGGTGGCTCGACGCCGGACTGGTCATCTTCGGCAAGACCAACACCCCCGAGTTCGGCGCGAAGGGCATCACCGAGCCGGAACTTTTTGGGGCTAGCCGTAATCCGTGGGATTTGGACCGCACACCCGGCGGATCATCGGGTGGCTCCGCAGCGGCCGTCGCGGCGGGAATCGTGCCAGTGGCCGGCGCCAGCGACGGAGGCGGGTCCATCCGCATCCCCGCGGGATGTTGTGGTCTGGTGGGCCTCAAGCCGGGGCGTGGCATCACTCCGATGGGTCCGGCGGCCGGCGAACCCATGCACGGTGCGGCCGTGAGCGGCACGGTCTCGCGCACCGTCCGCGATACCGCCGCCATGCTCGACATCATTGCGGGACCGGATGCGACATCGCCGTACCTGCCTGCCATACCCGAGGATTCGTACGCCTCGCAGGTGGGCAGGGATCCCGGAAAGCTGCGGATCGGCGTGCGCATCCCGACCGTCATCACCCCCAACCCCGATCCGGCGGCAGCCGCCGCGGTCGAGGCCGCGGTGCGCGTCCTGACGCATCTGGGCCACGAGGTGGAAGAGGTGAGCGCCCCGTATGACGATGGGCAGCTGGCACGCGACTTCCTGCTGACCTGGTTTGTGCACGCGGCCTACGAGGTGGACGACACCAAGCGGCTAACCGGAGCCGGTGACGAGGGGTTCGAACGCGACACTTTGCTCATCGCCGCGCTGGGCCGCGCCACCAACGGCCCCGATTATGTTGCGGCCGTGGAACGCCGGCACAACTATGTACGGGAACTGGCCACCTTCTTCGGCGACTACGACCTGCTGCTCACGCCCACACTTGCCAAGGTCCCACCGAAGATCGGCGAGTTCAACCTTCCGGCGCCGCTGGCGGCGGTGTCCGATCTGTTGTTGCGCACCAAGACTGCCCGCGTGCTCAAGTACGCCAACATCGTCGACAGCATGATCAACGACAACCTCGGCTGGGTTCCCTATACCCAGTTGGCGAATCTGACTGGGCGCCCAGCGATTTCCCTGCCGCTATATCAAACCCCGAAGGGCTTGCCACTCGGCGTGCAGTTCGTCGCCCCACTGGGCGGCGAATCACTGCTCATCCGGCTGGCCGCCCAGTTGGAGGCGACCGTACCGTGGGCAGACCGCCGCCCCAGGCTCTAGCGCGGTAGTGTGGATGCCGGGCGTGCAGGAGCGCCCGGTGTCCGCCCGAAGAGGCTCAGCCTCCCTGCCTTGCTCGCACTGATTACCGACCTCTTCTCACCTGGTCTCGCGGACATCGGGTTCATGAGAGGAGGCCGTCATGGCCAGCACCCTTCCCACCAATCCGTCACTTGATCGCCTCCGCGATGAGGCACGCGGACTGCAGCGCGCGATGCGAGCCACCGATCTTGACGCGGCCGGCGTGGTGCGTCAACACCATCCACGTCCGGACATCGCCTTGGCGGGTGAACAATTCGCGCTGCACGATGCCCAGCTGACAGTGGCCCGCCGCTACGGATTCACCGGCTGGCCCGCGCTCGTGCACTATGTGGAGCTTGCCGCCGGACTCAGCACCGATCCCAGCGCGGTGTCCGAAGCGGCGCTCGACACGGCCGACCGATTCTGCGCTCTGGCATCGCTGCGATACGACGAGGACGATGAGCCGCCCCGTTGGCAGGCGGCCGCGGATCTCGTGGCCGCCGATCCCGCGCTGGTAGATCGGCATGTATGGGCGGCCGCCTCGGCCGCCGACCCGGCCGCACTCGCACGGCATCTGGCGCCGCAACCTGCGCTGGCGAACACGAATGGTGGTCCATACCAATGGTTTCCGCTCATGTACCTGTGCTACGGCCGCGCGCCTGCTTCTGGACGCCGGCGCCGATCCGAACGCGGGATACCTCTGGCGCGGTCTGTCCACTCCGTTCACCGCGCTGACGGGGGTGTTCGGCGAGGGTGAGCAAGGGCCGGGACGTCAGCCCCGGCACCCCTTCGCCGAAGCGCTGGCCACCGTTCTGCTGCAGCGCGGCGCACACCCGGTGGATCAGCAGGCCCTCTACAACAGGATGTTTCGCCCCGACGATTCGCATCTGGAGCTGCTGTTCGCCCACGGGCTGGCCGATGCCGGGGCGAGCCCGTGGGAACTCCGCCTGGGCGAGGCCATGGAGACCCGTCAACAGATGTGGCGGCGGCAAATCGACTGGGCCGCCGAGCACGGGTTCTCCGACAGGCTGGAACTGCTCGCACGGCATGGAATCGACACCGCGGGCGCCACCGTCGTGGTACCCGCCTTCCCTACCGACGTCAATGCCCGCGACGACGAAGGCGCGACGCCGCTGCATCACGCCGCCTGGGCAGGTGCCCTCGGGTTGATCCGAAGGCTTCTGGACGCAGGAGCCGATCGCACAATCGCCGACAACCGTTTCAGCACAACGCCGCTGCAATGGGCAGAGCACGCGTACCACATGGAGGCGGCAAAACTACTGCGGGATACCGGACATGGATAGGCGCCGGATCAGGCGGAGTCCCTGAGTCGCTGCACGTCGTGCTCGACGCAGCCCACCTCGTCGGCCGCCTGCGTAACCGATAGAGCGGGATTCAGCAGAATCCGCAGTTCACTGGGGGTAAAGGTCGGCTCGATTTCCCAGGGCGCATGATCCCACGCGGTTTCACTCATGCCGACGAAGAGTTCTTCGCTCATTTTCGATCCTCAGAACAAGGAGAATTAAGAACGGGACACCACGATGAGGGCCCAGCTGAGGTGAGCTTCTTCGCCCACCCGTGACGTATGCCAGTAATGGTAGCCGCGCATGTCAGCCAGATACAGCACCGTCCCGATAACACTGCGTAACGAGTCCGCTCTCCCTGTGGCACAACCATGTTAACGGGTGCGCAGCCGTGCACACTCGAGGCCGGACACTCGTCGGTTCGACCTGCCGCAAACTGTTCGCGCGCGTCAAGCGGCAGCGGCCTTGACGGCCTTGCCCACCTCGGTACGCAGTTCGGCGTACTCGGGAGAACGGCGTAGATCGTCGGGGTCGATGCCGGTTCTGGGCAGGTTCACCGGAATGTCCAGTGCCACTTGCCCCGGGCGGCGTGTCAGCACGACGATGCGCGACCCGAGGAAGGCAGCCTCGTCGGCGCTGTGTGTGACGAACACCGTGGTGCGGCCCGACTCGGCACTGACCTGCCGGACATCTTCCTGGAGACGCTCGCGGGTGAGTGCGTCGAGCGCGGCGAACGGCTCGTCCAAGAGGAAAAGCGGGGTCTCCGCGGCGAGGGCCCGGGCGATGGCCACCCGCTGCTGCTGGCCGCCGCTGATCTCCCAGATGCGCCGACTCGCGGTGCCCTCCAGCCCGACGCGGGTGAGCAGTTCGTCCCGGCGCTGCGCCCATCGATCCCGAGGCACCTTTGCGTACTTCAGGGCGAGTTCGACGTTGCCTCCCACGGTGCGCCAGGGGAACAGCCGTGGCTGTTGAAAGACGACTCCGGAGGTGATGCCGGGGGTGGGCGCATCGCCGGCCACCTGTACGGCCCCCTCACTCGGCGATTCGAATCCGGCCAGCAGTCGCAACAGGGTGCTCTTTCCGCAGCCCGAGGCCCCGACCAAGACCAGAAAGGTCCCCGGATCGACGGTCAGGTCCACCGGGCCCAGTGCCGTGGTCCTGTCCGCGCCGCTGCCGTAGCGGTGCGTGACGCCACTGATCTTTATCGATCCGGTTTTGCTTTCCTGGACAGTGCTTTCCACATCATTTGCCAATGACACCGGGTAGGCCTTTCGTGTAGACGGCATTCTCGAATGTCGACAGTGGCGCCGCAGCGGGGATCTGTTTCTGTTCGGCCAGGAACTGTGACGCACTCTCCAGGTCCACGGCGATATGGCCCGGCTTTCCCTGTTCACCAAGCCATTTCGGAGAAGCGACCTCACCGGGAGTCAAGTAGATCCCCTGCTTGAGCTGGCCTGCCACCTCTTGTGGAGTGAGTCCGTTCTCCGCGGCGATGGCCTTGGCCGCCGCACTCGGATCGTCATGAATGAGTCGCAGCGCCCGTGCCTGCTGCTGGCGCCACACGTCGACGACCTCCGGATGCGCGTCCGCGAAGGCGTTGGCCACGGCCGCCAGGTCCAGGGTGGGTTTACTCCCCTGGGCCAGCTGTCGGCTGGTGATCAGATCTCTACCGTTCTTGCGCACCTGGTCCACCGTGGGCAACCAGGTGTAGACAGCGTCCACGTCACCACGGTCGAAGGCGGCCAGCGCGGCTTGCGGTTGCAGGTCCACGAGCTGAACATCCTTGGCGGACAGTCCGTTCTGAGCCAACGCCGCCAACAGGCTGTAGTGGGCGGTGGAAGCGAAGGGGGTACCCACGCGCTTGCCCCGCAGGTCCGCGATCGTCGTGACACCGCTGCGATTGCTGGCCACCAGGGCCTCATTGTCGCCCGCGACATCGAGAACGAAGGCCACCCGGTACGGGATGTTCAAGGGTGCCGACAGCCCCCGCGCGAAGGGACTTGAGCCCAGCGACCCGAAGTCCAGCTCCCTGGCGATGAACGCCGTGTTGACATCGGCACCGGAGTCGAATCGCGTCCACTTGATGTTGTAATCGGGTAAAGCCGTTTCCAGCCAACGGTTTTGCTTGACCACGAGGTCGCCGCTGGGGAAGTTCTGATAACCGATGCGGATGGTCGGTTTACCATCCTGTAGGCCCGAGTGGTCGATGGCGCATCCGGACAGGAGCCCGATCGCCACCATCAACGCCGCCGCGATTCGGCCCGGTCTCATACTTTTCCCCTCCACGGCACCGCACGGCGCTCCACAGCCCGCAGCGCCGCGTCGATGATCAGTCCCGAGATCCCGATCGAAAAGATTCCGACGAGTACCACCGGCGTGTTGTTGTAGTTGCTCGCGTCTTTCACCAGACCGCCGATTCCGGGTATGCCGTTGAACAATTCGGCGGCGACCACCGAGGAGTACGCCATGCCCACCGCGAGCCGAACTCCCGTGAAGGTCTCCGGCAGCGCCGCGGGGATGACAACGTCGCGGGTCACCTGCCAGCGAGTGGCGCCCAGGGCGCGGGCGGCCTCCACCAGCCCGACCGGTGCTGCCACCACGGCGGCGGTGGTGGCGACCGCGGCCGGCGGCAGTGCCGCCAACGCGAGCAGCGTGATCTTGGGGGCCTCGTCGATGCCCAGCCAAATGACCAAGAGGAAGAAGTACGCCAACGGCGGTAGCGTGCGCAGGAAGGTCAGCCACGGCTCGAGCACGCTGCGCACCCAGCCGACCGATCCCATGACCAGGCCCAGCAGCACGCCCCCGGTGACGCCGATGATGACACCGAAGAGCAAGCGGCGCAGCGTCATATACAGATGTTCGGCCAGCAGGTAGCCACCGTATCCATGCACACCGTCATGGTTGGTGGAGACCTCGATGAACGCGTGCCACACGCTGCTCGGATACGGCACAAAGGTCTGGTTCCAGATGCCGCTCACCGCGGCCAGCTGCCAGATGCCGACGAAGACGACCACCGAGAGCAGCGGCAGGGCGGCGCTGGTCAACCGGCGGCGCCACTGCGACGGGCGCGGGGCTGCTTCCTTCGATTCGGCGGGCGACTCTTCGGGGGGAACGATGTCGACGAATACAGACACTATGCGAATGGCTTCCTGTGACTAGGCGCGATAGGACGGCGTCAGACAACAGCAGCTATCAGCAGAGGGTGTCGAAGGCACCCGGTATTGATACCGGCGCAAACCTGGACACTCAAGGGTCCGGCTCAGCGCGAACGAAACCCACGACGGTGCGGTGGACCGAGATCGTCGTCGGGCTCGTGCTCCCACAATCCGATAACCGGGGCCGAGCCCTTGGGTAACTCCCCCAGCAGCTCGCGGGTGTTCTCGCCATTGACGAGATATCCCGGGCTGTAGTGCTCGTTTTCGTCCCCGCGCCGCTGGTTCGTGTGCGACGGATACGCACCCATCATCGGCATCATCGCACCCCATGGCCGGATCGCCGCCCCGACGCCGACGCCGCCAGAACTCGTCGGCGTTGCTCCCGAGCCGAGTGGCGGCATCCGATCCGGGGTAAGCAGCTGACGACTCGAGGGTGTCGCCGATTCGAACCCGGCGCTGCGGGTTGGGTTCTCACGCCAGAGCGGATCGCGCATCCAGTTCTGCTGCGCGTAGACATCGTCTTCACCGAGCTCGTCCACCCCCGATCCGGATTTCTGCCTGGGACCGAAATCATTGCCCGGGAAGGGATTACCCGGCATTCCCGCCACCATGAGGGGTACCGGCAACGGCATACCGGCACCGCTCTGAGGCATCGTCTGTTGCGGATTCATCTCCGGCTCCCCCAACGCCCACCGCGCCAGGAACTCCCCGGCTCTCTCGGCCTGTTCGTCCCGCGACGAGTCGCCTGCCGCTCCCAGACCGGGGCCGGAACCGACACGAAGTCGTTCCCGGGGACCGACTAGTTGGGCGACCGCATTTCCGGCCTGTACCGCCGGACCGCTGTACACGGTGCGTACCTGCTCCAATGCTCGTTCCCACAGGTCTAGGTCATCGGCGACCGACGCTCTCCAACCGACCGGTACACCCAGCCGACCCACTGGTGCGCCGGAACTCGGGGCCACGACCTGCTGCTGTAATTGACCCGTCGCGTGAGCCAGCACGCTCAGACCAGCGGACAGGGTGGTGGCCTCTCCGAGTGCCACCTGCGAGTTCTCCACATACGCCCGCATGGTGCTCAGCGCCGCCCGCGCCCCTGCGCCGCTCCAACTCTCGCCGATCATCGCCGTGACGTCCTCGAGAAATGCGGTGAGCAGCGAATCGAGCTCACTCAGAGTTCTCGTCCATTCGTCGGCGACGCGCTTGATACCGTCGGGCTCCATCCGCGCCTGCAGGTCCATGATCGATTCGTGGCTCCATTTGTCGCCGTGCCATTCATCGGGCCGCACTGTGCCGGTCATCTCACCGCCCCGCTTTCCGGGAGCCATCGGCAGAGTCCGCGTCGATGTCGACGTAGGCGTCGCCGATGCGCCGGAACGTTTCGGCGAACTCGGTAAGTACCGACCGATGCTGTTCGAGAACGGCGGTGAGCGATCCCGCGGGTGCCCGGACGGCGTCATGAACCACCCGGTACCACCCCCGGCCCTCCGCACAGTCACCGAAGATCGTATGGCCTGCGGGTGCGATGGTATCCAGACGCGCAATGGCGCCCGCAAAAGCGCTCCGTAGCAGCTCGCAGCGCGCGGCCAGCTCCTCACAGGCGCCGTCTACCAGTCGCAGCGTCGCGAGATCAATGTATGTGTCCTTGCCGGTGGTGACGGACATGACTGCTCCTACCTGAGACGAAACGGGTTCGATACAGGTACGACCACCGACGTCCGCTCACGGTTCCGCCGATTTCAGGCTGTGGATAACTTCCGGGACGCGGTGTTATCCGCTCGCGACGCCAAACGCGTGCGAGCTAACTGTCCTTGGAATCCTTCGAGTCTTTGGAATCACCGGCCTCGGGGCCCGGATCACCGCCGCCCTCGATCTCCCCAGGGGAGAAGTCCTCGGGCAGAAGCGCTTCCAGCGCGGCCCCCTTGATCCGGCGGAAGGCTCGGCGAGGACGGCTCTGTTCCAGCACCGCCACCTCAAGTCCGCCCAGCGCCCGGCCCTCCGAACCGTTGGCGCCGGCCGTCCCTGCCTGCAGTGCCTTCACCGCGAAACCGACAGCGTCCTTCAGCGTGGCACCCTCGGCGTAGCTCTCCTTGAGTGAGTTGATCACCGGCTCGGTGTTCCCGCCCATGACCACCCAGTGCGGCTCATCGGCGATCGACCCGTCGTAGGTGATCCGGTACAGCACCGGCTCGGTGTCCCGGCCGTGATGGGCCACCTCGCCGACACACAGCTCCACCTCATACGGTTTGGCCTGCTCGTTGAAGATGGTGCCGAGTGCCTCGGCGTAGATATTGGCCAGCTGCCGTCCACTCACGTCCCGGCGGTCGTAGGCATAGCCGCGCATATCGGCCCACTGAATACCACCGCGACGCAGTCGGTCGAACTCGTTGAACTTTCCGACCGCGGCGAAACCGACCCGGTCGTACACCTCGCTGACCTTCTGCAACGAGTTGGACGGGTTCTCGGCGACAAACAACACACCGTCGGCATAGGTGAGCGCCACGACCGAACGACCGCGGCTGATTCCCTTGCGTGCCAACTCTGAACGGTCGCGCATGAGCTGCTCGACCGAGGCGTAATACGGAAAGGTCATGAGGGATCACCACTTTCGGCCGCTTCGGTCCGCTTCTGGATGACCTCGCGCGCGATGCTTTCGATATCGGCCTCGGGCACCCGAATCGCTCCACCGGAATCGATCCGAATGGCCGTTGGGAACACCCGGCGCACCAGATCCGGTCCACCCGTTGCCGAATCGTCCTCGGCGGCGTCGTACAGCGCCTCCACCGCCACCGCCAGCGCGCCCAGTGCGTCGCCGCCAGACTTGTAGAGCTTCTTGATCGATGATTTCGCGAACACCGAACCAGAGCCCACCGCCTGGTAACCGTCACTCTCCACGTGCCAACCACCCGCAACATCGAAAGACACGATGCGCCCAGCGGTTTCACCATTGGGGTCGTCGATGTCGTAGCCCACCAGCAGCGGCACCGCTACCAGCCCCTGCATGGCCGCGGCGAGGTTGCCACGCACCAAAGCCGAGAGCCGATTGGCCTTGCCGTTGAAGGTCAGGGGCACGCCTTCGAGCTTCTCGTAATGCTCCAATTCGACGGCGTACAACCGCGCGAACTCGACGGCGATGGCAGCGGTTCCCGCGATACCGGTCGCCGAGTAGTTGTCGGTGATCTGCACCTTGTCGATATCGCGGTTCGCGATGTAGTTGCCCTGGGTGGCGCGCCGGTCACCGGCGATCAGGACTCCACCGCGGTACGTGAGCGCCACGATGGTCGTGCCGTGCGGCAGATTCGTGATCACGTCACCTGATGCCTTTCCGAGTGCCGGAAGCAACTCCGGGGCCTGAATCCTCAGGTACTCGGAGAACGAGGAAAGGTGCGAGTGTCGGGTGAACTGCTGGGGCGCGATCGAATCATCGCGCCAGATCACTGGCCACCCTTTTGGACGTACGCCCGCACGAAGTCCTCGGCGTTCTCTTCCAGCACGTCATCGATCTCATCGAGCAGATCGTCAGTGTCCTCCGCCAGCTTTTCGCGGCGCTCCTGCCCGGCCGGTCCTCCCAGGTCGGTGACATCGTCCTCGTCACCGCCACCACCGCGCTTGGTCTGCTCCTGCGCCATCGCTGCCTCCTGACTGCTAGGTCGGTTCCGTTCAGCCTACCGGGCAGCGCCCACGGTGTGACGTTTCGCGGGCGTGCGTCGCCGAACCCATTACGTGGTGAGCTGATCGACCAGTTCAGCAGCCGAATCGACCGAATCCAGCAGCGAGCCCACGTGGCTCTTGCTGCCGCGCAGCGGCTCCAGCGTTGGAATCCTGACAAGCGAATCCCCACCCAGGTCGAAGATCACCGAGTCCCAGCTAGCGGCGGCGATGTCGGCACCGAAGCGGCGCAGGCACTCGCCCCGGAAGTAGGCGCGGGTATCCGACGGGGGCCGCGTGACCGCGTCCAGCACCTGCTGCTCGGTGACCATCCGCTGCATCGACCCGCGGGCCACCAGCCGGTTGTAGAGCCCCTTGTCCAGGCGCACATCGGAGTACTGCAGGTCGACCAGATGCAGACGCGGCGCCGACCAGCTCAGATTCTCGCGTTGCCGGAATCCTTCCAACAGCCGCAACTTGGCGGGCCAGTCCAACAGGTCGGCGCATTCCATCGGATCGCGCTCCAACAGATCGAGAACCTTGGCCCATACCTGCAGCACGTGGTCGGCCTGCGGATCCGGCTCGCGAGATGCGACCAACTCGGCCACTCGCTCCAAGTAAATACGTTGCAGTGCAAGGCCTGTCAGCTCTCGGCCGTCCGCAAGCGCCACCGTGGCCCGCAGCGACGGATCACGACTGATCACGTGCACCGCATACACCGGCCGCGCCAAGGCCAGGTCCGAGAGATCGGCCCCGGATTCGATCAGGTCGAGGACCAGCGAGGTGGTGCCCACCTTGAGGAACGTCGACGTCTCGGCAAGGTTGGCGTCACCGATGATGACGTGCAGGCGCCGGTACTTGTCGGCGTCGGCATGCGGCTCGTCGCGGGTGTTGATGATGCCGCGCTTGAGCGTGGTTTCCAGACCGACCTCTACCTCGATGTAGTCGGCACGCTGCGACAACTGAAAGCCCGAGTCGTCGCCGGAGGGCCCGATTCCCACCCGGCCGGAACCCGTGACCACCTGGCGCGACACGAAGAACGGCGTCAGGCCCGCGATGATCGCCGAGAACGGCGTCTGGCGGTCCATCAGGTAGTTCTCGTGGGTGCCGTAGGAAGCGCCCTTGCCGTCGATGTTGTTCTTGTACAGCTGCAGCCGCGCGGCGCCGGGCACGCTGGCAACGTGGCGTGCGGCAGCCTCCATCACGCGCTCCCCGGCCTTGTCCCAGATCACCGCGTCGAGCGGATTGGTGCATTCGGGCGCCGAATACTCCGGGTGCGCGTGATCGACGTAGAGGCGGGCACCGTTGGTGAGGATCATGTTGGCCGCCCCTACCTCGTCGGCATCGACGATGGGAGCCGGACCGGTAGTGCGTCCCAGGTCGAACCCGCGGGCATCACGCAGCGGCGACTCCACCTCGTAATCCCACCGGGTGCGCTTGGCGCGCTGGATCCCCGACGCCGCGGCATACGCCAGCACTGCCTGCGTGGAGGTGAGGATCGGGTTGGCGGCGGGGTCCGTAGGAGACGAAATGCCGTATTCAACCTCGGTACCGATGATCCGTTGCATGACGCTCAGCCTAGAGAGGTGGGGCTGAACACCACGCCGGGGACTGTTCAGACTGCGCTGCGCGCCGCGGAATCCGCATTAGCGTCGGGTTCATGAGCCACCCCGAGAAGATCCATGTCGACCTCAGCGGAGCGCCGCAGACCATGCTGGCGACGTTCTACGCCAAGGCATTGGACGCCGATCTGCCGAAGCCGATCCTCGGCGACCGGCTGGCCCGTGACATCGCCGACCGCATCGACTACGACTGGTCCAAGACGACCATCACCGCGGGTAGGTCACCGGCCGTCACCACCCGTTCCGCACATTTCGACGGCTGGGCGCGCGCCTTTCTTTCCAGGCATGCCGAGGCCATCGTGCTGCATCTGGGCTGCGGTCTCGACGGCCGGTTCTTCCGGCTGAACCCCGGTACGGGAGTCCAGTGGTACGACATCGATTACCCCGACGTGGCCGCGCTGCGCAACCAGCTCTATCCGACACGCGATAACTATCACGTCGTGTCCGCATCGGTGACCGACCCGGCATGGCTTGCGGACATTCGGGGCGACCGGCCGGTGCTCGCGATCGGAGAGGGTCTCAGCATGTATCTCACGCAGGCCGACGGCATCGCCCTGTTTCGCCGGATTGTTGATCACTTCCCCTACGGGGAACTGCAATTCGATGCGTTCAACAGGTTCGGCATCAAGACGCAATGGTCGAACGCGGTGGTACGACGCTCGGGGGCGACCCTGCATTGGGGTATCGACGGTCCCGAAGACATCATCCGCGAGATCCCCAAGCTGCAGCTCCTCGAGTGGGAGTCACCCTTCGATTCGGAGACCTTCCAACAGACCAGGACCGCGTATCGGCTTCTTGCCAAGGCGATGTCGCTATCGCCGACGCTGCGGTACATGGCGCAGTATCACCGCTACGCATTCTGAGAAGTGGGGGTTGGCCGCGACAGTCCTTGCCGTTTCGGGGCCGGCAATCGGGGGGACGGATCGCCGCGGCCAACCAGTCTATGACGCCGGTCTACTCAGCTGTGGCTCAGCGCTTTCGCCGATCTCGTCGACCTCCAGCAGCCGCCGCGCGACGATCGCCATCTCTCGTGGGTCGCCGACCGTGAGCCGGACACCGCCATCGGGGTATTCCTTTGCGACAACGTCATCGGTTCCCAGGATGGACATCCAGCGCTCGCCGTCGCCGCGGGCCGGCAGATACACAAAGTTGGCATGGGAATCCGGGATATGAGCACCCATCTGGGCGAGCCGTTCCCTGAGCCGATCACGCTCGTAGACAATGGCATCGACCCGGAGACGCAGCTCGTCTTCGGCCGCATACGAGGCGGCCACCGCCACTGCTGCCGCACGGTTCATGCCGAATGGGAGCTGGTACCTACGAATGACTCCACAGACGGCGGGAGCGGCCAACCCATAGCCGATCCGCAGCCCCGCCAACCCGTATGCCTTCGAGAAGGTGCGCAGCACAACCAGGTTCGGGTGTATCGCAAGAACACGCGGAACGTCCAGATGTTCATCGGGATCCACGAATTCGATGTAGGCCTCGTCGAGAATCACGACACTGGTCGGCGGCGCCTCGCGGACGAACTCATAGACCTGGTCCGCGGGTATCAGTGTTCCGGTCGGGTTATGGGGCCGGCACAGCACCACGGCGGCGGCATCGGCGTCGTACGCCGCACCCAGTAGCTCATCCAGATCTGTAATCCCGTTATCTGCCAGCGGAATCGGGACCTGGATCAGCCCGGCGATATCGGCCAGTATCGGATAGCCGTCAAATGTCGGGTGCGCAAAGACCAGCGAATCACCCGGCTGACATAGCGCCTGTAGCACCTGCAGCGCGACGCCGGTGGCGCCGACGCCCACCACCACTTCCTCCGGTGTCATGCCCACTCGTTCGGCGATCAATCGCGGAAGCACCACGGGCAGGAACTCGGGGTACCTATTCACCTCCGCGATGTCATGCCTGAGCGCATCCCGCACCGATGGCAGTGGACGATAGGGATTCTCGTTCAATGCCAAGCGGAGTGGACTAACTGTCACAGGCCCCTCCCTCCCCACCGCACGGCCGCCGCTGCCGCATAGTCACCGGCATGGGCGAATCCAGCCAGCATCACCGTATCGCCGGACTTGATCTGGCCATCGGAGATCGCCTGGTCGAGAGTGTGCGGAATGCCCACCCCGAAGAGGTTGCCGCACTCGTCGAAGGTGTCCGGGTGCTTCTCCCGGGGCAGTTGTAGGGCATCGCGCCAGTTCCGCAGAAATATGCGGTTCGGCTGGTTGGTCACCAATGCGTCCAGATCCGTTGACGGAAGCCCGATTCGATCGCAAACGGCCAGGGCCACCTCGGGCACCATGCGGTTGCCGCGGGCCAGCACCTTGCTGATCTTGTGCTCGGTGAATGCCACCCTCCCCTGCCCTGGGCCGGACTCCCAATATTTGCGATGAGGCGTCACCGCGTACGTCATGTCGCCCGCGAACTCCCCGAAGTTCCGCGTCTCGATGCCCAGTACCGGGGAACTCCCGTCGCGGGTGATCAGTGCCGCGGTGGCCCCGTCTCCCGGAATGGAAGCCTGCGCGGTCGAACGTACCTGCTCTTGTACGAAGATCTGGCCCGCCGCGTTCTGCATGTTCACGATGAGCGCCGAACGAGCGCTCGACGAGGCCATCATCTGCTGCACAAGCTTGAGCATCAGAACGAACGACACGCAGCCGCCGTTGTGTATGTCCAATATCCACTCCGGGCGGATCTGCAGCCGGTTCGCCACCTCCCCACCGCAACCCACGAAGGGTAGGTCGGGCAGCTGGGTATGTGTCAGCAGAATGTCCACATCGTCCAGCACACTGTCGCAGTGCCGTTCCCGGAGTCCGGTGACCGCACGTTCAGCCATATCCACCGCGGACTCGTCGGCGGCGACATGATGCCGGAAGGCCGGACTGCGGAACATGACGTTCTCCGCCAGGTCATCGTCCTTGGCGTACTGCGCGAAATAATCTGCGCTGACCCGGTTCTCGGGAAGGTAGCTGGAGATATCGAAGATGCTGATGGTCATTTCATCCACTCCGGAACGATAGGAAGCCCATGGCTGTGGCGGTACTCGGCGATGGCCTTGAGGTTCAGCAGTTCCAGCAGGTGCCCCGCGCCGAACATGTCCCAGAAGTCCCCCACCCACGGCTTGCGTTGGGGCGGAGCGGTTTCTGGATAGGGATTCTCGTCGTAGAACGGATGGTGACAGTTGGTCCACAGCACGACCGAGCCTGGCTTGTTGAGCACGATCTGCGCGTCGACCACTCGCATGAGGTAGATCATCCACAGGTGGTCGCCCTGATCCCAGGCACAGTGATAATCGACGGTTCCGGATTCGGCGTTCGATTCCGTGCGGGTGTAGATCAGCGTGTCCGACCCCAAACGGTCATGTGCGACCCACAACCCGGGCTCATCGGTCTCCTCGAAGCCGCGCAGGCTATAGGTCCACTCCTCCAGGCAACGAGTGTCGGACAGGTAGCGGTGCAACTCGTCGGGCGGGCAGTCCACATACTCCTGGACTGTGCAGAATGGGCCGAACACCTGGTCATGCGGATACACCGACCGCATCATGTCCATGATGATCGGCGTCGCCTTCTCGCGCGGCGAGGTCTCGATCCGATGCACCCCGGGCAACGCGTCCTCGGTGCCGGCGTCGGCAGCGATATCACTAAGCGCGGGCAAGGCTTTCAGGCCAGGCTTGGATGCTTCGGTAATCGTGTCGGTCATGCGTTTTCTCCTTAGCGATATCGGATGACAAGAACGGGGCAAACGGGGGTATCTCGTCGGTGGAGCAGACGACCTCCACCACAGAGGGACCGCCATGGGCCATCGCCGCATGCATGGCGGCCTCGAAATCGGCCACCGTATCGGCCGAACGGCACATCAGACTCGGGAACATCGCGGCCATCCCGGCCCCGATATGCGAGGGCGTGAACCGGTTGAAGCTGTACTCCCCTCCGTAATACAGCTGCTCACGGGTGACGCACATGGCATGTGCGTTGTTGTTGACAATGACGAATGTCACCGGCAGCCGGTGCTCGATTGCCGTGTGAATCTCCATACCGTGCATGAAGAATGCCCCGTCTCCCGCAACCACCACGGTGCGGCCGCCCCGTGCGAACGCACACCCGATGCCCGCACCGAAGGCATACCCCATGCCGCCCATACCGAGTGCGACAACATAACGGCCCCGGTGCCGGGCACCCAGGTAGTGCACCGCGGCGGCGCCGGTGTTACCCGCGTCGACGAAGATATCCGCCTCCGCAGGAATCACCCGGTCGAGAACGTGCATGCCATCGTGGTACCTGACACCGTCGCCGTCATGCACGGGCGGTTCCAGATGGGCTGGTGCGTAGAGCGTTTCACTGTCCGACGAGTCCGAACGCGCCGGCACAGCCGCGGCGAGCTGGGCCAGCGTCGATGACAGGTCCTCGGTCTGCAGGTGACGCGACGGGATATGGGGTGTCGCCGAACCGATCGAGAGCACTGGCGTCGTCGCGAAGTCGACACCGCCTCGGGTCATCACCGGCATCGTGGTCCCGATGCAGACACATGTCACACCGTGGCGCAGTACCCTTTCGACGGCCGGGTGTCCCATCACTCCGATGACGCCCAGCAGCCGCGGATCATCGCCGTCTACAGCATCTTTGGCATCGGGCGACACTGCGACAAAGGCATCGAGACGATCGAGGAGATCCGATAGCTCGCCGCGAGCATTGTGCCGCGCCACCTCCGGCCCAGCCACCACCAGCACCCGCCCCGGCGTATCGGCCAGATGCTTGGCGAAGTCGGCAAGCTGTGCGGGCACCGCTCCAGGCCGTACGTGCGGCTCCGGCAGCTGCGGTGTGGTGTGCAGGCGTGCCTGCTGGACGTCTTTAGGTATCAAGAGAACCGCCGGCAGACCATCCCGAACCGCGGCCAGTGCATGACCGAGCACCTCGGCGATTTCTTCGGGATGTTCCACTCGGGTGCAGTAACCGGAAATGGGCCGGAAAACTGCCTGCAGATCCATGCTCCCGGCACGCCCACTCCCATCCTGAAACGCCCCGTTACCTTCCAGCGGGCGCGGTGGCTGGCCCACGATCGCCAGCACCGGCACCCGACTCGCAAACGATTCAGCAAGCGCAGGAACAAGATTGACGGCCCCGCCGCCTGAGGTCGCGGCCACCACGCTCATCCGCGAGGCGGCACGCGCATAGCCATCGGCCATGGTGCCCGCCGAGAACTCGTGCTTGGCGACGACGGCCTGGATACCCGGCGTGTAGTGCACGGCATCGTAGAGATCCTCGATGTTCGCACCGTCGACCCCGAAGACGACATCGACATGATGACGACGCAACTCCAGGACGAGCCAGTCGACCAACCGCATGGTCCCGTTCCCGTTCCCGAGCGCGATATCGCCGGCCATACGGCTCCGGGCACGTATCGGGGTGGTCATGACTAGTACACGACTGTCACACGTGACCGGTTCAACAATCCGGAAGAAAAAGTGATCGAGTTATCTCAATCATGTGATGGCACAATATGAATCGTGTTTCAGGTAACGGCTATATGGGCACGTCAAAGCACCACGAACCTGATGGGGGTGGGCGTCAGCGGCGTAGTTCGAGGAACACCAGCGGCACCGCGTCGCCGTGATTGTCGATCACCTGGATGCTCTCGATCTGATCCTGCGCCACCGGGACGGTCATCGACGTCATCATCGCGGAGCCTGGCTTGGCCGTCCATGAACTGGCAATGATGTTCCCGCCGGCTCGGGTGCCGACGCGCAGCGCGTAAGGTGCCGCCGAGTCATCCGAGTCATCTCCGTATGCCGGATAGCTGCACCACATTTCGATACGGGTGCCGGCACCGTCCCGGACAATGGACACCTGTGCGCTCAGCGGAGAGGGCGTCACCTGGCGCATGGGCTGCCAATGCTCCCCCGCCGGCAACGAACCCGCGGCGACATTCATCGGTGCGGGCCGGTGATACCACGGCGGCGGTACCAGCGAGACCGTCAGCGCAACGGCGGCGGCCACCGCGACCGCACCCACATAGGCAAGTCGGCGCACCGCGCTCTGCCGCCGCCACCGGGCCTGCAACTTGGGCCACAGCGCCTGCACCGGGCAGCTGGTGGCAGGCTTGGCGAGCACGGGCGGGTCTTCGAGTTCCATCTTCTCGGCGTAGCCACGATCGACCTTGGACAGCAGACCGGGCATGGCCGTCACTTCGGACAGCGCGCGCTGGCAGCTGACACAGTCGACCAGGTGTTGTTCGTATTCACGCCGCTCGGCGGACGAGAGCGCACCGAGCACATAGGCGGCATCCCAGTCGGCGTAAACATGCTCCACAGTCATCGTGTGACCCCCATTTCCTGCAGCGACAGCCGAAGCGCGCGCACGCCATAGTGCAGGCGTGATTTGACGGTGCCCTCAGGTACCCCAAGCTCGGCGGATATGTCGGCGACTGAGCTCCCGCGGTAATACGCACGCAGGATGACGGCGCGGTGATCGGTGGACAACGTACGCAGCGCTTCGGCCACCAGCCAGGCGTCCAGCGTCGCGTCCACCTGATCGGGAGAGGCGAACTCGGGTGTCTCGGCGGTGGCTATCTCGCTGCGAAAGCGCGAGCTACGCGCGTTATCGCGGACCAGGTTGTGGGCGACCGTGAACAGCCAGGCCCTCGCCGACCCTTCGGTCTGGTTGACCAGCGTCGGATGCCGCCAGGCTCGCAACAGCACCTCCTGCACGATGTCTTCCGCCAGCGCCGAGTCGTGGGTCAGGTGCATGACATAGCGATGCAGCGGGCCTGCGTACTCGTCGTAAAAGGCCCGCATAAGACTCGATGAGCCATTGACGCCGACGCCTTTCGGGCCAGCCTGCCCATCCGCCATGGAACACCTCCGACGGTTACACGATCCGACCGCCCGATTGGTTCAACGTACGCCCGTTTTTCCTTGTCGAACAGCCTTGTCATCATGATCAGGTGCGCAATCTCGACGACATTCACGAATGGTTCCTGTCCCGTGGACTACCCGTCGTGCTGGATCGTCGCGTGCGCGCACGGGAGCTGATCGACCGGGCCGCGCCCATGATCGGAGTCGCCGGTGCGGGGGTGGCGCTCTACGAGCTGATCTCTACCGACAACGACACCCGCTCGATTGTGCTGATGATCCTGCTCGGGGTGGTGGCGCTGCTCATGGCGGCGCAACCGCTGGTGCTCACCGCGCTGCAACGTATCGGAACCGTCCGCGCCGACGTAGTGCGCCGCGCCCTGTCATGGCTCGTCATCGCGATCTTCGTGATCGCACTCCCGGCCACCGACACCGGTTCGTGGCCGGAGGCCGCCGCGAAGATGCCCGCCTTCCTACTGGCCGCGTTGGTGCTCATCTGGTTGACCTACCTGGGTGCCGGGTCGATCGGTCTGTGGGCCCTGCGGTACGCATCCACGCAGTTCGGCGCACTGGGCACGCTCATGTCCCGCGCGCTACCACTGCTCATGCTGACCGTGGTGGTGTTCTTCACCGGAGAGCTCTGGCAGTTGTCGGCCCGGATCACCCGCGAAAGACTCTGGCAGACAATCGGCTTCCTGGCCTTCACCGCCACTGTGTTCATGGTCGCCACCGTGCGCGATGAGTTGAACAATCTGCGCGAGAACCGGACCGAGCGTCCCGCGTCCGCCGCGCTGCTGGCCGGCACCCCACTGGCCGACCTGACCGGAACCGACGGTCCGGAACCGCCGCGGCCCGCACTGCGCTGGCCCGAACGGCTGAATGTGCTGCTGGTGATGGTGGTTTCGCAGGCGATCCAGGTGGTGTTCTTTACCACCGGGGTGTTCGCGTTCTTCATGTTGCTGGGCATCGTGGCCGTGCCGCACGACGTGATGGCATTGTGGTCCAACGAGCCCGCATGCCCGTCGGGAGCAGCGCCGCCATGTTCGGGCACCTGGTACGGGATTCGGATAGGCGTGCCACAGACCCTGATTCATATGTCGCTGTTGGTCGCGGTGCTGTCGGGGCTGTACTTCACCGTCAACAGCAGCATCGATCCGCAGTACCGGACACGCTTTTTCGAACCATTGATCGCCGATGTGGCGGTCAGCCTCGCCGGGCGCGACGTGTATCTATCCGCCTCGCAACGGATCTGACCTCAGCGCATCCGTGCTGCCAGCGTCGGCACACCGTCACCTTCCAGCTCACCGAGCACCGCCGGCCGCCCCGCCATCGCCAGCACCAGCGCCTCCCCGGTGCCGCACACGTGCGGGCCATTGCCTTTCGCCCAATCCACATCGCTGGCCACGAACCGTAACCCCTTCGTATACCGCTTCGGGTGGGCGCCAAAGTCGGGGTGATCCAACGCAAAGACCAGCCGGTCCTCGGGAATGGCACGCGGCCTACCCAGTGGCCGCCGAATGTCCTGGTGGTGCACCATGGCGTCGGTATGAAGTGCCGCGGGCGCCATCTTGCCGAACGCTCCGGGCCGCACCGCCGACTCGAAATGGCGCAACAGCTCTTGATTCGACAGGTGACCGGTGCGCTCCACCAGTGCATCGTTGAGCTTGTCGATAGAAGGGTTCCGTAGCGCGGTCCCCAGATAGACACCAAGCGATACCGCGTCGACGGCGGCGTGTGCCACGACGTCGCGGACCCGCCAGCCTGCGCACAGTGACGGCGCCAACCAATCGTCTTCGGTCAACGTGTGCAGGAACTCGGCCAGGCTGGTGCGCTCGGCGGAAAGCATTTCTCGGGGTTTCATGGTTTTCACGGATACCTCCTCGGGCTGTACTGGCCATGCTAGGAAAACCGCACTGACCAGCACCGCCTCCGCCTGCCACGCACTGCCAGATGATGCCAATGCCCCTCACGAGCCCACCGGACTTTTCTATCCTCGCGATATGCCTCGACGTCGGCTCGACCAAACCGCAAGTCTGACCGCACAGTTCAACGCGTGGCAGCGCACCGCCGAGTCGATGCAGCGCGATGGCCTGCTGAACGATCCACAGTCCGGATGGTTCGTGACCCATCCGCTGTTGCGTGCGGCGCTGGCATCTCCCACCGTGGCCAGGTGGAGCCTGCGTCTGGTGGATCGATGGTGCGCGGGCCTGCATGCCCTCATCGTGCTGCGCCGCCGGATATCCGACGACGAAGTGCGGTCCGCCGGGCAGTCTGGCATCAGCCAGGTGGTGATGCTGGGGGCGGGCTTCGACACCTCAAGTCAACAGCTCGGTTCCCTACCCGTCACCGTTTTCGAGGTCGACGCACCCACCACCCAGCAGGCGAAGCAACATCTCATCGCCGAACACCGCGGTGATGAGTCGCGGCTGGTCTGGGTCCCGTGCGATTTCGAGCGCGATGACCTGACGGCGCGTCTGCTTGACGCCGGATTCGATACAGCCGCAACCTCACTCGTGGTGTGGCTCGGCGTGACCTACTACCTCACCGAGACTGCCCTCGAGTCGACCCTGGCACAACTGGCGAGACTCTGCGCATCGGGAAGCAGGCTCGTCTTGGATTACGGTGATCCCGATATCGTCGACCCGGACAGTCGTCGTCCCGAGGTCCGGCGCGGATCGCGATCCGTCTCCCGGCGCGGCGAGCCGTACCGCACGGGCATGACGGCGGCGCAGGCCGATGAACTGCTTGCGCGCCAAGGCTTTCAGACCACCGAGCAGCTGCGGATACCCGAGCTGCTGCGCCGCTACGATCCCGCCGGCACACGGAGACTTGCACCCGGCGACTGGACCACAGTGGTCACAGCCCGCCGCCGGTGAGCACGGTGCTTAAAGGTACTGGCCGAGGCTCGATTCGGTGTCGATGGCGCGGCTGGCGCTGGAGCTCTTACCGGTGACCAGCGTGCGGATGTACACGATGCGCTCGCCCTTCTTACCCGAGATCCGTGCCCAGTCATCCGGATTGGTGGTGTTGGGCAGGTCTTCGTTCTCGGCGAACTCGTCGACGATCGAGTCGAGCAGATGCTGAATACGCAGACCCTTCTGACCGGTCTCCAGCACCGCCTTGATGGCATTCTTCTTCGCGCGGTCCACGACGTTCTGGATCATGGCGCCGGAGTTGAAGTCCTTGAAGTACATGACTTCCTTGTCACCGTTGGCATAGGTGACCTCCAGGAAACGGTTGTCGTCGATCTCGGCGTACATCCGATCCACAACCTTCTCGATCATGGCCTTGATGGTCAGCCCGCGATCGCCGCCGAACTCCGCCAGATCGTCGGTGTTCACCGGCAATTTGTCGGTGAGGTACTTGGAGAAGATGTCTTGCGCCGACTCGGCATCCGGGCGCTCGATCTTGATCTTGACGTCCAGGCGGCCGGGCCGCAGGATCGCCGGGTCGATCATGTCCTCGCGGTTGGAGGCGCCGATGACGATGACGTTCTCCAGGCCCTCGACGCCGTCGATCTCCGAAAGCAGCTGCGGCACGACGGTGGTCTCGACGTCGGAGCTGACGCCGGTACCACGAGTACGGAAGATCGAGTCCATCTCATCGAAGAAAACGATGACCGGCGTACCGTCCGAAGCCTTTTCACGAGCCCGCTGGAAGATCAGGCGGATATGCCGCTCGGTCTCGCCGACGAACTTGTTGAGCAGCTCCGGGCCCTTGATGTTCAAGAAGTAGGACTTAGCCTCGCGCGAGTCATCGCCGCGCAGCTCTGCCATCTTCTTGGCCAGCGAGTTGGCGACGGCCTTGGCGATGAGTGTCTTTCCGCATCCGGGGGGCCCGTACAGCAACACACCCTTGGGTGGGCGCAGGGCGTACTCCCGATAGAGGTCCTTGTGCAGGAACGGCAGCTCCACCGCGTCGCGGATCTGCTCGATCTGCCGCGTCAGGCCACCGATGTCGCTGTAGCTGACATCGGGGACCTCTTCGAGCACCAGATCCTCGACCTCGGCCTTCGGAATCCGCTCGAAGGCGTATCCGGCCTTGGTATCAACCAGCAACGAATCGCCGGGCCGCAGCTTCCGGGGCTTCAGATCCGCTCCGTCGGCATCCTCGGACACCTCGGAGAGATCGGGCGCGATCAGCGGATCGGCCAGCCAGACGATGCGTTCCTCGTCGGCATGCCCCACCACGAGCGCGCGGTGACCGTCGTCCAACAGCTCCCGCAACGTGCTGATCTCACCGACCGATTCGAAGTTGCCGGCCTCGACAACCGTGAGCGCCTCGTTGAGGCGCACGGTCTGCCCTCGCCGCAGCTCGGCGGTCTCGATGTTGGGAGAGCAGGTCACCCGCATCTTGCGGCCGGAGGTGAATACGTCCACCGTGTCGTCGGCCTGCACGGCCAGCAACACGCCGTAACCGCTCGGCGGCTGGCCCAGCCGGTCGACCTCCTCACGCAGCGCCAGGAGCTGCTGGCGGGCCTCTTTGAGGGTGTCCATCAGCTTGGCGTTGCGCGCGTTCAGGGAGTCGATACGAGCCTCAAGCTGGTTCAGGTCGCGCAGACGACCGGTGTCACCAGATCCGTGGGCCGCGCTGCCTTCCAGCTCCTGGCGAAGGGCCGCAACCTCTCGACGTAGCCGTTCCAGTTCGGCGGCATCCGGTGTGCCGAACGCCTCTGAACGCTCCGACTCACTCATGATGTCCTCCTTTCCCACACCGAGAATTGGTGCGGTGGATGCTTCAACGCTACCGGCGATTGGCCGCCCGTGCGGGGTCTACCCGTTGCCTGGGACGTCTACGCTGTTAGCGTTCGTCACATTCAGGTCGATCGGAAGGACAACCGTGAGCTCACGAACCGGTATGCCAGGGGTCGCCATGCTGGGTTTACTCGCGGCGGCAGCGGTTGGCGTGGCAGTGCCAATGAGCGAGCCGACAGCCAGCTCCGCTGGCCCGACAGCAACGACCACCATGTCCACGGACATTACCCCTGCGTCCTGGGACGTCCCGATGGACGTGCCCTCCGAGCCCGCCGACGCGGCACCCACATCCGATGAGTTGAGCGGTTTGCTGTATTCACTCGCAGATCCGGGCGTGTCGGCCCTCGCCAAGGGCGGCCTAGTGGAGGGCGGCATCGGTGCGGGTGAGGCGATTTACGCCGATCGTGCCTTCAAGAGCGCCAACCGCGACGGGTTCCTGCCACTGGCTTTCACTGTGTCCGACATCAAATCCACCGGACCGGGTGTGGCCGCTGCGGCGGTCACGATCACCGGGCCCAAGACGCAGGCGTACACGACGAAGATCAACTTCGTGAACCAGGACGGCTGGAAGATCAGCAAGGCCTCGGCGGTTTCGCTGATCCAGGCGGCATCGGGTAAGTCTGGAAGGTAGACGTGTACGAGGAGGGCTGGATGATCACCACGACCTCGCACGCCGATATCGTCACCGCACTTGGCTGAATGACTTAGCCGATATGCCGAATGGAGTCACCAGGATCATGGCCCGTCACTTTCAACTCGCCGTCGCCGCCGGTGCAGCCGTTCTCGCCCTGACCGCCTGCAGCAGCTCACACGATAAGGCCGCCCCCACCAGCGCTTCGGCGACACAGCCCGCATCCTCGACGGCCGCCGCCGCTGTCCCGAACCATCCGCTGCCGGATCCGGCAGTGCTGACCGATGTCCTCAACCGCCTCGCCGACCCGAACCTGCCGGGCGCCGAGAAGATCACCGCCGTGCAGGGTGCCACTCCCGAGCAGCTGGACAAGTTCACCAAGGCGATCGGCGACGCCGGGTTCTCTCCGTTGTCGTTCACCGTCAAGGACCCCAAGTGGTCTACGGAAACCCAGGGTGACGTCGAAGCCGTCGTCACCATCAACAGCCCCAGCCCGAAGATGGGTGGGTTCGCGGTACCGATGTCGTTCTCGCCCGAGGGTGAGGGCTGGAAGCTGTCCAAGCGAACCTCCGACCTCTTGCTCAAGACCGGGACATCGCTCGCGGGTACTGCCACACCGCACGAGGCGCCTCCCGCCGGTGCACCCGCACCCGAGACACCGGCCCCGGCGCCTACCCCGTAGCGCCCACAGCGACAGCGCTAGCTCGGTAGGCGCTTACGCCGCAGCGGTGTCGGAGTGATGGTGCCCGGTGCCAGACGACGCGCACTGACCAGGAACGCGGTATGCCCGCGCATGCTGTGCTCCGGACGCACCGCCAGCCCGACAACGTTCCAGCCGCGCTGCATCGACTCCCAGGACCGCGGTTCGGTCCAGCATTGCTGTTCCCGCAGCGCCTCGACCACGCGCGACAGTTGCGTGACGGTCGCGACGTAAACGATGAGCACGCCACCGGGAACCAGCGATTCGGCCACCGCGGGCAAAGTCTCCCAAGGCGCCAGCATGTCCAGAACCACCCGGTCCACCCCACCGGCATCGGCAGCCCGCTCGGCGAGATCACCGATCACCAGCTCCCAGTTGTCGGGTTGCTCCCCGAAAAATGCTGTGACGTTTCGCACAGCATGTTCGGCATGATCCTCACGAATCTCGTAAGAGATCACCGTCCCCTCGGGTCCCACCGCGCGCAGCAGCGAGCAGGTGAGCGCGCCCGAGCCCACACCGGCCTCCAGAACCCGCGCGCCCGGGAAGATGTCGCCGTCATGAACGATCTGCGCGGCGTCCTTCGGGTAGATCACCTGCGCACCACGCGGCATCGACAACACGTAGTCGATCAGCAAAGGACGCAGCACCAGAAACTGGTCACCGTTGGTCGACTTCACCACGCTGCCCTCGGGGATGCCGATCACCGTGTCATGTGTGATGGCGCCGCGATGGGTGTGGAACTCCTTGCCCGGCTCGAGCACCATCGTGTAGTGCCGCCCCTTGGGGTCGGTCAGTTGCACACGATCGCCCACGACAAAGGGCCCGGTCCGAGTCATGCGCTCACCTTGCCAGGTGCGTATCGCGCACCGCGAACTGGGCAGGCCTTGCAGGTAAAACGGGGTCACCCACCAATGTGTTTCGGCACACACGATTTAGCTCTAGAGGCCAAAGGCACGTACTGTCATGGATAAGCGCCACCGTGCGCCTGCGTCGTAGATCATTCTTTCGTCAGCCAGTCCGCTGATTTCAGGCTTTTCTCACGGCGATCGATGTTGCCCATTGGCAATCTCGCCATCTCGAAGCCTCGAAAGGCGTCACTTCTCATGTCTTCAACCACATTCGCGTCACTCGGCGTGCCCGCAGTACTGGTCCGCGCTCTGCAGCAGGGCGGCATCGACGCCCCGTTCCCGATCCAGGCCGCCACCCTGCCGGACACACTCGCCGGTCGTGATGTGCTGGCCCGCGGCAAGACTGGCAGCGGCAAGACCCTCGCGTTCTCCATCCCCGTCGTCGCACGCATCGCCGAAGGCACCCGAGTGCCGGGCCGCCCGCGGGCACTCGTGCTCGCTCCGACTCGCGAGCTGGCGACCCAGATCAGCGCAGTCATCGAGCCGCTGGCGACCGCCTACCGCATGAAGGTCACCACCATCTTCGGCGGTGTCTCGCAGCACCGTCAGGTTCAGGCGCTCAAGGCCGGCGTCGACATCGTGGTCGCCTGCCCTGGTCGGCTCGATGACCTACTCAAGCAGCGCCACCTGACTCTGGACGGCGTTGAGATCAGCGTTCTGGACGAGGCCGACCACATGGCAGATCTCGGATTCCTGCCCGTCGTCACGCGGCTGCTCGCCGCGACCCCGAGTTCCGGTCAGCGCCTGCTGTTCTCGGCCACCTTGGATAACGATGTCGACAAGTTGGTCAAGCGATTCCTGCACTCCCCCTCCGAGCATTCGGTTGATCCCGTCGATTCACCGGTGGCCGCGATGACACACCATGTGTTCACGGTCAGCGGCCCCGACGCCAAGCGTGAACTTGTGAACACGCTGGCCTCCGGCACCGGACGGCGCATCCTATTCATGCGCACCAAGCACCACGCCAAGCGGCTCGCACATCAGCTCAACCAGTCGGGTATCCCGTCAGTTGACTTGCACGGCAACCTCTCTCAGGGCGCACGCGACCGTAACCTGGCCGCCTTCGCGAACGGCGAAGCACGGGTGCTGGTGGCAACGGATGTCGCTGCCCGTGGGGTGCACGTCGACGATGTCGCCCTCGTCGTCCACGTCGACCCTCCTGCCGAGCACAAAGCGTACCTGCACCGTTCAGGCCGCACCGCGCGTGCCGGCGGCACCGGCGACGTGGTCACGGTGGTACTGCCCGAGCAGCGCCGCGATGTCACACAGCTGCTGCGCAAGGCCGCCATCACCGCCACGCCCCAGCAGGTGACGGCCCATTCCGATGAGGTCAAGACCTTGGTGGGCGAGGTGGCTCCGTATGTGAAACCCGCTCCCGCACAGAAGGCCAACGGCTCCGCCACCGCGAACGGCCAGCGGTCGCACCGACCCCGCGGCGGCGCCGACGGACGTCCGGCACGTGCGCCACGGCGCGGCGGACAGGGCCAAGGCCGTCAGGGCCAGGGTCAAGGTCAGGGGCGTCAAGGCCAGGGACAGCGATCCGCCCGCAGGGCGGGCAACAGCGCCTCCCGGTAACCGGGAGGCGCCGGCGATTACCTACACCCGCGCCGCGGCGCGGATCGCCGCCTTCTCCTCGTAGTACTTTGCGCGCTCATCTACGGCGGCAAGGAATTTCACGAGAGTGTCGCGGGCCTGCTCCCCCTCGGCTCCGATATCGGAGCGTTCGAAAACCCGCCAGAACCTCAGGATGGGTTGCAGAACCTCGTCGTGATGGATGCGCAGGTCGTAGATCCCCGCTTTCGCGATGGCTATCGCGTTCTGCGCGAATCCCGCCATCCCCATACCCGGCATCGCGAAACCGACGATTTCCTTGCAGATTGCCTGCATCGCGGCGTCGGGTTCGATATCGAGTGCCGCCGACATGAGATTGCGATAGAAGACCATGTGCAGGTTCTCGTCCAGCGCGACGCGCGCCAGCAGCTGATCGGCGATGGGGCAGCCCGAGGCCTTGCCCGTGTTGCGGTGAGATATCCGCGTGGCCAGCTCCTGGAACGAGACGTAAGCCAGCGCCTCCAAGGGCGTCTTGTCCCCTGAGTCGTAACCGGCGATGGTGTGCGCCATGCGCATTGCTTCGAGGTTGCTCGGGTCGACACCACGGGTGACCACCAGATAGTCGCGAAGTGCGATGCTGTGCCGCCCTTCCTCCGCCGTCCACTGGCCCACCCAGGTTCCCCATGCGCCGTCTCGCCCGAATCTCGTGGCGATCTCACGGTGATATGACGGCAGGTTGTCCTCGGTCAGCAAATTGACGATCAACGCCGCCTGGGCGATCGGATCGAGCGGGCTATCCTCCGGTTTCCAGTCCTCTCCGCCCAGAAATGCGAAGTCCCGGCCCCTGCTCCAGGGCACGTAATCATGTGGGGCCCATGGCCGCGCGGCGCTCAGGTGCCGCTCGAGATTCGCCTCGACAACGGGCTCCAGCTCGGTCAGTAATCGTGTTTGCAGTCCGGTCACCATCTCGTCCACCTCTCTATTAGGCCTACCGGGATCCGTAACCTACGGTACCGTAAGTTACAGAAAAAGTAGATGAGAAGTTGGTGAACTGGCGAGGACTACGCGGCCCCGGCCCCGGTATCGAGAATCACGGGTGCCACCAGATAACTCGGCTGGCCGGGGTCCAGGAGCAGCGCCTGCCCGTGGCGGCTCGCCCACAGCTCCGGAATGGACGGTATGTATCTCGGCAGACTGGCCGCCGCGATGACGACCCGCAGCCGGTGCCCCGCTGCGATCACCGCATCTACCTCGGTGAGATCGATGTCGAGAGTTGTTGGCACGCCGGGTTGCACCCGAAGGGTCGATCCCTTACCGGTGGGATGCCAGGGCGATAGGTAGTCACCGTCCGCGGTACGCAGACTCTTGTCCTCATCCACCCCGCGGCGCGATGCCAGCAGGGCGCCCTCGGCCAGCATCCGGGAGAAGCCGTCGGGCGCCACGTCCGTCACCGATACGACCCAAAATGCCTCTGTACCTATCGCTTTGGTGTGCAGATGAAGGTTCAGCGCCCCGGAGATCACCCACGGACGCACAGCGGGGCTGCTGGTGAAGGTGAGCGCGCCGCGCTCGAAGTAGCGCGAGTCCTTGAGCCCGGGCGTACCCAGCACGGCGGTGATACCGGCCGTCAGCCGGGAGGTCGTGGGTGATTTCAGCAATCCCATCCGCCGGCGAAGGAGGTGCTCGGTCTTGTTGAGCGGCACAGCACCCGTCAACGACCCGTCGAACGTCGAACCAGCTCCTACCCCTGAGGGTTCGGCATCCAAATAGAATCGTTGCGGCTCGGCTTCGGGCCGCGGATAGACGTCCAGGGTGTGCCAACCGCCATTTTGCTGTTGCAGCGTGAGTGGACCGTAGCTCTCCATTCCGTTGTCAATACCCTTGAGCCACTTGTCAAACCACGCGCGCTGCAAGACGTCCAGCCGGGGCGGTCCACCTTCGCGGCCGAGCTGTGAACCCGGGGACCCGTGGTAACCCTCATTGATGACGACCTGAAACCTACCGCCCTCCACTGCGGCTCGGCGATGGATACGCAGGGCGGCCGGACCGAAGATGTCGTCCCACGCCCCATAGACAAACGTCGGAATCTCGATGTCCTCGAACCGGGGACTGATCTGCTGGAAATACTCGTCGTTGTCGATCAGCGCACCCGAGCCACGCAAGCCCTCGAAGATGTACCGCACCACACGATTCAGCGGTGCGCGCAACCGCCCCGCGAGCCAGCCCATGCCGACGCCGCCACGCACCACGTCCGATGGCGACGGTAACCACTTTCCCAACGCAACGGCAAGCATCCAAACGGGCAGGAAGAATGTCTGCGCCCCGCCGGTTTTCATGAGGTCGCGGGAGATGTCACTGACCGGCTCGACCGCGAATACCGCACTGAGACCCGGCACCCGGTTGCCGGCGGCCTGCAGCGCGTTGATCGAACAGTACGAGATGCCGTACATGCCGACCGAACCGTCGCACCACGGCTGGGTCTGCGCCCAGGCCACCACCTCGGCGGTGTCCCGCTGTTCGAGATCGTTGAACATTCCCCAGTCACCGGACGAGGCACCGGTGCCGCGAACGTCGACAACCACCTGGGCGTACCCACTACGGATCAGCGAGTCGTTCACTCCGAACGTCGTCAAGCCACCACCGGGAATCGCCCGCGCCAGCTCGGCGAGCTCCGACAGGCGCGGATTCCTGGGCGGCGCGGCCGGCACGGTGATGCCGAATCGGTGCAGGCCGCGCAGCAGCCATGCCGCCAGGTGAGTAACGGATTTGTTGTAGGGGGTGAGGTTGAAGAGCACCGGCACCGGGTCATTGACCGGGGTCCCGTCGGCATTGGCCGGACGGAACACCTGGGCCTTGAGCACGGTCCCGTCGGACAGAGGTATCGAGACATTGGGAGTGAAGGACACCCGGGAGTACCGACTGGGTCCATCGGCCAGCGCGGTCCACCGCTCGGCGAGTTCGGAACCGGCGAGCCCGGTGTCCTTCATCTGCGGGCTGTCCAGCGGGCTTCGATGCTTTGCCGTCGTCACTGCGCATTCCTCTCGCGTGGGGCTTCGTCGCCCCATGGCCAATGAGAGGTTGACGTTACTTCGAGTACGGATATTTTGGGGACGACTTGTGACATGTGTTGAACGGAGCTCACCAGCTTTGTGCCCGGCGTGGCGTCAGCACCTGTCGGACCCGATGCCTAGGCTGCCAACCATGAAGGAGACCACGCAGAACCGGCCCCCGCGTCGGCCCGCGCTGTCCCCTTCACGCGCCAGCGACTTCAAGCAATGCCCGCTGCTGTACCGGTTCCGCGCGATCGACCGCCTCCCCGAACCGCCATCGACAGCCCAGGTGCGGGGCAGCCTCGTGCATGCCGCCCTGGAAGATCTCTACGCCCGGCCCGCAGCCGATCGCGAGTACGCCACCGCTGCCGGACTGGTGGAGCCCGCGTGGGAACGCCTCGTGGAATCGAACCCCGAACTCGCGGCGGTGGTCGAGACCGAGCGCCTTCCGAGTTTCCTCGACGAGGCACGCGATCTGCTGTCGGGCTATTACCGGCTTGAAGATCCCACCCGATTCGATCCCGACAGTTGCGAGGAGCGCGTCGAGGTCGAGCTGTCCGACGGCACGATGCTGCGCGGATTCATCGATCGCATCGACATCGCCCCCGGGGGCGCGATGCGTCTGGTCGACTACAAGACCGGACGCGCACCGCGCGCCTTGTTCGAAGCCAAGGCGTTGTTTCAGATGAAGTTCTACGCCGTCGCGTTGTACCGCATCCGCGGGGTGGTGCCGCGACGGCTGCGGCTGCTGTATCTATCCGATGGCGAGGTTCTCGACTACACACCGGACGAGGCAGAGCTGCTCAAGTTCGAGAAGACGCTGATGGCGATCTGGCGAGCGATTCAGAACCTCGGCCTCACCGGCGACTTCCGGCCCAATCCCTCCCGGTTATGCGACTGGTGTGCCCATCAGTCGCTGTGCCCCGCATTCGGCGGCACGCCGCCGCCCTACCCGGGCTGGCCCTCCGATTACGGTGTCTCCGATACTGATATCGAAGATGCCGAAGCCTCCGCGACCGCGATCCCGGGAGATGCCGCATGACGTTGGACCTGACGGGCTGTTACTACCGGCGATTAGACGCCGACGGCGAGTTCCAGGTGTTCGAGTCCACCGAGTTGACCGCCAGCGGATGGGGGCCGAACCTGCAACACGGCTCTCCCCCGATGGCGTTGCTGCTCAAGGCCATCGAGGAACTGCCGGAGCCACGCGAAAGCCTGCGGATCGGCCGCGTCGCGCTCGACATCCTCGGCCCGGTTCCGCTGGAGCCGGTGCGCGTACGGGCATGGATCGAACGGCCGGGTCGCCGCATCGCGCTTGCCGTGGCAGAGATGGAAGCCTGCGCCAATGGCGGCTACCGGGTGGTCGCGCGAGCCAGCGCGTGGCTGTTGGCGACATCGGTGACCGCCGATAAAGCCAGCGACCGATACCCACCCTTGCCCGAGTACCCACCCGGCCCCACACCACCGGCCTTCGGCTTCGAGGGCTCTAACTACTCGAAATCGGTTGATTTTCAGTGGTTTTCGGTGCCAGCGGGAGAGCCGCAAGTTGCCTGGATGCGACCACATGTGCACATCGTCGACACCGAGCCCACCACCGGATGGCAGCGACTGGCGTCGGTCATCGACTCCGCGAACGGCATCGGCGCCGTACTCAACCCCCTGCGGTTCGTCTACATGAACACCGACACCGTGATGCACGTCCACCGCATTCCTCAAGGCGACGAGTTCGGCGTCCGCGCCCGGATGTCGGTCGGACCCGACGGCGTCGGCGTGACCACCGCGGAAATATTCGACCGCCGCGGCTACATCGGCTCCAGCGCACAGACGGTCCTGGTGCAGCGGCGGTAGGTTACGGGCTACGCCGATCCGCTTCTACGCCTGACCGTCTCCTTGACGTGCTCCGGCAACGCGGGAGCATCGAGAAGCCGCGGAAGCAACTCGGATTCGAGTGTCAGCGCGCGGAACGCAAGTCCCACGGTCACATCGTGCCCCGGACGATTCTTGACGGCGATGCCGTCACCCTTTCGCACCATCCCGGGTGAGATCACCCGGAAGTACGCGCCGGGGATCGCTTGCGCCGTAAAGGTTTTAACCCACCCGCGCAGGTCAAGCCAGGCCGCGAAGGTCCGACACGGTATGCGCGGTGCGGACACTTCCAACACCAGCCCGCCGTCACCGATATGCCACTGCTCACCGATGAGCGCGCCGGTCACATCGATCTCGCGGGTGGTCAGGTTCTCCCCGAACTGGCCGTTCGCCAGCTCTCGGCCGAGAGTGCCCTGCCACCAGTCCAGGTCCTCGCGGGCGTATGCATACACGGCTTGGTCGTCGCCACCGTGCACGCTCGTATCTCCGATCGCGTCACCGACCAGGCCGCTGCCCGCACCCTCAACCGTGCCGCCCGGCGCGCAGACGGCTATCACCGAATCGGTGGGATGTTTGTCGATACCGGTGCGCGTTGGTCCACCTGCCGGATTCGACCGCAGCTGGCCCACGTTCACTGTCAAAACCGTAGCCACCACACCAGGATACGGAGCGCGCCTAACGGGCGGCACGCATGAGGGGTAGCAGATATCGGCACGCGAACTCGCGCGTGTTTTCGTCGGTGTCGGTCGGCACCAGTGCGGAAGGGTTCACCAGAAACGTCGACGTCAGCCGCAGCGCCAGGTCGAGCGCGCGCTTCACCGCAGGAATGGGATAGTCCTCATCGGCCAGTAGTTCCGCGATCACCGCAAGCAGACCCTGGTACCCGGACGCATTGACATCAAAGACATTCCGCGAGAACGATTCGGCGTCGAATTCCTTGAGCGCCATCACCAATGGATGATCACGCGCCTCGCGCATACCCATGACAAATGCCTCGACCATTCTGTCCTCGGCGTTCGATAGGGGCGCGAGCGCAGCCTGTGCCCTCATGAAGAATTCGGTCGTCTCCCGAACCAGCACGGCGGCAACGATGTCTTCCTTGTCTCCACACTTGCGGTACAAGGTCGGGCGGGACACACCAGCGCGGCGTGCGATATCCCCGACAGCGGTGCGAGCGATCCCGTGGGCAACGAATTCCTCGCGCGCGGCATCCAACAAATGCGAGGTCGCCACATTCGTGTCGGACAGGGTTCCGGTGACCAGCTGCCGCAGCAACGAGTCGATCTCTACCACGGACCCGATAGTAACGGCGGGGACCTGCGAAACCTCGCTGCGACGCACAGCCCCTCCGTTCAGTACATCTAGCTGGTGTTTGAATCAATGAATTACTTTTGATTCAGTATTGCATGACGATCGGATCGGCCATACACTTCGCCACCAGAATCACCATTCCGCAGAGAAGAGGCAGCCATGCGCGTCACCGGCACGATCTCCCCCGCACAGGAATCACCGCAGACCCCGGGATCCCGACTTGCCCCGCGCCTGCCCTTGCATCGGGCCGCACTGCTGGGACTGAGCTGTCTGGGTGACCCGTTTCGGCTGCCCTACCTGCTACTGCCCAAGATCGCGAATCGATACGGCGACATCGTCCGCCTCTTCACGGGCCCGAGCCCCGCGCTCACAGTCACCCTGATCAACCATCCCGAGTACATCGACCATGTGTTCACCCGCCACCACGACCGATACGCCAAGCACGAGGCCACCATCGAATTGGTCTCCGGGGAACCGGCCGCCCTCCCCTTGCTCGAGGGCCAGGAATGGAAACGAGTCCGCACCGCCTTCAATCCCTACTTCGGCGAACGCGCACTGGCTGCTGCGACCCCGCTCATGATGGAAGGGATCACCGATCGAGTCGACGCCTGGTCACGCCATGCGGCCAGCGGGCAACCCGTGGATCTCGAACATGAACTCGGCGCGGTCGTGATGGACGGACTGATGCGCTCGATGTTCAACGTTCAGCTCGGCCCCGACGAGATTGATCATGCGGTCGACGGCGCACGTCGGTACGGCCGCTACGTCATCAGCCGGGTCGCCATGCATTATCTGCCCGGCTGGATGCCAAATCCTCTGCGTCGCAGTGGCGAACAGTCCAAGGCTGAGCTGTTCGGCATCCTCGACCGCTTCGTCGACGAACGGAAAGGGTGCCCGGTTTCCGACTCGCCCGATCTCGTGGATGCATTGGTCGGGCTGGAATTCGAGGGCTGCCCACAGACACAGGACCGGCGACGGCGCTCCGAAGCCGCCGGATTGGTGTTCGCAGGATTTGAAACCACCGCCGCCGCGCTGGCCTGGACCATCGCACTGCTGTGCCGCAACCCGATCGCTCTCGGTAAGGCATATAAGGAGATTGACGCACTCGGCGGAAAGACGTTGGAGTACGACGACCTAGAGAACTTGAAGTATCTGAGGGCATGTTTCGATGAGGCACAGCGCTTCCAGGCCGCACCCGCCAACATCCGAACGGCCGTCCAGGACGACGAGATCGGTGGCTATCTCATTCCGCAAGGTTCACAAGTCGTGATCACGCAATACGCACTGCAGCGCGATCCGCGGTTCTGGAAGGACCCGGAGACGTTCAATCCCGAACGATTCCTGACCGACAAGATCAATCGGAATGCGTTCCTGCCGTTCAGTATCGGACCACGCAAGTGCATGGGCACCAGGATGGCCTACATCGAGGGAACCCTGGTCCTCGGAACCATCTTGCAGCGCTACGCATTCCAGATCCGCGATGGCTGGACACCCCGGCACCGAGTGCGAGTCTCCACCGGCCTGGCCGGCGGCCTCCCGACGCGGCTCCTCACCCGCTGAGCCATCACACAGTTCCCACAACGAAAGGAAAAAGATGAGCAGGTTGGAAAAGTTGGGCCCCTCACCGGAACACGCGCAGTATCAGGCGCTCATGCCGGAGTTCTGGAAGAAGGTGCGGCAGCAAGAAAAGAACGACATCGAGCGCGGACTTCCTGCCCAGGGCCGAACAGAGTTCGCCTACACATGGTTTGATGCCTGGGCCGAGCAGGACATCAAGAAGATCGATTACTGCATCGCCGACGAGTGTAGCTACATCGACAGCACGACCTTCCAGGAGAACAGACTCGGACGTCAGTTCACGATCGACAACTGCCAGGCCGCCTTCGACGTCTTCCCCGACTTTGCGTTCTACCCACAGGACGGAACCAACCGGTCACTGCCCTACTGGGACTACTTCGACGACCAGTGGCGGGTGACCATTCCGTGGCGAGGTATCGGCCGCATGATAGGTGAGACCATCGAGCCCAACACCGGAGCCACACTCAAGGGAACCGGCCGTTGCCTGAATTTCATTGGTATCGACCGCTATACACTGACCGAAGACTTCAAGATCACCCACATCGACACCGACTGGGACATGCTTTACGGTGCCGCACAGCTCGCGGGGTTAGGCTCCCTCATGCGCAGCCAGGGGCTTCAAAGGATCGGGCTGCGTGCCGCCAGCCTGGTCGCACCGGTGTTCCGTCTGGTTACGCTCCTAACCGCCAGGTGAACCGCTACGCGGCGGTGACACCTCGGTAGCAGGCGATGAGGCCCGCGATAAGCCCAAGGGCCGCAGCCTCGATGATCACGATCAGCACATTCACTGGACTCAACAACTGCGTCAAATTCTCGATGAAAAGACTCAACGGAGTGTGCTTGCCGAACGCCGAGAAGAAGTAGACGCCCGCTGCTCCAGCGGCTATGAAGGCCAACGGCACCGCCGCGACAGCGGTGGCGAGCACGCGCGGGACGACGTACCCGTGTGTGATGTCGATACCGCTGCTGCGCATCGCGCCGATCTGCTCTTGGATCCGTGCGGAATCAGCTTCGGCGAACACCACTGTCGCGCCGGCGGCCGCAGCCACCAGGACTGCGTGCGCGGGGAATCCCGTCGGGCCGAACACCAAAGCCTCCAGAACAAGCACGATCACCACCGCCAGCGGTATCGCCACCATGCACATCGGCAGCACCGAGATTCTGGCTATCGCGCCCACCTGCCGGAGGAACTCGCGCCCGGCGGGCGGCCGAGTCAGCGCGGCAACGAGCACGTCCCGCGTCATCGCCAGGAAGCCGGTCAGTGTGCGTGCCGGCTTCTCGACAGAACCCGAGGTCAGGGCATTCCCTCGGCCCACTTCGGTTGCCGCCGGGGCCTCTGCGTACGTAGTCACACATCACTGCATAGCGCGTTCCGCCCACATCCGCGGCGGAATCATCAACATCACCAGGGTGGGTTCGCATCGCCGGTGGCGTGATCGGCCACCCAGAAAACTAGACGGACACCTTGGTGCGGCGCCGCTCACGCACCATGGCGATGGCGGTCTTGAGCCCGCGACGCGGAACTGAGTTCGCCTCGGCCACGGGCGGTTCTAAGACAACGAACATGCGCTCACTACGAGTCTCCGGTGCATTGTCCGCGGTCGCATGTAGGAACCGATCCGGCAACGAGAGTTTGGCAATGGTGCGCCAGGTCTTCGCATACTGGAACAGCATCGATCCGGTGGTGTACGGCAGGTCATAGCGATCGCAGATCTCCCGTACCCGTAGCGAGATCTCATGCAGCCGGTTGCTCGGCAGATCCGGGTAGAGATGATGTTCGATCTGATGACACAGGTTGCCGCTCATCAGTCGCATCGTTGGACCCGCATCGAAGTTCGCGCTGCCCAGCAGCTGGCGCAGATACCACTGACCCCGCGTCTCGTTCTCCATGTCGGTCACGGAGAACTTCTCCGCACCGTCCGGAAAATGCCCGCAGAAGATGACGGCATTGGACCAGAAATTGCGGATCAGGTTGGCCGTCGCGGTGGAGGTCAGCGTCGAGCGGTAAGTCGCCCCTGGCGAGAGCGCCGTGATCGCCGGGAACGCGACGTAATCCTTGAAGACCTGCGCGCCTGCTGAGACAACCAGTTCGCGTACCCGCTGCTTGGTCGCCTCGCGAGTTTCCTTTGTCCAGATCTTCCGGAATTCCAGGTGCTGCAGGGCGATTCCCCACTCAAAACCAGCAGCGAGGATGAAGTTGAGCGGCAGGTTCAGGAGGTTGCGCACCTTCCACGACTCGTCGCGCGTGACCCTGAGGATCCCGTAGCCCACATCGTCGTCCAGATCCAGGATGTTCGTGTACTTGTGGTGCTCGACGTTATGCGTGAATCGCCAGTGCTTGGAAGCACCTGCCATATCCCATTCCCACGTCGAGGAGTGGATCTCGGGATCGTTCATCCAGTCCCACTGCCCGTGCATGACGTTGTGGCCGATCTCCATGTTCTCGATGATCTTGGCAACGGCCAACGTCAGCGTGCCGGCCCACCATGCGGAGCGCTTCTTGCTCGCCGCCAGCAGCGCACGGCCGGTCAACTCGAGCGCGCGTTGCGCGGCGATGGTGCGCCGGATATAGCGGGCGTCGCGCGTACCGCGCGACTCCTCGATCTCGCGCCGGAGCCCATCGAGCTCAACGGCCAAGTTCTCGACGTCCTCGCTGGTGAGATGCGCGAATGCCGAGATGTCCGTGATTGCCATCGGCCTCCTTCCGCGCCCACGATACCTTTACCCTACGGTCCCGTAGGTTACTCGTCGGTAAATGGACACGCCACAGGTGGTGACAACCAGACCACGGTGGGTGTCGACACGCCGCATTTGCACGGATCAGAGGCGTGTCGGCACCGAAGACGGCGTGTCGAAACACCGGTGGCCCGTGATCGGCTTCACGGAACGAAGTGAGCGAGATTTCCGACCAGATCAAGCAGTGGCTGCGGCACTATCCCGAGCAGAACCGTGACGAGTGCACTCACTCCGATCGATATCGCCACCGCCGGACCGGGGATCCGAAGCACCCCGGAGTGCTCGACCGGATCGGCGAAGAACATCAGCACGATCACCCGCACGTAGAAGTAGGCGGCGATGGCACTGCACACCACACCCACCACCACCAGCGGCACGGCGCCACCGGATGCGGCGGCCTCGAACACCGCGAACTTACTGACGAATCCACTGGTCAGCGGAATGCCCGCGAATGCCAGCAAGAACAAGGCGAAGACGATGCCGAGCACGGGTGATCGGCGGCCGATTCCTGCCCACCGACTCAGATCGGTGATCTCTTCGTCCTCATCCGGTCCGCTGTCGCCGTCGCCGGACCGGACCAGCCCGGCAATGGCGAATGCCCCCACGGTGCTGAAACCGTATGCCGCCAAATAAAACAACGTCGACGACACACCACGTTCATTGGCGGCCGTGACCCCGGTCAGCAGAAATCCGGTGTGCGCCACCGCGGAATAGGCCAACATGCGTTTGACGTCGGTCTGCGTGACGGCACCGATCGATCCGATCAGCATGGTGGCGATCGCCACCGCCCACAGCACCGGACGCCAGTCGGCCGTGATCCCCGGCAGCGCGACATACAGAACCCGAAGCAACGCGCCGAAAGCCGCGATTTTGGTGGTGGCCGCCATGAATGCGGTGACCGGGGTCGGCGCCCCTTGGTAGACGTCGGGGACCCAGAAATGGAAGGGCACCGCCCCCACCTTGAACAGCAGACCCACCGAAAGCATGGCCACACCGAGCAGCAGGAATGACCGCTCGCCGGCATCGGCGCTGACAGCCCGCGCGACAGCGTCGAGTTCGACTGTCCCGGCGTATCCGTACACGAAGGCCGACCCGAACAGAAAGAACGCCGACGAGAAGGCACCGAGTAGAAAATACTTGAGTGCCGATTCCTGGGACAGCAGCCGGCGTCGTCGGGCCAGCGCGCACATCACGTACAACGGGAGTGAAAACACCTCCAGGGCAACGAACATCGTCAACAGGTCGTTGCAGGCGGGGAACAGCATCATGCCCGCGATCGCGAACAGTGTCAGCGGGAAGATCTCCGTTTGCGTAATACCGGTACGATTCAGGACCCCCTCCGGCTCGCTGCCCGGAACGCTGGACGCCTGCGCGGCGAAGGCGTCCAGCCCGCCGCCGACGGCGACCGTGCTGGGAAGGGCCACAGCTGTTCTGCGCTGCGCCATCACCGTCAGTGCCAGGCCGGAGGCCACCAGGACGAGCCCCTGCAGATAGAGCGTGGGGCCGTCTATCGCCACGGCGCCGTTCATGACGACTTCACGCGTACCACCCAGCGCCACCACGGCCGCAAAGGAGGCGAAGATACCCCCGGCGGCCAGCGCCAGCTGAGTCGTGAGCCGTTGCCGTCGCGGAACGAACGCCTCGACGAGCACGGATACCACCGCGACCCCAAACATGATCAGCATGGGAGACAGCGCACCGTAGGCGATCGGCGGCGTGAGAAGAATCCCGATATCGGTCATCGTCGCTCACCTTCGCCGTGCCGGAGGGCAACATCGGCCACCGCAGGCGGCGGATCCTTCTCGTTGACGGTGCGCAGCGTCTGTTCCACCGCCGGATTCACGATATCCAACAGTGGCTTGGGGTAGATGCCCAGCACGAGAAGCATTGCGATCAACGGCGCCACCACGGTGAGTTCACGGCGCTTCAGATCACCGATGCTCTCATTTCCCGGCGCCAACGGCCCCGTCATCATCCGCTGATACATCCACAACACATAGATGGCGGCCAACACCAACGCGATCACCGCACACGCCGCGGCCGCCGGGTATCGCGTGAATGTTCCTATCAGCACGAGAAACTCGCTGATGAACGGTGCCAATCCGGGCAGCGACAGGGTGGCCAGCCCGGCCACTAAGAAGGAGCCGGCAAGAACGGGTGCCACCTTCTGCACTCCCCCATAGGCCGCGATGAGTCGAGAGCCTTTGCGAGACACCAGAAATCCCGCCACCAACATCAGCGCCGCGGTGGAGATGCCGTGGTTGACCATGTATAACGTCGAACCTGATTGCCCCTGGCTGGTCATCGCGAAGATGCCCAGGATGATGAACCCGAAATGCGATATCGAGGTGTAGGCGATCAGTCGCATCACATCGGTCTGACCGATCGCCACGACGGCGCCGTAAACGATGCCGATGACCGCCAGCGTGATGATCACCGGGGTGAAGTATCTGCTGGCCTCGGGGAACAGCTGAATGCAGTACCGCAGCATTGCGAAGGTACCCACCTTGTCCACGATCGCCATCATGAGCACCGCACTGGCCGGGGTGGCGTGCACGGCAGCATCGGGCAGCCACGTGTGAAATGGCCAGAGCGGGGCCTTGACGGCAAACGCGAACATGAACCCGAGGAAGAGCGCCTTCGCGACACCCGGATCGATCCCGAGCGCGCCGGTGGCGACCATCTCGGTGATATCGCGCAGATCGAACGTGCCGGTCTGGCTTCTGGCGGTGACCACGTAGAGACCGATGACGGCCGCCAGCATGATCAGGCCGCCAAACAGGTTGTACATCAAGAACTTCACTGCCGCGCGCGAGCGCTGCTTGGCGTCAGAATGCGTGCTCCCGAATCCCCCGATCAGGAAGTACATCGGGATCAGCATGGCCTCGAAGAAGATGTAGAAAAGCAGCACGTCCAGGGCGGAGAAGGACAGCAGCACCATCGATTCCACAATCAGGATCAGGGCGATATAGCGTTGTGCCAGAGGCCGATTTCCGTATCCGGGCGCCTCTGCGCCGTCATTCCATCCGGCCAGCAACAGCACGGGCAGCAGGCCCGCGGTCAGCAGGACCAGCGCGAGCGCGATCCCGTCGAGCCCCACTGCGTACTTCATCCCGAATGCGGGTATCCAGGATATCGATTCGACGAACTGATATTGGGGCCCTGCCGGGTCGAACGCAATGGCTAGCCCGATCGCGACGACCAGTACCAGTAACGAGGCACTCAATGCCACATACTTGGCCAGCGTCCGCTGGCGACCCGGCATGATCAGCACCGTGGCGGCGCCTAACAGGGGAATGAACCACAGAGCTGTCACGGCACCCACGGCGCTCACCACCTCACTGCCATCAACACGGCGACCACCACAGCCGCTCCGGCACACATGGACAACGCGTACGAGCGGACATGGCCGGTCTGTAGACGACGCACCCAGTCCGACACCGCGCCCAGGGTTGAGGACACCGCGTTGACAAGGCCATCGACCCAGCGGTCGTCCGTGAAGACCAGCCCCCGGGCGAGACGCTGCCCGGGGCGCATGAACACCGCCTCGTTGACGGCATCGCCATACAGATCCCGGCGAGCGGCGACGGTGAGCGCCGAACCCCGGGGAGCCGACTCGGGTACGTCGGCGCGGTACATCCGATAGGCCACACCAACGCCGCAGAGCACCACCGCGACGGTGACGAGGCTGATGACCCAGGCTGGAACGGGTAACTCACCGTGGTGCGCACCCACGACCGGTTCTAACCAGTTCTGTAATGCGCCTCCGAAGCTGAGCAAGAATCCCGCACTCACCGACCCGATCGCGAGCACCATCATCGGCCACGTCATCACCGACGGTGATTCGTGTGGATGCGCGTCCGGTTTCCAACGGCGGGCGCCGAAGAAGGTCAGCAGCATGACTCGAGTCATGTAGAACGCCGTAATCCCGGCGCCCAGTAGTGCTGCCGATCCGAGCAGGAATCCCCCGGCACCGCCGTGTCCGAAGGCGACCTCGATGATCTTGTCCTTCGAGTAGAACCCGGCAAACGGTGGAACTCCAATGATGGCAAGGTATCCCAGCCCGAAGGTGACAAAGGTGATCGGCATGGCGGCGCGCAGCCCGCCATAGCGGCGCATGTCGGTTTCCTCGTTCATACCGTGCATGACCGAGCCCGCACCGAGGAACAGCCCGGCCTTGAAGAAGCCGTGTGTGAGCAGGTGCATGATCGCCACGGCGTACCCGGCGGGGCCGAGCCCGGCCGCCAACACCATGTAGCCGATCTGCGACATGGTGCTCGCGGCCAGGGCCTTCTTGATGTCGTCCTTGGCGCAGCCGATGATCGCTCCGAAGAGCACGGTAACGGCGCCCACGATCACCACCGCGACCTGTGCGTAAGGTGCGCGTTCGAAGATCGGCCCGGACCGGGTGATCAGGTAGACACCCGCGGTGACCATGGTGGCGGCGTGGATGAGCGCGGACACCGGGGTGGGGCCTTCCATCGCATCGCCAAGCCAGGACTGCAGCGGCACCTGAGCCGATTTTCCGCACGCCGCCAGCAGCAGCGCCAATCCAATTGCGGTGTTACGACTCTCGCCCGCCGCACCGGCCGACCCGAGTACCTGGGCAAAGCCGACCGAGCCGAACGTCGCGAACATCAGCATCATGGCCAGGGCCAGGCCCATATCACCGACGCGGTTGACGATGAAGGCCTTCTTGGCGGCAACGGCGGCCGATGGCTTCTGGTACCAGAAGCCGATCAACAGGTAGGACGCCAGACCGACACCTTCCCACCCGACATACAAACCCAGGAAGTTGTCGGCGAGTACCAGCAGCAGCATGGCCGCCAGGAAGAGATTCAGGTAGCCGAAAAACCTTCGCCTGTCGGGATCATGCTCCATGTACCCGATCGAGTAGATATGGATGAGTGAACCCACTCCGGTAATCAGCAGCGCGAAACACACGGACAGCTGGTCGAGGGTGAGCCCGAAATCGATGTGCAGCGCCCCAACCGGAACCCAGGTGAAAAGAGTCTCCTGCACGGCTCGCTCGGCACCCGTTCGGCCAAGCATGCCGATGAACGAAACGACCGCGACAAGAAACGATGCGAGTGCCGTCGCGCAACCCAGCAGATGACCCCAGGCGTCACCCCGACGGCCGACGAGCAGGAGTACGGCCGCACCCGCCAGCGGCAACGCCGGCATGAGCCATATCACGGGGACTTCCCTCCTAGAGTTTCAACAAATCGGCGTCGTCGACCGAGGCCGACCTGCGGGTACGGAAGATAGTCATGATGATCCCCAGCCCCACAACCACTTCCGTGGCCGCTACCACCATGGTGAAGAACGCGATGACCTGGCCGTCGAGGTTCCCGTGCATCCGGGCGAAAGTGACGAATGCCAGGTTGGCCGCATTGAGCATCAGCTCGACGCTCATGAAGACCACGATCGCGTTGCGGCGCAACATCACGCCGGCAGCCCCGATGGTGAAGATGAGTGCGGCCAGGTAGAGGTAGTTGGCGGGATTCACCGGGCCTCCATGTCCCGCGGGGTAAGCACGCCGCTGACCGACAATTCGGAGAAGGATCCGTCGGGAAGCAGTGCAGGTACATCCACGGCGTTATGCCGGGCGTAGACGCCCGGATTGGGCAACGGTGTGGCCCGGTCTCCATGTTGAAAGCGCCGGATTGCCAACTCACGCTGGCCGCCGGTCTGCCCCAGCTTCTCGCGATGCGCCAGCACCATCGCCCCAATCGTCGCGGTGATCAGGAGAGCGCCGGTGAGTTCGAAGGCCCAGAGGTAGTCGATGAAGATTCGCTCGGCCAAACCCTCCACGTTGCCGCGGCTGTTGACCTGATCGAGCCCGACGAAGACTGTCGTGGAAGCGTTTCCAATACCCGCGATAGCCAGGATCCCAAATCCCAACCCGGCGGCGATCGCACCCACCCGCTGCCCCGGCAGGGTCTCCACCAAAGAATCCGAGGAATCCACGCCCACGAACATGAGTACGAAGAGGAACAACATCATGACCGCGCCGGTGTACACCACCACCTGGGCGACGCCGAGAAACAATGCTCCCTGGGCTACGAAGAAGACCGCGAGAATGACCATCGTCATGGCGAGGAAGATCGCCGAGTACACCGCCTTGGGCGCCGCGATCACACCGAGTGCACCCAGCACCGCGATGACGCCAAGTACCCAGAACGTCACCGCCTCCCACGTCGGTGTGCGGGATAACCCCTCGGCGGCAAGCGCTGCCACCTGACCGGCCATGAAATCCGGGCTCACCTGGCGTCCTTCCCGGCCTGCGGCAGGTTACCGAGGTAGTAGTCCGTGTCGGTGGTTCCCGGGTACATCGCGTGTGGGGGTGGCGCCATACCGGGCTGCAGCGGTGCCAGCAGCTTGTCCTTGCCGTAGATGAGGTCGGCGCGGTTGTCGTCGGCCATCTCATAGTCGTTGGTCATGGTCAGCGCGCGAGTCGGGCACGCCTCGATGCATAGCCCACACCCGATGCACCGCAGATAGTTGATCTGGTACACCCGGCCATACCGCTCCCCCGGCGAGAAGCGTTCCTGCTCGGAATTGTCGGCGCCCTCAACGAATATGGCATCGGCCGGGCACGCCCAAGCGCATAGCTCGCAACCAATGCATTTCTCCAGCCCATCGGTATACCTGTTGAGTTGATGCCGCCCGTGATAGCGCGGCGCGGTGGGCTCCTTCTTCTCGGGGTACTGCTCGGTGAGCGGTTTCTTGAACATGGACGAGAAGGTCACCCAGAATCCCGCCATCGCGTCGACAGAACGTCGTACAACATCAGGCATGTGCATCCTCCTTAGTGGTCGAGAGCGGGTCCGCGTCGAGGAGCTGCCCGGGCAGCGGTGGCACCGGGAAGCCGCCGGCCATCGGATCGAAGCTCTTAGCCAACACCGGTTTTGGCGGTTCAGTGCGTCGGGCGAGCACACCCACCAGCGCGATACTGCCGATCGAAACCACGAGACCGGCGACCCCGAGAATGATCGAGGGGTTTCCGTATCCGTAGAGGGCCAGCGCCTGCACCACTCCGACAACGACGATCCATACCAGCGCCACCGGGATCAGGACCTCCCAGCCCAGCCGCATGAACTGGTCATAGCGCAGCCGCGGCAACGTGGCGCGCAACCACATGAACAGGAACATGAAGCCCCAGACCTTGGCGACGAACCACAGCACCGGCCACCAGGAGCTGTTTGCTCCATCGATCAGGCTCAACGGCCAGGGGGCATGCCACCCTCCAAGGAACATGGTTGCCGCCAGACCGGAAACCGTTGCCATGTTGATGTATTCGGCGAGCATGAACATGGCGAAGCGCAGCGAGGAGTACTCGGTATGGAAGCCGCCGACCAGCTCGCCTTCCGCCTCGGGGAGATCGAACGGCGCCCTGTTGGTCTCGCCGACCATAGCGGTCACGTACACCAGGAATGATGGCAGCAGCAAGAATACGTACCACCGGCCGGCTTGCGCAGCAACGATTCCCGAGGTCGACATCGTCCCGGCCAGCAGGAACACCGCCGCGAATGTCAGACCCATCGCGATCTCATAGGAGATCACTTGCGCGGAGGAGCGCAATCCACCCAGCAGCGGGTAGGTGGATCCGGATGCCCAGCCCCCCAAAACAATCCCGTACACGCCTACGGAAGTAACCGCCAGCACGAACAGAATCGCCACCGGGAGATCGGTCAGCTGAAGTGGGGTGCGATGCCCGAAGACCGAGACGACGGGGCCGAACGGAATGACGGCGTATGCGACGATCGCCGGCACCACCGAGATGATCGGCGCGAGGAGATAGATCGGCTTGTCGACCCCGGCTGGGGTCAGGCCCTCCTTGAGCGCCAGTTTCACGCCGTCGGCCAGGCTCTGCAACAAGCCGAAGGGACCCACCCGATTGGGGCCGATTCGACGCTGCATCCAGGCAAGCACCTTGCGCTCCACAAGAATGGCGACAAGCACGGTCAGAACCAGAAAAGCGAATACCGCCACGCATTTCACGAAGACCAACCAGAGTGGGTCAATCCCGAACTGGGAGAGCACAGCCGAACCGTCCGTCTGCCTCACGGTGCGACCTCGATTCGCACCAGTTGTCCCAGTGCCGGACCGAGCTGCTGATGAACCTCCGACCCGACAGAACGCATGGGTACCCACACCACCCTGTCGGGCATCTCGGTTATCCGCAGCGGCAACGTTATCGAACCCTGGATCGACTCCGACAGACTGCGTATCGTCACCGATTCGCCGTCTGCGGCACCGATCTCGCTTGCGGTCACCTCAGATAACCGCACCTGTGCGGTGTGTGCTGTCCCGGCAAGGAACGCCTCGCCGTCTTGCAGCCGACCGGCATCCAGCAGCAGCCTCCACGAGGCCAGCACCGCCTCTCCCGCCACGGGCTGGGGTCTGGCGGTCGCGCGTACCGGTCCCGGGGTTTCCCGCGCCCCCTCCCAGGGCCCGATATCCGCAAGCTCGGCGAGTGCCCGGTTTTCGTCGTTCAGCCCGATCGGGCGATCCATCCGCGCGGACAGCGCGGCGAGCACCCTGAGGTCATCGAGAGCATCACTGGTGTCGAGAGTCGCCTGGAAGGGCCTCAGTCTGCCTTCCCAGTTCACGAAGCTGCCGGATTTCTCGGCGACGGCCGCAACCGGAAGAACCACATCGGCGAGCTCGGTGACAGCGCTGCGACGCATCTCCAGACTGACGACGAACGCGCTCTTGAGTGCGCCGATGGCGGCGGCGGGATAGGGCAGATCGGCCAGCTCCACGCCACCGATGAGGAAGGCGCCGAGTCCATTTCCCGGATCCAGCATGCCCGCGGCATCGAGTCCGGGCATGTCGGGCAGCGCGATCACACCCCACTTGTCCGCGACGTAGCGCCGTGCCGCGCTGTCGGATACCGGATGCCCGCCCGGTAACAGCCTCGGCAGTGCTCCCGCCTCCAACGCGCCGCGCTCGCCGGCCCGTCGCGGAACCCACACCAGCGTCGCACCCGTTCTGTCGGCCAGCCGGGCTGCCGCGGACAGTGCTCCGGGCGTTGACGCCAGTCGCTCTCCCACCATGATCACGGCACCCGGCCGGCGCAGTAACTCAGAATCGGCCAGGCTCGCCATCGTTTCCGGCTCGGCCCCGGGAACTGTGGCAATCACGTCGGCCGAGAGCTTGGTGGATCCCCGGCTGACGAAGGGTGCGATGGTCAGCACCTTGAGACCCCGTTTACGTACCCCCTTGCGTAACCGCAGGAAGACAATCGGAGATTCCTCTTCAGGCTCGAATCCCGCGAGCAGGACCACCGGCGCGGACTCCAAAGCCGCATAGGTGCGTGTCAGCCCGTGCCCGGCGACGCCCGATCCCAGGAACGCGGCCTCTTCGGCGCTATGTGCGCGGGCCCGGAAGTCGATGTTGTTGGTGCCCAGCACCATGCGAGCGAATTTGACGTAGGCGTAGGCGTCTTCGACGGTGAGCCGCCCACCGGTCAGGACCCCCGCGTTGGCGCCGGCATCCGCCAAACCCTTTGCGGCGAACTCTAATGCCTGTGGCCATGATGCCGCCACCAGGTCCCCGGACTCGTCACGTATCAGCGGATTGGTGACGCGGTCCCGTGCCGTGGCATAGGCGAACGCCCAACGCCCCTTGTCGCAGTTCCATTCCTCGTTCACTTCCGGATCGTCACCAGCCAGGCGCCGCAACACCTTTCCACGCCGATGGTCGGTGCGCTGCGCGCATCCGCTCGCACAGTGCTCGCATACGCTGGGGGTGGACACCAGATCGAATGGACGCGCACGGAACCGGTAGGCGGCACCGGTGAGAGCGCCAACCGGACATATCTGCACGGTGTTGCCGGAGAAGTACGACTCGAAGGGCTCGCCGTCCGCGATGCCAACCTGTTGTAACGCACCACGTTCGAGCAGCTCGATGAAGGGGTCGCCGGCCACCTGCTGTGAAAAACGGGTGCACCGAGCGCACAGCACACAGCGTTCCCTGTCGAGCAGCACCTCGGTGGATAGCGGAATCGGCTTGGGAAACGTGCGTTTGGCCTCGGTGAATCGGGTCTCAGAGCGACCGGTCGACATCGCCTGGTTCTGCAGTGGACACTCCCCACCCTTATCGCAGACCGGACAGTCGAGCGGATGGTTGATCAGCAGCAGCTCCATCACACCGCTCTGCGCCTTCTGCGCCGCCGCGGAGGTGACCTGGGTATGGACCACCATGTCCTCGGCAACGGTGGTGGTACAGGCGGCCAACGGCTTACGCTGCCCCTCCACCTCGACCAGGCACTGGCGACAGGCACCCACCGGATCGAGCAACGGGTGATCGCAGAACCTGGGAATCTGCACGCCTATCAGTTCGGCGGCGCGAATCACCAATGTGCCCTTAGGCACCGAGACGCTGTGTCCGTCGATGTTGACGGTAACGAAGTCGGTGTTGATGGCTGGTTCTGTGGCCGTCATCGACCTACCTCCCCGAATACGGTGCTAGCCGCCGAATCGAAGGGACACCCATTCTCCAGGTGTGCCTCATACTCTCCGCGGAAGTACTTGAGCGAGGACATGATCGGGCTGGCCGCACCATCTCCGAGAGCACAGAAAGACTTGCCCAGCACGATGTCCGAAATATCCAGAAGCTTGTCGAGGTCTTCGGCGGTACCGTCGCCGGATTCCAGTCGCCGCAGAATACGCACCAGCCAATAGGTGCCCTCGCGACAGGGCGTGCACTTGCCACAGGACTCGTGCGCATAAAACTCGGTCCACCTCAGCACTGCGCGCACCACACACGTGGTGTCGTCGAATATCTGTAATGCCTTGGTGCCCAACATCGATCCGGCGGCGCTCACCCCTTCATAGTCGAGTGGGACGTCCAGATGCTCGGCGGTGAACAGTGGTGTCGACGAACCACCGGGAGTCCAGAACTTGAGCCCGTGACCGTCCCGCACTCCCCCGGCCAGCTCCAGGAGCTCTCGCAGCGTCACGCCGAGCGGGGCCTCGTACTGTCCGGGAGTGCGCACATGCCCGGACAACGAATACAACGTGAATCCAGGGGATTTCTCCGAACCCATGGTCCGGAACCACTCGGCGCCGCGCCGCAGGATGACCGGCACGCTCGCGATCGACTCGACGTTGTTGACGACCGTCGGGCTGGCATACAGACCGGCAACCGCGGGAAACGGGGGACGCAGCCGTGGCTGGCCGCGACGACCCTCCAGCGAGTCCAGGAGCGCGGTTTCTTCCCCGCAGATGTAGGCACCCGCACCGGCGTGCACCACCAGTTCGAGATCGAAACCGCTGTCAAGAATGTTGCGACCGAGATATCCGGCCTCATAGGCCTGGGCCACCGCGGTCTGCAGTCGCCTGATCACCGAGATCACCTCACCACGCACATAGATGAAGGCATGCGCGGCGCGGATCGCGTAGGCGGCGATGACGATTCCCTCGATGAGGGTGTGTGGCGTCGCCAGCATCAGCGGAATGTCTTTACAGGTACCGGGTTCGGATTCGTCGGCGTTGACCACCAGATAGTGCGGCTTGCCATCACCCTGGGGAATGAAGGACCATTTGGTGCCTGTCGGGAATCCGGCACCTCCTCGTCCACGCAGCCCGGCTTCCTTGACCACACCGATGACCGCGTCCGGTTCCATGCTCAGCGCGGCGCGCAGGCCCTGATATCCGTCATGACGCAGATACCCGTCGAGAGTCCACGAGTCGGCCTCATCCCAGTACTCGGACAGGACCGGGGAGAGAATAGAGGAAGTCATCACACCTCCTTCTGCACGTTCCGCTGTACATCCCGGGCCAGTCGCAGCCCGGCCAGCGTCGGGTTCCCGGCCCGGGCGGCGGCCACCGCGTCCGGCCGGTCGTCGGCGAACCCGGCCAAGATCCGGGCGGTCTGTCTGAACGTGCATGGCGGAGCACCGCGCGGGGGCTCGGGGATTCGGCCCCCTCGGAGCCCGTTCACCAGATCTACAGCCCCGTCCGGGGTCTGGTTATCGAAGAACTCCCAGTTGATCATCAACACCGGCGCGTAGTCGCAGGCGGCGTTGCACTCGACATGCTCGAGCGTCACCTTGCCGTCCTCGGTGGTGCCTCCTGGTGCCACGCCAAGCTCGTCGACCAATCGCGTCAAGATCGCGTCACCACCGAGCACCGCACACAACGTGTTGGTGCACACCCCGACGAGATAATCCCCGGTCGGTTCGCGCCGGTACATCGAGTAGAAGCTCGCCACCGCGGTGACCTCGGCGGCCGTCAATTCCACTTGCCCGGCGCAGAATTCAATTCCCGCCATGGTCACATACCCGTCCTCGGACTGCACGAGATGCAGCAGCGGCAGCAACGCCGACCTACGACTCGGGTACCGGTCGAGAACCTCCTTGGCGTCGATGGCAAGCCGGGAAACCACCTCCGGCGGATAGCTTTTGCGCCCGGCGAAGCAGCCCTCGTCCTCCGGCGGACGGCTCCCGAGTTCGACGAACACTTCACTCACCGGTCCACCCCGCCCATCACCGGGTCGATGCTCGCCACCGCGGCTATCAGGTCGGCCACCATTCCGCCCTCACACATCGCCGACACCGACTGCAGATTGGTAAAGGACGGATCGCGGAAATGCACACGATAGGGCCGGGTTCCACCATCACTGACCATATGGACCCCGAGCTCGCCGCGCGGCGACTCGACGGCGACGTACACCTGCCCGGCGGGCACGCGGATCCCCTCGGTCACCAGCTTGAAGTGATGAATAAGTCCTTCCATCGAAGTCCCCATGATCTTGGCGATGTGCTTGGGTGAGTTACCCAGTCCATCCGGGCCCGAGGCCAGGTCCGCGGGCCACGCAATCTTCTTGTCATCCACCATGACCGGTCCCGGCCGCAACCGGTCAAGACACTGCTGGGCGATCTTGATGGACTCGTGCATCTCCTTGACCCGAATCAGATATCGCCCGTAAGAGTCGCAGTCCTCATGGGTGATGACCTCGAAGTCATAGTTCTCATAACCGCAGTACGGCTGTGCGCGCCGCAGATCGTGAGCGAGCCCGGTGGCACGCAGCACCGGACCGGTGATACCCAAGGCCATACACCCGGTCAGATCCAGGTATCCGACACCCTGGGTCCGCGCCTTCCAGATGTAGTTCTCGTTCAACAGGTTTTCCATATCGCGCAACCTGCCCGGCAGAATCTTGAGCAGATCGCGCACCTCTTGTTCGGCGCCATCGGGCAGATCTTGTGCCAACCCGCCCGGCCTGACGTAGGCGTGATTCATGCGCAGGCCGGTGACTGCTTCGAAAACCTTCAAGATCATCTCGCGTTCCCGGAAACCGAGGAACATCGCGGTCATCGCCCCGAGTTCCATACCGCCCGTGGCCAGTGCGACCAGATGGGAGGAGATGCGGTTGAGCTCCATCATCAACACCCGAATCACGGTGGCCCGCTCCGGGATTTCGTCGGTGATGTCAAGCAGCTTCTCAACCCCCAGGCAATAGGCGGTCTCGTTGAAGAAAGGTGACAGGTAGTCCATCCGGGTCACGAAGGTGACACCCTGCGTCCAGGTCCGGTATTCCAGATTCTTTTCGATACCGGTGTGCAGATAGCCGATTCCGCAACGTACGTCGGTAACCGTCTCCCCCTCGATCTCCAGGATCAAGCGAAGCACGCCGTGGGTCGATGGATGCTGCGGGCCCATGTTGACGACGATTCTCTCGTCGCTGGCTTGGGCAGCGGCACTGACGATCTCGTCCCAGTCCTGCCCACCGGCCATGAGATGAGTCTCGGGCTGTGCTGTCATTAGTTGTAGGACCTCCGCTGATCGGGCGGCGCAATGGTGGCCCCGTGGTACTCGACCGGCACACCACCGAGTGGATAGTCCTTGCGTTGAGGATGACCTTCCCAGTCATCGGGCATTTCGATTCGGGTCAGCGCGGGGTGATCGTCGAAGACGATGCCGAAGAAGTCGTACGTTTCGCGTTCATGCCAGTCAGTGGTCGGGTACACGGCGTTCAGCGACGGGATATGCGGATTACCATCAGGTACAGCCACTTCGAGCATGATCCGGCGGTTCCATGTGATCGACATGAGTGGGTAAACGGCATGCAGTTCCCGCGCGGTGTCCTCGGGGTAATGCACACCACTGACACCCAGACAGAGCTCGAAACGCAGCTGCGGATCATCTCGCAGAGACTGGGCGACCTGCACCAGATGTTCGGCCTTCACGTGGATCGTGAGCTGATCGCGGTAGACGACAACACTCTCGACAGCATCCTCGTAGGTGAGGTGTTCCTGCTCCGCCAGAACCGATTCCAGCCGGTCGACGACTTGGTCGAAGTACCCGCCGTACGGGCGATTCGAACTCGCCGGCAAGGAGATCGACTGAACCAGCCCACCGTAGCCCGAGGTGTCGCCGCTGCCCCGGACCCCGAAGAGCCCATGCCGTACCCCGATGACCTCACCCGAGCTCTGATCGTCGCCAGTCACCGCAGCAGACCCTTCATCTCGATGGTCGGTGTCGCGGCAAGCGCGGCGGCCTCGGTCTCACGGATGACTTCCTCCCGGTTGGCCCCGAGCGGCATCTGCCCAATCTTCTCGTGCAACTTCAAGATCGCATGCAGCAGCATCTCCGGACGCGGCGGGCATCCTGGAAGGTAGATATCCACGGGGACAACATGATCGACACCTTGGACAATGGCGTAGTTGTTGAACATGCCGCCGGATGATGCGCAGACTCCCATGGCAAGCACCCATTTGGGTTCAGCCATCTGGTCGTAGATCTGTCGCAACACCGGAGCCATCTTCTGACTCACCCGGCCCGCCACGATCATGAGGTCGGCCTGCCGTGGCGTCGCCGAGAAACGCTCCATGCCAAAGCGGGCGATATCGAATCGCGGGCCCGCCGTGGACATCATCTCGATGGCACAGCAGGCCAATCCAAAGGTGGCCGGCCACAACGAACCTTTGCGCACGTATCCCGCCAGCGTCTCGACGGTGCTCAGCAGAAATCCGCTAGGCAGTTTTTCCTCAAGACCCATGGCTCTCCCGACAGGTGTGCTTATTCGTGATGTTGCAAGGACTTCCGCGTCGCCCCACCAATCGCATAGGGGCTAATCCCAGCTCAGGCCACCGCGCCTCCATTCGTAGGCGTACGCCACCGACACGTTGACGATGAACAGGGCCATTGCGAGCAGTCCGAACAGTCCGAGGGCGCCGAAATGGACGGCCCACGGATACAAGAAGACGATCTCGATATCGAAAATGATGAACAACATGGCGGTGAGGTAGTACTTGACGGGCACCCGATGTCCGCCGGATGCGGCGCCATGATGATCACGGCCCATCGAATGCTGGGTGGCCTCGATGCCACACTCGTAGGCCTGAAGCTTGGCCCGGTTGTATCGACGTGGACCGACAAACGATGAAATCCCAATGGAGAAAACGGCAAAGGCCACCGCAATGGCGCCGAGTACCAAGATCGGCACATACGCATCCATGGCAGACCAGCCTCCCGAATCGATCGATCGGGTCCCTGTGCTGGATCGGCAACGTTGCCGTGTCAGTGCTGTCTGTGGTCGAGGGCTGCCGACCAGTACAGATGTGACCTAACAAACACACTATCGGTTGGCGCTGGATCCATGCCACCGTTTGACGGTGTTTTGCGCAATTAAGTACTGAGCCGAAGAGCCTGGGAAGGCTGACGTCAGCGGCGTGTAGCGGCAGCCGAACCGAGCAGGTCGATAACCGTCGCGGTCAGTCGCATGGGATCGATCGGCCGCGGCACCACGCCCTCGGCACGAGACCAGCTCGCCAGCCAGCTGTCTTGCGGACGACCGGTCAGAACGACGATCGGCGGCGGAGCGTCGACCTCGTCTTTGACCTGCTTGGCCACACCCATCCCGCCGAAGGGCGTCGCCTCACCATCCAGGACGGCCAAGTCGATACCGCCCGCACCCAGGCGTTCGATGACCATGGGCCCGGTGGCTACCTCGACGAACTCCAGCGGCGGCAGGGCGGAATCAGGCCGGGTGCCGATTCCCTGAATTACCTTGCGCCGGACCGTGATGTCATCGCTATAAACGAGGACGTGCAGCGCCATAGGGCCATGCTAGGCCGAGCCGACGCCGCTCGCGATGGAATCCGGGAAAGCCCAGGAAACCCGGGAAAACTAGGCCCGGAAGAACCTGACCTCGGAGGCCAAGATGGCCTTCGCGCCGATCGCGGCAAGCGCATCCATGGTGGTGTTGACCCCCTTGCGTGGCGCAAGGGCACGCACCGCCACCCACTTCTCGTCGGCCAGCGGGGCCAGCGTCGGTGATTCCAGTCCGGGCGTTACCTTGAGCGCCTCATCCAGAACCTCGCGCGGGCAGTCGTAGTCGAGCATCAAATACTGCTGGCCGAACACCACACCCTGGATGCGAGTGCTCAGCTGCGTGCGCGCGGTTTGCGTTGCCGGATCGGCATTCTCCCGCTCGATCAGCACGGCTTCCGAATCACACAGCGACTCCCCGAAGGGCGCCAGACCGTGCTGACGCAAGGTGCGGCCGGTACCGACAATGTCGGCGATCACATCGGCCACACCCAGCTGGATGGATATCTCGACGGCACCATCCAGACGAATGACTTCGGCCTCGATCCCCTTGGCGGCCAGATCCTTTCGGACCAGGTTGGGGTAGGCAGTGGCAATCCGCTTGCCGGCGATGTCGTAAATCGTCCAGTCTCGATCGGCGGGTGCGGCGTAACGGAAGGTCGAACCACCGAATCCCAGCGCCAACCGCTCGATCACCGGCGCATCGGAGTCCATCATCAGATCACGACCGGTGATACCAAGATCAAGCTCGCCCGAGCCGACATAGATCGCGATGTCCTTGGGCCTCAAGAAGAAGAACTCGACGTCGTTCTGCGGGTCGAGCACGGTCAGATCCTTGGCGTCGCCACGCCGCCGATAGCCGGCCTCCGACAGGATCTCCGATGCGGCCTCGCTGAGCGCGCCCTTGTTGGGGACGGCCACGCGCAGAGCCTTGGGGACGCCGTTCGTACTGGTCATGTCAGAGCTTCCGGTAGACGTCGTCAAGAGTCAGACCGCGGGCGATCAGCAGCACCTGTGCCCAATAGAGCAGCTGGCTCACCTCTTCGGCAAGCGACTCGTCGCTCTCGTGTTCAGCGGCCAGCCACACCTCACCCGCCTCTTCGAGCAGTTTCTTGCCCAGGGTGTGCACCCCCGCATCGAGGGCGGCAACGGTGCCACTCCCCTCGGGCCGGGTCTTGGCGCGATCACTGAGCTCAGCGAACAGCTCGTCGAAGGTCTTCACGGGTGGCGATTCTGTCACGACCCCGCCTGGTGAGTCATATGGGTTTGCACGTGGTGGCGGTCAGCACATCCGCGTGGGCACGCCGCAGGTCGGCCGCGGACAGACCCGACAACGTGGCGGCGTGCCTGCGCCGGTCGCCGGCGGGCACCTCGACATGGTTGGGCACCACCAGCACCACACAACCCGCCGCCTCGGCCGCGGCGGCACCGGTCGCCGAGTCCTCGATGGCCAGGCAATCGGCCGGATCTATGTCCAGCAGCGCGGCAGCCCGCAAGTACGGGTCGGGGGCCGGTTTGGTGCGCACCACCTCGTCGCCGCATACGGTTCCGGAAAACCACTGTGTGCCAATGGTCTTGAGCGCCTGGTTGGTGAGTGATCTGATGGTGTTGGTCACCAGTGCCATGGGTACCTGCTCGGCGGCGAGCTGCGCGAGCATGTCCTGGGCGCCATCGCACCAGGTGAGATTGGTTTCGAAGAGCTCGCCGGTGTACTCGTGCAGCCAGTCGTTCTCGCGGGCCATCAGCTCGGGGTCCGGCTCCAGCCCGAACGCTGCGAACATCATCTTCATGGTGGCCTCGGCGGATCCGCCGAGCAGCGCGGTACGCAGCTCGGGGGTCATCTCGCCGCCCAGCCTGCGGCACGTTTCGGCCATCGAGATATCCCAGAGCTTCTCCGAGTCGATGAGCGTGCCGTCCATGTCCCACAGCACCGCGCGCATGCGACCAATTCTGTCAGAGGTCGCCTGCTGCCCATGACGCCGGTGCTCAGTCCTCAGGGTTGTATCCGAGGTTCGGGCCGAGCCAGCGCTCCGCTTCCTGCAGGGTCCAGCCCTTGCGCTTGGCATAGTCGGCGACCTGGTCCTGGGCCAACCGGCCGACCACGAAGTACTGCGACTGCGGGTGCGAGAAGTACCAGCCGCTGACCGCGGCGCCGGGCCACATCGCCATCGATTCGGTCAGCTCGATGCCGGTCCGCTTCGTGACGTCCATCAGGTCGAACAGTGTCACCTTCTCGGTGTGTTCCGGGCAGGCCGGGTAACCGGGTGCCGGGCGGATTCCCCGGTACTTCTCGCCGATGAGTGCCTCGTTGTCCAGCTGCTCATCAGGCTGGAAGCCCCAGAACTCCTTGCGGACCCGCTGGTGCATCCGCTCGGCGAAAGCCTCGGCCAGCCGGTCGGCGACCGACTCCAGCAGGATCGCGCTGTAGTCGTCCAGATCCGCCTTGAACTCCATGATCTTGTCCTGGCTGCCGAGCCCCGAGGTGACCGCGAAGGCGCCGACGTAGTCGGCCAGGCCCGTGTCCTTGGGCGCGATGTAGTCGCCCAGCGACCGGTTCGGGATGCCGTCGCGGTGCTCACCCTGCTGACGCAGGTTATGCAGCGTGGTCAGCACCTCAGTGCGAGTGTCGTCGGTGTAGACCTCGATGTCATCACCCACCGCATTCGCGGGGAAGAAGCCGATCACCCCATTGGCGGTCAGCCACTTCTCCTTGATCAGGGTGTCCAGCATCTGCTGGGCGTCGTCGTATAGCTTGCGCGCGGCCTCGCCAGTCGCCGGGTTGTTGAGGATGTCGGGGAACCGGCCCTTCATCTCCCAGGCGTTGAAGAACGGCTGCCAGTCGATGTACTCGCGCAGCTCGGCGATGTCGTAGTCCAGAAACTCCCGAACCCCAATCCCTATGACGGGCGCGGGCGGCGTGTATCCGTCCCACTCGATCGGCGTCCGGTTGGCGCGGGCCTTCTCCAGCGTCAGCGTCGGCCGCTCGTTCTTCTGTGCATGCCGTTCGCGAAGCGACGCGTAGTCCTTCTCGGTGGCCTCCAGCAGTCCTGGCCGCTGCTTGTCATCGAGGAGCGCGGCGGCGACGGGAACGGAACGCGAGGCATCTTTGACCCAGACCACCGGGCCCTTGCGCCGTGGTGAGATCTTTACCGCGGTGTGTGCGCGCGAGGTGGTCGCGCCACCGATCAGCAGCGGGATCTGGAGCCCTTCGCGTTCCATTTCGACGGCGAAGTTGGCCATCTCGTCCAGCGACGGGGTGATCAAGCCGGACAACCCGATGATGTCGGCGTCGTGCTCCTTCGCCGCGTCCAGGATCTTCTGGGCGGGCACCATCACACCGAGGTCGATCACTTCGAAGTTGTTGCACTGCAAGACGACTCCGACGATATTCTTGCCGATGTCGTGGACGTCGCCCTTCACGGTCGCCATGATGATGGTGCCGTTGGTGTCCTTGGATTTTGCAGCGCCGGACTCTTCTTTTTCCTTCTCGATGAAGGGCAGCAGATACGCGACGGCCTTCTTCATCACCCGGGCCGACTTCACCACCTGCGGCAGAAACATCTTTCCCGCACCGAAGAGGTCGCCGACGACGTTCATGCCGTCCATCAGTGGACCCTCGATCACCTCGATGGGGCGACCGCCCGCGTCGGCGATCTCGGCGCGCAACTCCTCGGTGTCGTCATCGACATGGGCGTCGATTCCCTTGACCAGAGCGTGCGTAATCCGTTCGCGCACAGGAAGACTGCGCCACTCTTGAACGGCTCGATCGTCTCCTCCGCCCGAGTTCTCCGTGCTGTTGAACCGCTCGGCGATCTCCAGGAGCCGTTCTGCCGCGTCCGCGCGTCTGTTCAGGACGACGTCCTCGATGCGCTCGCGCAGCTCGGAGTCGATCGAGTCGTAGGGCACCAGTGCGCCGGCATTGACGATGCCCATGTCCAGACCGGCCTTGATGGCGTGGAACAGGAACACCGCGTGGATGGCCTCGCGGACGGGATTGTTGCCGCGGAACGAGAACGACACGTTCGAGATACCGCCAGAGATGTGCACCCCGGGCAGGTTCTCCTTGATCCAGGCGCAGGCCTCGATGAAGTCGATCCCATACGTCGCGTGCTCCTCGATACCCGTCGCCAGCGCGAAGCAGTTCGGATCGAAGATGATGTCCTCGGCCGGGAAACCGACCTCTTCGGTCAGGATCCGGTAGGCGCGCCCGCAGATCTCCTTACGACGCTCCAAGTTGTCAGCCTGACCTGTTTCATCGAAGGCCATCACCACGACGGCGGCGCCGTACTTGCGGCACAGCTGCGCTTCGCGGACGAACTTCTCCTCGCCCTCCTTCATGGAGATCGAGTTGACGATCGGCTTGCCTTGCACGTTCTTCAGACCCGCCTCGATGACCTCCCACTTGGAGGAGTCGATCATCACCGGGACGCGGCTGATGTCGGGTTCGGCCGCGATCAGCTTGGTGAACCGATCCATCGCGGCAACGCCGTCGATCATGCCCTCGTCCATGTTGATGTCGATGACCTGCGCACCGACCTCGACCTGCTGCAGGGCGACCGACAGCGCCGTGTCGTAGTCCTCGGCCTTGATCAGGTTGCGGAACCGGGCGGAACCGGTGATGTTGGTGCGCTCGCCGATGTTTACGAACAGAGAGTCGTCGGTGATGTTGAGCGGCTCCAGGCCCGACAGCCGGGTGGCCACCGGCACGTGCGGCAGCTGCCTCGGCGTCATGCCCTCGACAACCTTGGCGATCTCAGCGATATGCGCGGGCGCCGTCCCGCAGCACCCACCGACCAGGTTGACCAGGCCGTCCTCGGCGAACTCGGCAAGGTAGCCGGCCTGGCGCTCGGGAGACTCGTCGTACTCGCCGAAGGCGTTGGGCAGACCCGCGTTCGGATAGCAGGAGACGAACGTGTCAGCAATGCGCGACATCTCGGCGATGTAGGGCCGCATCTCCGGGGCGCCCAGGGCGCAGTTGAGGCCCACCGCGATGGGCCTGGCGTGCCGGATCGCGTTCCAGAATGCCTCGGTGACCTGGCCGGACAACGTCCGTCCGGACGCGTCGGTGATGGTGCCCGAAATGATGATCGGCCAGCGACGCCCACGCTGCTCAAATAACGTCTCCACGGCGAACACCGCTGCCTTGGCGTTCAGCGAGTCGAAGATGGTCTCCACGAGGATGATGTCGGCACCGCCGTCAACCAGCCCGTTGGCTGCTTCAAGATAGGCGGCGACCAGCTGGTCGTACGAGACGTTGCGGGCTCCGGGATCGTTGACGTCCGGTGAAATCGACGCGGTCCGCGTGGTCGGCCCCAGCGCTCCGGCGACGTAGCGCGGCTTCGCAGGGGTGCTGTAGTCGTCGGCGGCCGCCCGGGCCAGCGCGGCACCCGCATAGTTCAGCTCGTAGCTCAGCTCTTCCATGCCGTAGTCGGACAGCGATACCGCGTTCGCGTTGAAGGTATTGGTCTCGAGGATGTCTGCACCTGCCTCGAGATACTCACGGTGGATGCCCTCGATGATGTGCGGCTGCGTCAGAGTGAGCAGATCGTTATTGCCGATGAGGTCACTCGGCCAGTCGGCGAACCGAGCGCCGCGGTATCCGGCCTCGTCGGGCCTGTCGCGCTGGATCGCCGTACCCATCGCGCCGTCGATTACCAAGATCCGCTGTTCGAGAGCAGTGGTCAGCGCGTCCGTGCAGTCGGGTCGGACATTCGGCTGCAGATTGGTCACGTGCATTCCTTCCAGAGCGGAAGGCGTCCTTAACTCTGCCGAGCGTGGCGGTCACGGGCTGTGATCCGGAACCGTTGCAACGCCTCTCGACCGGATCGAGTCTACGTCGTCACTCGACGGTCGTGCGAACGCCTAGTTTGTCTGCGGTGTCGTGCGGGTTTTATTAGCGGCGGTCATATCAACAATGTGATCCGGCTATCCAATCCATTCTCCGCCAGCCGCAGCTCGTCCCCGTCACGCAGGGCTTACGCTGGCACCGTGACCCAGTCGGAGACCGCCCAGAACGGCCTACCCGTGCTGCGCGACCCGGTGGTGGTTGCGGCATTCGAGGGCTGGAACGACGCCGGAGATGCCGCCAGCGCTGCGTTGGAGCACCTGGACACCACCTGGCAAGCCACTCCGTTGATGACCATCGACGATGAGGATTACTACGACTACCAGGTCAATCGTCCCGTCGTACGGCTGGTCAAGGGTGTCACCCGCGAGTTGGAGTGGCCGGGCATGCATATCTCCTACTGTTCGCCACCCGGCTCGCAGCGCGACGTGGTGCTGATGCACGGTGCCGAACCGAACATGCGCTGGCGCACCTTCTGTAACCGCCTACTGGCCATCGCAGACCGTCTTAACGTCTCGACCGTGGTGATCCTGGGTGCACTATTGGCCGACACTCCACACACCCGGCCGGTGCCCGTGAGCGGTACCGCCTACTCCCCCGATGCCGCGAAATTCTTCGGCCTGGAGGAGACCCGATATGAGGGGCCCACCGGTATCGCCGGGGTGTTCCAGGACGCCTGTGTGAACGCCGGCATACCGGCCGTAGCCTTCTGGGCCGCGGTACCGCACTACGTATCGCAACCCCCCAATCCAAAGGCGACCGTCGCGCTGCTCCAGCGCGTCGAAGACGTGCTGGATGTCGAGGTGCCGCTCGGAGATCTGCCCGAACAGGCCGAGGAGTGGGAGCAGGCCGTCTCCGAGATGACGACCGAGGACGAAGAGATTGCCGAGTACGTCCAGTCGCTCGAGGAACGTGGCGACGCCGAGGTCGATACCACCGAGATTCTCAGCAAGATCGACGGCGACGCCCTGGCTGCCGAGTTCGAGCGATACCTGCGACGGCGCGGACCACGGTTCGGGGGCTAGTTCCAGACACGCACCGGAACGCCTCCGCACCGAATAGGATTCTGATCCGGCTTCGCCTGGTGGAAGGAATCCGAGTTGACGGCCGTGGCGCTGATGACGAACTCGGCCGAACTGCATTCGTTGGTGTCGATCAGCCATGTGGTCCTTGATTACCTGGGCACCTTGGCCTTTGCGATGTCAGCGGCTCTGGTCGCCGTCGAGAAGAAGTTCGACATCGTCGGGCTCGCGGTGCTTGCCATGGTGACGGCGATCGGCGGCGGGGTAATCCGTGACCTGATCATCGGACAACACCCGCCGGCGGCATTCACGAGTTTTTCCCATATCGGGATCGCGCTTGCCGCAGCGGGATTGGTTTTCCTGTGGCAGCCTCCGGCCCGGCTTACCGGCTGGCCCCTGCACATCACCGACGCCTTGGGACTCGCGGTCTTCTGCGTGACAGGCACCGCCATCGCGGCCCATAGCGGGCTTTCCGCACCTTCGGCCGCACTCCTGGGTGCGCTCACCGCCATCGGAGGCGGAGTCATCCGCGACCTGCTCTCCGGCGAGACACCGATCCTGCTGCGGCCGGACAGCGAGCTCTATGCCATCCCCGCCATGCTCGGCTCCAGCATCACCGCATTCCTGATCCATTTCGGCATCTACTCCGATCTCACCGGAATGGCTGCGGCGTTAGGCGCATTCGGGCTGCGCATAGTTGCGCTCCGATTCCATTGGCACGCACCGCAGGCCCGGAGGCGATAACCCATGCCGCACAACGAAGACCGCGAGGAAGATAAGGAACGAGGGAACAACATGTCTGACATCATCCTGACGGCCGCCACCGTGATCACGATGGACGATGAGCGGCCCCGCGCCGAGGCCATCGCGGTATCGGGAAACCGCATCGTCGCGGTGGGATCGCTCGCGGAATGCACCTCGGCGCTCCCCGGTGCCCGGGTGATCAGCACCGGGGCAGGCGCCCTTCTACCTGGTTTCGTTGAGCCACACGGACATCCGTTCATGAGCGGTGTCATCACCGAAGCTCCCGTGCGCTCCATCGCCCCTTGGAAGGCCCAGAGCTGGGATGACGTCGTCGCCGCGTTTCACGCGGCGCTCGCCGAGACCGACCCATCAGAACCATTGATTTTCAGCGGATTCGACGCACTCCTACACGAACACCCCGCACCGGATGCCCGTGAGCTGGACCAGATCTTCGATGATCGCGTCGCCGCCATCACCGATAACTCCGGACATGGAATCTATTTCGGCACAGCACTGATGAAGCTGCACGGCTGGGACGGAGCCCCGCCGGCAGACCCGGTGGGCGGGCATTACCAGCGCAACACCGACGGCAGTCTCAACGGACGTGGATTCGAGGTTCCCGTACTCACCGAGGTACTGGCACCGCTGATTGCCGGAATGGGCAATCCCCTGCGTTCGGCCGCACTGTTCTTCTCGGCGATGGCCCGCGCGGGATACACATCAGCCTCGGACATGTCCTACGACCGGCAGCTCAAGCCCGCCTACGAGGCACTCGCCGCAGCTCCTTCATGCCCACTTCGGGTCAGTCTGTGGGAGATGTCTACCACCGAAACTTATACCGAATCAGAGGAATTCACGGTCGACGAGGATATGCTACGTAAGACCGGCGTCAAGCTGTGGACCGACGGCGCGGTGTGGGTCGGGACGGGCGCGACGTCGTTCCCCTACGTCGACTCGGATGCGACCCGAAGGGCAGCCATCGACCCGACTACCGCAGGCGGAACACGTTCGTTGAACTACTCCCGCCAGCAGCTCGATGTCATCCTGGACAAGGCCGCGCCCCTGGGTTGGCAGATGGCATTCCATTCCAACGGTGACCTTGCCGTGGAGCTGGCACTCGATGCCTATGAGGCAGCACTACAGCGACACGGCTTGCTCGGCACCGATCACCGGTGGCGGCTCGAACACGTCGGAGGTGCCACCCGCGCCCAGCTGGACCGTGCCGCCCGGCTGGGTGTACACGTCTCCATGTCGCCCTTCCAGTACTACTTCTGGGGAGATCTGTTGGACGGCCACATCTTCGACCACGAGCACGGCAGCCAGTGGCAGCCCTTCGCCGATGCGGTCGCCTCAGGGGCGTGCGTGTCGCTGCACAACGACGGATCCGTCTCACCGCCCTCTCCGTTGACAAACATCCAGACGGTGACGGCCCGGCGCACACGTGCCGGCAACGTCCATGGCGCCGAACAGGCCATCACCCTCGATGAAGCGCTGCGTGCGCAGACCATCAACGCGGCTCGCACACTGCAACGAGACCGCCTCATCGGTTCCATCGCTGTCGGCAAGCTCGCCGATTTCGTCGAACTGTCCCACGATCCGTACGGAATTGATCCCGCACGACTCACCGAGGAAATCAGCATCAAGGGCACCTGGGTCGGTGGCCGACGGGTGGACCTCGATACGTTTCTCGGTGCTTTCCTCGATGCCACCGACACTGACCACAGCTCCGCCCCGGTGGCCCCGATCAAGCACTGTTGCTAACTCGCTATTCGTTGGCAGCTAAACGTATTCGAGTCTGCTCGCGAGCCAGCGACCGTCAATCAGCTCCATGGTCACTTTCATTCGGGACTTGTCGATGCGCGGATCGGGAAGTTGGCTGTTGGTGATCGCCTGATCCACCATCAACAAAACGACCACCTTCTTCTCGGGCGTGTCGAGGGTGTCGGATTGCACCGCGGACGCGAGCACCGTGCCGGTCGCGGTGGCGTGATTGTCAATCAGCAGCTGACGCAACTGCACGGAGCCCTTCGCGAACTGGTCCCTGAGCTCACCCGTGCTGAGTTCAAGGATTTTCGCGAAGCTCTCGTCGACGTTGCCCGAATCGATCGACGTCACCGTCACGGTCACCAGCTCGGCTGCCGTCCGGCCCTGCTCACGCAGCTCGTGAACACGGTGCTGACTCGCCACGATGGGTCCGTCGTGGAACAACTTCCAGCCCAATAGGCCACACGCGCACAACGCGACCACCGCCACGCCAACCATCACACTGGCGAATGCGATCCGCAGCTGGCCACCGGGCGGCACGGCATAGGGCGCCGGATATTCGTTCACAGCAGGTCGATCTTGCTTGTCAACCAGCGACCGTCGACCTTCTCCATCGTCATCCGCACCCGGCTCCGGTCTAGACGAGGCTCCGACAATGCGACGTTCGTCACCGACTGGTCGATAAACAGCAACACGGTGACCTGTGTGGCAGATCCGGACTGGATCGCCGATTCGACCACCAAGCCGGTGGCCTTCGCCTTGTTCTGAACCATCGTTTGACGCAGATCGGCACTGGATTTGGCGTAGGCGTTCTTGAAGTCTCCGGTGGAATTCTCGAGTACCTGGGCTGTGCTTCGATCCAGTTCCCGGTAGTCGACGTTCGTCAACAACGTCGCGAACGCCCGAGCCGCCTCGAGTGCTTGGCTACCGGCGGTATGCACTTCCGCCGATTCGGAAGGCATTTCGCGTCGATCGCCCGCCAGTTTCCAGCCCAGGAATCCGCACCCGCCCAGGGCAAGCAAGGCGATCACGCCGGCCACGATGATCGTGACTGTCGCCCACCGACTCGGTGTGGGGGCAGGCACCGGGTATCCCGGATACGGGATGGGCTCCTGAGGCCACTCCTGAATCACTAACCCCCCACTCAGCTACCGTGCATCAAGGAAGACGCTGCACCGCCAACTCGTTGAGCGAAAGATAGCAGTTCACCGCCATGGTGAGGTCGGCTTCTGCCAGTAGCGACTGGATCACGTGTTTGACGCCGTTGGTTCCATCCAGCGCCAGCCCGTACACGTACGGCCGGGCCACGCCCACCAGGCTGGCACCGAGGGCGACAGCGCGCAAGACATCGATACCGTCACGGACGCCGGAGTCAAAGGTCACCGGAACCGGGCCGGCCGCTTCGACGGCCGCGGCCAGACCATCGATGGCCGGCACTCCCCCATTCGCCTGCCTCCCACCATGATTGGAGTAGGCAATGGCATCGATGCCGCGATCTACCGCCTGCCGAACGTCGTCGACATCGCAGATGCCCTTCAGGATGATCGGCAGTTTGGTCAGTTCTCGATAGTGATCGATATCCGCCCAGGTGAGCCCGGGATGGCTGAACAGCGACGCCCACACCAGGCCCGCGTGCATCGGCGTCAGTTCCCCTGCGGAACGCACGCCCGCGATCTCGAGAAATCGGGGATCGGAGGTGTAGTTGGCCAGGCAATGTCCGTGCAGCATCGGCAGATAACCGTGTTTGAGATCACGGGGACGCCATCCCAGCGTGCCGGTATCCAGGGTCACCGCCAGAGCGTCGTACCCCGCCGCCTCGGCACGCCGGACGAAGTTGTCGGTCAGCTCGGCATCCGATGACGGGTACAGCTGGAAGATTCCGTATGAATCGCCGCGCTCGGCCGCGACCTCTTCCAGGGTGGCCGACGAAAGCGTCGAGTACATGGCGGGTACATCGAGGTCCCGGGCCGCGGCCGCCGTGAGCAGATCGCCGCGGTCGCGGACCGCACCCAACACACCCACCGGGCAGATGAACAGTGGACTGGTGAGTTCGCGCCCCAGAAACGAGGTCGACATGTCTCTGGCCGTGCGATCTCGCAACATCCGGGGCACCAGCCCGTACCGGCGCAGTGCAGCGGCATTGGCGTCTTGGGTGTGCTCATCACCGGCGCCACCACGCACGTAGCCGAAGATTCCCTCGCCTAGCGTTTGCTCCGCGCGGCTCTCCAGTTCGGCAAAGGTGAAGGGAAGGGTTGACACCTTTCCGAGCGCACCCGCGGCATAGAACTGGAGCTGGAAATCGCCGAAATTCATCGAGCACTCCTCATCGTTCGAACATTCGCTGGATGCTCAGCGTACTGGGCACTTTCGGCTTCATCTAGCACCATCGGCCGGATGGCTGAGCATGCTTGTCTGTCAGGTCGCACATTAAGTCCGCGGTGCAAGTAACTCACGCATCCAAGCCCCCGACAGCTACCCTCCCTCCCAGCAAAGGGAGCCCGAGTTAGGGATACCTTACCGGGGTTCCTTATGATCGTCGTGAAACGCATACGCATTCGGCGTGGGCTTACGTTCCTGGAAGGCTTCCGTTGTCCGCTCTCACCTACCCCGCTGGGACCCGGTTCGCGCTACGCGACGGCGCAACGTGCCTCGTCACAGCCGCGGGCGGGATACTCCTGAACCCGCCGCGCAACGAAAAACTCACCGGGCTGTCGCAGCAACAGCGGCGCGTGCTGAAGACTCTCAACAGCGGGCAGGCGACTCTATCGGAACTGGTAACCGATTCCGATAGCGACGCCATCGAGGCACTCATCGGGCGGCTACTCGAAGGCGGCTGGCTTTCGCTGACGGTCCGTGACGACGCGCACGACCTCTATGCCATCCAGTGTTTCGGGTTCCCCGGGCCGCAGCCCGAAGATGCCACACCATCGGCCGTTCATCTGTCGAAATTCTCGGTGCTGCATCGTGATTCACGCGGATACGTACTCGAAAATCCGCGCGGTTGGTGTGATATCCGCATCCATGATCTACGTCTGCTTCCCTTGCTCGACGGCCCCGCAGGTCCTCCCTCCGACCTGGGCGAGGATCTCATCGCGCGGTTCCTGGCGGATTTGCGCTGGGGTGGATTCCTCGTCTCCAACAGTGACGAAGAGAACCACGAGTTCACCTCGATCAGTTGGAGCGCAGCGGATCTGTGGTTCCACCGACGCAGCACCCTGGGCGAGCGCACCGTCACCTGGGATCACTTCGGTCCCACGAAATGGGCGAAGGGCAAGTTCCCGCAGCCGGCGGCGCGCAAACCCAACTATCCGGGAAGCCCGGTCGCGCTGCCCGCCCCGGATCTGGCGACCCTACGCACGCAAGACCCCAGCCTCACCGCCGTCATCGAAGACCGGATCTCGGTGCGGGCCTTCGATGACGCCAACCCCATTACCCTCGAACAGCTTTCCGAGCTCCTGTATCGCACGGCCCGTACCCGTGGTGCCCGCTCGGAAAACGAAGGCGAAGAACTGCTGTCGCGCCCCTATCCCTCTGGCGGCAGTGTGTACGAGCTGGAGCTGTACCCGGTGGTGCGCAACGTCGCCGGACTGGCACCCGGCATGTACCACTACGACTCCTTCGAGCACGTTCTGCGACCGGTGGCCGACGCCGGCTCCACCGCCGTCAAGCAGCTGCTGAAATCGACCTCCGCAACCCTTGAGGGGGGCGCCGAACCACAGGTGCTGCTGGTGATGGGCGCGCGTGCCGGCCGAGTGATGTGGACCTACGAACAGGTCGCCTACTCGGCCATCCTCAAGCACGTCGGTGTTCTCATGCAGACCATCTATCTGGCCGCCACGGCCATGGGCCTGGGTGCATGCGCCCAGGGCTTCGGCGATACCGTGGCATTCACCGCGGCCGTCGCCGTTCCGGAGCTGCAGGAGTGCAGCGTGGGCAGCATGGTGCTAGGCACCCCCGCAGCGTCCTGATCGGTCAGGTGGTGCCGGCCAGGATCTCCTCGTCGGTCATCGCCGCGATCTCCAGGTAATGCCCGGCGACTACGGCCAGGCGATCCGGAGTGCCCAGTTCGATCTCACGCTGCTTAAGCCTGTCGGCAAGCCCGGCGACGGTGCGGGTGGCAAAGAGGTCTCCGACTAGCGCGTGCTCGACCGACAACCAGTCACGCACTCGCGCAATGACTGTCGTGGCGAGCACCGAGTCACCACCCTGAGCGAAGAAGTCGTCGTACACTCCAATGGATTCCAGGCCCAGTACGCCTGCCATCAGGTCGGCGAGGGCTGTGTCGAGATCATCCCGGGGAGCCGAGTCGGTGGCGGTGGTCGCCGCCTCGTCGAGCAGAGCGGTCACCGCTCCCCGATCGATCTTCCCGTTCGGCGTCAACGGCATCTGATCGAGGAGCTCGACGCGGGCCGGAACCATGTATCCGGGGACCAGGTCACCGAGCAGCGTCGCGTAATCCGCCGACCGGTCCGGGGTACCCGACACCGCGGCAACAAGAATCGGCGCATCACCGCCGACGATGGCCGCAACGGCATGGCGTACTCCGGGGACCATACGCAAGGCGCTTTCCACCTCGCCCAGCTCCACGCGGTATCCGCGGATCTGCACCTGATGGTCCGCACGGCCCAGAAACTCGATGGTTCCGTCCGGCCAGTACCTGGCCATGTCTCCCGTCCGGTACCAGCGCAGTCCGTCGTACTCGACGAATCGCTCCGCGGTGCGTTCGGGGTCCTTACGGTATCCGGCCGCGACATTGGCGCCGCCCACCCAGAACTCACCGGGGACCCAGTCCGGGCAGTCACGACCCGCGGGTGAGACCACCCGGCACCGGACGTTACGAAGCGGCACACCGAAAGGCACTGTCGCCCAGTGTGCGGGCGGGTCTCCCACCACTTCGCAGATGGTGTTGTGGATCGACGTCTCGGTGGCTCCGCCGAGGCCGGAGAACCTGCAGCCCGGCACCTGTTGGGCCAGACGCGTCGCCAGGTCAGCGCCCACCCAGTCACCGCCGAGTGTGACAGCCCGCAGCGAGTCACCCAGGCCGTTACCGCCGATCTCCAGGATCATGTCGAGCATGCTCGGCACACAGTTGAGGATCGAAACCTTGTGGCGCCGGAGCAGATCCACCCACGTAGTGGCCTCGGCACGCTGTGCGACGTCGACCGCCACCAGTGATCCGCCGACCGAGAACATGCCGAAGATGTCGTACACGGATGCGTCGAACTCCAGCGCCGAGAGCGCCAGCACCCTGTCAGTGGGGCCGACATCGAACCACTCGTTGACGGCGTCGATGGTGTTCATCGCCCCGCGGTGCAGTACGTCCACGCCCTTGGGAGTGCCGGTCGAGCCCGAGGTGAAGATGACATATGCGATCGCATCAGTCGCGGGAATGACCGGGGCGGCCAGCGGCTCACCGTGATTCCGGGCCTCATCGATGGACAGCGACGGCACCGGAATATCAGCGCCCGGAACGGTTATCGCCATCGCGACACCACCGGTCTCGAGGATGCTGGCACGGCGGCGGGCGGGCTGGTCGAATCCGATCGGGATGTACGTCGCCCCGGCGGCAAGTACACCGAGCACGGCGAGAATCTGATCGCGCCCCTTGGGCAACTGCACCGCCACCGCGTCGCCGGGCCGAACGCCACGAGCCTGCAGCGCGCCGGCCACGGCCAGGGCCTGCGCGGCCAGGTCGCCGTAGGTCCAGACCCCGTCCTCGTCGCCGAAGCCCCACACCACCGCGGATGCGCCGGGTTGGGTCTTCGCGAAATCGAAGAATCCTTCGTGCAGGCATCGTCCGCTCACCGGGCCGTCGGTCGCATTGACGGCGCGTCTGACCTCGGCCTGTGAGGCCGGAAGCCGCACGGCCGCATCGGCATTCCAGCCGTCATCACCGGCACAGAGCGCGGCCACCGCATCGGTGTAGCGCGTGAACATGGTGTCGACCATGCCGGCCGGGAAGGCCGATTCGCGCACATCCCAGTTGAGCAGCAGTCCGCCACGTACCTCGGTGACCTGCGCATCCAGCAGCACCTGCGGTCCTTGGGAAATGATCCAGACCGGTTCGCCAAAGGTGTCCATGACCGACTTGGCGAACAGCTCTCCCAGGTTCAGCGCGCTGGTGTACACCACGGGGGCCAACACCGGCTCACCGCGATGCCTGCCCAGGTCCCGGAGCACATTGAGCCCCGGGTAGGCCGAATGCGCTCCGCTCTCGTACATATTGCGCTGCAACGCGCGAGCGCGGTCGGCCACCGACATCTGGTCGGTGAGATCGACGTCGAGCATGATCGAAGAGGTGAAATCGCCAATCACCCTGTCGATATCGGGGTGTACCGATTCGCGATGGAACAGCGGGACATTCAGCAGGAACCGGCTTTGCGCCGACCACCCACCGACGGTTTCGGCGAACACCGCGGCCATCGCCATCGCGGGGGTGATGCCGCGCTGATGTGCGGCCGCCAGTAGCTGCTGCTTGGCGTGCGGTTCCAGCCAGTAGTCGTAGCGCACGGTGCGGTGCGGTTCGGCCCGTTCAATCACCGGCACGGTGGGCAGCTCCGGCGCACCCGGCAGGTCGTCCAGCCGCTCGCTCCACCATTGACGGTCACGCTCGCGCGCCGACTCGTCGCCGCGCTGCTCGGTGCGATACCGCCGGTAGGTGTATCCCAACTCCGGTTGTGCCGCACCGTGATACAGCGCGGCCAGATCGGACACCAGTACCCGGTAGCTCATCGCGTCACCGGCCAGCATGTCCACATCCAGATGTAGCCGACTGTTCTCCTCGTCGCGCAGGGTCAGGGTGACGTCGAGCACCTGAGCGTCCTCGATCGCCAAACGCTGATGCGTCTTGCGTTCACGGAGCTCGGTCAGTGCCGCCTCGATTTCCTCATCCGTACGTCCACGTAGGTCCACCACACTGAAGACGTCACGCTCGGGGACGGTCAGAGTCTGCTGGGTACCGTCGGGCAAAAACCTGGTGCGCAACATCGGATGTGCCGCGACGAGCTGCTCAACTGCCCGCCGAAGCCGCTCGGGATCGATTGCTCCACCGTCGAATTCGACGTACAGGTGCGCGGCCACGCCACCGAGCTCCTGATCCTCCGAGCGGCCAATCCAGTAGGCGTGCTGCATGGTGGCCAACGGGAAGGGCTCATCCTCCGCCGCGCCCTCCGGGGTGTCGGTGGACGTGACGCCGTCGCCAACCTCTGCGGCCGGTGCCACGCCCTCTCCCAACAGCGCATGCCAGGACTGGACCGACGGCTCGGCAGCGAGCTGCGCAAAGGTGATGCGGCTGCCGCGCTTACGCCATCCACCGGCCAGAGTCATCATGCGAATCGAGTCCAGTCCGAGCGTGATGAGGTCATCAACGTCCGAGATCTCTTGGGGGGCAACCCCGATGAGGTCCGCGACGGTCGCCTTGATCTCGTCCCTGCCGATTGATTCCATCCGTGCTGTCTTCCTGTCGCTATCCGTCGAGTGCCTGAGCCAGCGCGGCAACGCTTCGTTGCCACAGCCGCGCCAGCTGGTCGGCATCTTCCGAGGTGAAAAGGTTGGAGCTCCACTGCCAGTTGGTGACCAACTGAGGCCCCTCGGCGGTCGTCATCACCGCAGCGCCGATGTTGATGCCGAATCGCAGGGGTAGATCCGGCTCGGAGTCCGGAGGCACAGCGAGGCTTCGCACATCCGTGATGAGGGACCACGGCTGGTCATCGATCCCGCTGATATCCATCCGGCCCACGTAATTGAACTGGATCTGCGGATCCCGTGCCGCGACCAGCTCAGCATTGCGCTCCGCATAGCGGAGCAAGCCATAGTCCAGTCCCTGATTCGGGATCTCGCCGAGACGCGCGGCGACCGCAGCCAAGAGCCGTCCGGCCGCGTCGCGGTCGTTCTCCGCCCGGTCGATGTCTATCGCCGACTCGCCCGCGCCGACACGAACCGGGTAGATGGTAGTGAACCAGCCCACGGTGCCGCTGGTGTCGGTGTCCAACTCGGAGTCGGCCCTGCCGTGTCCCTCCAATGAGACCAAAGTGCCTGCGGCCGAGTCCTGCCCACGCTGTGCACGCCAACTTGCCACCGTGACCGCCAGCGCCGCCAAGAGAAATCCATAGACACCTTCGGGCTTGTTCAGCGAGGCCAACAGGCGCGCGGTGGTGTCCACAGGTGTCGGTACTGAAGTGGTTTGCAGGGTCCCCCAGGTGTCGCGCGCTGGATCTGCATGCCGTGATCCGAGTTCCGGATCCGCACCGGATATTTGTGTGATCCAGTAGTCACGTTGCCGTGAGACGTCCTCGCTGGGCGCCCGCTGCTGCATCAGCTGACTCCACCGACGATACGAGGTGAATTCCATGGGCGCCTTGGGCACACCACCGGATGCCACCGCATGCCACGCGTCGGCGAGGTAACCCAACACAATGTGCCAGGACACGACGTCCATCGCCAGATGATGGACGGTCAACAGCAAGGCGTCACCCGATTCTGCATCCGCGAGCCAGGTTGCCCGAACCATGGAACCCGACCGCGGATCCAGCGCATCGAAAGCGTCCCGCGCGGCCGCGGTGATCGCGGCGTGAGCAGCTTCGCCTACGGGCAGTTCCACGCGGCTGAGCACGCTCTCGGCACGCACCGTCCCGGCTTCACGGGTGACCACGCGCGGGCCGTCGGGGGTGTCCACCAGGGTCGACCGCAACATGGCGAATCCATCAAGAAGCAGTTGGAGCATCTGCTCTATCTGCCGACTGTCGATGCCCTCGGGCAGCCGGACAAGCACTGACAGCGAGAGCCGACGGTATGTTTCACTCTCGTACATCCAGGACACCACCGGCAACGGCGGAACTTCGCCATAATCGGGTTCTCCCGCAAGCGAATCAATGCCTTCAGAACGGTTGGACCGATCGGCTCGTTCGTCAATGAGGGCCGCAAGCTGTCGAATTGTTGGCGCGGCCAACACCATCCGCGGGGTAATCATCAGGTCGCGCTTACGCGCCTTGTTGACCAACGAGATCGCCACGATGCTGTCAACCCCGAGCGAGAAGAAGTCTTCATCGATACCCGGCGCCGTTCCGTCAAACAGTTCGGCGCAGCAGTCACACAGCGCGCATTCGGTGGTGGTGGCAGGTTGTGCCCCGTCGCCCCCGGAGCCGCCTCCCGACAGTGCATCCAGCGCAAGCCGCTCAAGCACGTCACCGTCCAACTTGCCATTCACCGTGACGGGCAGCCGCTCAAGCACGACCAAACGCGATGGCATCATGTACGACGGCAGTCGATCGGCGAGCCTCATCGCAGTCCGAGTGGTATCGAATTGGGCCAGTTCCTGTTGGGGCACAATGAACCCCACGAGGCTCGCGCCGCCGGCGCGGCGCACCACGGCCACTGCGGCAGTCTGCACACCCGGCTGCAGACGCAGCGCCGATTCAATCTCGCCGACCTCGACCCGGTAACCGCGGATCTTCACCTGGGAATCGGCCCGGCCCAGATATGCGAAACCGCCATGAGGTAAGCGGCGCACCAGATCACCCGTCCGGTACATGCGTTGCCCAGGTAGCTGGGGGTCGGCAACAAAGGCACTAGCCGTCACCGCCGGTTTTCCTGCATAGCCGCGAGCCAGCTGGGCCCCGGCAAGGTACAGCTCGCCCACGGCTCCATCCGGCACCGGCCTCAGCCGTGAATCCAGCACATAGCCGGTCATGCCCTGATTCGGCGTACCGATGGTGGGCGCCGGATAGTCCTTCACCCCTGCGACAACCGCTTCGACTGTGGTTTCCGTTGGGCCATAGCAGTTGTAGACGGCGGTCTCGGTCAACGCGCTCAGACGGTTCCACAAGGCGGCCTCAATGGCCTCGCCACCCAGCGCCAGCACGGGAAGCTCCCGATCCAGCAGCCCCGCGGCGGACAACTGCGCCAGCATCGACGGCGTGGTATCGATCATGTCGATGCCGTGCTCGACTATGCCCTGCACCAGTCGGTGCGCGTCCCGCATGGCCTCGGCATCGAACAGGTGCACGGAGTGCCCGTCCAATAGACCGATCATCGGCTGCCATGAGGCATCGAAGCTCAGTGACCAGGCGTGGGCGATCCGAAGCTTGCGCCCCAATCGGGCGGTGGCCGGCCGGTAGACCCGATCACGATGGTCGGCAGCGTAATTCATCAGCGCACCGTGTGTGCCGATGACGCCCTTGGGCTCACCCGTGGATCCGGAGGTAAAGATGAGATAGGCGCTCTGGTCAGGGTGCCTGGAGATAGCAGGAGCCTCCGCAGGCTGATGTGAGATCCGCTCCGCGGTCGCAGGATCGCCAAGCACTACCGTCCGGTGCTGCGCCCCTACGAGGTCGCCGTGCTCGGTAATGGTGATGACAAGTTTCGGATCAGATTGGCGCAGAATCGATTCGATACGTGCCGCAGGTAGTCCCATGTCGATGGGAACGTATGCCGCACCGGCGGCCAGTACCCCAAGGATGGCAATAATCGACTCGACGGAGCGCGGAAGTGCCAGCGCCACCGTCATTTCAGACCCCACGCCATGTTCGACGAGTTCATTCGCCAACCTGCACGCGGCGGCATGCAACTGTGCGTAGGTGTAGCTTTCTTTGGCCCCCGTCGTCAGGGCGACGGCATCGGGCTGACTCATCACCTGCCGCTCGAAGAGCTTCCACACCGAATCCACTGACGCATCTGCCGCGGATGCCGTGACGGCAATCTCCACCCGCTCGCCCGAGGTCAGGACATCAATGGCTCCTGGGCTCGCATCGCCGATATCCGGCAATTGACGTAACACAGAAACCAGCCGCTCGCCGACACTCGCTCCCGAAAAGTACTGCAGTGCTTCGGGAATCGCCTCGATCATCACCAACAGCGATTCGCCAAGCATATGCGAAACCACCGTTAGCGGATAGTGCGCCAAACTTTCCATCTCCACCGGGCGGAAGCGGGCACCGTCGGCCATCTCGACCTCTTGCACCGCGTCGCCGATCGGGGCGTTCTCGAAGACGAACAGGGTGTCGAACAACGCGGCACTACCCTCGGCCCGTTGCAGCGCAGAAAGGCTCAGATATCCGATATCACGCATCGCCGCCGCTTCGCGCTGCAACTGCGCACACTGTTCGATGACCGACATCGAGTATTCGATGTGGTGCACCATCGGCACCGAGTTGATGAAAAGCCCGACCATCCGTTCGACATCGGGAAGTTCCTTGGGCCGCCCAGACACGATGGTGCCGAACACCACATCGGTGCGATCCGTCAGCCTGCCGAGCACCAGGGCCCAGGCGAAGGCCGTCACGGTGTTCAGGGTGAGCCCGTTAGCGGCCGACCACTGACGAAGACGCGCGGTTTCCGCTGGGGTCAAAAGGAATTGCGATTTCTCAGGCACACTCTCATGTGCGGCGACAACACCATCGGCCAGCATGAGTGGTCCGGACACGGTTCCGAGATAGCGCGTCCACCGCTCGGTCGCAGCGGTGGTGTCCTGCGCGTTGAGCCACGCGATGTAATCACGGTACGGGCGAACCGTCGGCAATCCGTCGACAGATCCGGCCGCCTGATACGCAGCGAGCAGCTCGGAGAAGAAGATGGCGATCGCCCAACCATCCATGAGTATGTGATGGGTGGTGACGATCATCCGGCGATGTACGCCACCGGGCACCGTGAGAAGCAGGATGCGTATCGCCGGACCCTTGCCCAGATCAAACGGACGGCGGCGTTCCGCCAACGCGATATCGTCGAAATCCGTCGCCCGTGCCTCACGCTCCTCCCACGGGATGTCCGCGTGCGAAGGCACGATCTGCACAGGCTTGGGCAACCCGCGATCCCAGAATGCGGCGCGCAGATTGGGATGCCGTGTCAGGAGCGCCTGCGCGCTGCGGTGCAGCAGATCGACGTCGAGCTCTCCCTCGATATCTGCAACGAACTGCATGCTGTACAGGTCGACGCTCTCATCGGCCAGCTGGGAAAGCGCAAAGAAGCCCTCCTGCAAGGGACTTAGCGCCAGCACGTCCTCGATCTGCGGTTGCTGGTCGGTACCGGTCACGACTGCGCCTGCCAGGATGCGGTGAGCTCGGCGAGCGCTTCGGCGCTCAGACCAGAGGCACTCATCGGAGCACTGTGCTCCACTTCGGTTTCGGAATTCGAATTCGTTTCTGCCGCAACATTGTCAGCAGCGTCGACGGCACCCGCGAGTTGAGAGATGGTCGCACATTCGAACACCATTTGCGGAGTCATCGCCAACCCACGTTCAGCGGCACGCGTCGACCATTGGATGGAGATGACACTGTCTCCACCAAGGGCGAAGAAGTTGTCCTCCGGGTCGATATCACTAATCTCCAGCAGCTCTTCCAGGATGCCGATAAGCGCGAGTTTGGTCTCCTCGGACCCCTCACTCACCGGTGCCGCGGCACGTTCGTGCGCGGCGGCAGGCGCCGCTAGCAGTCGTTCCAGCACATCGGCAGGCAGCAGCACAACCTCAGAAACACGTACGTCCTGATCCGTGGCGAACGCATCGAACGCCGCGTCCAGCGCCCGCGCGATCAGTCTCGTCGTCTCGGGGTCGTACAGATCTGCGTTGGCCACCACCGAAACGTCGAGCCCGCCCGACGGGGTGACGTTCAGCGCGAAGTTCAGATCCAGATAGGAGACGTCCACCTCCATGGGCAGTGGTACCAATGAGGTCTCGCCAGAACCTGTCAGATCTCGCGCCTCCGTACCCCAATCCGCACCACGGAAATTCACCATGGTCTGGAACAAGGGATTCCAAGACAGGGAACGCGGTGGATTGATGGCCTCTACCAGTTTCTCGATGGGCAGTTCCTGGTGTGCATGCGCGTTGAGGGTGGCATCACGGCTTCGCTGCAATACCTCGCCCAGTGTCGGGTCCTCGGACAAATCGTTTCGCAGCGCCACCATATTGGCGAACAAGCCCACAAGATTCGCGACATCGGGGTGCACCCGGGCCGCAACCGGGCTACCGATCACGATGTCCGTACCACCACCGAGGCGATGCAGGGTGGCGGCCAATGCCGCCTGGTAGACCATGAACTCGGTGACACCATGCAGCTCGGCCATCCGAGTCAGTGCCTGCCTACGCTCGGGCGCGACGGTGAACTTTTCAACCTCACCACGTTTTCCGAGAATCTGCGGCCGCGCACGATCATGTGCCACCGCGATCTCGACGGGTATCCCAGCCAGCAGCTCGCGCCAATAAGTGACCTCGGCCTGACCGAACTCGCTCTCGACGCCGAACGCGTCGCGCTGCCACAGGACATAGTCCGCGTATTGCACCGGTTGCGGATCCCACTGTGGTGCCTGGCCCGCCGCTCGGGCACGGTATGCGGCCACAAGATCATCGACGATCACGGTGAATGAGACATGGTCCACCACCAGGTGATGCACCGCCAGGGCAAGCACGTGCTGCTCGGCACTCAGCTCCACAATCGAAGAACGAAACAGCGGCTCGGATTCCAGCCCGAAAATATGGTGTCGCAGCTCGTCCAGGGTGTCCGTAAGGTTGTCCGGATCCGTCCGGAGGATCGGAACCGACAGCTCTCGCGACGGATGCACGACCTGATACGGCCCACCCTCATGAATCGCAAAATTGGTGCGTAGCATCTCGTGCCGGGCAACCACGTCGTTGAGGGCGGCGGTCAGGGCCGGTGTCTGCAAGGGACCGTCGAAGCGCAATGCCAGCCACATGTTGCCGATATCGGTAACACCCTCCATCTGACACTCGAACCACATCGACAGCTGGGACGAGGACAGCGGGAGACGTTCCGGGCGGACAGCTTGGACGAGATCCGGACGACCGTCCTGGGGAGCGACCTCCATCTCGTCGGAGTCATCGAGATCCAGCTCGTCGAGCTCGATCTCGAACTCCTCGCGGAAGTACGTAACGAGCTCGCCAGCGAGCCCCGCCGGAGTAGGGCTGTCGAAGACCGTGCGCACGGTCAGGTCGATGCCGAACTGAGCACGGATCTGCGCGACGAGGCGCGCAGCCAACAGCGAGTGACCGCCCAGCTCGAAGAACGAGTCATCGGCGCTGATCTGCTCCCGCCCGAACAGATGCGAGAAGATCGCACACATCCGGCGTTCAGTAGGCGTGGCAGGAGCCAGAAAAACCCTCTCCGCCATCGTTTCTGGGGCGGGTAGCGCCCGCTTATCAAGCTTGCCGCTGGTGGTCAGGGGAATCTCGGGAATGACTGCGAATGCGCTCGGCACCATGTAAGCCGGCAACGTTTCCTGAGCCCGGGCGCGCAATTCCTCCAGGTCGATTTCCCCGGCGGTACCATCGGACGCGGGCACGACATAGGCGGCCAGCATCGGCCCCACCTGCGCATCCTCCACCACCGTCACCACACAGCGACCGACCCGCGGATCAGCGCCGATGACACCCTCCACCTCGCCGAGCTCAATGCGGAATCCCCGCACCTTGACTTGCTCGTCAGCGCGGCCCACGAACTCAAGCTCACCAGATACGTTGCGCCGCACCAGGTCACCGGTGCGGTACAGCCGACCCCCGGAACTGAACGGGTCGGCCACGAACCTTTCCGCAGTGAGCACGGGCCTGCCACGATAACCCCGTGCCAGCTGCACACCTCCGAGATACAACTCACCGACAACGCCTGCGGGCACCAGCTGGAGCGCCTCATCCAACACGTATGCGTACACATTGCGATTGGGACGGCCTATCGGCACGATCGAATTACCTTGGGGGCCTTCAACAGGCATGTATGTCGAACACACCACCGCCTCAGTCGGCCCGTAATGATTCCTCAGCTCAGCGTCGAACATGACGGCGAACTTGTCCGCCACCTCACCCGGAAGCGCTTCACCACCAACCGGAATGTGCCTCAGCCCACGCAGCTCACGAGCCTCCGGCAACAACATCACGGAATTGAGCAGAGACGGCACCATATGTAGCACCGTCACACCCCGACGACGGACCAGGTCGATCACATACGCGATGTCGGAGAATGGGTTCGGCTTAGGAAGGACAAGCTGTGCCCCCAGGGACAAGGGGCACAAGATGTCGGCCAACGAGGCATCGAAACTGACCGAGGTCGACTGCAGCATCCGATCCTCAGCCGTCATACTCCAGTCGACCATGAAGGACACCACATGCTCGGCGATCGCCTCATGCGCGACGGCAACCCCTTTGGGCCGCCCGGTGGACCCGGACGTGTAGATCACATAGGCCAGGCTCTCAGGCAGCAACGGGCGCAGCCGGTCCGTGTCGGCGACTTCGGTGTCGGAAAGGTTCGCGGCCTTTTCCTCCGCGACCCGGAACTCGCTTGTACCCCAAATAATCCGGGGATTCGCATCGGTGGTCAGGTACTCGATTCGGTCCTCGGGAAGCGCAGGATCGATGGGCATGTACGCCGCGCCCGACTTGAGGACCGCGAACATCGCGACGATGAACTCGACCGATGTCGACATCTGGAGGGCAACCACATCCTCCGTACCAACCCCTTGGCCGATAAGCCATCGCGCAACGCGATTCGCGCGACGATGTAGCGCCTCGTAGGTGAGTTCCACTTCATCAGACACCACAGCTAAGGCATCCGGTGTTGTCCGAGCCGCGTCTTGAAGAACGTTGACGAGCGTCGTGCGCGGGACATCGGACAGCGCTCCGTGTGACTGCGCCAGCACCGCCGAACGTTCTTCGTCGCCAAAGGGGTCCAGTCGTGCGAGTGGCTCCCCGGGGCGGGCCAGACCATCCTCAAGCAGCCGTCGGTAGTGTTCGAGGAGCTGATCCACAAGCCATTGAGGCAGCGCATCGGTCTGATACTCGATCTCCACCATGGTGCCCGACGAATCCGTCGCGATCGCCAGCGCGAGCGGCACTTGCGCGGCACCCCCGTCGAGATCGATTCTGCTGGTCTCTACGCCGGCCAATAGGTATCCGTTGGGATCTTTACGCATACTGAAACCGAGCCGCACCAGATCATCCAGCCCGTCACGGCCGGTGGAGCGGCTCGGATTGACCGCGCGCACCACCTCATCGATCCCAATGTTCTGGTGGCCAAATGCTCCCAGGCACGCCTCACGCACTGTGGCTACGTACGCGGCGAAACCCATACTCGGATCCACGGCGGCCCGCAGCAGCACGGTGTTGCCAAAATAACCAATTGCCTTTTCCGCGTTGGCCTTGCGCTCCACCACGGGGATGGCGACCAAGAAGTCAGTCGCCCCGGTGTACCGATGAACAAGCGTTCCGAAGGCCGCCAAAAGGACCATGAACGGCGTCGCCGAGTGCGCACGGGCGAACTCCTCCATCCGCCCGGTGGTGTCGGAGGACAGCGGGACTGCTCGCCGCCGCGCCGTTCGGGAGGTCAGGTTTGACGACGAGGAGCCCGGAAGGTCCAGAGACTCTGGAAGGGGCGTCAGCGACTGACGCCAATAGTCGATGCCGACATCCGACGTCTGGGACTCGACCGCACCCACGACCATGAATTGAGGAGCATCGCCCTGAACCGGACGGGAGTTGTAGTAGTCGCTCAGCTCGGTGAAGAACACCTCCCAGGAATCCTCGTCGAACCCGATGTGGTGCACGACCAACAGCAGCACGAACTCCTGTGCATCCATGCGGAGCAGCGTGATCCGTAGCGGTGGGTCGACGGTCAGTTCGAACGGGCGGCCAAGCTCGCGCTCGGCCAGCGCCCGAACCTCCCGCTCCCGGGCACTCTCCTCAAGATTTCCTAAATCTATAGTGCTCCAAGGAAGTTCGACATCTTCAGCGAAGACCTGATACGGCTCTCCGGCAGCGTCAACACCATACGTAGTGCGCAGAATGTCGTGGCGCCGGATAACCGCCGCGAAGGCGCCGCGCAACCGAGTCTCATCGAGAGAACCGCGCATCCGATGCGCAACACCGACATTCAGCGTTGTGTCAGCCTCATCCTTGACCTGCAGGAACCACATGCGTCTCTGTCCGGGCGCGAGTTCGCGCCGCTCGCCCGCTTGGACCCGCGGTGCCGCGTCGGTGGCGGATTGCGCCGCAACGCCGCTTTCGGCGAGCCGTTTGCGCAGCAGCTCCCGTCGGCGGTCCAGTGCGGACAACTGCTCGCCAGTCATCGGGCGTCACCGCCAAGGACGAAAGCCTGGAATCCGAACGACTCCGCGCGCATGAAACGAACCACCTCAATCTAAGAACTATGCCTAGCCTTACCTTAATGTCTGTCGGCGGCAGCGAGTGACGGCCCATGGGTGCCGTCAATCACCACGGTCGGAATGCGAGCTGCGTACCCAACGACGGGTTACGTTAGGCTAATCTAACTATCTGCAAGTTGGAAGGAAGCTCGACGTGGATCGCAAACTCGGATGGATCAGGCAGTTCCACAAGCCAGAGTCACCCGACGCCCCGTTGCTACTGCTCTTCCCCCATGCAGGCGCCGGCGCTTCAGCATATCGCATGCTCTCAAAGGCTGCTTCAGCAAATTTCAATGTCGTGATATTCCAATATCCCGGGCGACAAGATCGCGCGGGTGAGCCCGCGCTGCCGACACTTACCGATATTGCTTCGGGGGCGTTCGCCGAGTTCCAATCGTCCGAGCACAATCGTGGCCTTTCGATCCACACCTTTGGCCACAGCATGGGCGCGGTCGTCTCCTTCGAGTTCGTCCGGCTGGCGGAGGCCGCCGGACTGGACGTGCGTCAACTCACCGTCTCCTCGGCGGTGGCGCCAGCCAATATCGCCGGCAAGCCTGCCCTGCCGACCGACGATGACGCGGTGCTGGCTCATATGGGCGCCCTCGATGGCACGAATTCCGCGGTCATGGGCAGTCTCGATGTCATGCGAATGGCGCTACCGGTCATGAAGGGCGACTACCGGGCCTTCAACGCATACGAGTGCGCCGACGGAGTTAGGGTTGCCGCGCGTATCCACTCGATCGGCGGGGACCAGGACCCCATGATTACCATGGCCGACCTCTACAGTTGGAGTAAGCACACTGATGAACTCGAAGTAACGTTGTTCGATGGCGGGCATTTCTTCCTGAACTCCCAGACCGAAGCCCTGGCCGAGCTACTGGCCGGGAACGCAGCCCGCACAATCTCTCCGCAACGATGAGCGCCACCGACGCCGATCCCGTTGTCATCTCCGGGATGGCGATCGAGGCGCCCGGAGGAATCGACACCCCTGCAGCGTTCTGGCGCGCACTGGCCGACGGCCGCGAGCTCATCAGCCCATTCCCCCGTGATCGCGATTGGCCTATCGACGAACTGTTGTCACTGTCCAATCTCGACGGCTGGGGCCGTGTGTCAGATGCGGGTGGATTCCTTACCGATGCAGGCGCTTTCGACCCCACCTTCTATGGCATCACACAACGGGAGGCCGTCGCCATGGACCCGCAGCAGCGGGTGGCCATGCGCTCGGCATGGAAAGCTCTAGAAAACACCGGCCTCAACCCCGGCGCACTCGACGGCTCAGAGGCCGGTGTATTCATTGGCATCTCCCCCAACGAATACGGTCCTCCGGTCGGCGAAGTCAACGCCCATAGCGGCATGCGTGTGGTGGGTCGTGGACAACTCGGCGCCGCCGGCCGCATCTCGCACCAACTTGGACTTATCGGGCCATCCATGTGCATCGACTCCGCATGCGCCTCATCGCTGGCGGCGCTGCATGTCGCCACATCCGCGGTTCGAGCCGACGAATGCGAATGGGCCATCGCGGGTGGAGTCTGTGTCATGGGGTCACCCGGGGGGTTCTATGAATTCTCACGGATGCACGCACTAGACCCGGACGGGCACTGCCGCTCATACTCCGACGAGGCGAACGGCACCCTCTGGGGTGAGTGCGTTGGAATGGTTGTGCTGGAACGTGAATCGCGCGCACGCGCTCTGGGACATCGGGTGTACGGACGTATCATGGCCGTCCGCACCAACCACAACGGCGGCGGAAAACCCATTCTGGTGCCACGAGGACGCGCACAGGCCAAGTTGGTCGCCGCGACCATCGCCGCCTCCGGTGTCGATCCGGCCGACATTGGGATGCTCGAAGGACACGGAACCGGCACCCGTGCGGGTGATCCGCTCGAGATCCTCGCGCTGCAAAGCACGTACGGAGCCGGCGGCTCCAACGCACTTCTCGGATCGGCGAAATCCAATGCCGGGCACGCTCAATCCGCCGCAGGAATGATGGGCCTGATCAAACTGCTGTTATCCGGTCAGCAGGGACATATCCCACCGACGCTGTTCGCGGACAACCCCACCACCAAGGTCGACTGGTCGATGACCGGGATCCGACTGGCCACAAAACTGCACTCTTGGGAACCGACGAACGGCATCCGGTACGGTGCGGTCTCATCCTTCGGAGCCGGTGGCGCCAATGCGCACGCCATCATCGCGATGCCCGCAGAGGGAGAGGACGGCGACGATGTCTAGCCATCGCTTACCCAACGGGACCATCCCTGTTCTGCTCTCTGGGGATACTCCGGAGGTGCTGCGCAGGGAGGCCTCCGCACTCCTCGTGTATGTGCTTGACCACCCGCAAATCACCCCGGATCGTATTGCGGGCATGATCTTTCGGACCCGCATTGCGCGCCGCTTCCGCGCGCTGATCATCGCCGAAGACCGCGACCAACTGGAAGCGGCACTGCGGGCCGTGGTCGCTGGCACTGACCACGCCCATGTGATCCGAAATGCCGAGCCCGCGACCTCACGCCGACGCGGATTCGTGTTCCCCGGGCAGGGCGGACAACGCCCGGGAATGGGGAACCTCTTCTACGATCGATTCCACGATTTCCGGACAGAGGTCGACCGATGCGCGGAATTATTCAATGCGCAGTTCGGCCGTTCACCACTGAATTACCTTCTCGACGAACATCTCCCCGCAGATGACAGCGCGAGCACGGTTCAGCCGGCCCTGTTCACTCAAATGGCCGGCCTGGCCGCGTTGTGGCGTGCGGTGGGTGTGCACCCCCACGCCACCATCGGACATAGTCAAGGTGAGATCGCTGCGGCTTATGTCTCCGGCGTGATGTCCCTTGCCGATGCGGTAACCGTGGTGGGTACCCGAGCCAAGATCGCCGACGAGTTCCCCGCGGACGACTACACCATGGCAGTGATCGCCGCAGACCGCGATACTTGCGAGGAACTTCTTGCACGGCAATCAGGTTGGGCCGAACTCTCGGTGATCAACTCCCCGTCGATGGTGGGAATCTCCGGCCACCACGAGACCGTCCACCAAATCGTCGAACACCTCACCCAAGCCGGTGTCTTCGCACGGACCATCGCGGTGCGATACCCGGCTCATACCAGCATGATCGCCTCGATCGGCGCGGATATTCGCGGGACACTTGCCGAGCGCCTCAGCGTCAGCGAGTTCGAACCTTCCGAAATCGATTGCATCGGAGCAACACTCGGTACACCGATGACAAGTGATACCCCCCTGGAACAGTACTGGTTCTGGAACCTGCGCAACATCGTCCGCTTCGACCGTGCCATCGCGACTGCGGTGAGATCCCAGGTTGACACCTTCGTGGAGTTGGGCGAGCACCCCACGTTGCAGCTGGCGATCCGCGAAAACCTCTCGGCTCTAGACGCCGAACGCACCGCGTGCGTGGTGGGCACATCCACCCGGGCCGCAACGGATCTGGCCGACTTCACCGCCAACCTCGCGAACCTCGCCGTGCACGATCTCGACTACAACTGGGACGCGCTACGCACCGAGACATCCGAACCGGTTTCGCTACCACTACGTGACTTCCCGAACGTCCAGAACAACGATGTTCCGCTCTGGTTGTCGTACCGCGGGGCGGGCGGTGGGGTGTCAGTACCCAAGCAGCCCAACAACACGGACGCCGATCGCCCGGAACACGATGCGGACTCCCCCTCGCACACACGATTGTTACGCGAGGCCTGGACCAAGGTGACCAGGCGCTCGATGATGCCGCCAAGGGCCTACGGACTCATCGACGCCACCGGCGAGGCCGGGGCACTCACCGCGGCAATCCGGGACTGCGCATCGGATTTCGGTTCATCGGCGCACATCATCGGCAACTCAGAGGTGTCCGGTCCCGGAGACGCAGACACTGTGGTGATCGTGCTGCCGGCTGCGGGATATCTCGATGATCTCGGGGCGGCCGACGCGGTGGCACAGTTCTTCGGCGACCGCACGTGGTGGCCAGAGCTGTCGAACTCTGTCACCGGTTGCTGGATTGTCACGGTCGGGGGCGAAGAGGTTGTCGCCACAGACGCATCGCCACATCCGGTGCACGCCGCGATCGCCGCCGGGTTCCGTTGCATGGGTGCCGAACACCCAGGAACTGTCTTTCGACACCTGGACCTCGCGCACGATATGGCACACCCAGATAATGCCGGCACCATCTTGGCCGCGCTGCAATCTGCCGGAGAATCGGAGTTGGCGCTCCGGGCAGACGGCATGTACGCCAAGCGCATTCTGGATGCCGATCAGGACAGTGACCACGAAACCGCAACTGCAGTACCCGATCACGTCGTGATAACCGGCGGAACAGGAAAACTCGGTCAGGAATTCTGTGAGCACTATGCCCGGCTGGGTACCCGACAAATCACCCTGATCAGCCGTTCCGGCGAGACTGACACCGTGACCGGACGGCTCGACGCGATCCGCCGCAGCACCGGCGCGACGGTCCGTGCGCTGTCGTGTGATGTGACCGATGCCTCTGCTATCGCCACGCTGGCCGAGGACCTACGTGAAGCCCCCGCGGACCTCATCATCCATGCCGCGGTGGACTATTCGGATCTCCCCTTCAGCGAGATTACGGTCGAGCGGTTCCAACAGGCGCTGCACGCGAAGGTCGCAGGGATCACGAACGTTCTCAACGCACTGCCCCGCACCGATTTCTGCCGCGTCGTCTTGTGCTCATCCCTGGTGGCAACGATCGGCGGCAAGGGCCAGCTGATGTACGCGGCGGGCAACCGGATGCTGGACGTGCTCGCGACCCGACAACGTGCTGCCGGACTGGATTGCGTGTCCGTGCAGTGGGGCCAGTGGACCACGCACCTCGACCTCGATGACACAGGCATAGCGAAACTGGCTGCGGCGGGAGTCCATCCCATGAGACCCGCCGATGCTCTCGCGGTCGGGATGGGACTACACACTGGCAACACCCTTGTCGGGGCGTTCGATCTCACGCAGGCTCGTGAAGTACTGGGAGTCTTCGGATACGGTCCGCTGCTCTCCGAGCTCGTCGACACCAGCGCGCCGGTAGCGTCCACCGAGGTAACCCGGCCCGCGGCGGTGGCTCCCGAGAACCGACCCGGACATCTTGTGCAGTTACTCGCAGAGGTCATCGGAGCCGACCGGGCCGATTCCATCGACACCGCCATGCCCATGGTGGCGATGGGCCTGGATTCGTTGCAGGCGCTCGAATTTCGGCGACGCGTACAGGCTGAGCTCAATTTCGAGCTGCCAGTGCAAGATCTACTCGGCGGCGCCTCCGTGGACCATGTGATCGAGGCTCTCACCGCCCAGGTGCGGTAAGGATGCGCCGCACGGATTGTTCCGGACGAAGATCCAAGCGGCGCAGCAACTGTGCGTTGAGCGCGACGACCACGGTGGATGCCGACATCAGAATGGCCCCAACGCTCATGGGAAGCACGAATCCGATCGGCGCGAGCACACCCGCCGCCAACGGAACCGAGATCAGGTTGTATCCGGCTGCCCACCAAAGGTTCTGCTTCATCCTTCGGTAGGCCGCTCGCGACAACTCGATGACCGAGAGCACCGAGCGCGGATCCGAGCTGCCCAGGATGACACCTGCCGAGGCGATCGCAACATCGGTGCCCGCTCCGATCGCGATGCCCACATCGGCTTGCGCGAGCGCGGGGGCGTCATTGACACCGTCACCGACCATCGCCACGGTGTGTCCTTCGGATTGCAACTGCGCCACCGCTGCCGCCTTGTCCTCCGGCCGCACCTCGGCGAACACCCGATCCACGCCGAGCTCAGCGGCCACCGTGTTGGCCACGGCATGTGCGTCACCGGTGATCATCACCACCGATACACCCAGCCTGTGTAGCGCCTCGACGGTGTCCCGGGACTCCGGCCGGATGTCATCGGCCAAGCGCAGCGCGCCGGCGACCTGCCCGTCGGTCAGCACATGCAGAATGATCGCACCTTCGGTACGCCATCTGTCGGCGATCGGTAGCTCTTGCGCACCATGCCTTTTCAGTAAAGCAGGGCCACCGACGGCGACCTGCACGCCTGCGACGTCCGCGGTGACCCCCAGCGCAGGCTCGGAGGAAAAGCCGCTCGCGGCAACGATCGGCAGTCCCCGTCCGCGAGCGGCCTGCACGATGGCGCGAGCCAGTGGATGCTCACTGTCGGTCTCGGCCGCGGCCGCCAGCCCCAACACGGTGTCGGCATCGCGTCCGTCGGCAGGTTCGACACCCGTCACGGTGGGGGCACCCTTGGTCAGCGTTCCGGTCTTGTCGAACAGCACGACGTCCACGGTGCGCATCTGCTCCAGGGCCAGGCGGTCTTTCACCAATACCCCGCCCCGGGCCGCACGCTCGGTGGCGATGGAGACGACCAGAGGAATGGCCAGACCCAACGCATGCGGGCAGGCGATCACCAGCACCGTGATGACGCGGACCACCGCGGTATCGGGCTCCCCCAGGATCGTCCAAGCCACGGCCGTCAGCGCGGCAGCACCCAGAGCGAACCAGAACAGCCATCCCGCAGCGGTGTCGGCGATCCGTTGCGCGCGCGAGCTGGAGGCCTGCGCATCGGCGACCAGCCGCTGGATCCCGGCCAGCGTGGTGTCATCACCGACTGCCGTGACTTCCACACGCAGGCCCGAATCGGTGGCCACGGTTCCGGCAACTACCTGATCGCCGATCTGTCGGCGCACCGGATGGGACTCCCCTGTCACCATCGATTCGTCCAGATGGGCACTGCCCTCGGTGATTCGGCCGTCGGCGGGCACCGAGCCACCCGGACGCACGACCACGATGTCACCGACCCGAAGATCGGCCGGCGCGACGGGCACCACCGCATCCCCCTCGACGCGTTCGGCGCTATCGGGCAGCAGCGCCGCCAGCGAGTCGAGCGCCGACGTGGTCTGCGCCAGCGACCGCATCTCGATCCAGTGCCCCAGCAGCATGATCACCACCAGAAGCGCCAGCTCCCACCAGAAATTGAGCTGGTGATCGATCAGGCCGAGACTGGCGCCCCACGATGCGACAAAGGCCACCGTGATCGCCAGGCCGATCAACAGCATCATTCCCGGTCTGCGTCCGCGCACCTCGGCGACCGCCCCGGTCAGGAAGGGCTTGCCGCCCCAGAAGTAAATGACGGTGCCAAGAACCGGCGATATCCACGGGATCCAGCCGGTGGTGGGCAGTTGGTAGCCGATGACCATCGCAAACATGTCGTTGAACGCGACCACCGGCACCGAGAGCCCCAACATGATCCAGAACAACCTGCGGAACTGCCTGACATGATCACCATGACCGCCATGGTCATGGTGCTGATGGCCGGTGTGATCCGCATGCTCCCCGGGTTGGCCATGATGCCCGTGATGTTCGTGCATGCTGCCATGCGCAGCATGCACGTCCGATTCGCATGTTGCGGCCGGCGCGTGAGACGACGGATGGTGAGGGTGATCCCTATGCGAACTCATACCCCGATTAAATACCCCCCAGGGGTATAGGTCAAGGGATTAGCACTGGATATCGACGTGGTACACGCTGTACAGCCATACCCGCCTGGTGGGCCCGGACGAGATGTTCGGGTAGATACGCGGGTTGCCGAAGACGTCGAGATCTTTGCGTACCCGCGTGGCCACACATTGCGACAGTGGCTTGTTGCCCGTCTTGGTGACGATGACCTTGTTGCCCTGAGCCTTGAGAGCATCGATGACTTGTTGGGCGTCGCCGAGCGCACCCGGACCGGCTTGGGCGGCCGGAGCCGCCAGTAACGCCGCCGCAAAGGCGGCCGCGATCAGTGTCAATTTGGGCAGACGCCCGCAAAAAGTGGTGTTCATGGCACAAGAACCTCTATGTGTAAGGCCGCACCGAGTAGGCACGGAGGTGACTGATGGCTGGCTGCAGGCCAGAGCTCGGATGCGTAGACGCATGCGAAAACCCGGCTCGGCCGGGATCAGCGCCGCAATACGCAGAGGCGATGGATGAGGGTGCGACCGCTGACTGTTGTTGCGGCTTCGGTATGTGGCGGCGGACCCCGAGTCACCGGTGGACAGATCACAGAGGCCAACACGCAGACGACGATCACGGCCGCGACCAACCACAGCAGACGCGCCGCGGCGGGCATGGCCATTGCGGTAACGACCTCGCCGACGAAGGTGCATAAGAAGGCCTGAGCCTGCCCGATGTGATCATGCCGCCGGGCCGCAACATCGGTGAGCTGCTGAGAGGACCTAGCCGCGACAGCATGGTGAAGCGAAATGGCCGCAGCCTTCACGTCGCGGTGCATCGCCGCACACGGCAACACAAGCACGACAAGGACCGCCGCCATAACGACGCCCACCGCAGTGCGCAGCATCCGGGAACTGATCAACATTGAACGTCGACGTACACGGTGCGGTATATCAGCTGTGTCCCTACCCCGTTGGCACGTTTCGCGCGGTTGGGGTCGGCGATGCGAGGCTGAGTCCACCAGTACTGGGACTCTCCTTCGCGCACCGATGTCACGGCGCACATCTGCAGCGGTTTGTCGCCCGTGCGCCGGACGACGACCTTGTCACCTTGGCGTTGCAACTGCGTGATGACCTGCAGCGCATCGGATGACGCCGGACCGGCCGAGGCGGCCGCAGATGTGGCGACTGCCAGCCCCGCCACAAGGATTGTTGCCGCCAGGATGGACCGACAAGGAAAAATGTTGCGGTACACGATGTTCCCTAGCACTGCACGGTCACGTACATGACGTGGGAGGCCAGCTGGCGCTTTGTCGGACCCTTGCGCTGCGGCACCTGGTCGTAAATGTGCCGACCGACCCGTACCGAGGTTGCGGTGCATTGCGACAGCGGCATGAGCGGCCCACTGCGGTTGATGATGACCTGATCTCCACGGAGCTTCAATGCGGCAATCAGGGCCTGGGCGTTACCCGGCGCCTGCGGCCCGGGTTGCGTCGGACCCGCGGAAGCAGGCACTGCCAATGCGATGGCGGCGAACCCGGCCGCCAATGCCGATCCACCGAGGCGACCGGCAACTGCGCGCGGCGCAGCCAAAGATGATGTAGCCACGATAATCGTGTCCTTATCTGAAAGGTGTTGGAGTCATGCATGATTGGCGAAATGCCAGCACGTCGCCCCCACGAGGCGATGGGGCGTGCTTTCGGACGCTAGCGGTGGTCGCCGGCGGGGATACAGAAAGCGCTCAGCGCCGCGCCACGCAAAAATGCATAAGACGATCAATGCCGTCACGCAACAACAAATGGGGCTGCCCCCGCGGCGGACCGTGCGCCGTTGGGCGCCACATCGCGTACACCGCGAGTGCCACGAACGCCACGACCGTGAGCGCGATGACCCACCCCGAGAACACGCCGGACGCCGCCGCGATGACCGCGGGCAGCGGGTAGCAATCGTGATGATCCTCGGCACCGGGCAGAGAAGCGAGTGCATACGGCACCTCAGCGAGGTGAACAGATGCGACCGACGCGCCCGTGGTTCCAGCGGCCGTGTCCCGTGCCACGGGACACTTCAGCACCGGCACCAGCACGACCGCGATGATCAGCAGGGCCCGCAACATCACCAATGCCATGCCCAAGCCCGCGCGCAGCGCTGCGCGTTCACCGCCGGGTGCCATCACTTCACCGTACACCCACACCCCATACCCGTAGTGGGTATCAGCCGGGTGCGTGTGTCAGGCCTCGCCGGTTTCACCACGGGCGGCACGCTGCACAGCGGCCACCTCGGCGTCCATACGGGGCAGGATCTCCGGAATCATGCCCCGCATGGGCAATTCGCCGAGCGACGTCGACAACACCGGCTTGAGCCAGCGGGTCACCCCCACCCAGCCGGGGCAGTTAATCCGTCGACGCCGTTTTTCGATGCCCTTGACGAAGGCCTTGCCACACGCTTCGACAGACGTAACGGTTCTCAATGGCGGTGGCAGCCGGGTCAGCATCTCCGAGAACGCCGACAGGTTGGCCTTCTGGTCGTTCACCATCGAGGTGTCGATCCACGACATGTGTGCCGATCCCACGTCAACGCCCCGATGCGCCACCTCCAGACGCAGCGCGTTCGCGAAGTGTTCGACCGCAGCCTTGGAGGCGTTGTATGCCGTGACCCCCGGTGCCGCCGCATAGGCGGCCAGAGACGACACGATGAGCACATACCCCTTCCGCTCGATCACCGAGGGCAAGGCTGCGCGCACCGTGTGAAACACCCCGAGCACGTTGACATCGATCAGCTTCTTGAAGGTCGCAGGGTCCACCTGCAGCACCGAGCCGAACGTCAGCAGGCCCGCGTTCGCCAGCACCACATCGATGCCGCCGAATCGCTCGACCGCCTGGGCGACGGCCCCTTCCAGCGCTGCCAGATCGCACACGTCGGCCACCGCCACCAGTACTCGATCCCGGCCCAGATCGTCGGCAACTGCCGCAAGCTTGGTCTCGTCCAGATCGGTGAGCACAAGGTTGGCACCCTTGGCGTGCAATCTGTGTGCGACTTCCACCCCGATGCCGCCGGCGCCGCCGGTGATCATGACCGTCTTGCCGGCGATATTGTTCAGCGTTGAACCCATGGCCCGACGCTACAGCTGCACTCCCAGCAGGGCATCCACCGCATGACCCACGTGCGCGCCGGCCGCAGCATCATGTCCACCGTAGGCCAACGCGTCGGTCACCCAGTTGTCCAGTGCAGCAATTGCTTTCGGCGTATCGAGATCATCGGCGAGATAACGCCGCACTCGAGACACCACATCGCGGGCGCTCGGCGCGGCGGGCAGTGCCACCGCGTGGCGCCAGCGGGCCAACCGGGCCTGCGCGTCGGAGAGCACGGCATCACTCCAGGACCGGTCGGCGCGATAGTGGCCGGCCAACAACCCGAGCCTGATGGCCGCCGGATCCACGCCCTCGGCGGTCAGCACAGAAACCTTCACCAGGTTCCCCCGGCTCTTGGACATCTTGTGTCCGTCCCAGCCGATCATCCCGGCGTGCACATAGTGTCGCGCAAAACGGCGTTGCGCCGTAACGGCTTCAGCGTGCGCGGCACTGTATTCGTGGTGCGGGAAAATCAGATCGCTGCCGCCGCCCTGGATGTCGATACCGGCACCGAGCTCGCGCAGCACGATCGCCGAGCACTCGACATGCCAGCCCGGACGGCCCGATCCAAACGAAGCCTCCCAGCTCGGCTCTCCCGGCCGTGCCGCGCGCCAGAGCAGAGCGTCAAGTTCGTTGGCCTTGCCGGGCCGGTCCGGATCCCCGCCGCGTTCGGCGAACAACCGCGACATGGTCTCGATGTCGTATCCCGACTCATAGCCGAACTGCTCGGTAGCGTCGACCCGGAAGTAGACGTCCGGATACTCGGGATCGTCCGCGACATATGCGGCGCCCGAAGCCAGCATCTTCTCGACGAGTTCGATGATGCAGGCAATCGACTCGGTGGCGCGCACATACTCCCGGGGTGCCAGCACCCGCAGCGCGGTCATGTCGCCCCGGAACAAGTCGGTTTCCCGGTCCCCCAGCTCGCGCCAATCGATGCCGTCCCGGTCGGCACGTTCGAAGAGCGGATCGTCGATATCGGTGACGTTTTGTACGTAATGCACATCCAGGCCCGCGTCGAGCCATTGCCGGTAGATCAGGTCGAACGTGAGATACGTTGCGGCGTGACCCAGATGAGTGGCGTCATAGGGCGTGATGCCACACACGTACATGGTCGCACTGGAACCCGGACCGGACGATGGCGTCACCGGCCGCACCTGACGATCGGCGGTGTCGTACAGCCGCAGCTGCGGACCACGACCGTCGAGCTCAGGAACTGGCGGCGACGCCCATGACTGCATGCGCACAGCTTATTGGGCGGTTAGGCGCGCCCGGCGACCGCATCCAACAGCAACGGCGCCAAATCGGCCCTGCACATGACGAGATCCGGCAGATACGGATGCGGCTCGTTGTACCGCAGCGGGGACCCGTCGAGCCGGGAGGCGTGCAGACCGGCCGCCAGCACCACCCCGGCCGGGGCCGCGGAGTCCCATTCCCATTGACCACCACCGTGAAGATAGGCATCGGCTTCACCGCGTACCACCGCCATGGCCTTGGCCCCGGCCGACCCCATCGGAATGAGCTCCATGTTGAGCCGCTCGGCCATATCGGTGAGGAACTTCGGCGCCCGGCTGGCACTGACGACCACCCGGATCGGATCCGAGTCAGCCCGCGCCGAAGGGGTCACCCGGGTCTCGTCGGTGCGGAACACGGTATCCAGGCCGGGCAGCGCCACCGCTGCGTCGGTGATCGCCCCTCCGTGATCGTCGGCCTGCCACAGCGCGACGTGCACCGCCCAGTCGTCGCGGCCCTCGATCCCGAACTCGCGGGTCCCGTCGAGCGGGTCGATGATCCAGACCCGCTGTGCGTCGAGGCGGGTCTTGTCGTCGACGGCCTCCTCGGAGAGCACCGAGTCCGCAGGCCGTTCGGCCGCCAACCGCTCCAGCAGCAGCGCGTTGGCACGCTTGTCACCGGCCGCCCCCAGCCCCTTCGGGTCGTCGAACCCAAGCTCGGCACGCACCTGCAAGAGCAGCTGTCCGGCTTCGTGAGCAAGTTCTGCGGCAAGCGCGGCATCGGAAAGAGTCACCCGGTCAGTATTACCCGATCCGGATTTGTCTGACCTCCTCGGCATACTCACGCGCATGCCCGTCGCCATGCAGTATGGAATCGTCCTGACAACGGGAGACGCCGGCGATGTCGCAGAGCTGGCCGTGCTGGCAGAGGAAGCGGGCTGGGACGCGATCTTCGGCTGGGAGCCGGTGTGGGGTGTCGACGCGTGGGTGGCGTTGACCGCGGCGGCGATGCGCACCACCCGCATCAAACTCGGCACCATGCTCACTCCGCTGTCGCGCCGCAAGCCGTGGGATCTGGCGTCCACCACAGCGACGCTGGACCGGTTATCCGGAGGCCGTGTCATCCTGTCGGTGGGAATGGGTGCGCTGCATGACAATTGGCTGGCCTTCGAGCGCGATCAGGGCCGCAAGACCCGCGCCGAACTGCTGGACGAGGGCCTCGACATCCTATTCGGTCTATGGGCCGGCCAACCGTTCAGTTATGAGGGCAAGCACTACCTGGTGACACCGACGACGCACATGGTCCCCGATCCCCCGGTACAAGTGCCCCGCATCACGACCTGGTGCGTGGGTTTGAACGGGGCTCTCAGGTCCATGTCCCGCGCCGCCCGCTGTGACGGGCTGTTGCCGAACATCACCACCGCCGATGGACAGTTCGACCTCAATCCGCCGTTGGCCGGCTGGCTGGATTCGGCGCGTGAGATTCACTCGCTACGAGGCGAATTGGGGTGCACCGGCGCATATGACGTGGTGCACGAGACCACCACCGATTGGAAGGATCTCGACGCCACCCGAGAGAAGATCGCGACTCTGCGCAACGGCGGCTACACCTGGTACCTGGACTCGGACTGGCACACCGAGCACAACGATCCGCTGGCCGCGTTGCGTGCACGCGTCGAGAACGGGCCCCCGCGCTAGACGTCAGTGCTTGACGTCAGGGCACAAGGTCTTCGGAGCGATATCGACGATCGACGCCACTTCCCACCGAGGTTGGATGCCCGGAAACACTGTGGCGGCGGCAATCGCATCCTCCTTCGAGGACCCCGCTCTCAACGCGTCACAGGCGCGATATCCGCTGGCAAGGTATCGAGCGGAAGCACCACCAAAGATCGCAGTGCCCGGTGTCGTGTCATTCAACATCTGCAGAAACTCGACCTCGCCATCAGCACGTGCGGGCGCGGCAAAGCCGACCGCCCCAACAAGCGAAGCAGCAAGAATCCCGGCAGCCCAAAACCGGCGAAAGTTTGTGATCATGAGGTCCCCTCTGATGAGAAGACGATCTTATTATCTCGTTCGCGCTGGTGGAATGCGTTTTTCCTTAAGTCGATCGATCCCAGATTTCAAGATCACGGGGCGAATTCACCCGTACAGATCGCCATCGGCGGATCAGGGAACGCGAAGGAATGCACGACGCCGGGCTTGCCCTTGCATTGCGATGACTCCTTCGTTCCGGGAATCACGAACAACACCATGAACGCCTTCGGCGCCTGGCAGGAATCCGCAGCGACGAATACGGTGCTTCCCATCACCACCGCGGTCTGATAGCAGGAGCCGATACGCAGTTGCGGCGCAATGCAATACGAGAAATCGCCAGCTGTGAATCCGGTATATGTCTGCCTGCACTTGCCACCGGGAACGACCTCAATGACACGCCAGGCGGCCTTGGGATCGGTACAGGCAACCGCCTTGTAGTCCGAAGGCGCGGCCAACGCGATGCAGTCCCCGACCACCGCGACCTGCCCCGGAGCCTTGGGTGGGCCCGTCGGCGCAGGGGGCGGCACAGGCATCTGGGGTGGCGCCATCGGCGTACGGGGCGGCTGCGCAGTCGGAGTCTGATAGGTGGGTTCACCACCCGCCGTGGGTAATTCGGGAGTCGCATAGGACACCGTGGTGGTCGGCGCGCTGACCGACTGACGCGGAGCGCTGTCCCGGTTGAGAATCACGACCAACACCACCGCCAGCACCACGACGACCGCGCCCGCGATCGAGGCGATCAGAATCCACGGTCTGGACTGTTTCTGCGATCCGAAGGGATCTTGCCCCGGGAGCCCCGGATACATCGGGGGAACCGCGTAGTCCTGCGGAACCCCGTCATAGAGGCGACCGATCGAATCGTCCGGGTAATCCGCCGGCGCATAACCGTACGGAGCCGTCGGCTGCGGCGCCTGCCAGTACCCCTGAGCCGAACCCTCCGGCGCACCCCACCGCCCGGCCTGTCCCTGCTGATACGGGTCGTGCGGTCCCGTCACGTCAGCGCCCCCTTTTGCCCGTCCCTTCCCGGAACATCATGCTTGCCGACCAGGCTAGACGATCGACAATCAAAAGGCGGGCCACGGTATGGGTCTATTGCGATCAGGCATCGGCATCACCGGTTCATTCAGCGTCATCACCGCGCGTTGGCGCACCGCGGCCACCTCGGCCGTGGTGATGTGGGCCGCGAGCGCGGCGCCCAGATCGCCGCGCAGCGATTCCTCCAGGCGAGTCACATCGTCGAGCAATTCCGGCTCCACGGGTTTACCCGCCCAACCCCACAGAACGGTCCGCAGCTTGTCCTCGCTGTGCAGACAGATCCCATGATCGACCCCGTAGACACCACCATCGGCACCCCGCAGAATGTGGCCGCCCTTGCGATCGGCGTTGTTCACCAAGGTGTCGAACACCGCCATCCGACGCAGCAAGGCGTCATCGGCGTGCACCAGCACGATCTCGGCGCCATCCGCGTCCAGTGCACGCAGGATCGGCAAGTAGTCCTGCGGCACCGCCTGCGGCAGACAGATATCGACCAGATCGAGTGCCCCCTCGCCCAGCTCCGGCTCGTGGATCCACCGTTGCACCATGCCAACGCCCGCCGGACCATCTCGAAAAACCGTATACGGCACCACATTCCAGCCCAACTCGGCCGATATCAGGTACGTCGCCACCTCGCGACCAGCCAGAGTGCCGTCCGGGAAATCCCAGAGCGGCCGCTCGCCCCGCACTGGCTTGTACACACAGTGCACGCTGTCCCCCGACGTGCCCGGCACCTCGCATAGGAAAGTGGCATTGCTCGCCGAGCGAATGCGGCCGATGACGGTGAGTTCGCCATCACGGATCGCGGCGTGATCCTCGGGACTAGCGCCGGGCCCCACATCGTCAGGACTCGGCGTCATCTGCCGCCCCGGGCACCGTCCCCCGGCGATAGCCGTTGGTGCGGACGCAGATATGCCCGGCCGGGTCAAGCGGTTCCTCACACAGCGGACACGGTGGCCGGCCTGCGGAAACGACTCTGGTGGAGCGTGTCGCGAATTGGCGCGCCGCTTCCAGCGAGAGGAACACCCGAACAGCATCCGGACCGTCGTCGGAATCGTCGAGCACCACGGAGGCGTCGAATTCCTGCTCGCTCACCGCGAGCAGTTCGACAACCACCGAGTTGGCCTCGGCATCCCAGCCCAACCCCATCGTGCCGACCCGGAACTCGGCGTCCACGGGCATCACCAACGGGTTGAGATCCTCGACCACATCGGGCTCGGGCGGGATCTCCGTCCCGAACCGGCGATGAACCTCCGACAGCAGCGTTCCGATGCGCTCGGCCAGCACCGACACCTGCTGCTTCTCCAGCATCACGCTGACGATCCGGCTCTCGTGGACGGCCTGTAGGTAAAACGTGCGATTCCCGGGTTCCCCGACCGTTCCGGCAACGAAACGGTCCGGGCTGCGGAATACATGAATCGATCGGGGCATGGTGTCTCCAAAACTACCGGTCGATGAACCCCTCGTGCGAAGGGTTCTAATCGGTTGTGCCACCCACCGGAGCATCGGACGCCGCTCCGGCGGGCTTCGCGGGCGGCCCGGCACTCAGGGCGCTGGACAGGTCAGGGCCGGTGTGGTTCATGTGTACAACAAAAGGCCGCAGCTCGGTGTAACGCACGACGCTCATCGACGCGGGATCGGCCACGATGCGCTGGAACGCGTCCAGGTGGGTGCCGAGCGCATCGGCCAGTACCGACTTGATGACATCTCCGTGAGTGCACGCGACCCAGATGCAGTCACCGCCGTGCTCCTCGGATAGCCGCCGGTCGTGCTCACGGACAGCCGCCACCGCCCGTGCCTGAACCTGCGCCAGCCCCTCGCCGCCCGGGAATCGCGCGGCGCTGGGCTGCTGCTGGACGACCTTCCACAGCGGTTCGGACAACAGCTCCTTGATCTCACGGCCGGTCCAGTCGCCGTAATCCACCTCCACCAACCGATCCTCGACCGTTGGCGTCAGATTCAGCGCCGCCGCCAACGGCGCCACGGTCTGCTCGCACCGCAGCAGCGGCGAGGTGATGATCGCCGCAATCGTCACCGCACCCAGGCGGTCGACCACGCCGCGCGCCTGGACCCGACCCTTCTCGTCGAGCTCGACACCCGGGCTGCGGCCCGCGAGAGTGTGCGCGACATTCGAAGTGGAACGCCCGTGGCGTAAGAGAATGACCGTCACGATGCGCTCACTACCCCGGCGGCCAGCAGACCCATCACCGTCAGGCCCACCACCACGCGATATCCGACGAACCAGTACATGCTGTGGTTACTGATGAAGCGCAGCAACCAGGCGACTGCCGCGTACCCGATGACAAAAGCGATCAGGGTGGCGACCAATAACTGCAGGCCCGTCGCACTCATGCCCTCGGTCACCGGATGGAAGGCGTCCGGAAGCGAGAACAGCCCGGAGGCCAGCACCGCCGGTATCGCCAGCAAGAATCCGAATCGAGCGGAGGCAGGCCTGTCCAGTCCGAGGAACAATCCCGCACTAATCGTGGCGCCCGACCGGGAGACACCGGGTATGAGCGCCAATGCCTGTGCACTGCCCACGATCACGGCGTCTTTCATGGTCAATTGCTCGGTGTGGCGCACCTGACGGCCATAGTATTCGGCGGCGGCGATGACCAGTGCGAAGACGATGAGCGAAGCCGAGATTAGCCACAAATTTCTTGCACCGGAACGAATTTGGTCCTTGAACAACAGGCCCAGCACTCCGATGGGCATGGTGCCGACGATCACGTACCAGCCCATCCAGTAGTCAAAAGTTCTGTGCGCCTTGACGAAAAGTCCATCAAACCAGGCACGAAGGATGCGCCAGATATCTTTGGCGAAGTAGAGCAAAACCGCCGCCTCGGTACCCAACTGGGTCACCGCGGTGAAAGACGCACCCGCATCGTCACTGAAAAACACTCGCGACACGATGGCCAGATGGCCCGACGACGAGATCGGCAGAAATTCGGTGAGTCCCTGGACCACCGCCAGCACGATCACTTGCAACCAGGACATTGCCGCCACTGCCGAATCCACGACAGCGACCGTACTGGACGCGCCGGCGAATCGCCCTAGCCGGCCAGCAGCCGGGCGAGGCGGCTGATGCTCACCGGCTGCGCGTCAGCGACCAGATCACGCACCGCCGCAATGATGCTGCGTTCATCGGTGACATCGATATCGGTGATCGGACGGGTTCCCACCGCCACCACATCGCTGTCATCGGGAACCAGCTCGGTAAGGAAGGCTCGGTAGATCTCGACACGCAGCAACGAATCCTCGATGCGGAAAGCGAAGCTACGACCATCGCCCACCTCACCAAATCCATTCGCGTGCACGCCCGTCACGAGGACCTCGACGGTGAAGACCGGACTGTCGGCAAGCGTCATAGCCCTCACGATAGCCCTCAGCTACCGACTGCTAGCACCGAACGCGCCGAGAAAGTCATCTCCTGCCCGGCAACCCCAGGTCGATTGCGATGATGGACGCAATGAATCGTTTACCGGGCCGCGCCATGCGCGGTATAAGGGGCACTGTCGCCGCGCTAACAGCAGTCATCACGGTGGTCACGGGCGCCGTATCGGGCTGCTCATCTGGCGATGATGCGGGCAGTCCCGCCGATCCAGCCGTCATCACCCCGGCCTCTGCAGCGCAGTCACCCCCCGTCGCGACGGCACCGGCCGGAACGGTGCACCGATTCACCGGTCGATCCCGCACCGTGTTGTTCGACACGTCGAGCAACACGGTGTCAGTTCTGACCGAAGACGGCCGGACAGTGACCCTGTTCACTCGAGACAATCTCGATGCGCCCCGTCACACGGTCACGCTCCCCTCGCCGGCGACCGCGGCCGTTGGCGATGACCACGGCACGCTTTACCTGGCCACCGCGGGCGGCTACTTCACCGTCAACATCGCCTCGGGACGCGTGGACAAGATCGACATCCCGAGCGCCGGCACGACCGAGTTCTCGGCCATCACCCGTCGCCCCGACGGCCGGATCGTGCTGGGCAGCACCGACGGCTCGGTCTACACCCTCGACGCCCAGAACCGGGTGGCCGCTCGCGCAAAGGGCTTCGCCCATATCGATTCCCTTGCCTACCAAGGCAACACCGTCGCCGTACTGGACCGCGCACAGAGCTCGGTAACCACCCTGACCCAAGCCGGGGACGGCACCGCACATGCCCTCCGGGCAGGCGAGGGGGCGACAACAATGCTCGCCGACGACAAGGGGCGTCTGCTGGTAGCCGATACCCGCGGCGGCGCTCTGCTGGTATTCGGGCTCGCCGATTCGCTCATCCTGCGCCAGCGTTACCCGGTTCCCGGCGCCCCCTACGGGCTGGCGTACTCCCCCAAGCTCATCTGGGTGTCGCAGACGGCGTCCAACACGGTTATTGGCTACGATTTATCTACTGGCATCCCCGAGGAAAGGGCCCGATTCGCGACTGTGCGGCAACCTAATTCACTGGTCAGCGACGGATCCACGCTGTTTGTGGCATCCGGCGCGGGCGACGGGTTACAGGCGATCGATATCAGGAACGCGGCATGAGCCGCGCCGCGCGCAGCAGCTTTCCCTCGGGCTGGGAGAGCGAACCCGATGACGAGTACGACTACTACCCACTGCGGCTACCTCCGGAAATCACCAGGATCACCGCATCACTCCGGCTCTCGATTCAGGCCGAGTTCGGCGGCTGGGAGCTGACCCGGGTGCGACTCTATACCGATGGAAGTCGTCGAGTCCTGTTACGCCGCAAGAAGATACGTGGAAATGTGGTCGGCGGACCGTTCACGGCTCCGGTGATGTGATGCTGTACTCCATCCTATTGCGGCTGTTTTTCGTGGTGCCGCCCGAACGTGTACATACCCTGGTGTTCGCATCGTTGCGTGCCGCGGCGGCCTTCGCTCCGACGCGCCGGCTGATGAATCGTCTGTGCGCGCCGTCCGATCCCATCCTGGCCAGCGAGGTATTCGGGGTGTACTTCCCCGCCCCCTTGGGTTTGGCCGCGGGATTCGACAAGGACGGCGAGGGGCTCAAGGTGTGGGGTCCGCTCGGCTTCGGCTATGCCGAGGTCGGCACGGTGACCGCGATCGCCCAACCGGGCAATCCGAAGCCCCGGCTGTTCCGGCTCGCCGCCGACCGTGGCCTGCTCAACCGGATGGGCTTCAACAACCACGGTGCGGCAGCACTCGCGCCCCGGTTGGCGACGCGAAAGGCCTCGGTGCCCATCGGCGCCAACATCGGCAAATCGAAGATCGTGGAGGGCGCCTTCGCGTCCTCGGACTACCGGGTCAGCGCGCGATTGGTGGGGCCCGCCGCCGACTTCCTGGTGGTCAATGTGAGCTCCCCCAACACCCCTGGGCTACGCGACCTTCAAGCCATCGGCGAGCTGCGCAAGATCCTTTCGGCGGTGCTGGAGGAGACCACCACCCCGGTGCTCGTGAAGATCGCCCCCGATCTATCCGATGCCGATATCGACGAGATCGCAGATTTGGCAGCGGAACTGGGCCTGGCCGGGATCGTCGCCACCAACACCACCATCAGCCGTGCGGGCTTGAAGACGCCGGGGGTCGACGGCCTGGGTGCCGGCGGCGTTTCCGGGCCACCGGTAGCCACCCGGTCCCTCGAAGTGCTGCGACGGCTACACCGACGAGTGGGAGACCGCCTGGTGCTGATCAGCGTCGGCGGCATCGAGGATGCCGACGACGCCTGGGCACGGATCACCGCCGGGGCCTCACTGCTGCAGGGTTACACCGGTTTCATCTACGGGGGTGGCTTCTACGCCAAGCGGATTCACGACGGGATCGCCCAACGCCTGCGCGACGGCGGATTCGGCAGCCTGCAGGAGGCGGTTGGCTCCGCCTCCTAGCCGACCCCCGCGAGGCAGCTAGTGCTGCTCGTAGGTGCCGTGGATGACGGCGCGGGCGATCGCGTGCCCAAACAGGTTGAAGCCCAGATACGCCGGAGTGGCACTGTCCGGCAGCTCCAGCTTCGGCACACCCACGGCGTGCACGGCGATGTAATACCGGTGCGGTCCATGACCGGCGGGCGGTGCGGCCCCGATGTACCGCTTGAGGCTCGCGTCATTGGCCAAGGTGATCGCATCCCCCGGCAAGTCGCTTCCGTTGCCCACACCGGCGGGTAGCTGCGTCGTCGTGGCGGGCAGGTTCGCGACCGCCCAGTGCCAAAAACCTGAACCGGTGGGGGCGTCGGGGTCGTACACCGTGATGGCGAAGCTCTGCGTTTCCTCGGGGAATCCGGACCAGCTCAGCTCGGGCGAGACGTCCTGTCCCCCAGCGCCCATGATTCCGCTCACCTGCTCGATGCCGAGTGGCTGTCCATCGGCGACGCTGGCGGATGTCAGGGTGAAGGTCGGCAGCTGCGGCAAGGAGTCGTACGGAGAGGCCATCTGGGCGTCCTTTCAATCGGTCGTGATCAGTGGTTGAGCAGGAAGTGCTGAAGAACCTTGGTACCGAAAGTCAATGCGTCGACCGGCACGCGCTCGTCGACACCATGGAACAACGAAGCGAAATCCAGTTCGGGCGGCAGCTTCAACGGCGCAAAACCGAAGCATCGAATACCCAACCGGGCGAATGCCTTTGCATCAGTACCGCCGGAAAGCATGTACGGCACAGTGCGGGCTTCGGGATCGAATTCGAGCACCGCGGCATTCATCGCATCGACAAGGTCGCCGTCGAACGTCGTCTCGTAGGCGGGGAGTAACTGCACCCATTCGCGTTCGACGTCGGGCCCGATGATCTCGTCGACCTCACGCTCGAAGGCCTCCAGCCGTCCGGGCAGCACCCGGCAATCGATGACGGCCTCGGCGGTCGCCGGAATGACATTCGCCTTGTATCCGGCCTTGAGCATGGTCGGGTTGGCGGTATCACGCAGGGTCGCGCCGACGATCTTGCCGATCGAGCCCAACTTGGCGACAGTGCCCTCCAGATCCGGTGAGTCCGGGTCGAAGTCGTAACCGGTCTCCTCGGCGACCGCGGCAAGGAACTGAGTGACCGCTTCGGTCAGCACCAACGGGAACCGATGCCGACCAAGCTTGGCGACGGCTTCGGCGACCGCCGTGACGGCGTTGTCCTCATGCACCATGGAGCCGTGGCCGGCCCGCGCCTTGGCGGTCAACCGCATCCACGCGATGCCCTTCTCCGCCGTCTCCAGCAAGTACAGGCGCCGCTCACCGCCTTCCTTGCGTGGCACGGTGAGCGAGAAGCCGCCCACCTCTCCGATGGCCTCGGTGACTCCCTCGAACAGGTCGGGGCGATTGTCGACGAGCCACTGAGAGCCCCACTTGCCGCCGTTCTCCTCATCAGAGACGAATGCCCAGACGAGATCGCGCGGTGGGACCGTCCCCGATCGTTTGAAGTGCCGGGCGATGGCCACCATCATGCCGACCATGTCCTTCATGTCGACGGCGCCACGTCCCCACACGTAGCCGTCGGTCACCGCGCCGGAGAACGGGTGCACGCTCCAGTCGGCAGCCTCAGCGGGAACCACGTCCAGATGGCCGTGGATGAGCAGAGCGCCGCGCCCCCTGTCGGCCCCGGCCAGCCGCGCGAAGAGGTTTCCACGGCCGGGCGCGCCCGCCTCGACGTACTCACAGGTGTATCCGACCTCTTCCAGCTGCTGCTGGATCCACCGGGCGCATTCGGCCTCGCCCTTGGTGGTCTCCAGCTCTCCGGTGTTAGAGGTGTCGAAACGGATCAGCGTGCTGACCAGTTCGACGACCTCGTCCTCGGGCGCCGGTTTCGCAGAAGTCACAACTACCTTTCCTACCATCGTCGGACGCTGCACACCGGGCTCGGGCAACCGGTTTGGGCCTTGTGCAGGGTTTCCGCTAGCCTATGACGGCAACCACGGGCCGTTATCGGCCCAGCAAGAGGTCCGAGTGGCGGAATGGCAGACGCGCTAGCTTGAGGTGCTAGTGCCCTATTAACGGGCGTGGGGGTTCAAGTCCCCCCTCGGACACACACGACTGAAACGAGCGAAGCCGCTTTTCTAGCCGCCGCGCGACGTGAGATTGATCAACGGCAGATAGACGGTGTCGAACAGCTCCGCGAGCTTGTCGTCGTCAAACTGCTGGCGGGCGAAAAACAACTCATGGCGCATGAGCGCGAGAATGCTTGTCGCAACAGGCAATGGGATGTCTTCCGCGCCGATCTCACCGCGCTCGCGAGCCTCCGCCAACGCCTGCAGCACTGTTTGGTCGACCCATCCGGCGATTGCTGTGGTCATTTCTTCGGCCAACTCGTCGTCGGCCTCCGCCAATAGGCAGCGATAGTTCCCAATCCCGATGCGCTGCAGCTCCCGGAGCAAGGCCCCCAACAGTGCCAACACGTCTTCACGCAGGGAGCTGGCCGACGCGAGCCGGGCAGGTGGGTATCGCAGTGTCGGCAGCGCATCGGCGACCATCTGCGCGCGAGATCGGTAACGGCGGTACAGCACCGGCTTGCTGGTCTTGGCACGACGGGCCACACCCTCAAAAGTGACCCCGGAATAGCCGTGCTCCTTCAGCTCCGCGTACGTCGCGTCGCGGATTGCCGACATCAGCGCTTCGTCCCGCCGCCGTGTGCCGCCATCGGCCGGCGACGCTTCTGCGCTTTCCTTCACGCCTCCAGTAGACACGTTGCGTATCTTACGCGTGATACGATCAACCCATACAAGATACGATCCGTTTCTTATTGTAGGGCCCTTGCCGCAAGGACTGCCCGAGGAAAGGAAATCCATGAGCGTCGTTCTGCCGACGGTGGCCGATTTGAGCCCCGCGCAACGGGAAGCATTCGAGCTGTTCCCCGCCAATCTGACCCGCGGCCTGGTGATGACGAAAAACAGTGCCAAGCCCTATCTCACGCTGGGCCTCTCCTTCAGGGACGGCGGATTGTCCCCCGAGACCAGAGAATTGGTCATCTTGCGTGTCGGTGCGGTCACGCGCGCGCAGTACGAGATACACCACCATGCTCCCGAGGCACAGCGAGTCGGAGTGCCGACCGGGGTGATCGACGCTGTGGTGTCCGGAGCGGACTCGTTCGGCGATGAGCGCCTCGCTGCGCTCATCGGTTTCGTCGACGAACTCCTTGCCGGGATCGCGGGCCCACCGGCGACTACCGACGCCGTCCAGAAGTTCTACTCAGACAACGAAATCGCCGAAATCGTGCTGCTCACCGGGCATTACGTAATGACAGCACTCTTCCTCAAGACACTGGGCATCACCGCCGACGGCGAGGGCGCGACGCAGGACATCCTCACGACCGCCACGAACACATTGCGTTCTGAAGAAGGGCAGAACTGATATGACACGGGATTGCGCGTTCCACAAGGGACTCGTCCAACTCGGCGGAGGCGCACACGTTTTCCTCTCCGGCGACGAGGGTTTCGGGCTAGCCAACGCGGGCCTGGTGGTCAGCGATGGCGAATCACTGGTCGTGGACACCCTTTACGATGTGCAGCACGCGCAGGAAATGCGTGATGTGTTCGGTCAGCACACCGCCAGCGCCCCGGTGCGATATGTGTTCAACACGCACACCGACGGCGACCACTTCTTCGGTAATCAGGTATTCGCCAACGATGTCGAGATCATCGCCACGGAAGCCGCCAGTGCGCTCATGGTGCAGGAGCACGCTGATCTGACCGCCGAGCTCCTGGGCGGCAGCGCCGACCCGTCATCAGATATGCACGTGTTGGCCCCACTGGCCAGGCCCTTCCGCTTCGATGAAGTACGCGTCCGGCCCGCGGACACCACGTTCTCGGGCGAGAGCGCGCTTCGGGTGGGCAAGCTCGACGTCGAGTTGCACGAGCTCGGTCCGGCCCACACCGTCGGAGACGCGATCGCCTTCCTCCCCGAACACAAGGTGCTTTTCTCCGGTGACCTACTGACCCACGCCATCGTTAAAGTCGTCTGGTCGGGTTCGATCCCCAACTGGATCGCCGCGCTGGAGCGTATCCGCACCTTTGGCGCCAAAACCGTTGTGCCCGGTCATGGTCCAGTGCTGGTCGGTGCCGAGATCGACGCGGCCATCGATCGCGGCATCGCGTTCTGGTCGGACTTACACGAGCAAGCCAACCGTCTCTACGACCAGGGCACCCCCGTCGAGGACGCGACCGCCCGCATGGATGTCACGAAATATCCCGAAGCGGCGGTCACCTTGCCGATCATCATCGCGGCGATCTACCACGAACGCGACCCCGAAATCCCTTTCCAAAGCCTCACCCAGGCACTGGAATCCATCTCAGGACAGCTCACCAAGGCCGCAGCCGGTCCGAAGTAGAAGCGAGTCTGGGGTCAGCCTGCCGCGTTGGTACGCAGCGGCGGGCATTGCCCTTCGACATCCGCGGTGAGCTCGTAGTGCCACTTCTCGTTGGCGAAGACCTGGCACAGGCCGAATTGCGTGCTGTGGGCCAGCATCCACCCGTAGGCCGACGCGGGGCCGATGTCAACGGCCTTGCCCTGCACATGATGCGATTCGTCGGGAGTGGCCACCCACTGCCGTGCCACCGCCAGGCTTCCATATGTCTGTACCGCGTCATCGAGTAGCTGCTGCTGGAAAGCCCGCGACCGCCAGCCCGACGTGATCACAAGTGTCACACCGTCGGCCACCGCGCTATTGGCGGCGTCCTGGACCGCGCGCAGCAACGGAGGGTCCAGCCTGATGACCGCTAGCGACGTGGTGTCGAATGGGCTGACCGGAGCGGACAACGCTCCCCCGTCCGGCTCCTCGCCAAGCGTGCCGGATGAAGGAGGCGGCGGGACAGTCGTCTGGGCCGTCACCAGGACAATGCCGGTCATGCCATCCTCGTGGCTACCCACAGCCGGCTCAGCGGCGTGGCATGCCGACAGGGTGAGGGTCGCGGCGATGGCCACGCCGACGACAGCGCTACGCGACATCTGGCAAGGTCCGGTCACGAGCGGTGTGGCTCGTCCTCATCATCGTCGTCGACGTCGAATTGCTCGTAGGTCTCTTCGGCCGAGGGATGGTGGTGCGCCGCGGTGGCGACCTCCTTGAGACTCACCGCGGCGGCGACAGTGGACGACGCCTCCGAGACCCGCGGGATCACGGATGTCTCGCTTGGATCAGCCTCCGCCGCATCGGCTTTCGCATCGCTCTCGGCAGAGTCGACGGCATGATCCTCGGGATCTGCGCCTTCGGGCTCGTTCTCGTCCGCATCGGCGTCCTGGTCGGACTCCTCGTCGGATTCCAGTGCACCGGCATGCCGGTCCCGGATCGCGTCGACGATCATGAGCACCACGCCGACGGCGGCCGCGGCGATACAGACGAAGGCAAGAACCTCATTGCTGGTGACTACCGCAGTCACCAGGGCCGCCAGACCGACAGCAGCCAACACCAGTGCGACGATCAGCATCGCGAATCACTCCTCATACGTGCCGCGAGCATAGACCGATCTAGATCAGTAGTTGTTCCCACGGTTGAACTGGCCGAAACCGGCTTCCTTGGATGCGTTTTCATTGGAGGCACCCGCATCGACGGGTGCTGCCGAACCGCGCTGGCCAAGCTCCTCGAGCTGAGACTCCAGGTAGGTCTTGAGCCGGGTGCGGTACTCGCGCTCGAATGTACGCAACTGCTCCAGACGACCTTCCAGCACCGTGCGCTGCTGATTGATGGTGCCCATGATCTCCGAGTGCTTGCGCTCGGCATCGGATTGCAGGGCATCGGCCTTCTCCTGCGCCTGGCGCAGCTGGGTCTCGGAACGGGTCTGGGCATCCGAGAGTAGCGCCTCGGCCTTGGTCCGTGCCTCGGTGACCGTCTTATCGGCGGTGGCACGGGCCTCGCTGACAATCTGGTCCGCATTTGCGCGAGCATCGGACAACAACTTTTCCGACTCGGACTTGGCGTTCCCGGTCAAACGGTCCGCGGTGTCCTGCGCCAGGCCCAAAATCTTGGCCGCACGGACATGGTGTTCCTCGGTCGACGCCGCGACCGGAGCGGCGGCCACCACCGGCGCCGGCGTGGGCTCGGGCTTAGCGGGCTCCGGCTTCTTCTCGGGCTTGGGCGCCTCGTACACGGGGGCGGCGCCGCCACCCTTGCGGGCCTCGACCAGCTCCTGGTCCAGCTCCTGAACCCGCTGACGCAGATCCGAGTTCTCCTCGATCAGGCGGGCCAGCTCGTTCTCCACCAGGTCGAGGAAGGCGTCAACCTCATCCTCGTTGTATCCGCGCTTACCGATGGGTGGCTTACTGAACGCGACGTTATGTACATCAGCTGGTGTAAGCGGCATTGCCTGCCCCTATCAAGTCTCGACGTCTGGAATCGTATTGCAGTGTAAAGCGAACGTGGCGTCTCACTGTAACTGGCGTCCATCCTGTCACATCCGACCCGCCGGTCGCAGCAGAGCTTGTTAAGTATCCCTCTGACGTGCATAAAAATACTCTGAGGCTTTGGATATGACGCGCATTCGTATCCAGATCGATGTGAGTTGAATACCGAAATTCAGCGTCGCTGGAGGCTTAGCCAGCGGCCATCAGGAACGCCACCCGCATGCCAAAGAATCCGACCAAAAGCAACAAAGTAATGGACAAATCGAATCGCACCGCGCCAAGGGAGAGGGGTGGAATGAGGCGACGCAATAACCGCACCGGAGGGTCGGTGACCGTGAAGATGAGCTCCAGAATCACCACCGTGGCGCCTCGCGGGTGCCAGTCGCGGCTAATGGACTGAATGGTCTCGATCACTATGCGTGCGAACAGCAGCAAACAAAAAAGCAGAAGCGCATAGCCAATGATCTCAAAAAACAGTGCCAAGGGATCCCTCACCAACCAAGCGTGAAAACCACGCGCGGGCTTCTCGTAACAACAGTCGCAGCCTACCGGCAGGCCCCACTGGACCGCCTGTCACACAACGAAACCCCTGGGCGATGCCACAGGTACCACCACTAGCAACCCATGGTTGCGCATCATCGGATCTGCCTCTATTCTGAAACGCAACCGATAGTTGCAAGTAGGGAGAAGCATGTCATACGAAAGCATCGAGCGCGAGCTGTACATCGACGCGCCACCGGAGGTCGTCTTCTCCGTCATCAGCCGCCCGGAACATATGAAGCAATGGTGGCCGGACGACGCCGAGTTCGCCCCGGCTCCCGGCGCCCGGGGCCAGATCTCCTTTCACGGCGAGGAAGCCGGTGAGGTCCATGTCTACGGCCTGACGCTCGTCGACGTGGAGCCGCCGCGGCTGTTCTCATTCCGTTGGTGTTATCCAGAAGGGCACGTGGCGAACGACGGGAATTCGCTGTTGGTGACATTCGAGCTCACGCCCTCGGGCGCGGGCACGCGGGTGCGCATGACCGAAGTCGGCTTCCGGGACCAGGGTCGCAGCGAGGCGGAGGTCGTCGAACAATACGAGTCGCATGAGGAGGGCTGGGCGCAGCACCTGCCCCGGCTGGCTCCCTGTGTGAGCGAGCTGGCAGGGCGGTCATGACAGCAGTAGTCGACGACGAGCTGTGGGCAGCGGTCGGCGATCCGACCCGGCGGCGGGTCTTCGACCTCATCCTCAACGACGGCGTGGCGACGGCCACGACATTGAGCGATCGCCTGCCGGTCACCCGCCAGGCCGTGACCAAACACCTCGCGGTCCTCGACAAGGCGGGCCTGGTCCGCGCAACCTCCCAGGGACGGGAGAAGCAGTATCGCGCCAACGGCGAGCAGGTCGCCCGCATCGCCGAACAGCTCAGCGCCGTAGGAGCGGCCTGGGATCGCCGACTGGCGCGAATCAAGCACCTCGCCGAGACCATAGAGAAGGCAACATCATGAAGACACCCCCGATCGTGTCGGCACCGGAATGGGACATCGCATACCGGCAGATGCTCGTCGAAGAGAAGGCATTCACCCGGGCGCGTGATGCGTTGGCCGCCAAACGACGGCGCATGCCCTGGACCGAGGTGGACGTCTCCTATCGGTTCGAGGGCCCGCAGGGGCCGGTGAACCTCCTCGAGTTGTTTCAGGGGCGCCGTCAGCTCATCGTGTACCGCGCCTTTATCGATCCCGGTACCGGAGACTGGCCCACACACGGATGTACCGGCTGCTCGTTGATGGCCGACCACATAGGCAACCTGGCGCACCTGAACGCACGCGACACCACGCTGGTCTACGTCTCGCGTGGGTCCCAGGCCGACCTGGAGCGGATCAAGAACCGGATGGGATGGCAAATCCCTTGGTACACAATAGTTCCCGAGAGCACATTCGATCGGGACCTGGGCGTGCACGACTGGCACGGACACAATGCGTTCATCCGCGACGGTGACCGGGTGTATCGCACCTACTTCATCAACAACCGAGGCGACGAGGCGTTCAACAACACCTGGACCTTCCTCGACATGACGGCGCTGGGCCGCCAGGAGACATGGGAAGACTCCCCGCCGGGCTACCCCCAATCCCCCGCGTACGAGTGGTGGGACTGGCATGACCAGTACGGATCACATGAACCCTCGCGCTGGTTCGGCGACCCCGACCCCGACGACCCGCATGATCCGCGGCCTGTGAAGGCCTGCCACTAAAGCGAATTCGGGCGAGAAGATGCGAACTGCATCTTCTCGCCCGAATTCGTCAGAGGTCTACTGGTAGGAGTAGAAGCCGCTCTCGGCGATCCGACGGCGCTCCTCGGCGCTGACGTCGATATCGGCCGGAGACAGCAGGAAGACCTTTGTCGCCACCTTGTCGAACGAACCGCGCAACGCGAACGCGAGTCCGGCCGCGAAATCCACCACACGCTTGGCATCTGCGTTGTCCATCGACACCAGGTCCATGATGACCGGGGTGCCGTCGCGGAACCGCTCGCCAATGGTGCGTGCCTCGCTGTAGTCCTTGGGGCGCAGCGTGGTGATCTTGGACAACGGGCTGCCCTCTTCGAAAATCGCGGCGCGGCGCGGATCCATGGCCAGCGCGCCACGGGTGGGAGCGCTACCCCTCAATGAGCCCAAACGCGGTGCCGGACGGTCGAACTCACGAGGCGCCGGGTGGCGGGCGGCAAAGCGATCCTCCTCGGCGTAACCACCGGGACCGCCAGAACGGTAGCCGGGCTCGTCGTAGCCGTACTCGGCATCGTCGGCGAACCGCTCGCCACGACGCGGGTACCGGCGATCCTCGACGGCCGCGCGCCGGGGCGCATGCGCGTCGACGTCGTCGTAGTACTCGTCGTCGTAGTCGTCCATGGGAGCCATGCCGAAGTAGGCCTTGACCTTGTGCAGCGTGCTCATCGCGTGACCTTCCGTGCGTGGGCTATATGGAGTTCAGTTGTTCGCTCGGTCTCTACAGCTGTGTTGCAAATGTGACTGGAGTGACGATCTACCGTGACGTTAGCGGTCGTTGCCCCATCAGCGCCGTTCCGACACGCACACAAGTGGACCCATATTTAATGGCGGTCTCCAGGTCGTTGGACATTCCTGCCGATAAGCGATTCGCCTGCGGATAGCGCCGCCGAACGCGTTCGTGTTCTTGCTGGAGTCGGCGAAAGGCCTGGTCGGCATTGGCCTCACGAGGAGGCAGAGCCATCAACCCGGCAAGCTCGAGATGCTCGCTGGCGACCACCTGCGCGCACAGCTCGTCGACTCCGTCCACGTCAGCGATGTCCACTCCGCCACGAGCGGTATCGCCATCGAGGCTGATCTGGAGGTACACGTGCAGCGGCTCGCTCCTGTCCCCCGTTGCGCGCGCTGTGTCCAGCGCGGCCACCAGCCGTGAATTGTCCACCGAATGCACCGAATAGGCCCAATGGGCAACTGATTTCGCCTTGTTGCGCTGCAGATTGCCCACCATGTGCCATTGGATATCCGCATGGCCTACCTCCGCCACCTTGGCGGCAGCCTCTTGATCCCTCGATTCCCCGAACGCACGGCAGCCCAACGAGTACAGCTCCTGGACGTCGGCCGCCGGGAAAAACTTGGTGACGGGCAGCAGTTCAATCTCTTGCGGGTCGCGATCAACGGCCTCGGCGGCAGCGCGGACTCGCTCGCGCACCGCATCCAGCGCGGTGCTCAGCTCATCGGCGCGCGTCATCAACTGAGCCAGATCACCGAGGCCAGCCGGCCGGTACGCGGCTCGCGGCGATAACTGAACAAATCCGGGTCCTCGACCGTGCAGCGCGGATCGATGTCGATGGCCCGCACACCCAATCCGGAAAACTGCCGGGCGATTCCGGCCCGCAGATCCAGACCCGGCGTGCCGGCCCCGGTCGTCGTGCGGCTCCCCGGCAGTGCCGCCTCGACATCCGCGGCCATATCGGCTGGCACCTCGTAATACCGACCGCTTACCGCCGGCCCGAGGAAAGCCGAGATACGCCCGACCTCCGCACCCGCTTCCACCATGGCTTCGACGGTGCGCGGCACGATGCCGAGTTTGGCGCCCACCCGACCGGCGTGGGCACCCGCGATGACTCCCGCGCTCGCATCGGCGAGTAGCACCGGGACGCAGTCCGCGGTCAGGACCGCGAGCGCGATACCGGGTTCGGTGGTCAACAACGCGTCGGTGTCCGGGATAACCGATGTTCCGGGCCCCTCGACGCGGTGCACGTTGTCGCCGTGAACCTGCTGCATCCAGATCAGATGATCGTCCGGCAAGCCCAGCGCACCCGCGAGGCGTGACCGGTTGGCAGCCACCGCATCGGGATCGTCACCAACGTGATCGCCGAGGTTGAAGCTGTCAAAAGGCGCGCGTGACACGCCACCGCGCCGGGTGGTGGTGACACGTCGAACTCGAAAACCCATACGTCAGAGGGTAGTTCGTCGGTTAGACAGCAAGCCGTCAGCGCCGCATGAAGGGCGGCACATCGACATCGTCCTCGTCGCCGCCACCGAGCGTCACCGTAGAGCCGTTGGTATCCCGCGGCAGGCTCTGCGCGTCGATGGTGTCGAAGATGCTGGCCCCGTTGGAGCCGTTGACCTGACCGGCCTTCCCGGGGGCTACGGTGCCCGGTGCCGCCGTGCCGCTGATCGGCTTACGGCTGGGGCCACCGGCGTCGAAACCTGCGGCGATGACGGTGACGCGCACCTCGTCGCCGAGCGAGTCGTCGATGACGGTTCCGAAGATGATGTTGGCTTCGGGGTGCGCCGACTCCTGCACCAGCGAGGCCGCCTCGTTGATCTCGAACAGACCCAGGTCGCTGCCACCGGCGATCGACATCAGCACGCCCTGAGCACCTTCCATCGAAGCCTCGAGAAGCGGTGAATTGATGGCGGTCTCGGCGGCTTTGAGCGCCCTGCCGTCGCCACGGGAAGACCCGATACCCATCAGGGCGCTACCAGCGCCGGACATGACGCTCTTCACGTCGGCGAAGTCGACGTTGATCAGACCCGGCGTGGTGATGAGGTCGGTGATGCCCTGAACACCGTTGAGCAGCACCTCGTCAGCGCTGCGGAACGCGTCCATGAGCGATACCGCGGCGTCGCCCATCTGCAGCAGACGGTCGTTGGGAATGACGATCAGGGTGTCGCAGCTTTCCCGCAGCGAGCCGATACCGAGCTCGGCCTGGCCGCTGCGGCGCTTGCCCTCGAAGGAGAACGGCCGGGTGACCACGCCGATGGTCAGCGCACCCAGCTTGCGGGCGATGCTGGCCACCACGGGCGCGCCACCGGTTCCGGTGCCACCACCCTCACCAGCGGTGACGAAGACCATGTCGGCGCCCTTGAGGAGCTCCTCGATCTCGTCCTTGGCATCCTCGGCGGCCTTGCGGCCCACGTCGGGGTCCGCACCCGCGCCCAGGCCGCGCGTGGAATCGCGGCCGACGTCGAGCTTGACGTCCGCGTCGCTCATCAGCAGCGCCTGCGCGTCGGTGTTGATCGCGATGAACTCGACCCCCTTGAGGCCGTGCTCGATCATGCGGTTGACGGCGTTGACGCCGCCGCCCCCGATGCCGACGACCTTGATCACCGCGAGGTAGTTGTGTGGAGGCGTCATGGTCGCCTTCCTCCCTGGTTGCTGCCGTGGTCTGAGTAGCTGGAGCGTCTCTGCAAACTCTCAACCTCTACCTCAGGCTTAGAGTTATGTCAGGTTGTCCCGCTGAAACAGAACGGTAGGGGGCGCGGTTAGCCGCGCCCGGGAGGCGCGCCGATGGATCGCTGGATTTTCCCGTGGCTATTTCTGGAAACGGCGAGCAGTCCGGTCGCCTACTTGACCGTGGGCAGATCCGGGCTGGACACGTCGTACATGCGACCGGGCTGGGTGAGCAGGGCCCCCAGCTTTTCCGCCTTCTCCGCGGTGCGGTCGGTAGTCCCCCAGACGATGGTGCGACCGTCGTCGAGGGTGAGCGTGATCGACGACACCGACGGCGCAGCGATCTTGGCGACCTGTCGCGCCAGGTCGGGCGCCAGCGAGGTGAGAACCTGCAATGCCGCCTTGGTCGTCGGGTCCTGCGGACCTGGAGCCACCACGTCCAGCACCGGGATGCCCGGCGGCGGCGGTTCGTTGGCGAAGTCCACCCCGTCGCGGTCGATGAGATGCGTCCCGTCGCCGCCCGCCCATGCCGCGACCGGGACCCGTTCGACGATGGTGACGCGCAAGGTGGACGGGTACTCGCATTGCACACGCGCACTGGCCACCCGGCGGATGCTGGCCACCCGGTCCGCGGCGGCGGCGGTATCGATCTGCAGCAGCCGCGTTCCCTTGGTGATGTTCAGTTCCCGAAGAACGTCCTCTTGGGTGACCACCCCGGTGCCGGTCACCACGGTCTGGCGCACGGACATCAGGGGCGTGAAGTACAGAATCGCCCCCAGTCCCACCGCGATGACCGTGAGCAGCACCGCGAGCAGCAGGGTGTGCAAACCCTGAACCTTCCCGCGTCCCGCGCTCTTGCCCTGATCTACCTGCTTGCCCTTGGCAGCCGCCTTCGCCTCACGCCGCGCCTGCTCCAGAGCGATCGCGCGCCGCTGTGCGTCCCGGCGCTCCATCCGCTCGCGCCTGGCCCGCATCCGCGGCCCCTCGGCGGACTCGTCGGCCTCCGCCTGCTCGGCACCGGCATCCTCGTCGATCGCCTCGGGAGCGGAATCCTCGATCTCGTCAGACACCGGGGCCGACTCCGCTGCCTCCTCCGAAGTCCTGTCCGGCTCGCTCATTGACCGTTCCTCGGGGGCGGCCAGTCATTGGCACGCGCGCGCAACGCCCGCACGATCTCCTTGCCCTGCAGCGTGACATCGCCCGCACCCATCGTGATCACCAGATCCCCCGGCGCCGTGGCCGCGGCGACATGCGCAGCCACCGTCGACAGATCAGGCAGGTAATGCACCGGCACCCCGGAGATCTGCTCGACGATCAACGCACCGCTGACACCCGGCAACGGCGCTTCGCGTGCGCCGTAGACATCGAGCACGAACACCAGATCGGCCACACTGAGCGCCTCGGCGAACTCCGTTGCGAAAGATGCTGTGCGGGAGTACAAGTGGGGCTGAAAGACGACGACAGAGCGGCCAAATCCCTGTTGCTCGACGATTCCGGAAACCGCCTGTAGCACCGTCCGGACCTCGGTGGGATGGTGCGCGTAGTCATCGAAGACCCGGACACTCTCGACCTGACCGACCAATTCGAATCGGCGGCGCACTCCTTCAAATCCGGCCAGCCCATCGAGCACATCCTCGACAGAGGCCCCGATCTCGGCGGCCGCCACCACCGCGGCCAGTGCGTTCAGGGCCATGTGCCGACCCGGCACCGACAGTCGCATGGTGCGCGAGGTCTTCTCGCCCGCCAACTGGATCTGTGCGAACGCTCCGGTGTCCTTGAACTGCCAATCACGCAGCCACCCGGCGACCGGGACACCCGCGGCGTCCGCCTGTTCGACACTGCCGTAGCCACGTACTCGTAGGCCGCGCTCGTGGGCCCGGCGCGCCAACGCCGCGGACCCCGGATCATCCAGGCACACCACCAAGACCCCTTCGGGGCCCAAAGTTTCGGTGAATTCGTCGAATACCGCGGTATAGGCCTCGACACTGCCGAAGTGATCGAGATGGTCGGCCTCGATATTGGTCACGACGATGAGATCGGGCCGGTACTGCAGCAGTGAGCCGTCACTTTCGTCGGCCTCGGCCACGAACACGTCCCCACTGCCGTGGTGGGCGTTGGTGCCCGCCTCGTTGAGCTCACCGCCGACCGCGAACGATGGGTCGTATCCGCAATGCTGCAGCGCCACAATGAGCATGGATGTGGTGCTGGTCTTGCCATGCGTTCCAGTCACCATCAGGGTGCGGTATCCGGCCATCAGGTCCGCAAGCACAACCGGGCGCAGCAGGACGGGTATTCCACGCCGATGAGCTTCCACCAGTTCAGGATTCGTCTTGGGAATGGCCGCATGGGTGGTAACCACCACGGTGGGACCACCGGGCAGCAGATCCAGGGCGTCGCCATCGTGGCCGATGTTGACCAGGGCACCGCGGGTACGCAGTGCGAGCACGCCACGAGATTCCTTGGCATCGGAGCCCGATACCTGCGCTCCCCTGTCCAGCAAGATCCTGGCGATACCTGACATTCCGGCACCGCCGATGCCGACCATGTGCACGCGGCGCAAATGCTCCGGGAGTGGGCCGATGTTCATCGCGATGCACTCCGTCCCTGAGATCGCTGCTGTCGTGCGACATCCAGCGCCACCTGAGCCACCTGCCGTGCGGCGTCCGGATGTCCCGACAGCGCGGCGGCCGACGTCATCTGGGCAAGCTTGCCGGAATCGGAGGCGATTTCGATCACCATGTGCGCCAATGTCTCCGGAGTGAGGTCGCGGTCCGCGACGATCACACCACCTCCAGCGTCGACGACCGGCAGCGCGTTGAGCCGCTGTTCACCGTTGCCGATGGGAAGAGGCACGTAGATGGCGGGCAACCCCACCGCGGAGACCTCGGCGACGGTCATCGCGCCGGATCGGCACACGGCGATATCGGCCGCGGCGTAGGCCAGGTCCATGCGGTCCAGGTATGGCAGGGCCACGTATTTGGGGGCGCCCGGAACGTCCCGCAACCCGCCCTCTGGCAGCTCGATCGTGTTCTTCGGCCCGTGTGCATGCAGCACCGAAACCCCGGCAGCGGCAAGGTCATTGGCCGCAGCCGAGACGGCATTGTTCAGGGACACCGCACCCTGGGACCCGCCGAATACCAAGAGCACCAGAGCATCGTCGTCGAATCCGTAGTGAGCGCGCGCCTCCTGCCGCAACGCGGTGCGATCCAGCGCCGTGATCGATCCACGAACCGGCACCCCGACCACCTCTGCACGGCGCAGTCCCGAGTCCGAGACGGCCGATAACACGCGCTGCGCGCGGCGCGCCCCGACCCTATTCGCAAGGCCGGCACGTGCGTTCGCCTCATGAATGACCACCGGAACACGGGGACGGCGCAGCGGTCCTCGACGTGCCGCCAGATAGGCGGGCAACGCCACGTAACCGCCGAAACCGATGACGACATCAGCTCCGACATTGTCGAACACCGCCCGGGTCTGCCGCACTGCCCGGCGCACCCGCAACGGCAGCCGCACCAGATCGCCGGTGAGGCGACGCGGGAGCGGCACCGGCACGATCAGTTCCAGGTCGTACCCGCGGTCGGGCACCAGCCGCGTCTCCAGGCCACGCTCGGTACCCAATGCGGTGATCCGCACCGACGGGTCGATCTCGCGCAGTGCATCGGCGACCGCCATGGCGGGTTCGACGTGTCCCGCGGTACCGCCACCGGCCAGTACCACCGAAAGCGGCCGAAGTTCGTCACTCACTCCGGGAGCATCCTTTCGGTCTGGCGGCAATCACATGTTCAGCAGCTATCGATGGCTTCGGGCCCGTGAACTCCCGGCCCGGGATTGCTCACGGGACCGGCCGCTCGCGCGCGTGCCCGAGGCCCGCCGCACCTGCTGTACCTGCCTATGATGCCCTGCGTCGCTGTCGGTACGTGCACGTGGCTTGCGCTTGGCCCCCTGCGCGGAGTCTTGCTGCCGTGCGCGCTCGGGCTGCCGATCGGCCGTCTCGGCGCCTCGCGTGGCCGACTTGGCGCGCAGGCGATCGCGTGCGGTGTCGATGCGCGGCGCCACATACGGCTCCGGCGCCGGGAGCCGCAGAATCCTGTTCATCCGGTCACCCGAACCCGCCCGCAGTGCGGCGACGGCCTCGGGTTCGTGGCGCGCGGCGTTGGCGATCAGACCGATCATGAAAAGGGCTGTGGCCGTGGCGGTACCACCAGAAGAAATCAGCGGCAGCTGGATGCCGGTCACCGGCAGTAGGCCGATCACGTATCCGATGTTGATGAAGGACTGACCGATGACCCACATACCGGCAGTGGCGGTCAGCATCCGCAGGAACGGATCGGCACTGCGCTTGGCGATGCGCATGGCGGTGTACGCAAAGACGCCGAACAGCGCCAGCACCCCGATGCAGCCGACAAATCCGAGCTCCTCGCCGATGATCGCGAAGATGAAGTCGTTGTGGGCGTTGGGCAGGTAGTGCCATTTCGCCGACCCCTGCCCAAGTCCCTGGCCGAAGAAGCCACCCTGGGCCAGCGCGAATCGAGCCTGACGCGACTGATAACCGGTGGCCTGCGGGTCCGCCGACGGATCCAGCCACGCCTTGACCCGATCGGAGCGGTACCCGGCGGAGACGGCGAGGATGGCCGCGGCCAGTACGGCGGCGATCACCGAACTGAGGAACACCTTCAACGGCAGCCCGGCATACCAAAGCAGCGCCAGCAAGATGATGCTCATGGAGACCGTCTGCCCAAGGTCGGGCTGAATGACGATGAGCACGAGCGCGATGAGCGCGGCCGGCACCAACGGAACCAGCATCTCGCGCAGCGAGGCCTTCTCCATGCGGCGCGAAGCCAACAGGTGCGCACCCCAGATCGCGAAGGCGATCTTGGTGAGCTCCGAAGGCTGCATCGACATACCGCCGTAGACGAACCAACCGCGAGAACCGTTGGAGTACGTGCCGATTCCGGGCACCAGCACCAAGGTGATCAAGACGATGGTGAAGACGAATGCCGGGAACGAGTACTTGCGCATCACCCGGATCGGCGTGCGCAGCGCGATGTAGAAACCGACCAGACCCACACAGACCCAGAGCACCTGCTTGCCGAACACAGCCCACGCAGATCCGTCCACGTCATAGGACTCAACGCCCGATGCGGACAACACCATGATGAGGCCCAGTGTGGTCAACAGCGCGGCTGTCGCGATGATCAGGTGAAACGACGTCATCGGCCGGTTCAGCCAGGCGCCCAAACGAGTCCGGGCCACCAACCCAGCGGTCTTCGCGTCAGAGGGTTTCTTGGCGGGTTTGGCCGCCGTCTTCGCCGCGGCGCGCTTCTCGGAGCGGAAAAGCCTGGTGAACGGAGCGGTCAGGGTCGACACGGCGCTGTTACCTAACCGGTAAGTGCGCGCACCGCCGCGGCGAATCGATCGCCACGCTCGGAGTACCCGCTGAATTGGTCGAAGGATGCGCCGGCCGGAGCCAGCAGCACGGTGTCGCCAGGCCGGGCCACAGCGCTGGCGTGCCGGACGGCCGCGGCCATGACCCGGGTACCCAGATCAGCGCCACCCCCATCCGCCTCATCAGTCACATAGACCACATTTGCCTCTTGCACCCCAGCATCCTCGCGCGTCACAACCGCAACAACGGGTACATCCGGCGCGTGTCGCGCCAAAGCCTCAGCAATCACACCCCGATCGGTGCCGATCAGCACAACCGCACCGAGCCGGTCGGCACATTCGCGCACCAGATCATCGACCGCCGCGCCCTTGAGCAACCCCCCGGCGATCCAGATGACGCGCCGATAGGCCGCGATGGACGCCGCGGCCGCGTGCGGATTGGTGGCCTTCGAGTCGTCTACGTAAGAAACACCGTGGCGCTGCGTCACCAGCTCGGCACGGTGCCGCCCCACCTGAAAGGCCTCCAGCGCACGCGCGACAGCCTCCGCGGGCGTACCCACCGCACGCGCCAGCGCGGCGGCGGCCAGCGCGTTGAGCACACCGATCGGACCCGCTACCGGAAGCTTGGCCACCTCGATCAGCGGCACATCCGGTCCGAATGCCCGGTCCACCAGCAGGCCGTCACGCACTCCGAGCTCCCCGGCCACGGGCTCACCAGTGCGGAACCCGGCCGTGATCGGTGCCGCCGCGCCCGAGAGCAGTCCGGCCGCCACCCTGTCATCAAGACCGACAACCGCGACCTCCCCATCGAGCACTCGCGCCTTGTCCCGGGTGTAGGCGTCCATTCCCCCGTGCCAGTCCAGGTGGTCCTCGGCCACGTTGAGCACCACGCCGGCCGCCGGCCGCACCGAAGGCGCCCAGTGCAGCTGGAAGCTGGAGAGCTCGACGGCCAGAAATTCGACATCGCGATCCAGCACATTGAGCACCGGGTCACCGATGTTCCCGCACAGCGCACTGGTGCGGCCCGCGGCCGTCAGCATGTCGTGGACCATGGCGGTGGTCGTGGTCTTTCCGTTGGTTCCGGTCACCACCAGCCACCGCTTGGGCGGCCCAAACCGGCCGGAAACATCCAGACGCCATGCCAATTCGACATCACCCCAGATGGGCAGCCCGGCATGTATAGCGGCCAGCACGATCGGCGAGGAAGGACCGAAGCCGGGACTGACGATCACCACATCCTGATCGGCCATATGGTGCTGCGCCTCGGCGGTGGTGAGGGCCCCATGCCCCGCATCGCGATGACGCCGTAAGGCGTCCTCGTTGTCGTCACAGACGGTAATCCGCAGGTCGAGGTCCGCCAGCCCCGTCAACGCCGCGACCACGGCATCGCCCGTGACACGCGCACCGCAAACCAGAACCCTTGCTCCGCTGGGCAGTTCGGCCATCTGAGAAACGGTCATGGCCGGTTAGTCACCGATCGTGGCGAGCCACTCGCCATAGAACAACGCCAGACCCAGGCCACAGGCAATCGCGGTCAACAGCCAGAACCGGATGATGACCGTCGTTTCCGCCCAACCCAATAGCTCGAAATGATGGTGGAACGGCGCCATCCGGAACACCCTGCGGCCGGTGGTGCGGAACGCGGCGATCTGCAGGACCACCGACACGATCTCGGCGACGAACAGTGCACCCAACACCACCGCGAGCAGCTCTGTTCGGGTGGTCACCGACAAGCCGGCGATGATGCCGCCAAGAGCCAGCGATCCGGTGTCCCCCATAAAAATTTTGGCGGGTGCGGCGTTCCACCACAGGAACCCGATACATGCACCCGCCGTCGCCGCGGCGATCACCGCAAGGTCCAGCGGGTCGCGCACGTTGTAGCACGCCACACCCGGATGCGTGGAGCAGGCGTTGCGGTACTGCCAGAAGGTCACGATGACATAGGCGCCGGTCACCATGGCCATGCATCCGCCGGCCAGCCCATCCAGTCCGTCGGTGAAATTGACCGCGTTGGACCACGACATCACCAGGATCACGCAGAAGAGCACGAAGATCACCGCGGGCATCGCCACGGTGGCGATCTCACGCACGTAGGACAGCTGCGGACTACCGGGCGTCAACCCGTCCGTATTGCGGAACTGCAGCACCAGCACGCCGAACACCAAGGCCGACAGGATCTGACCGACAGTCTTGGAGGTCTTGTTGAGGCCGAGGTTGCGCGCCTTGCGAATCTTGATGAAGTCGTCGATGAAACCGACACCGCCGAGCATGGTGGCCAACGCAAGCACCAACAGCCCAGAGGCCGAGGGGCCATCGGATCCGAACGCGATACCGATCAGATGAGACCCGAAGTACCCGGCCCACATACCCGCCAGGATCGCGACGCCACCCATCGAGGGAGTGCCACGTTTCTTCTGATGATGTTGCGGTCCGTCGTCCCGAATCTCCTGGCCGAAGCCCTGCCGCGAGAACACCCGGATAAGCACCGGGGTCAGCATGATGGAAACCAGGATCGCGATCCCGGCCGCGATGATGATCTGCCTCATGCGTCACCCACCTTCAGCAGCTCATCAGCCACGACCCACAGCCCGGCCGACCGCGATGCCTTGACCAGCACCACGTCACCGGCCGCCAGCTCGTCGGCCAGCAGTGTGGCGGCTGCCGCAGGATCGTCCACCAGCACCGCCTCGGACCCCCATGACCCCTCCATCACTGCACCCGCATGCATTGCCCGCTGCGACCTCCCGGTTCCGACGACTACCAATCGACTGACATCTAAGCGCACGGCGGCCCGTCCGATGCGGTCATGCTCGGATATCGCATCGGGCCCCAGCTCGGCCATCTCGCCCAGCACCGCCCAGCTGCGACGGGGCTGCACACCGTGACGAGCCATCGACACCAGGGCCTTGAGTCCGGCCATCATCGAATCCGGGTTGGCGTTGTACGCGTCGTTGATGACCGTCACCCCGTCATCTCGGGTGCTGACCTCCATGCGGCGCCGCGAGACCGGACCCGCCCCGGCGAGCGCTTCAGCAACCTGCGCCAGCGTGGCGCCGCATTCCCGCGCGACCGCGGCGGCCGCCAGTGCGTTGCTCACCTGATGCTCGCCGTGGACAGCCAATTGAACGGGTACGGCCTCGTCACCGGCACACAGGGTGAAGCGGGCACGCGCCAGGTCGTCGACGCTCACGTCTGTCGCCCAGATATCGGCGCTGCTGTGCACGCTGGTGCGGACCACCCGGGCGCGGGTCTTGGCGGCCATGGCGGCTACCGCCGAGTCATCGGTATTCAGCACCGCCACACCATCATTGGAAAGTGATTGCGGCAGTTCACCCTTGGTGTCGGCAATGGCCTGTCGCGAACCGAACTCACCCAGGTGCGCCGTACCGACGTTGAGCACCACACCGATTGACGGCGGCGCGATGGCGGCCAGGTCCGCGATGTTTCCGGGGCGCCGAGCCGACAGCTCCAGCACCAGAAACCTGGTCGATTCCGTCGCCCGCAGAACGGTCCAGGGATGGCCGAGCTCGTTGTTGAAGGATCCGGGTGGCGCCACCACCTCACCGAGCGGCTCGAGCACCGCGGCGATGAGGTCCTTTGTCGACGTCTTGCCCGACGAGCCGGTGACACCCACAATGCGCAGCCCCTGCCCCGAGAGCCGACGGGCCACCTCCGCCGCCAGCGCTGCGGTGGCGGCCAGCACCGCAGCCCCCGACCCATCCGAATCATGTTCCAGCGCAGATACTTCGGTACGCGCGATACCAGTCGGCGGCACCACGATGGCGGGCACACCCACCGGCCTGGCGGCCAACACGACGACGGCACCCGCCGCGATCGCACCCTTGGCATGATCGTGACCGTCGACCCGGGCACCCGGCAGCGCCAAGAACAGCCCACCGGGACCCACCTGGCGCGAATCGAATTCGACGGTGCCGGTGACGGTCGTATGCCGGGCTTCCTCGGCACTGATTCCGTCGAGACGTCCACCGACGATCTCCGCGATCTCGGCGACAGTCATCTCAATCATTCAGACTCCCGAGTCCTTTCGAGCTTTCCAGCCCTTCCAGCGCGACCCGCAGCTCCACCCGGTCATCGAACGGGACCGAAACCGCGCCGACGCGCTGCCCGCTCTCGTGCCCCTTGCCCGCGATCAGGACGGTATCCCCCGGATGTGCCCACCGGGCGGCGAAGCCGATGGCGGCGCGCCGGTCTCCGATCTCGATCACATCGACATCTGAACCAGTTGTCCCGGAGACGATTTCCGCGCGAATCGCGGATGGGTCCTCATCGCGCGGATTGTCATCGGTAACCACCACGAGATCGGCCAGCTCGGCTGCCACCTGCCCCATATCGGCGCGCTTGCCACGGTCGCGGTTACCGCCGGCACCGAACACCACCCCCAGCCGTCCGTCCCGATGGCTGCGCAGACTCTCCAGGACAGCGCGCAGGGCGCCGGGTTTGTGGGCATAGTCGACAACAGCCAGGAACGGCTGGCCGGCGACCACCGACTCCATACGTCCCGGCACACCGGCGATCGCGATCCCCGGCGCCGCGGTCACCGCTGACACCCCGAGCAATTCCAAGATTGCAATAGCCACAAGACAATTGGCGATATTGTAGTGACCCGGCAATGCGATACCGAGTTCAACGCTGCCTGCCGGACCATTCGCGACAAACCGCTGACCGCCGTCGGGGCCGACCACCACATCCGAGCAGGTCCAGTCCGCGACGGCACCGGCGCCCGAACTCACCGTGACGGTGCCGGGACTCGCCACGCGCGCCAGTTCGGCCATGGCACGCCCGGCGTCATCGTCGACACAAATGACCGAGCGCTGCGCCCGCTGCGGCGAATCACGCTGGAACAGCCGGGCCTTCGTCGCGAAGTAATCCTCCATGTTGGGATGGAAGTCCAGGTGGTCTCGCGAAAGATTCGTGAACGCCCCCACCGCGAAACGGGTGCCGTCCACACGATTGAGCGCCAGCGCATGACTGGAAACCTCCATGACCACGGTGTCCACGCCACGCTGCACCATCTCGGCCAACAACTCCTGCAGAGCAGGCGCCTCGGGTGTGGTCAGAGCGCTGGGGACATCCTCGCCGTCGATGCGTACCCCAACCGTGCCGATGAGACCGACCCGCTTGCCCGCCGACCGCAGCCCTGCCTCGACCAGATAGGTGGTCGTGGTCTTCCCGGAGGTCCCGGTGACACCGACCACCTCCAGCTGGCGGGAAGGCTCCCCGTAGACCTTCGCCGCGAGCGCACCGAGCACCGCGCGCGGTATGGGATGGACCAATACCGCGATATCCGAGAAATCCGGGCCCTGCTCGGCCAGCAGCTGTGCCCCGGCGGCATCCGTGAGCACAGCAGTAGCCCCCGCAGCGACCGCCTCGGACGCGAACTGTGCGCCATGTGCGCTACTACCGGGCAGCGCCGCGAAGAGGTCACCCGACCGCGCGTCCTGGGCCCGCAGCGTGACACCGGTGACGGTCGCGGCACTGGGCCCACGCAGTTCCGCCGAGATCAATGAGGCGAGGTCGGAGACCGGGTGCGGGCGCGTTTGGGGAAGGAACCGGTGAGTTCCGGATGCCGCCACCTGCGATCACCTCCTGCCGTTTTTGTGCCGCCCATGGCCTCCGGGCGTCAAACGACAGTACCGGGCGAGCAGTCGTCCCCTCATCGGATGAGGACCGGCTCAGGTCGCCTGCAAGATCAACGGTGGTCCGGGATCGGGTGACAATGGCACGTTTTGGCGCCGCATCAACCACGACGCGATGTTGTGGAACAGCGGGGCCGCAGTCATGTGCGGCGACCCGTCGGACCCGCGTTTCGGCGCGTTCATCTCGATGCCGATGACGTACCGGGGATCATCGGTGGTGGCGATGCCGGCGAAGGTGATCCAGTAGACGTCGTCGAAGTAGCACCCGCAGGCCGGGTTGATCTGCTGGGCGGTGCCGGTCTTGCCGCTCAGCTGGTAGCCCTCGACAGCGCCGGACGCGCCGGTGCCGTTCTGGATCTGACGCGCATCCGGTTGCAGCACCGCGCGCAGCATGTTCCGCACGGTGCGCGCGGTTCCGGCGTTGACCACCTGTACTGGCTCGGGGCGTGGTTCTTCCTTACGGGTGCCATCGGGTGCGGTGATGCTCTTGACGATGCGCGGCGGCATCCGCACTCCGTCGTTGGCGATCGCCTGATACATGCCCGTCATCTGCAGCAGGGTCATCGACAAGCCCTGGCCGATCGGCAGGTTCGAGAAGGTGCTGCCCGACCACTGTTCGATCGGCGGCACGATGCCGGAGCTCTCGCCGGGCAGGCCGACGCCCGTGCGCTGGCCCAGGCCGAACTTGTCCACCAGATCCATGAACCGTTCCGGGCCGACCCGCTGGGCCAGCATCAGCGTGCCCACGTTGGACGACTTCCCAAAGACGCCGGTGGTGGTGAACGGCACTGTTCCATGTGGCCATGCGTCCCGCACGGTGACGCCGCCCATGTTGATAGAGCCCGGAACCTGCAAGACCTCATCGGGATTGGATAGATCGTTCTCGATCACCGCCGAGGCAGTGATGACCTTGTTGACCGACCCGGGTTCGAACGGTGAAGACACCGACAGATTGCCCATCTCACGGTTGCCCTGCTTACCGAGGTTCTGCGACGGATCAAAGGTGTTGTCGTTGGCCATGGCCAGGACCTCACCGGTCTTCGAATCAAGTACGACCGCAGACACCGTCCGCGCCTCGGACAGGTCCTTGGCCTGCTGAACCTGCTGCTGTACGTAGAACTGGATGTCGTTGTCCAGCGTGAGTTCGACGGTGGATCCGTTGACGGCATTGTGACGGTCCCGATAACTGCCGGGAATCACCGCACCGTCGGAGCCGCGGTCGTAGGTTTGGGAACCGTCCTTGCCGGCCAGCGCGCTGTCCAGCGAATCCTCAAGCCCGAGAAGGCCGTACCCCTCCCAGTCGATGCTGCCCACAATATTGGCGGCCAGCGATCCACCGGGATACTGACGAATGTCCTGCCGTTCGGCGCCCACCTCGGGGAATTCTTTGATGATCTCGGCGGCGATGGCCGGGTCTACCGAACGCGCCAGGTAGGCGAAGGTGTCATCGCTGCGGATCTTCTTCAGCAGGCTCTTGGCATCGGGCTTGTTTCCGAGCTTGGCCGATACTCCGGCAGCGATATCCTGCAGCCGCCGTTCCGGGTCGACGGCCCGTGTTTTCGCCGCTGCGGCCTTAACGGCGTCACTCTTCCCGGGGTCCTGAAGGATTTTCAGGCTTTCCTCCCACGACTTGTTGAGCTGCTCGCGAATCTTCTTCGGCTGGAAGGTAAGAGCACGAGCCTCGATGGTGAAAGCCAGTTTGTTGCCCATGCTGTCAACGATGGTGCCACGCAACGCTTTCTCGATCTCGGTGACCTTCAGCTGACCCGAGGCCTCGGCACGCAGACCCGCGGCACGCGGGCCCTGCAGGGTGAACAGCTGAATGGCGGCGATGGCCAATGTCAGAAAGATGATGATGTTGCCCGTGCGGTGACGGAAAGCGAATCCAGCGGTCCGCGACACGGCAGACGCCGGCCGCCGGACGCGGCGAGCGCCGACCGGCCGGGACCGATCCTGCCGGTTCACGCCGTCGGGTGGGGACTCGTTGTTGCCACGGGATTGAATTGTTCCCCGGTAACTGGAGAATTCGCGATATTTGATGCTTGCGGCGCGTCGGCCACGGGGGGCGGTATCACCGCAGCGGGATCCGGTGCGGCCACCACCGGAGCGGGCATGACCGGAGCCGGCGGCGCTAAGACAGGTTCCTGCCCCGCAGGAGCTTCCACCACAGGCGCGGGCACCGCGGCCGGCGGGGGCATGTGGGGCACCACAGCCACCGGAGGCGGTACGGGTGGCAGCTGCACGGGGACCTCGACCGAGTTACCGGCCTTCGGAACGGCATCGACGTCGTCGGGGATCACCGAGTTCAGCGGTGCCGGCGCGACACCCTCAGCCGGCTTCGGGGCACCCACCAGCAGCCAATTGCCCTGCGGGTCACGTACCAGATGCGCGATATCACGCGATGGGATCATGCCGAGGTCGCGCGCCGAATCCGCCAGTGCCGGCGCCGATTCCGCACGCAACACGTCACGCTCAAGGGCTTCCTTGCGTTGCAGCAGCTGCTCGTTGGTGCGCCGCTGAGTGCCCAGCTGATAGGAGCGTTCCGCGGCGTCGGTCGAGAGCCACAATGTGATGGCCAAGCCGACACCCAGGGCACCGATAACCAGCACAACGAAAGGCACCTTGGCGATCCACACATGCGGCCGCAGGTCCACCTCGGAGAGGTGAGTAAGAATCCGTTCGCGTAGCGGTATCCGAATGACTTTGGGCGCTTTGGCCTTGCGTGCCTTCGCACGGGCCTTCGCCTGTTGCGTGCTGGTCGCCGGGCGAATCTTCTCGGGAGCCTTGCGCTGCACCGGGATCGGCATGGTCTGCGGGGCAGAACGGCGCGGACGCGGCGACGGGCCGGCGCCGACCGACTTGGGAGCGCCGCCACGACGTTTAGCGGGCTTGGCAGGATTGCTCTTCTTGGGGGACTCGCCGGCTTTCTTGCGCACCCCAATCATGCGCTCCTCCTGTCCGCAACTCGTTCGACTGCCCGCAACCGCACTGGCGCGCTCCGTGGATTGACTTCTATTTCCGCATCGTCGGCCCGCTCGGCGCCGCGGGTGATCGCCGCGAACTCCGGTGCGTCACCGGGCAGCTCGACCGGCAGGTCAATCGGTGACCGGGATGCGATGGCGGCCGCAAATTCCGCCTTAACGATCTTGTCCTCCAGCGACTGATACGCCATGACCGCGATACGACCACCCGGACGCAGCGCCGCCATGGCGGTAGGTATCGCGGCCGCAAGGGATTCGAGCTCGGCGTTGACCGCGATGCGCAGGGCCTGGAAGGTTCTTTTCGCCGGATGCCCCCCGGTACGACGGGTAGCCGCTGGGATGGTGTCGTACAGCAGCTCAACCAACTGCGCACTGTGCGTGAAGGATTCGACAGCACGGCGCCGGACGACCTCATCTGCTATTCGCCGCGCGAAACGCTCCTCACCGAATCTACTGAGCACCCTGGATAGTTCGGGTGCCGTATAGGTGTTCAGGATGTCGGCGGCGGTCAGCTCGTCGTGTGAATTCATCCGCATGTCCAGTGGGGCGTCGACCGAGTAGGCGAAACCACGGTCGGCCTGATCGAGCTGCATGGACGACACACCCAGATCGAAGAGCACTGCGTCAACCGAAGACGTTGCGCGGTAACCCAACCCGTCAAGCGCATCCGACAGACCGTCGTAGCGGGTATGCACACCGGCGAATCGCTCGCCAAAGGCCTCCAGCCGCTTCCGGGCAATCTCAAGGGCGTTGGTATCACGATCGAGGCCGATCACCGTCAGGCCCGGTAGCACGGAGAGAAAGTGCTCGGTATGCCCACCGGCGCCCAGCGTGGCATCGATCAGCACCGCACCCGCCCCATCCGCGGACCGGGCGGTCAGTGCCGGAGCGAGCAGCTCATAGCAGCGGTCGAGCATGACCGGAATATGGCCGAATCCAGCCCCGGAGCCAGCCGGAAAATCGTTGTCAGACACGGCGATACCCCTCCGGGAGCGGGAGATGCCCCAATGGGAGCGAGAAACGCCCCGATGGGAGCGCTGGTAGGTGCGAGGAGCCCGCGCAGCCCGGTCCCTGCCCGATGGTGCGAACCTGGCGTCGGGGAAGTACGCCAGGGCCGTATCGGACAGAGGCCGCGCTTCGCGGGCTCGCTCAGAAGATGCCATTGAGGGATTCATCGCTGGCCGCCGAGAAATTCTCTTCGTGTTCCTCCAGGTACTGCTGCCACTTCGCAGCATCCCAAATCTCTAGGTAGTCAACGGATCCGATGACTACGCAGTCCTTGGACAAATCCGCGTATCGGCGGTGATCGGCAGACAGGGTGATGCGCCCCTGCGCATCCGGATGCTGTTCGTCGGTGGCCGCCGCCAGGTTGCGCAGAAAAGCGCGAGCCTCGGGGTTGCTCCGAGAAGCCGTGGCGGCCTTACGTGCCAGCTGCTCGAACTCGGCCCGCGGGTAGACGGCGAGGCTGTGGTCCTGGCTTTTGGTAACCATCAACCCTCCCGCTAGCGCGTCCCGAAACTTGGCGGGCAATGTGAGTCGCCCCTTGTCATCGAGCTTGGGCGTGTAGGTACCGAGAAACACCTCGACACCTCCCTGCCCGGAACCCTTCGGAGCTACCCTTCCCTCCGATAGGCGCCACTTTACCCCACAATCCCCCACTTTGAATCTGATTTGCCGCGTGTCTCCCCACGATGCGCCCACCAGAAGGGCGACAAATGGCCTCGAGCTGCTATTTCCCCAGGTCAAACCCGTGGGGGTGAGTGGGGTGCCGGTATCCGGATGAGTTGATAACGATTTGGCCTGCATGGGTGAGCAGGCTTGCGAGCGATCACCCCACGGCGAGTAGTCCCAGAGCGGGACCGCTCAAGCAGCAACGCATACAGCAACAGACCCGCGCCGACTGCGCGGGTCTGTGAGTCCGGACTGCTTTAGATGAGGTTTGTCAGTTGTCGAAACGGCGGCGGAATCGCTCTTCCATGCGCTGCGCGAACGATCCGGCGGCGCGGGGGCGACGAGTGCGGCCGCTGGATGCGCCCGGTCCCCCTTGCCCGGCGGCGCTCGCCTCGGAGCGCCGGCTTCCGATGATGGCGAAAACCGCGGCCCCGAACATGACGACGAATCCGATCACACTCAGGACCGGGAAGTTTCCGATCTGAGTAGCGGGCACGGCGACGCCGATCACCAACATCGCCAAGCCGATGCAGAAGAGCGCCGCACCCTGCAGACGACGGCGACCGGAGGTCGCGCCCAGGCGTCCTCCGCGCACGCTCGACGCAAACTTGGGGTCCTCCGCGTACAGCGCGCTCTCGATCTGGTCGAGCATGCGCTGCTCGTGCTCGGAGAGTGGCATCGGTCCCTCCCTCTGGCGCATCGCAACCGGTTGAGTATGTCGTGTCGTTTTATCAAGGGTGCCGCGGTTACAACACCCTCACGTTCATAATACGAGGTGAATACCCGCTATACCACCCGGTTCACCCACCAATCTCCCAGCCACACCGACCGGGCAACCGACGCGGCGCGGCGCGCCGACGGACTCGGCGAAAACAGAGACAACGCCCAGAAATGGGCAGAGCGTGATAAACCCGGCGGTACACCCGAAGCCCACACAGAAACCAAAAGGACGCACGTTGACGACCTTCCTGGCCGACTTGTCGCAACGCGATATGCAGCGCAGGCTCAGCGAAGCGCTTCGTGTCTACGTCATCGCCATGGGCTATCCGCATGGCACCGAGGATCAGCGCGCTCCGATGTGGCTCGAACACAGCCGCAGACGGGGATGGCAGGCGGCCGCGATCTTTGATTCTCCGGCCGATCCGGTCTCTGACGGCGCCGGATCCGTCCAGGATCGCATGGACCAGGCGCGCATCGTCGGGATCGCCTATGGCTACCGCGGTGCCGCCGACCAGTGGTGGCACCAGCAGGTCAGCCAGGGGCTACGCAAGTCCGGGGTGCCCCGTGACCACATCAGCGCCCTGCTCGACCAGTACTTCGAGCTGACGGAGTTGCATGTCGACCCCGGGCTCCAGGGCCATGGTTTCGGCGAGGCGTTGGCGCGGAGGCTGCTGGCCGGTCGCTCCGAATCGCATGTGCTGCTGTCCACCCCTGAGATCACCGGCGAGTCCAACCGGGCGTGGCGGTTGTACCGCCGACTCGGGTTCACCGATGTCATCCGGCAGCACCAGTTCGCGGGAGACCCCCGGCGATTCGCGGTGCTTGGCCGGGCTTTGCCGCTGGAACCCGGATATCGACAGGCCGACGTGACCGCCGTCTGGCACGATGAGCCGCGATGACTAGCCCTGGGCGTGCGGCGCGTATTGCCGCGGTGCTGTTGTTGACGACGCTGCCGCTGCTATCGGGATGCGTGCGCGTCAAGGCCTCGATGACCGTTACCACCGACGATCACGTCTCGGGGCAGCTTATCGCTGTCGCCAAACCGCAAGGTAAAGACGACAAGGGCCCTCAGCTCGAACGCAACATGTCCTTCGCCCAGAAGGTTCAGGTCAGCGAGTACGAAGAGAACGGCATGGTGGGCTCGCGCGCCATCTTCAACGATCTGACGTTCGCCGAAGTCCCTCAGCTGGCCGGGATGAACAAGAACGCCGCCGGCTTCGATCTCACCCTGCGCCGCAACGGCGATGTGGTGGTGCTGGAAGGCCGTGCCGATCTCACCGCACTGGAAGACACCTCAGATGCCGATGTGTCGCTGGCTATTTCGTTTCCCGGCGATATCGAATCCACCAACGGGGAGATGCTCGGCTCCGACGCCGTGCAGTGGAAACTCACTCCCGGCGTAGTCAGCACGTTCACCGCGACCTCCCGTTACACCGACCCCAGTACCCGTTCCTTCAATGGCGCCGCGATCTTCATCACGATTTCCGCCCTGCTGATCGGTGCCCTGGTTGCGTCCCTGGCCTGGCTGGACCGCGACCAATCCCCCCGGTTTACGCCCGACCAGTTCCCGGAGTGACCCGCACTCCGAGGTTCTCCAGCACCTCGGAAGTAGCCCGCGCGAAGTTCAGGGTCATGAAGTGCAGGCACGGAACGCCCTCGGCGAGTAGCCGGGCGGCCATCGATGTGGTGACATCGACACCGACCTTGCGGACCTCGTCGCGGTTTTCCTCGGGGCCATCCCCAGCAGCACGCAATAGCCGTTCCTCCAGAGCAGCGGGCAGCGTGGACGAGGAGAGCTCCACCTGCCTGCGCACCGACCGCAGCGACGTAATGGGCATCAGCCCGGGAACGATCGGCTTGGCGCCCTGTTCGGGGTCGGCGGCCACCACCCGATCACGCAGCCGCAGGTAGTCGTCGACGTCGAAAAACATCTGGGTGATGGAGTACTCCGCTCCGGCCCGCAGCTTGTTCACCAGATTGGCTGTGTCGCGCTCCAGATCGATCGCCTGCGGATGGCCCTCCGGGAAAGAAGCGACACCCACGTGGAAGTCGCCCAGGTCACGAACCAGCCGCACCAATTCCTCGGCATAGGTCAGGCCACCGGGGTGCGGAATCCATTCAGCATTCACATCCCCAGCTGGATCGCCCCGCAGGGCAAGGATATTGGTGATGCCACGGTCCACATATGCGCCCACCATGGCACGCAACTCATCGACGGTGTGCCCGACGGCCGTCAGGTGCGCAACCGGCAGCAAGGTGGTGTTCTCGGCCAGCTCACCGGTCACCCGCACCGTGCGATCACGGGTGGAGCCACCCGCTCCATAGGTCACCGAGACGAACACCGGCTGATACCGCTCGAAAACTCTTGCCGCTCGCCACAACCGCGCCTCGGCGGCCTCGTCACGAGGCGGCATGAACTCCACCGAGAACGCGACATCGCCAGGCTGAACCCCGGCCAGTCGATCGGCGATCGACCCCGGATCCTGCAGCTCGGCGACCGATGCGTCATGGTCGAGCGGGTTGGTTGTCACCCGTTCAGGATAGGTGGGATTACTCTAGGTTCACTCTCGGAGACCTGTAAGCATCCGGGACCCGCCACCGCACCCTGAGAGGACGCACCGCTGAGTGTCAACGTAGCCGCTGCCAACGCCCGGCACCTGACCGACGCGGTAAGCGACCAATTGAGCCAGTTCCTGGCCGAATGCCGTGAGCACACCGCGCATATCGGGCCGAACTATGAGCATGCGATCACGGCCCTCGACCGGTTTGTGCTGCGCGGCGGCAAGCGGCTGCGCCCGGCGTTCGCCTACTGGGGCTGGCGAGCGGTTACCGACGACCCCGACCCGTGGAACCCCGAGGTGCTGCGGGTGTGTGCCGCGCTGGAACTGCTGCACACCTGTGCGCTCATCCACGACGACGTCATCGACAGCTCCGCCACCCGGCGCGGCGAACCCACCATCCATATCGAATTCGCCGCACTGCACCGTGAGAACGGCTGGTCCGGCTCCCCCGAACAGTTCGGCATATCCGCTGCGATCCTGCTCGGCGATCTGGCACTTACCTGGGCTGATGACATGGTGGTCGGCGCACAGCTATCCCCCCAGGCCCATGCGCGGGCCCGGGGTGTGTGGTCGATCCTGCGCAGCGAGGTGCTCGGCGGCCAATATCTGGACATCTTGTCCGAATCCTCTGGCGACGAGTCCGTCGAGACCGCCATGCGCGTGATCCGCTTCAAGACCGCCGGCTACACGGTGCAGCGGCCCCTGCAGCTGGGTGTCGCGATCGCGGCCGAGAACCCGGAGATCTCACGACTACTCGGTGATGTCGGACTGGATATCGGTGTTGCGTTCCAGCTGCGCGACGATGTGCTCGGGGTATTCGGGGATCCCAAGGTGACCGGGAAACCCGCCGGGGACGACCTACGTTCCGGAAAGCGCACCGTGCTGCTGGCCGAAGCCCTGCGTCTGGCACGCATCAACGACAACGCCGCCGAGGACATGCTTCACTCCTGGATCGGCACCCCACTCACCGATCATCAGGTCGCCGAAATGTGTTCAGTCATCGTCGACTTGGGCGCACTCGCGGCAGTGGAGTCTCGTATCGAGGAACACACGCACCGCGCGCTGGAGCAGCTGTCCGGCGCCGATATCGCCGATGACGCCCGTGCCGCGCTGTCCGATCTCGTCCGATTGGTGTCCAACCGGAGCGCATGATCACGTGAGCACATCATCAAAGGCGGTGCAGCCTCCCCTGGAACCGAACCCTGAACCGGCACCTGCGGTACTCGATCCGGGTGCCGGGTGGAGAGCCGCCTTCCTGAGGTCCCCCGCCGGCCGCGCAGCAATCACCGGATTCGGTGGCGCCATCCTCATCGCCATCGGCGGACTGGGTGCGGGCAGTACCCGGCAGCACGACCCGCTGCTGGAATCGGTTGGGCTGTCCTGGTTGCGTTTCGGCCACGGATTGGTGGTGTCCTCGATCTGCATGTGGCTCGGGGTGGTCCTCATGCTGCTGGCGTGGCTCGGACTGGGCCGCCACGTGATCGCGGGCAAGGTGACCAAAGAGTCTCTCCTGATCGTCATTCCGTGCTGGCTGCTACCACTGCTCGCCTCGGTTCCGGTGTTCAGTCGGGATGCCTATTCCTACCTCGCGCAGGGCGCGTTGCTGCGCGACGGATTCGATCCCTATCTGGTGGGTCCAGTCGAAAACCCGAACGCGTTGCTAGAGAACGTCAGTCCGATCTGGTCCACCACCACCGCGCCATATGGACCGCTGTTCATCCTCATCGCACGATTTGTCACCCAGATCATCGGTGACGACGTGGTAGCCGGAACCATGCTGCTGCGCCTGTGCATGCTGCCCGGACTGGCGCTGCTGGTGTGGGCCACCCCCCGAGTCGCCCGCTGCCTTTCAGCCAATGCCAGCAAGGCGTTGTGGATCTGTGTGCTCAACCCGCTGGTGATCATCCATCTGATGGGCGGAGTGCACAACGAGATGCTGATGGTCGGCCTGATGATGGCAGGCATTGCCCTCGTCCTTGAGCGCCACCATGTTTGGGGCATATCGGTGGTCGCGTTAGCGGTGGCTGTCAAGGCCACCGCGGGTCTTGCGTTGCCTTTCCTGGTGTGGATCTGGATGCGTCGTCTGGTCGAGAGCGCCGATGAGGACTCCCCACAGCGCCACCCGGTGACCGCGTTCGCGATGGCGTCGGCAGCCTCGGTGTCCGTCGTCGTCGCGGTATTCGCGGTGTTGTCGTGGATCGCCGGCGTCGGCCTGGGATGGTTGACCGCCCTGGCCGGCTCGGTGAAGATCATCAACTGGCTGACAGTGCCGACCGCCGTCGCCAACATCATCAACGTTGTCGCCGGTCTTTTCGTGACCGTCAACTTCGATGCTCTTCTGGAGATCACCCGCATCATCGGGGTCATGGTCATCGCGGTCAGCCTGCCCGTGGTGTGGTGGCGGCACCGACACAACGATCGCGACGCGATGTTCGGGATCCTGTGGGCAATGGTGATCGTGGTGCTCATGGCGCCGGCTGCGCTGCCCTGGTACTACACCTGGCCGCTGGCCATCGCGGCGCCGCTGCTGCAATCGCGCATCGCGATCGCAGCCATCGCCGGGTTCTCCACCTGGATCATGGTGATCTTCAAACCCGATGGCTCCCACGGCATGTACGTGTGGATACATGTACTGATCGCGGCAACCTGCGCTGCCATCGCGTGGCGGATGATCAACACCGCGCCGGAAGCGCACGATCCCAGCGAGTACTAGTAGGCCATCGCCTGCGCTCGCCGCAGCACCTCGCGGGCCTGGTGACCATGCAGCGCATCGACCGGGCGGGCCGCCTCGATTCGTTCGGTGGTGCCGTCGCGGGTCACCGTCAGCGATTCATCACCGGTGAACAGCCAACGCATGATTTCGGGCTCGTGATATCCCCCGTCCCGCAGCACCGAGAGCAGCCCGAACAGATGCTTCACCACAGGGCCTTCGGGGCTGAAAAAGATGACGGGAACCTTGATTTCGCCATCGCGTCGCACTGCGATGAGTTCACCGTCACGCAAATACTGCTGAACCTTGGAAACCGGTACCCGCAGGCGCGTGGCCGCCTCTTTGAGGGAGAACAGCGGCTCGTCGGCGTCAAGCGTGTCGGCAACGTATGGAATGGCGCTCATAACGAATGACGCTAGTCGCCTCGCACGCCACCGTCGCCCAAAAGCGTCCTCCGGGTGTGGTGACGCGCGTAACCTTCGGACCGTGACGAGTTCCGGCGATCCGACATCGGTCACCCACAGCGAGTACTACCCCTACCCCGTCGAGAAGGTCTGGGATGTTCTCGTTTCCCTTGAGCTCACCGCTTCACAGGTTAAAGAGGTCAACGACGCACCCGTCGAAGTCGGCGAGACACGCGTCCTGATCACCCATCCGCAGCCCGCCGTCGGCTTCGATGGCGTGCTGCGGACCACCTACACCAGCGTGGTGCCGCACGAGCACATCGAACAGGTGTTGACCGCCCCGGGAATCGAAGTGACCTCCCGGTGGAACCTGCTCCCGGAACCCGGCGGCACCAGGCTGCGCGTCACGTACAGCCGGTTCGACCCGGCCATTGCCCTGCACCGTCAATGGCGGACCATGCTGTTCTCGGGCGCCGGGCCAATGCTCAACTCCGTCCGCGAAATGCTCGATAAGCGGCGTTGACGCCGGGGCGCCCCCGCATCACTGGATACCATCGATGCGATGACATCGCCCAAGACCCCGACACACCGCCACGATCCGATGATCGGGACGGTGCTCGATAGTCGGTACCGCATTGAGGCACCGATTGCGACAGGCGGCATGTCGACCGTGTACCGAGGGCTGGATACCCGGTTGGACCGCCCGGTTGCCGTGAAGGTGATGGACAGCCGCTACGCCTCCGATACGGGGTTTCTGGCACGGTTCCGGCTCGAAGCCCGGGCCGTCGCACGATTGCGCCACCCAGGGCTGGTGGCCGTGTTCGATCAGGGCATGGACGGTAAGCATCCCTTCCTGGTGATGGAGCTGATCGACGGCGGCACTCTGCGCGAGTTGTTGCGCGAACGTGGACCGATGCCGCCCCATGCCGTGGCCGCGGTATTCAATCCGCTGCTTGGCGGCTTGGCGGTCGCACATCGATCGGGACTGGTGCACCGTGACGTCAAACCCGAGAACGTGCTGATTTCCGACGATGGCGAGGTCAAGCTCGCCGATTTCGGGCTTGTGCGTGCGGTCGCCGAGGCCGGAATCACCTCGACCAGCGTGATCTTGGGCACCGCGGCGTACCTGTCTCCCGAGCAGGTGCGCACCGGCTCGGCCGGCCCGCGCAGCGATGTCTATTCTGCGGGCATCCTGATGTACGAATTACTCACCGGTTCAACGCCGTTCACCGGGGATACGCCGCTGGCACTGGCCTATCAACGTATCGATCGCGATGTACAGGCACCCAGTGAGGCCATCGACGGCATTCCGGAAGAGTTCGACGAATTGGTGCTGCGTGCCACCTCCCGCGACCCGGACGCACGCTACGCCGACGCCGCACAGATGGGCGCCGAACTGGACGCCATCGCCGCGGATCTGCAACTGCCCACCTTCCGCGTCCCAGCACCCCGGGATTCCAAACAGCATGTTGCCGAACAGCTTTACCGCAGCAGACTGATCGAGACCGGCGGACGCACCACAGGCAATCTCAGCGCCCCCGGCAAAGCGGATGCCGCCGACACCGCCTCGGCCGCAGCCGCCCTGGGTGTCTCACCACGGCCCAGCGTCTCGGCGCGTCCCAAGGTGCCCAATCCCACGCGGATGATGGACCCGGTGCCCGCCTACGATCCCCAATACGATCCCGAATTCGACAGCGACCCTGACGAATCAGCGTTCTTCGCCGATATCGACGACTCGGAGTACCGGTACGAGCGTCAGCAGAGCCGCCGCGCGATCTTCATGTGGCTGGTGATCGTGCTCATCATCACCACCTCGGTGGCGGCGGGATGCTGGTCGCTGGGCGCCAACATCACCAACCTGCTTTAGTCCCTGAGCATCTCCGCGACGAGGAACGCCAACTCCAGCGACTGCTGAGTGTTCAGACGCGGATCGCATGCCGTTTCGTAGCGACCGGCCAGATCGTCATCCGAAATGTCCTGTGCCCCACCGAGACATTCGGTGACGTTCTCACCGGTGATCTCGACGTGAATACCACCGGGGTGCGTGCCGAGCGCGTTGTGCACCTCGAAGTATCCCTGCACCTCATCGACGATCCGATCGAAGTGCCGCGTCTTGTAACCGCTGGGCGACTCGTGGGTGTTGCCGTGCATCGGGTCACACTGCCAAACAATCTGATGGCCGGTTGCCTGCACCTTCTCGATGATCGGCGGAAGCAGATCGCGCACCTTCGAGTTGCCCATCCGCGAGACGAACGTCAGGCGACCCGGCTTGTTATGCGGATCAAGACGCTCCACGTATTCGACGGCCTGATCGGGCGTGGTGGTCGGGCCGATCTTCATCCCGATCGGGTTGGCGATGATCTCGGCGAAGGCCACATGCGCGTGATCGAGCTGCCGCGTGCGATCGCCGATCCACAGGTAGTGCGCCGACAGGTCGTACAGCGCCGGCTCGCCGTTCTCGTCCTCTGACAAACGCAGCATGGCGCGCTCGTAGTCGAGCACCAGCGCCTCGTGGCTGGCGTAGATCTCGGCGGTGTCCAGGTTCGAATCCGCCACACCGCAGGCACTCATGAACTTCAGCCCGCGATCGATCTCGGAGGCCAGTGCCTCGTACCGGGCACCGGCAGGTGAGGTACGGACGAATTCGCGGTTCCAGTCGTGCACCAGTGCCAGCGAGGCCATCCCCGAGCCGGTTACCGCGCGCACCAGGTTCATCGCGGCGCTGGCGTTCGCGTAGGCGCGCACCAGACGCGACGGGTCGTGCTCACGCAGTGCCGCATCCGGGGCGAATCCGTTCACCATGTCGCCGCGGTAGGACCGCAGCCCCAGTGCGTCGGTGTCGGAGCTGCGCGGCTTGGCGTACTGGCCGGCGATACGGGCCAGCTTCACCACCGGCATGCTCGATCCGTACGTCAGCACCACCGCCATCTGCAGCAGTGCGCGGATGTTGGCCCGGATGTGCGGCTCGGTGTTGTCGGCGAAGGTCTCGGCGCAGTCTCCGCCCTGCAGCAGGAATGCCTCACCACGTGCTACCTGGGCCAGCTGGCCCTGCAAACGCTGGATCTCCGCGGGGACGGTGATCGGGGGCACGCTTTCCAGCACGGTCCGCATGGCGGCGGCCTGATTCGCGGGCCAGCTCGGCTGCTGAGCAGCAGGTTTGGCGAGCGCGGCATCCAGGCGCTGACGCAGATCGGCCGGGAGCGGCGGCAGCTCCGGCAATTGGTCGATGGGGACGTCGACTGTCCAGTTCACGTACCCATCTTAACCGCCCCTTACCAGCGGATTTTCACCCGGGATTCGCGGTGATCAGCCCGGCGGAACCATCGCGCGGTAGCGGGCCAGGTTGTACCGGGCATCCACCAGGGCATCGTGTGAGTCGGCGGGCCGTTTCGGCACCGCCGGGCGGCCCAGCTCGTACCACAGCTGCTTGAGTTCGAGGGTGAAGCGGGGAACCGGCTGCGGCAGCTCCGTCATGGCCCCCCACAGCTGACACAGCGCCACGTGGTCATAGGCACCCACCCAGGCCCACAGCTCGATCGGGTCGGCCGGCCCGCCACCGTTGAGTCCGAGGAACTCGGCCAGCTCGTCGCGAATCTGCCCGCGTGAGCGCCACAGCGGCGACGACAGCGCGGGCAGTTTGGGCAGGACGTTCTGGCGCACCCACGGACCCGCCTGCTGCGGATCGAAGGCGGTGGAGACGGCGTAGTACTCACGGCCGTCTTCGCACACCATCCCGATGGAGATGAGTTCGATGGTGCGGCCATCGTCGATGAACTCGGTGTCGTAGAAGTAACGCACGCGGGCCGCCTAGTTGTGCGCCGGAGAAGCCGGCGCCAGCTCATCGGCCTGTGTCGGCTCATCTTCGCGCACAACATCGTTCACGTCCGTCGGATCACGCCGCAGCCATATCCAACTGGCCACGAGCACTCCGAGATGAACGAACACATACAGACTGGGGATCAGATCGTTCAGGACGCCACCAGGTCGTAACGTCAACGCACCGGAGTCCGGCGTCTTGCCGCTCAGGCTGGTGAACCACGCCGCGAACACCGCACAGAATGCCCACATCGTGATCGCGGACGCCCGTTTACCCAGCACATAGCCGCGGTAGCCCAGATGAACGACCAATGGCACGAACCACACCCAGTGATGGCTCCAGCTGAACGGCGAGGCCGCCGCCGATGCCATGCCCACGATCGAGATCGCCAGCAGCAGCTGATCGCGCCGGTAGGCCAGAACCGCGACCACCAGGCTCGCCACAATCACCAGCACCGACAGTGCGGTGGCCGTTCCGGCCGACAGGTTCAATCTGAGAAAAAGCCCGCTGATGCTGGTGCTCGCGGTGGGATCACGGGTGATGCGGCTGATCTTCTCGAAGGCACGGTCCACCCAGTAGTAGTGCGAGGCGGAGGGCAGGAAGATGAAGCCCAGACCGATGGTGGCGATCAGCGTGACGGCCGCGACGACGGCCGCGCGAATCCGCCCCACCAGGAACAAGAAGACGATGAAGATCATCGGGGTCAGCTTGATGCCGGCCACGATGCCGATGCCGATGCCGGCCAACTTCCACCGCTTGGGCGCCAGGAGGTCCGTCACCACCACCGCCAGGATCAGCAGATTGATCTGGCCCAGCTGAATGGAGAGCCGGACCGGCTCCAGCCACGAAACCAGACCGACCAGCAGGGCCAGCAGCCCCCACAGCCCGGCCTTGGCGGAGACATTCAGCCAGGCCAGCATGCGCCACACCGAGTAGACGAGCAGCGCCGGGAACACCACGAGCGACAGGACCTGCGCGGTGAAATCGGTGATGAAGGCCAACGGGGTGAATACCAATGCCGCGAACGGGGTGTAGGTGAACAGCAGATCGTCGATCTCGCCGTTGCGCCCGATCGAGTAAAGGTCCAGTCCGTCCAGTACGCGCGTGCCACCGAATCGATACACCAACACGTCGATCTGCAGTGCGTATGTCGGCCAGTGAATGAAGACGACCGCGTGCAGCAGCAGGGCGACGGCGAGGACGAGCGGGCCACCCCACGTGATCCATCTGGCAACTCGACGAACGGAGCCGCCGTCCGCGATGGCGGTTTCGTTTATTGAATTCGGCACGGCCCTCGCATCTCTCAGTTCTCCCGCGGGTGGCCTCAAGAGTAACGGTACCGGCGCGGATAGCTGACCCACGCCCCATAGCGAGCTGCCACCTCAGATGCAGGGAAGATGCACGGCACCCCGATTAACCGGCGGCGCTCTCCGGGATGCGGTCGGGTTGCTGCGGAGGCTCCGCAGGCTTGTCCTTGAGCGACGCCGCATAGATGTCGACGTACTCCTGACCGGACAGCTGCATCAGTTCGTACATCACCTCGTCGATGACCGCACGTTCGATGAAGCGGTTCCCGGCCATCCCATCGAAGCGGGAGAAGTCCAACGGCTTGCCGATTTTCACGGTGACCTTGGAAAAGTGCCAGCGCGCCGTGCCCGGCGGGTTCATCACATTGGTGCCGACCATCGCGATCGGGATGACGGGTACCCCGGTGGCCAGCGCCATGCGCGCCAGGCCCGTCTTGCCCTTGTAGAGACGCCCGTCCGGGGATCGGGTGCCTTCGGGGTAGATGCCCAGCAGCTTGCCCTCGCCGAGTAGCCGCTTGGCGGTGCCCAGCGCGTTCTCGGCGGCGTCGGCACTGGTCCGGTCGATCGGCACCTGCCCGGCTCCACTGAAGAACACCTTCTTGAGCCAGCCCTTGAAACCGGGCTCGGTGAAGTACTCGCTCTTGGCCAGGAACGTCACCCGGCGCGTAGAGACCAACGGAAGGAAGAAGCTATCGACCACGGCGAGATGGTTTCCGGCCAGGATCGCCGGCCCGGACGATGGAATGTTCTCCAGACCTTCTACCTTGGGCCGGCCCATCAGCTGCAAGATCGGCCCCATGAAGATGTACTTCAGCAGCCAATAGAACATCGCGCGCATCCTCTCCCGATCCCCATGAGCAGCACGGGGCTGGCGCCGAGCTTACCCTCGGCGACGACGAATCTCCGTGGAGTGTCTAAGGTCCCGGAAATATGGGACGCCACGTCCCAGAACGGGCACGGATGCTCGTCACTCGTCGATATCGACCGGGATGGGTTGGTACCCAGTCGATTGCGAACTCGGCGGCGGGGTTGGAAACGGACTGCGATAACCACCCTCGGGACCGTCATCGGGATCGTCAGGACCGCCCGAGCCTTCGGCCTCCAACATCGCCCGTACCACCATCACCAGCGCAAGGCTGTGTTCGGCGATCGTCGCCAACAGCGGATGATGCTCACCTTCGACGAGGGCGGCCAACGCACAGACCGGGCAGAACAGCTGGTTGCATTTTCCGGGAGCGGCACCGTCCGCGGGAGCGCGAGCGGCCTGCCGCAGCGCCGGGTCGAGCTTGTCGAGGATCGAGGCGGCCAACGCCCGCAGTTCGGGGGCGAGTTCCGGATGGGTACCCGTCACGTAGGCCACACCTCCGGATCCGCTCTAAACCGTATGGTCAGCTCGCCACCGACGAGCCGGGCATCGACAACCACACAGCGCCGCAGCACGGAGGCCAGCCGGACCCGCCGGCGCATCCCATTTGCGCCGATGACCAGGTCATCTCGCACCCGGCCGAGGCTCAACGTGGCCGGATCGATCTGCGGTAACTCTAGCCGCAACAGATATACGGTGTCCGCTCCGGACCCGGATTCGCGCTCGACGATGGTGGCCAGCGGCGCCGGGGGCTTAGCTCCATCGCGCCGCCGGACCGATTCGGCCAGTTCACCCAGAGCCTCTGGCCCGATGGGCTCGCGCGGCAGATGCGGCACCAACAGCATCTCCACGTCCCCGATCGCCTCCCCCATCTCATCGAGAACCGCGGCCTGGTCGGCGATGCGCTGCATGTACCAGTCGAATGCCGGATGTGCGGGCAGATTGTGGTACTCATACGAATCATCTTGAATGAGAACCTGATTGACGATCACTTGATCGATGCGCACACCCATCAGCGCCAGCGCCCCGACGGTACGGATGGCCTCTGCCACCACTACCCGTTCGGGAGTCAACACCAGATGAGCCCCCACCCGTTCGGCATCCGAAAGCAAGCCCGCAAGCCGATCCGCCGACGCCGCAACGCGTTCAAGTAATTCGGCCAGTATCAGGGCGCGAGGCGTGCCGATACCGCCGAGTCGGCGATGCCGCGGCCAAGCCCGTTCCAGATACATCGCGAAGGTTCCGGGCAGAGTCAGCATGCGCAACGCGTCTGCTGTCGAGGCGCAGTCGACCACGACAACATCCCATTCCCCGGTATCAGCGAGTTGTTGAACCTCATGCAGCCCGAGCATTTCCTGCACACCCGGCAGTGCGGAAAGCTCTTCGGGGGCAAGCGATCCGATGTCAGATTCGGGGTACTGCTCGGCGATCGTCGCGGCGATGTCACCCCAACGCTGCTCCAGCAGCCCCAGGGTGTCCAGGGCCATCACGTCGAGTTGTCCGCCATACGGGTCCTCGATCACCCGCACGCAATGAGCCCCCGGGGTGGGATCCACCCGAACACCGAAGACGTCGCCGAGGGAATGCGCTTGGTCGGTCGATACGGCGAGCACCCGCTGCCCGGCGCGCGCGTACCGCACCGCGGTGGCACCGGCCAGCGTCGACTTGCCCACACCCCCCTTGCCTACGAAAAGGCCGATGGTGGCTGTCAACGGCGCGTGGACATCGGGGGCGACGTCTGCGGGGTCGGACACGAGATCCTCCCCGACGTCGCTAGCGGTCAGATTCGACTCGCTTCTTCAAATCCTTGAGTGCGGAGTCGGTGATCTTGCGTTCGGCCTTGCGCTTGAGCATTCCGATCATCGGAATTTGAAGGTCGACCGCGAGCTCATACGTCACCTCGGTACCAGACCCCTTGGGCGCCAAAAGGTATGTCCCTTCCAGCGACCGTAAGAGGGAACTCTCCGCCAAGGTCCAGGTGACCTTGCGGCCATCCGGAGACCACACGTACTCCAGGACCTGGGTGTCCTTGAGGACACCGGCGTCAAGCACCAACCGGGCACGTTTGACCCTGCCTTCGGAGTCGGTGTCGAGCACCTCGGTTTCCTTGTACTCCGACACCCATTCCGGGTAGGCGCCGATATCGGCGATCACCGCCATCACTTTGCCGGGTTCGGCATCGATGGCAATCGTTTGGGTAGTCTTCTCAGCCACCTGACAGACGGTACCCTTCTCCCTGGCGCTCGGATACTCCCATCCTGGCAATTCGCCGCAGCTGCGCGAAGGAGAGACGCCCATGAGCCGTCTGGTGGCGAAGGTGCTCGGTGTGCACCAGAGCATCTACATCGCGTCGAAAGGCTATCTGGGTCATCACGTTCCGGGAATGGCCCCCAGCCTGCTGCTGACCTCCATCGGGGCCAAGACCGGGGCACAGCGCATCAACTCGCTGACCTATGCCAAAGACGGCGACAATCTCGTCATCGTGGCCTCTAATGGTGGCGCGCGGCGCAATCCTGCCTGGTACCACAACCTGAAGGCCCACCCGGAGGTACAGGTGCAATTGGGCCGGCACCGGCGCCGCGTCCGCGCGACGGCACTTCTGCCCGGCGACACGGATTACGAGCGGTTGTGGAAGTTAGCCGACACCAACAACTCTGGTCATTACAGCGCCTACCAGCGGGCGACGTCCCGACCCATCCCGCTGGTCGTGCTCGCCGCCGCCTGATCAGGCCTGCGGCACCCACGATTCGCCAATCGTCCGGCCCGCCTCGAGCCGCTGCTTGACCCCGAAGGCGAACCGCTTGCCGGTGACCCGACGCGCGTGATTGAGCTGGGCCAGATTCAGCTTGGCCACCTGTGCGGCGCTGGCTCCGGTCGGCTCGGCGTGCAGGAAGTAGTGCAGGATCGCCCCGTCCAGCGCGGGCTCCAGCCACACCTCCATTGTTCCGGTGAGAGGCCCGGCAACCGTCCAGCGGATGCCCTTTTCGCCGCGCTCCTCGACAACGTTGAGCTGCAGGTCAGGCCACCAACGGCGCCAATCGGCGGGGTTCGAGATAGCGCGGCCGATGTCCGCGGGATCTGCGGCGATAAAGGTCTGGTCGGCGACCTGAATGCTGTTCATCGCGCACTAGCTTAAGCCTCGCCGCCGAAGGAAATGCGGCAACGTCTTCGACGATCCTGAGGCCACGACTAGTCTGAGCAGGTGCGAGAGTTCAGCGTTCCTGCCCCATTCACTGTCGAGGACAACGCATCGGTTGTTCATGCCGTCTACGACTACGAGCGTGAAGACCCCAACCAGGCGGCGTTCTCCCGTCTCATCGACGACACGTGGACGCCCGTCACCTACGCGGAGGCCGCCGCGCAGATCCGTGCGGTGGCCAACGGCCTGATCGCCAAGGGCGTGGCGCCCGGTGATCGCGTGGCACTGATCTCGGCGACACGGTACGAGTGGACGATCATCGACTATGCAGTGCTGTCGATCGGCGCCATCACCGTTCCCATCTACGAGACGTCCTCGGCCGATCAGGTCCGGTGGGTGTTGCAGGATTCCGCAGCGGTGGCGCTGTTCGTGGAGACCGATGCGCATGCCAAGATCGCCGAAGAACTAGCACCCGAACTCCCCAACCTGCGCACCGTGTTTCACATCGCCAGTTCTACTGCCCCCGCGGCTCTCGATGAGCTCGCCGACGCTGGGTCCGGTGTTGACCCCGCCGAGCTCAGCGGCCGACTCGGCGCCATCAAGGCCAGCGATCCCGCGACACTCATCTACACCTCGGGAACCACCGGCCGCCCCAAAGGCTGCCAGCTCACCCACTCCAACCTGGTGTACGAAACCCGCGGTGCGCGTGCCGTTTTCCCTGATTACTTGCAGAAGGGCAGCCGGACACTGATCTTCCTGCCGCTGGCACACGTACTCGCGCGCGGTATCGCGATGGCGTGCTTCCAGTCCAAGGTGAGCGTCGGATTCACCAGTGACATCAAGACGCTGGTACCGACGTTCGGGATCTTCAAGCCCACCTTCATCGTCTCTGTCCCCCGCATCTTCGAGAAGGTGTACAACACCGCTCGCCAGAACGCCCAAAACGACGGCAAGGGAAAGATTTTCGACACCGCCGTCGAGTACAGCCAGGCACTGGACAACGGCGGGCCGGGCATCGTGTTGCGCGCCAAGCGCGCCGCCTTCGACAAGCTGGTCTACGGCAAGCTGCGTGCGGCGCTCGGCGGAGAATGCGTGGCATCGATCTCCGGTGGAGCGCCGCTGGGTGCCCGACTCGGTCACTTCTACCGCGGCGTCGGCCTGACCATCTACGAGGGCTACGGGCTCACCGAAACGACAGCAGCCTGCGCGGTGAACGTGATCGGTGGGCTCAAGATCGGCAGTGTCGGTAGGCCATTGCCCGGTAACGCCGTGAAGCTCGGCGACGACGGCGAACTACTGGTGTCCGGTGGCGTCGTATTCAGCGGGTACTGGAACAACCCGACCGCGACCAGCGAGTCGATCGTGGATGGCTGGTTCCACACCGGCGACCTGGGCGCGATCGATGAGGACGGCTTCGTCACGATCACCGGTCGCAAGAAGGAAATCATCGTTACCGCCGGCGGTAAGAACGTCGCACCCGCGGTGCTGGAGGATCAGCTGCGCGCTCATCCGTTGATCAGTCAGGCGATGGCCGTCGGCGACAAGCAGCCGTTCATCGGAGCGCTCATCACCATTGACCCCGAAGCCATCGACGGCTGGAAGCAGCGCAATGGCAAGCCCGCCGAGGCCACCGTCGCCGACCTGGTCCAGGATCCCGATCTACTCGCGGAGATCGAGACCGCCGTCAAGGCGGCCAATCAGGTTGTCTCCCATGCCGAAGCCATCAAGAAGTTCCGGATCTTGCCGGTTGACTTCACCGAAGCCACCGGCGAGATGACGCCGACGCTCAAGGTGAAGCGCAATGTGGTGGCCGAGAAGTTCGCGGCAGACATCGACGCGATCTACTCGGGGTCACCCGAGTAGCGCAGTCGATAGACGATAAAGCTGGGTGAGTCGACGACGTTCTGTAGCGCGGTGGGATAACGCAACATCGCCTCACGGGATGGCTGCGGTTCCACGATGCGCTCGACGACGAACCCTGCCTCAGCGAACGCATCGACCACCTGCGCAAGTGGACGTCTCCAAAAGTATTGGGTCACCTCTACATCCGCTTTGTTCCAGGTATCGCTGACAAGCTGACACTGAAAGTATCCGTCGCTCTGATCGGGCAACGGGGCGCCAAAGGGATGATCCAGCGAGATCACCGCCCAGCCACCGGGGCGCAGAACCCTGGCGAAGGACGCGAGCGGTACCTGCCAGTCACGCAGGTAGTGCAAGGCAAGCGAACACGTCACGCCATCAAACGACCGGGACTCGAGGGGCAGGGGTTCGGCCATGTCAGCGACCAACAGGTTGGCCCGCGAGCCACAGCGGCGGCGAGCCTGCTCGATCATCACGGGGCTCAGGTCCACCCCGGTGACGTTCGCCCCCTCGTCGAGAAGCCATGCGCACTGAGCGCCCGAACCGCATCCGACATCCAGGACCGCCCTGCCTTTGAGGGGGCGCGGGACCAGTGACCTCAGCGCCGGTCTCTCCAGCAGTCCATTGAATGGCCCGTCATCGGTGGTCGCTGACCAGACCGGCGCAAGCCGGTCGTACACCTCGCGCGTGTGCCGCGCATGTTCGACAGGCTCCACCAGCCAAGCTTATGCAGAGCCGCTGACCAACTCGGCGAACCGGGCGGCATGGTGATCCCAGCGCCAGTGATCGGTCACCCAGGAACGCCCCGCCTCCCCCATAGCTGCGGCCCGCACCGGATCGGACAGGATCTGGACGATCGCGTCCGTGATCGCGGGTAGCGATCTGCCATCGACGACAAGCCCCGTCTCACCGTCACGCACGGTTTCCGGTGCGCCCCCTGAGTTTCCGGCGACCACCGGGACTCCGCAGGCCGACGCCTCTAGGAACACTATCCCCAGCCCCTCCACGTCGAGCCCCGCTCCACGGGTACGGCAGGGCATCGCGAAGACATCGCCCATCGCGTGATGAGCGGGTAGCTCCTCCCATGGCACACCACCGGTGAACATCACATGCTCATCGACACCGACTCGACTGGCCAACGCCCGCAACGGTTCCGCGTACGGACCACCACCCACGATCACCAGCGCCGCACCGTCAACACGTTCCCGGATCGCCGGCAGCGCCTCGATGAGCATGTCTTGGCCCTTACGCGGAACGAGCCGGGACACGCACACGATGGTCGGCCGCTCGCCGAGCCCGTAGCGGCGTCGCAGCTCCTCGCGTGCCACCGGGTCAGGACGGAATCTATTGGTGTCGACTCCGGCGGGCAGATGTTCCAGTGCGGCGCGCGGACCGAAGGCCGCCGCGAAGCGTCCGCGTGTGTAGCGGCTGACGTAGGTGATCACGTCGGTGCTCTCGCCGATCTGCCGTAAGGCGGACCGTGCCACCGGGAGCATCGACCAGCCGACCTCGTGCCCGTGCGTGCTGGCGGCCGTGACGGCGGCTCCCGCCGCCTTGGCGGCCGACGACAACAGCGCCAACGGCGCGGCCGCGCCGAACCACACCACGTCGGAGTGCTGCGATCTGATGAGGTCCACCATGCGCTGGCGGACACCAGGGCTCGGAAGCATCAACGAGGTCGGGTGCCGCACCACCTGATAGTCGGCCGCGGCATCGTATCGCTCGCATCCTTTCCACCGCGGCGCGTACACGGTCACCTCATGCGATCCGGCCAGGTGGGTCACCAACTCTTGCAGGTAGGACTGAATACCCCCGGGCCTGGGCGGAAAATCGTTGGTGACCAACAGGATCCGATGCCGTCGGCCGCCAGGCTGAAATGTCACGACGCCTACCGTAGTAGACGAGAGCCGAGCCAGCTCTGCCACTGCCGTACCAGTGTCGCCTCATCGACGCCCAACGCCTGCTGGATGGCCACACCCTGCGCACTCGGCGAGATACCGGCCCCATACCGGTACAGCTGTACCAGCTTGGTTTCACCGAAGGTTTCGGCCACATACTGCGCCACCGACCAAGCCTCCTCGTATGCCTGTGTGCGTTTGGTTCCCGGACTCTCGATTTCTTCGTCAGTGGGCAGATGATCCGGAATCCGTCCCACGGCAAGGGCACTGGCCAATGTGGGCGCCGCGTTCCGGAAGGGGGTGCCGCTGCCCCGGCGCCCGTTGTAATCGGCCACCCCCTCCACCAACCAGAGGGGTGCGTGATCGCCGGTGACCGTGCGGGCCGCGGCATGGAAGAGTTCATGACGCAGCACCACACGGAACTGATCGGGTGGCAGTCCCGCCGCGCCCGGTGCGAATATCACCCGTTGTCCCACGGCGACTCCGCTTTCGACACGGTCGGCGACGGCGGCGGCGGCTATTCCATCGGTATCTTCGCCTCCGACAAGAGCAGCGAACTCGGCGTCTGATTCTGCCGCGACCAGTAGCACTCCCGCCTGCCACTGCGGTCCCCAGAATTCCGACAGCGCCGTCAACGCACCGGCGATCTCGTCGGCAAGACGTGGCGCGACCACCGAACCAGGATGCCCGAGCACCACCACGTCCCGGTCCCCCAGCCTGCTCCGCGTCTCGACCGCGGGCGCGAACTGCCACGGAACCGCGACCGCGCTGGCGTCGACCATCCGCCAGGTGTCGTTGGCGTGCAGCACTCCGACAGTGGCGGGGCGCCTGACGGCAACCTTGTCCACTCCGCTGACCGCATAGAACAGCGCCACGTCCAATGTCCATTGTTGATGCGGCGCAACGGGATCGGCTGGAACCTCGGTGGCCAGCCGATACTCGAATCTGTCCGTCTTCAGCCTCGACAGGTTCTTCTGTAGCCCGCGTTGAGCCTCGACAAAGCTGGATCTGTCGGGAGCGAGAACGGCGTCCAGTGCCGCGATATCACCGCTGCGCAAGGCCTCGGAGTAGCGCGTCAGCAATGCCTGAATCGCTGTACGTACATCGGTCACCGGCGCGGCGGACTGTGCACGACAACCGCAGATGATCAGCAGAACCACCAAGACCAGCGATGTCCAGCGTGCTACCCCGGACACCCGCGCGCGACGGCCGCGGCTCAGTAGCGGCGTGCGTTGTAGATCGGGCCGGAGGAGGTGATCGGCGCGACCGCGACGGGAACACCGTAGGTGGAGGCGTGCACCATCATGCCGTTGCCGACATAGATACCGGTGTGCGAGGCGTCCCCGTAGAAATTGATGACGTCACCCGGCTGCAGATCACTGAGCGCCACGGGCGTACCACCACGGACGAGCGCCTGACTGGAGTGCGGCAGTGAAACACCCTGCTGGCCGTAGGCCCACATCACCAGGCCCGAGCAGTCGAAGGCGTTGGGCCCGGAACCGCCCCACGAGTACGGCGCACCGATGCGGGTCAATGCCGCGGCGACAGCGTTCGCACCGACCGCCGAACCTCCACCGCCGACGGCGACTTCCGGTGCGGGGGCGGCGGCCGCAGCCTGCATCAGCGGCTCCGGAGCATCCGGGGCCTGGCCGGGCTCCACCGGAGGCGGCGGGGGCACGGGTGCCAGTGCCGCCAGCTGAGCACGCTGGCCGGGGTTCAGGGTGTTGTACTGCGACTTGACGACCGCGATCTGCACCTGCAGCTGGCTCTGCTTGGCCTGCAGCGAGGCGCGGACGTTCTTGGCCTGCTCGGCGGCCACCCGGGCCTGCTCGACGGCGTCACGGGACCGCTGCTCGGCCTCATCGGCCGAGGACTGCGCGGCGCGATAGCTGTCCATCCGGCTACGCATCTCGGTTCCCACCGTGCGCTGCACCGACAACTGGTCGATCAGGTTCTGCGGAGAGTTGGAGGTCAGCACGGCACCGTAGCCGCTGGTGTTACCACCCATGTACGCGGCGACCATCGCCTTGTTGACGTCGACTTGATACGTGGAGACCGCCATGCGCGCAGCCTTGGCGACGGCCTCATCGGCGAGAACAGCCTTCTCGGCATCACGCTGAGCCGCCAGTTTGGCGTCGAGGTCAATCTTCGCCGAGTTAGCTGCTTCGGAGGTTGCCTCAGCCTGGCGAGACAGCTCATTGAGCTTCTTCACGGCGTCGTTGTTGGGGTCGGCAGTCGCGACCTGACCTCCCGCAAATACCCCGCCGACCAGCGCGGCAGCGGTCATTGCAAGCATCGTGCGCCGAAGAGATGAGGGCGTCGATCGATCCGAATGATTTCGAAGAAGACGCCCGACACTCAAGACAACATCCCTTTACTGCAATTTAATCGCCGCGAACTACGGCGCCGATAGGTCTCAGATAGGTTACGAAATGGCATCGACGTTGTCCACCGCAGTGGGAAACGACGTCAGTGTCGCGTAAGTGTCGGTTCTCCTCCCCGTTCCCGGGGTGGGCCATCAAGCACCTATTTCGAGTGTGCCCTATGCGACTCCGGCATCGGGCGTCTTCGCCGAATCAGGCGTGTCGTATGTGCGCTGAATCGGCACCAGACGCAGCCTGGGCGCCATCCCGGCTTCGGCCAGGACAGCCAGCGCCGCACGTTCGTCGTCGGCGAGCGTCTGGGGCACCCCCAACAGCACGCTGACCACGCAGTCACCGCATCCCGGGCCGCGCATCGCGCAATCGTCGCAATCGATAAGCATGGCTCCTCCTTTCCCATCAGTCGTTCTTTCGGGTTCAGGCGGACGGTAACTGCGCCCACCGACAAGTGAGCGTTGCCTGGCACCCTTGCGGTATGACGGAACAGTCGCAACCAGCGCATACCGACCGCCGCCGGGCCGAATCGTTTGGGAGCTCCGCCGATGCCTACGACCGTCACCGCCCCCGGTACCCGCAACCTCTGATCGACGCACTTGTGTCCGGCGGCCATACGCGCGCCCTCGACGTGGGAGCGGGTACCGGGATTGCGGCAGCACAACTGGCCGCGGCCGGCGCCGAGGTGCTGGCCGTTGAACCGGACGCACGCATGGCACAGATCGCGGCCGCCAAGGGCATCGACGTCGAGGTGGCCACATTCGAGGACTGGCAGCCGACCGGCCGGACGTTCGATCTCGTGCTCTTCGCGCAGTCCTTCCACTGGGTTGAGCCCACCGCGGCGCTGCGGAAGGTGTTGACCGTGCTTCGTCCGGGAGGCCGCCTCGCACTGGTGTGGAACCGCATCGTGCCAACCTCACCGACTCAGCAGGACCTGGACACCGTCTACGCCGATTTCATGGACACCACCAAGCGCCCCTCCATCAACACCGAGGACACCGTCTCGGCGACCATCGAGAAATCCGGCTACCACGTGCGCCACTCCCACTTCCTGGACCGCCCGCACTTCTCCACACAGGCGTACCTGGACATGGTCTTCACCTACTCCAATCACCTCACACTCGATGCCGCCGCGCGCAGCGTGTTGCGGTCCCGGCTCGAGGAGAAGATCGGCGACCGTGGCGTCGACACCACCAACGACGCGCTCGCATTGATCTGTACCCCCGTGGCGTGACCCCGATATGTCGGTCCCGGGTCATACGGTCAGGTCATGACGCAGCTGACCTTCGACGAGGTGCACTCCTCGCCGGGGTCGTCGGCGCAAGCCCCGTCGGTACAAGCACTGCGTGACACCACCTTCGTGGTGGTGGACCTGGAGACGACCGGCGGAAGCGCGGAAAACGACGCAATCACCGAGATCGGCGCGGTCAAGGTGCGTGGTGGCGAGGTGCTCGGAGAACTGGCCACGCTAGTCGACCCGAAGCGATCGCTGCCGCCACAGATCGTCCGCCTCACCGGCATCACCTCAGCGATGCTGGTGGACGCTCCGCCTATCGAACAGGTGCTGCCGACGTTTCTCGAATTCGCCCGCGGAGCAGTACTTGTCGCCCATAACGCCGGCTTCGATATCGGTTTCCTCAAGGCGGCGGCGCGGCAGTGTGGGATCGACTGGCCACAGCCCACGGTGCTGTGCACGGTCCGGCTGGCCCGCCGGGTGCTGACCCGCGACGAGGCACCACGGGTCAGCCTGGGCGCGCTGGCTCAGCTGCTCGGCGCATCGACCACCCCCAATCACCGGGCCCTGGATGACGCCCGGGCCACCGTCGACGTGCTGCATGCCTTGATCGGCCGGGTGGGCAACCAGGGCGTCGACACCATGGCAGAGCTGCACCGGTACCGCACCCAAGTGCCCAACGCCTTGCGGGGCAAACGTTCACTTGCCGATGGAATGCCTTACGCCCCAGGCGTTTACCTGTTTCGCGGGCCGTCCGGCGAGGTGCTGTACGTGGGCACCGCGGTCAACCTGCGCCGACGGGTGCAGCAGTACTTCACCGGCGCGGACCCGCGTGGCCGGATGCGCGAGATGGTCACCATCGCCACCTCGGTGGACCACGTGACGTGTGCGCACCCGCTGGAGGCCGCGGTTCGCGAGCTGCGACTGCTGGGTGCCCACGCACCGCCGTACAACAGGAAGTCGCGATTCCCGCATCGCTGGTGGTGGGTGGTGCTCACCGAGGAACCATTCCCCCGTTTCGCCGTGGTCCGGACCACGAACGGGCGCCGGATGCTGGGCCCGTTTCGGGCCCGGGGTGACGCCACGGCCGCCGCCCTGGCGCTGGCCCGGTTCACCGGCGTCCGTACGTGTGCCGCGCGTATCGGGGCCACGGGGCGACACGGTCCCGCCTGCAACGGCCAGTCCTACCCACACGACACCGCCTCCCCGTGCCCAGGCCCCACCGGCGTGGACGCCGCCGAATATGGAGACGCCCTCATGACCGCGCAGGCGGTCCTCGACGGCGTTGAGGGACAACCGCTGCACACCATGTGCGACCGGGTTGCCGAACTCGGTGGGCTGCGCCGCTACGAAAGCGCCGCGCGGCAACGCGATGCGACGGCCGCCCTCATCGAGGCACTGGCCCGCCAGCACCGTCTGCAGGCCCTCGCGCGCATCGAAGAGCTGATCGCCGCGCGTCCCGACGGTGACGGCGGATGGCAGATCGCGGTGATGCGACACGGTCAGCTGGCCGGTGCCGCGGTCGCGCGACGCAGTGTCCCCCCGATGCCGGTGGTGGCGGCCGCGTCCGCGTCGGCCCAGGTGGTGCTGCCGTCTGCCGAACCGTTCGGCGGGGCAGCACCCGAGGAGACCGGACTGATCACCCGTTGGTTGGCCGAGCCCGGGGTACGCATCGTGTCCTCGACCGACGGTTATGCCGAGCCGACGGGATGTTCGGGGCCCCTGCGAGATTGGGCGTTGACCGCACGCAGCGCGCGCATGGCCAGCGCCGTCCTCCGCGACGACTGGGGCATGGCCGAGCTGATCAGGCCCGGGCGTGCTATTGCGCCCCGAGCCGTTGGCTGACGACGATCCACTTGTCCAGCAGCGCCGCCGCTGCGCCGGAGTCGATCGCGGTGGACACCCGGGTCAGCGCGTCCTCCCAGGCAGGCACCCATTGGGCGTCGCTGGCCAGCCCGGCGTGGGCAACCATGGCGCCCGCGGCGTTGAGTATCACCGCATCCCGGACGGCACCGGTGCGACCACCAAGCACCGCCCGTACCTCCGCGGCATTGAACTCCGGATCGCCGCCGACGAGCTCCTCGAGCCGGGCGCGCGCGAAACCGAACGCCGCCGGATCGAACCGCAGCGTGTCGACGGTGCCCGCCTGAACCCGCCAGATGGTGCTGGTCGTGGTGGTGGTCAGCTCGTCGAGCCCGTCGTCACCGTGCACCACCAGCACGCTGGATCCGCGTCCGGCGAAGACACCCGCCGTCACCTCCGCCAGATCGGCGAACGCGCAGCCGATCAGGCCCGCCCGCGGACGGGCCGGGTTGGTCAGCGGGCCAAGCAAATTGAAGACCGTGGGTACACCGATCTCGCGGCGCACCACGGAGGCGTACCTGTAGGACGGATGAAAGTGCGGCGCGAAGCAGAAGCCGATTCCCACCTCGGCGACGCTGCGCATCACCGCTTCGGGCCCCAGATCGATACGTACACCCAGCGTCTCCAGCGTGTCGGCACCACCAGCCAATGAGGACGCGGCCCGGTTGCCGTGCTTGACCACCGGCACTCCGCACGCCGCCACCACGATGGACGCCATGGTGGACAGGTTCACCGTGTTCGCGCCGTCACCCCCGGTGCCGACGATGTCCACGGCGTTCGCGCCGATCCGGCCGTCCTGCCCGCCCGACGGAAATTCGATCGCGTGCGACAGCATGGTGTCGGCCAGCTCACCGACCTCATCGGAGGTCGGGCGCTTCATCCGCATCGACACCCCGAAGGCCGCGATCTGAGCGGGGGTGGCCGCGCCGGTCATGATCTGGTCCATGGCCCAGGCCGCCTGACCCGCGGACAGGTCACGACGGTTGGTCAGCTCGCCCAATACCTGGGGCCAGGAATGTTCCAGCACGCCGCAAATGGTCCCATGGAGACAACCCGGACAACAAAGGACTAAATGCCTCCCAGGCGGGCCGCGACACGCCGGACGCAGGTCACCGGTGCCGCTCTCATCAGAGGCCACACGCGTTGTCGGGAGTCGGTCACAAATCAATGTCGGACCCGGGTGGCTCTCGACAACTACAAAGCGTCATACTTACGACGTGACGACCGCAGCAGCCCCAGGATCGCCGGCGGGAACCGCCATTACCCAGCGGGTTCATTCACTGAACCGGCCCAATATGGTGAGTGTTGGCACCATTGTGTGGCTTTCCAGTGAGTTGATGTTCTTTGCTGGACTCTTTGCGTTCTACTTCACCGCTCGGGCGCAGTCCGGTGGCAACTGGCCGCCGGAGCCCACCGAGCTGAACCTGGGTCTTGCCATCCCCGTGACCGCTGTGCTGGTCGCCTCGTCCTTCACCTGTCAGATGGGTGTGTTCGCTGCAGAGCGCGGCGATGTTTTCGGGCTGCGCCGCTGGTACGTCATCACTCTCATCATGGGCACGTTCTTCGTCCTCGGACAGGGCTACGAGTACATGAACCTCGTGCACGAGGGCACCACCATCGCGAGTAGCGCCTATGGCTCAACCTTCTACCTGGCCACCGGCTTCCACGGTCTGCACGTCATCGGCGGCCTGGTCGCTTTCGTCTACCTCCTGATTCGCACCCGGATGAGTAAGTTCACTCCGGCCCAGGCCACCTCCGCGATCGTCGTGTCCTACTACTGGCACTTCGTCGACATCGTGTGGGTCGCATTGTTCGCCACCATCTACTTTGTCCGCTGACAGCCCCATGACGAAGCCCAACCCGGTGAAGGGAGCCCCACAGTTGAGCGTGGAGCCCGTAAACAACACAGCCGCCAAGAATCGTGCGCGCCGCAAGTTCCGCCGTCGCATCTCAGCAGGTTTGCTGCTGTTGATCGCGCTGGTGGTTGCCGGTGGCTTGGCCTCTACCTTCACGCCCACCCCGCAGGTCGCGGTGGCCGACGAAGACAAGTCGGCGCTGCTGCGCACCGGTAAGCAGCTGTACGAAACCTCGTGCATCACCTGTCACGGCGCCAACCTGCAGGGTGTGCCCGACCGCGGCCCCAGCCTCATCGGCGTGGGTGACGCGGCCGTCTATTTCCAGGTGTCCACCGGCCGTATGCCGGCGATGCGCAACGAGGCCCAGGCCCAGCGCAAGGACCCGATCTTCGACGAGGAGCAGACCGATGCCCTCGGCGCCTACATCCAGGCCAATGGCGGCGGACCCCAGGTCATCCGTGACGGCGATGGCGCCATTGCTCAGGAGTCGCTGCGCGGCAACAACATCGCCCGCGGTGGCGATCTGTTCCGGTTGAACTGCGCGTCCTGCCACAACTTCACCGGACGCGGCGGCGCCCTCTCGTCGGGCAAGTTCGCCCCCGAGCTCGACCCGGCCAATGAGCAGCAGATCTACACCGCCATGCTGACCGGCCCACAGAACATGCCCAAGTTCTCCGACCGTCAGCTGACCCCCGAGGAGAAGAGGGACATCGTCGCCTACGTCAAGGCGTCGAGCGAGACCCCCGACCCGGGTGGTTACGGCCTGGGCGGCTTCGGCCCGGCTTCTGAGGGCATGGCCATTTGGATCATCGGCATCGTCGCCGCCATTGCCGCGGCACTGTGGATTGGAGCGCGCGCGTGAGTGGCGATCCCAAAGTAGAGATTCCCTCCGACGAGCAGCTCGCGGCCATGAGCCGCGATGAGCTGGTCAAGCTGGGCACCAACCTCGACGGTGTCGAGATCGTCTACCGCGAACCACGTTGGCCCGTCGAGGGCACCAAGGCCGAGAAGCGCGCCGAGCGTCTTGTCGCCCTGTGGTTCGCGCTCGGTGGCGTGTTCGGTCTGGCCCTGCTCGGGGTGTTCCTGTTCTGGCCCTGGGAGTACAAGCCGTTCGGGGACCCGGGCAACGCCATGTACAACCTGGCGACGCCGCTGTACGGCCTGACCCTGGGCCTGTCGGTGCTCTCGCTGGGTATCGGCGCGGTGCTCTACACCAAGAAGTTTGTCCCCCAGGAGATCTCGATCCAGGACCGCCACGACGGCCCGGGCTCGTCCGAGGTAGACCGCAAGACCATCGTCGCGCAGCTGCAGGACACCCTGGAGACCTCGACACTCCCCCGCCGCAAGATGGTGATCCGGGCCCTCGGGTTCGGCGTCGGCGCCATGGGAGCCGGTACCGCGGTCGCCTTCATCGGTGGCTTGATCAAGAACCCCTGGGCCCCCGTGGTCCCCACCGCCAACGGCAAGCAGCCGGTGCTGCTCACCAGCGGCTGGACCCCGCGGTACAAGGGCGAAACCATCTACCTGGGCCGGGCCGTCGGCAGCAGCTCCCAAATCCTGCTGAAGATCCGTCCCGAGGACATCGACGCCGGTGGCATGGAGACCGTGTTCCCGTGGCGCGAGTCCGATGGCGACGGCACCACCGTCGAATCGCACGAGAAGCTGTCGCATATCGCCATGGGCGTGCGTAACCCGGTGATGATCATCCGGGTGCGGCCCAGCGATATGGGCAAGGTGATCAAGCGCAAGGGACAGGAAAGCTTCAACTACGGCGACCTGTTCGCGTACACCAAGATCTGCTCGCACCTGGGTTGCCCCACATCACTTTTCGAGCAGCAGACCTACCGCATCCTGTGCCCGTGCCACCAGTCGCAGTTCGACGCACTGCACTTCGCCAAGCCCATCTTCGGGCCGGCCGCCCGTGCGCTGGCACAGCTGCCGATCACCGTCGACAAGGACGGATACCTCGTCGCCAATGGCGACTTCGTTGAACCCGTCGGACCCGCATTCTGGGAGCGCAAATCATGAGTGACACAGCCCAAAAGCCGTCACGTCTAGGCAAGATCGCCGCCGCCCAGGGCGAGGCGATGGACTCTCGGTATCACCTCGCCGCCGGAATGAAGCGGCAGATCAACAAGGTCTTCCCCACGCACTGGTCGTTCATGCTCGGTGAGATCGCGCTCTACAGCTTCATCATCCTGCTGCTCTCGGGCGTGTATCTGACCCTGTTCTTCGACCCGTCGATGGCCGAGGTCACCTACAACGGCGTCTACCAGCCGCTACGCGGTGTGCAGATGTCCAAGGCGTACGAGACCGCGCTGAACATCAGCTTCGAGGTGCGCGGCGGCCTCTTCGTGCGACAGATCCACCACTGGGCGGCGCTGATGTTCGCGGCCTCGATCATGGTGCACCTGGCCCGCATCTTCTTCACCGGCGCATTCCGCCGCCCCCGCGAGGCCAACTGGGTCATCGGCTCGCTGCTGCTGATTCTGGCGATGTTCGAGGGCTACTTCGGTTACTCGCTGCCCGACGACCTGCTCTCCGGTATCGGCCTGCGCGCCGCGATGTCCTCGATCACCTTGGGCATCCCGGTCGTCGGCACCTGGATGCACTGGGCGCTGTTCGGCGGCGACTTCCCCGGCAACATCTGGATCCCGCGCATGTACGCGCTGCACATCCTGTTGATCCCCGCGATCATCCTGGCGCTCATCGCCGTTCACCTGGCGCTGGTGTGGTACCAGAAGCACACGCAGTTCCCCGGGCCGGGCGCCAAGGAAACCAATGTCGTCGGCGTGCGCATCCTGCCGGTGTTCGCGCTCAAGGGTGGAGCGTTCTTCGCTTTCACCACCGCCATCCTGGCGCTGATGAGTGGCCTGCTGCAGATCAACCCCATCTGGTTGCTGGGCCCCTACAAGCCCTCGCAGGTGTCGGCGGGCAGCCAGCCCGACTTCTACATGCAATGGACAGAGGGCCTGGCCCGTCTGTGGCCCGCATGGGAGCTGTACATCTTCGGGCACACCGTGCCCGCGGTGTTCGCGGTGGCGATCATCATGGGTGTGGTGTTCGGTCTGCTGACCATGTACCCATTCATCGAGAAGAAGCTGACCGGCGACGATGCGCATCACAACCTGCTGCAGCGTCCGCGTGACGCTCCGGTCCGCACCGCCATCGGCGCGGCGGCGATCTCGTTCTACATGATCCTGACACTGGCCGCGATGAACGACATCATCGCGTTGAAGTTCCATATCTCGCTGAACGCGACGACGTGGATCGGCCGTATCGGCATGGTCATCTTGCCGATCGTCGTGTACTACCTGGCCTACCGCTGGGCCATCGGCCTGCAACGCAGCGACCGCGCAGTACTCGAACACGGCATCGAGACCGGCATCATCAAGCGACTGCCGCACGGTGAATACATCGAGCTGCACCAGCCACTGGCCGGTGTCGACGAGCACGGCCACGCCATCCCCCTGGAATACCAGGGCGCCGCAGTGCCACAGCGCATGAACAAGCTCGGATCGGCCGGCGCACCCGGCACCGGCTCGTTCCTGTTCGCCGACCCCGCCGACGAACAAGCCGCACTGGTGGAAGCCGAACACGAGGCGCACCACAAGTCGCTGCTCGCTCTGAAGGAGTACCAGGACGGCGAGCCGGCAACAAACGGTCACGGCCACTAGAAGTCAGTTCGACAGTTGGGCCCCGCATACGAAAGTGTGCCGGGCCCAACTGCTTTACCCTGGCCGTATGCACGAGATGACTCGCGAGCAATGGTGGGCCTTCGCTACCGAGGGCACCCGCACCGGGATGCTGGGGCTGGTGCGGGCCAACGGTGCACCCATCGTGACACCGGTCTGGTTTCTGCTCCATGAGGGATCCGGCGGCGATGAGCTGATCTTCACGACGGGCACGGAAACGTTGAAGGGCAAGGCCATTCGACGTGATCCGCGCATCTCACTGGCCGTCGACGACCAGCGCCCGCCCTACTCCTACGTCCAGTTTTCCGCGGAGGCGCGGCTGACCAGTGATCTCGATGAGATGCGCGAATGGGCGACCAGGATCGGTGGACGCTACATGGGAGCCGAGCTGGCCGAGGATTTTGGCCGTCGTAACGCGGTTCCGGAGGAATCGCTGGTGCGCGCCACCATCACGAAAGTCGTTGCCCGCGCAGGAATCGCAGATTAAGACCCCGACGCACCGAGCTCACGCAGCTTCTTGAGGGTCACCCACGGAATCGCGCCCATCGCGCAGGTGATCACCCCGCCGAACACGAACGCGACGATGGCAGCGGTATCACTGTCCACTGCCAGCAGATAAGCACCTGTGACCACCGCCAGCAGCGCCAGACCGATCGCACCGGCGATCCCTACGGTGGCGCGTAGCCACAGCCGATCGACCACCACCGATTTCGATGCCGCCTCGGCGGCAGCCCGATAGGCCGGTGACCCGGGCCCGCTGTAATCCTTCGGGACATGGCTCGTGTGGTCCGCGAGTCCGCCGAATGTCTTGAGCTTCTCGGTCGAGGCTTCCGTGGGAGGCGGACCCGATGGCTCACTGCCAGCCCCGGAAGCATTGGCACCCTTGGATTTAGGTGCGGCTTTTGACGGGCCCCGCGTCGTGCGCTGAGCGGCCGTCTTACGGGCGCGCAGTAGCAGCGGCACGGCGCCGATGATGACGGCCAGCGACACCCCGATAACGATGTAGATCCCCCAGGAAGATCTAGAGGAGCCCGACGACTCGGTCCCCTCCCCCAGCCCGGTCATCACGACGATGGCGCCGACCAGCATCCCGACGAACGCCAGCCAGATGACGGCGCACAGCCCGATAAGCATCCGGTCGATGGCCTCCGGAGAGGATCGACGCACCGGACCGGCAAGTGCCTCCAGTGGCTTGGCCAATCGACCCGCTGACATCAGCAGGTTGCCTGCGCCGAATTGTTGTTGTTGGCGGACAGAACCTGGCCATCGCTGGTGGTGATCGTGCAGTTGAGCTGGCTCAGGCGCAGGAAGCTGCTCGCCGATACCGAACCGATCTCCGAGTTCGAGATCGGGGTGACGGTGATCGACCACGGGATGTAGACGTTCGGGTTCACCCGTGTGCGCCCAGAGCCGTCGGTCCACGTGATCGAGATGCGGTCAAGCGGGGCCTTTGAACCCGTCACCGAGTACGTAATCTGCCGAGGCCCGGCCGGGGTCGTGGTTGTCGGCGGTGGAGGCGGCGGCGGCGTGGTGGTCGTCACCGGCGGCGGGGCCTCATGCGTCGTCACCGGCGGCGGGGGCGGCGGGGGCACCGGAACCGGAGGTTCCACCGTCACGGTCTCGGTCACTACCGGCGGAGGCGGAGGTGGCGGCGGCTCAGTGGTGGGCGGCGGCGGTGGAGGAGGCGGAGGTTCCGTCGTGGTGGTGATGATCTCGTTCCACGGCGTCGTGCTCGGCGTCGGCGTGACCGAGGTGCTCTTGGCGGCACCGGTCGTCTCGTCCGAGCGTCCGGCCACCAGCAGGGCGACGGATGCCACCAAGGTGATGGCGGCGATGATCGCCGCCACCCCGACGACCCAGGGCCACCGCGGCGGAGGTGGCTCCTCACCGTCGACCAGCTGGGTGTCGTACTCGTCGTACGGCACGTACGGGCTGGTGAATTGCTCGGATTCGGGCGCCGAATACGCCTGTGAATGAAACGCGGCGGAATCCGGCCCGGAAGAGTCAGCAGCTGCGCCATCCGCGTTCGGACCGTCCAGATCCGGAACTTCCCCGGGAGTCCCCGACCCTGGGTTGTCCGTCCCACTCATCTACACAAGTTCCTTTTCGTCACTTCCCGCTCCCCGGCGGGCCACCTGCCTGAGGGGCCATGGCAACGATAGCCAAAGCAATCCGGGGCGACGAAACCCGACGGCCGTAAAAACCAAACTGACCACCGGATTGTTATCGAAAACGTGACAGTGCACACGGAGATGTCACACCAGTCACGGGAGTCCCGCCGCAAAGTACGAGCGCGGCGGTGGGAAGGGGCAAAACGCGCGATGAGCTAGTGCTTCTCCGGGCCCACGTGGTACTCGAAGACCAGACCGGCGACCGCACTGAGAACGAACACCGCGCCGGCGGCAAGCAGCCACGGCAGCCATAGCGCCACACCCACCGCAGTGGTGGCGGCGGCAAGCGCGATCATGATGGGCCACCAGCTGTGCGGGCTGTAGAAGCCCAGCTCGCCGGCGCCGTCGGCGACCTCGGCATCTTCGTAGTCCTCGGGCCGGGTGTCCAGGCGCCGGGCCACGAAGCGGAAGAAGGTCGAGATGATCAGTGACAGACCCGTGGTCATCACCATGGCAGTGGTTCCCGCCCATTCCACACCACCATTGGCGTAGAGGGCGGTCAGCACCGCGTAGACCACGGTGGCCAGGGCGAAGAATCCGGTGAGGATCTCGAAGAGTCGGGCTTCGATATGCATGCTGCGCTCCTACCTTTCCCGCTGCCTAGTTCTTCGCCGCGTTGTTGTCCGCCGGCGCGAGCTCCCCGCGGCGGCCGTCGAACGGCCTGGTGGTAATCGAGACCGGCGACTGCCCGATCGATGCCAACGCCTCGGCGTTGGTCTTACCCGCCTTGCGCGCCTCCAGGTAGAACTTGAAGTCGTTGGGGCTCACCACACGCAGCTCGAAGGCCATCATCGAGTGGTAGGTGCCGCACATCTCGACGCAGCGACCCACGAACGCGCCTTCCTTCAGGATCTTGCTGACCTGGAAGACGTTGTCGGAGTTGTTGGCCTTGGGCTCGGGCATCACGTCGCGAGTGAACAGGAACGGGACCACCCGGAACGAGTGGATGACATCGGCCGAAGCCAGCTGGAACTCGACGCTCTTGCCGCTGGGCAGCACCAGCACCGGGATCTCCGAGGAGGTTCCGACGGTCTCGATCTTGTCGAAGTTCAGGTAAGTGCGGTCCTCGCGGTTCAGGCCGCGCACCGGGCCGACGAGCTCGTTGCCGTGCGCGTCCTTACCCTCGGGCTTGGAGGTCATGGCCTTCTTGCGTTCCGGATCGGCGCCCTCGTAGTTGAGGCTGCCGTCCTTGAACGCGACCTTCTGGTAACCGAACTTCCAGTTCCATTGGAAGGCGGTCACGTCCACGACGACCTCGGGGTTCGGGTCCTTGTGCATGACCTTGTTCTGCACCACGACGGTGAAGTAGAAGAGCACCGCGATGATCAGGAAGGGCACCACCGTCAGGATCAGTTCCAGCGGCAGGTTGTAGCCGAACTGACGCGGGAACTCGGTGTCGCCCGGCTTGTGCCGGTGGAACGCGACGGTCCAGAAGGTCAGTGCCCATACGATGACGCCGACGACCAGCGAGGCCACGACTGCCCAGGTCCACAAGGGAGCCATGTAGTCGTGGGCTTCGGGGGTGATTCCCTCGGGCCACCCGAACCGCAGCACTTCTTGGACGCTACAACCGCTGAGCAGGAAGCTCGCCGCGCCCAACAGCACCACAGTGGCCAGCAGGGACGGCCGTGAGCCGGACCGTGACGTCACGTTTTAAGCCTCCTGTTTCGGTACAGAATCCATCGCTGACCAGTGGCAGCAATCGAATACTACGCAGCGTAGACCACGCGGTCGCATCAGGGCAGCGACGGGGCCGGTGTGGGGACCTAGGTCCTGGGATAGGTCGCGCGATGTTGCATACTTGGCCGCGTGTGTGGACTGGTGGCGTGGCTGGGCCCGCCCGGGTCTTCGCTCGAATCTCATAGCCCTGCGGTGGATGCGGCGATGGTGCATATGCGTCATCGCGGCCCCGATGAGCCCGGAATCTGGCACGAGGAAAACGTGCTCTTCGGCTTCAACCGGCTCTCGATCATCGACATCGCGCATTCGCATCAACCGTTGCGCTGGGGACCGGCGGACACCCCGGACCGATATGTGCTGGTCTTCAACGGCGAGATTTACAACTACCTGGAACTCAGGGAGACGCTGCGGGCCGAGCACGGCGCCGCATTCGCCACCGAGGGCGACGGCGAGGCGATTCTGGCGGCCTACCACTTCTGGGGCCCGGATGCGCTGCACCGGCTGCGTGGCATGTTCGCCTTCGCGATCTGGGACACGATTGAACGCGAGTTGTTCTGCGCGCGAGATCCTTTCGGCATAAAGCCGCTGTTCATGGCGACAGGCCCGGGCGGCACCGCGCTGGGCAGCGAGAAGAAATGCCTGCTGGATCTGGTGGAGCAGTTGGGCATCGGGACCGAACTGGACCTGCGGGCGCTGCAGCACTACACAACGCTGCAGTACGTTCCGGAGCCAGAGAGCCTGCACACCGAGATCCGCCGCCTGGAATCCGGTTCGTACGCGCGCATCGCCCCCGGCCAGGAGCCACGCGTCACGCGTTACTTCCCGGCCCGGTTCGCCGTCACGCCCTTCACCCGCGCGACCCGTCAGTCCCGGTACGACGAGATCACCGAGGTGCTTTCCGATTCGGTGGCCAAGCACATGCGGGCCGATGTCACGGTGGGTTCGTTCCTGTCCGGAGGTATCGACTCCACGGCCATCGCCGCGCTGGCGATCCGGCACAATCCGAAGCTCATCACGTTCACGACTGGCTTTGAGCGGCAAGGCTATTCCGAAGTCGATGTGGCGGTTGAGTCCGCCGAGGCGATCGGTGCCCGGCACGTCGTGAAGGTGGTCAGCCAGGAGGAGTTCGTTTCCGCGCTGCCCGAGATCGTCTGGTATCTGGACGATCCGGTGGCGGATCCATCCCTGGTGCCGCTGTACTTCGTGGCCAAAGAGGCCCGTAAACACGTCAAGGTGGTGCTCTCCGGCGAGGGCGCAGACGAACTCTTCGGTGGATACACGATCTACCGGGAACCTTTGTCGCTCAAGCCTTTCGAATACCTACCCGGTGCGTTGCGACGCGGTGCGGCACGGCTCTCGGCCGCCATCCCGGACGGGGTGCGCGGCAAGAGCCTGCTGAACCGCGGCTCGATGACACTGGAGCAGCGCTACTACGGAAACGCCCGCAGCTTCGATGATGAACAGCTGCGCGCGGTGCTCCCCCACTATCGCCCGGAATGGGGACACCAGGACGTCACCGCCGCTCTCTACGAGCGATGCGCGGGCTGGGATCCGGTGGCGCGCATGCAGTATGTGGATCTTTTCACCTGGCTGCGCGGAGACATTCTGGTCAAGGCCGACAAGATGACAATGGCGAACTCGCTCGAGCTGCGGGTGCCGTTCCTCGATCCCGAGGTGTTCAGGGTGGCCTCGCAGCTGCCCTACCGGGAGAAGATCACCCGCGAAACCACGAAGTACGCCCTCCGCAGGGCACTGGAACCCATTGTGCCGGCGCATGTTCTGCACCGGACCAAGCTCGGTTTCCCGGTACCCATCAGGCACTGGTTCGTCGATGGACTGCTACACGACTGGGCCCGCGAGACGCTGGCGACCACGCAAGCCGGGCACTTGATCGATGTGCCCGCCGTCGGCCGGATGCTCACCGAGCACGCGGCCGGCACCGCCGATCACAGCCGCAGGCTGTGGACGGTGCTGATCTTCATGCTGTGGCACGCGATCTTCGTCGAGCAGTCGGTGCGGCCGAACATCCAGGAGCCGCATTACCCGGTGCAGCTCTAAAGAGCCGCACCGATCTCGTCGGCGGCGTCCGGGCCGTACGCGTCGGCGAGGCGGGCCAGCGCCTCGTCGCGCTCCCACACCCATTCCTGGGTTCCCACGGTCTCCAGCACCAACGTGGCCACCAGCGATCCCAGCTGCGCCGAACGCTCCAGGCTCAAGCCGGCACTACGGGCGGTGAGGAATCCGGCACGCCATGCGTCGCCGACACCGGTCGGGTCGACCTGCCCCTTCTCCGGGACCACCCCCACCTTGAGGGAGGTGCCGTCCTTCTCCACGATCTCGACGCCGTTGGGGCCCAGGGTGGTGATCCGCAGCTCGACACGCTCACGCACGTCCGCCTCGGTCCACCCCGTCTTGGAGAGCAACAGATCCCACTCGTAGTCGTTGGTGAACAGGTAGGTGGCACCCCCGACGAGTTCGCGGGCCTGCTCACCGGAGAGCCGGGCCAGCTGCTGCGACGGATCAGCCGCGAACGGCAATCCCAGGCTGCGGCATTCCTCGGTGTGCCGGAACATGGCATCGGGGTCGTTGGCTCCGATGATCACCAATTCCGGTGTCCCGGTAGTCGATACGACATCTGCCAGCGAGATGTCACGGGCTTCGGACATCGCACCCGGATAGAAGGACGCGATCTGAGCCATGTCCTGATCGGTCGTGCACACGAAACGCGCGGTGTGCGCGGTCTGGGAGATCAGCACGCCGTCGCAGTTGACGCCGTGGCCCTCGAGCCAGGACCGGTACTCGTTGAAGTCCGCACCCACGGCGCCCACCAGAGCGGGCTTGCCGCCGAGCACGCCGATGGCGAACGCGATGTTCCCCGCGACGCCTCCACGACGGATTTCCAGATCGTCGACCAGGAAGCTGAGGGACACCTTCTGCAGGTGCTCGACCAACAGCTGCTCGGAGAACTTTCCGGGGAAGTTCATGAGGTGGTCGGTCGCAATGGATCCGGTAACGATGATGGACACGCGTGAGACCCTTCGTAGGATTCGGGCGGGCTTGGGTAGTCGACGGACAACCACAGAAGCTTACCTAACGTAACTGTTCCGGGGTTGTGGCCGATTGCTAGCCTGGATTATCGGGGAATGCGATCAGGGGAAACGAAATTTCAGGAGAGTCAATGGCGGAACCAGGTTATTCGACGGTGCCCTACCCTGGTTTACCGCCTATGCCTCCCCCGGTCGACTACCCCGACCGCAAGCGCAAGGTACCCGGCTGGCTCGCCCCGGCCGCGGTGGTGGCGGCACTGGTGGTGCTCGCGCTGCTGCTCGGATTCCTGACCAAGAATTCCGGCGTCTCCCATCGGCCCAGCGAGGCGAAGATCGAACAGACCATCCAGGGCTACCTGGATGCGATGGCCAAGCTCGACATCGTGACGCTGGCCCGCAACGCCGGTTGCGGCCTGTACGACGCGGTGCGCGACAAGGACACCGACGACACGATTGTGCGCGCCAATGCTCAACAGTTCGTGAACACCTTCGGGACGGCCACGGTGAAGTCGATCGACAAGATCGTCTACTTCTCCGAGTACCAGCTCAAGGTGCTGTTCACCGCGACCAGCCAGAAGCGCAAGGACGCTCCTCAGGGGCAGGCAGAGCTACTGATCAACGACGGCAAGATCTACGTGTGCTCCGCGTACATGCGCGGCTCGAACGCGTTCTGATCAGTTGAAGGAGTCGCCGCAGGCGCAGGAGCCGGTGGCGTTCGGGTTGTCGATCGTGAAGCCCTGCTTCTCGATGGTGTCGACGAAGTCGATCGAGGCACCCTGGATGTACGGGGCACTCATCCGGTCCACGGTCAGCTTCACACCGTCGAACTCGGTGACCAGGTCACCGTCCAGGGTGCGGTCGTCGAAGAACAACTGGTATCGCAGGCCCGCGCAACCACCGGGCTGGACCGCGATGCGCAGCGACAGGTCGTCGCGGCCTTCCTGATCCAGCAGCGCCTTGGCCTTGGCGGCGGCAGCGTCGGTCAAGACGGCACCATGAGTTTCCTCGGTGGAGGTGGCAGTCGATTCGTCTTGGACAGTCATCGTGGGATCTCCCCTGCGTCGAAGCTCTCGGGCGGACGTCCAGGTAATGAACGTCTTGTGATCTCAACGGTACCTCGTCTAGGGGTATTCCTACATCTACGCCCTAGCCGTGTGACCAGTCACGTGCGACCTGGGCCGCCAGGCCCGCCAGCTGGCCCGCCGCATCCTCCATGGCCAACCGCACGGACCCCGCGAACTGGGCGATCGATTCGGCACGCGCGATTCCGGCCCGCCCGTATTCGTCAGCTGTCAGCGTCACCTGCCCGGCCAGCACCAACACCGGGATGCCGGAGGTCGCGGCGTGGCGCGCGACCGCCCCGGCCACCTTGCCGTGCAGGGTTTGGTCATCGAACTTGCCTTCGCCGGTGATCACCAGGCCCGCCCGCACGATCGCAGCGTCCAGGCCGGTGTGTTCGGCGACGATTCGTGCTCCCGATTCGCGACGCGCTCCGAGCGCGAGCAGCGCCGCACCGATCCCGCCGGCAGCCCCGGCTCCGGCGAGGTCCCGCACGCCCCGGCCGGTCTGCTCCTCCATTTCTGCGACCCACCCGGCCAGCCGTGCCTCCAGGCGTCTGACGGTGTCCGGGTCTGCGCCCTTCTGCGGACCGAACACCGCGGCCGCACCATGTGGGCCCAGCAGCGGATGCTCGACGTCGCTGGCGACCACCAATTCCGTTGTGGCCAGGCGCCGCTGGGCCACAACGAGCCCGCCAAGGCCCGCGATGAGCCCCGCACCCCCATCCGTGCTGCTGCTGCCACCAAGGCCGACCACGATGCGGGTGGCTCCACCATCGAGCGCCGCCGCGATCAGTTGCCCGACCCCGGTGCTGTGCGCACGCCACGCGGTATCGACAGACGGCGCACGTTTGAGCAGCGACAGCCCACAGGCCTGCGCGCATTCGATGTAGGCGGTCGTGCCGTCGAGCAGCCACTCGGCGTCGACGTCCTCATCCAGAGGACCGCGTATTCGCAGCGCGTGCCGGTGCGCCGTGACCAGCTGCGCGGCCAGCACATCGACGAACCCGGGTCCCCCGTCTGATTGGGGGCTGAGGATGACGATGTCGTCGGGGCGAGTCCTTCCCCAGCCCTGCGCGATGGCGGTCGCCGCCTCCGTGGCGGTGAGCGTGTCTCCGAAGCTGTCGGGCGCCACCAGAATCTGACTCATTCGCGCAGGATAATCTGGGCGTGTGAATCTGCTCGGCCGAAAGAAATCCACCTCCGAAAACGGCGCCGCCGACGACTCCTCATCAGCTGCCGGTGAGACGGACGTCACATCGCCGACGCAGGCTGGAAAGGGCCGCCCCACCCCGAAGCGGGATGCCGGCAAGCGTCGTGGACCTGTCGCCCCGGCACCCTTGACCAGTGCCGAGGCCCGGCAGCGTCGCAAGTCCCTGCGCGGGCCGAAACTGTCGCGGGCCGAACGCAAGGTCGAGAACGCAGAGCGCCGCGCCAGGATGTCCGACAGCCGCGAAAAGATGATGGCCGGCGATGAGGCGTATCTGCTGCCTCGCGACAAGGGCCCCGTGCGCGCGTTCGCCCGCGACATCGTCGATTCACGGCGCAATGTGCTGGGGCTGTTCATGCCTCTGGCACTGTTCCTGATCTTCACCATGTTCGCGGTGCCGTCTGTGCAGGTGCAGATGTGGATGACCCCGGCGATGCTGGTCTTGATGATCGTCATGATCGTCGACGGGGTTTTCGTCGGCAGACTCGTGAACAAGCGCGTCTCCGAACGCTTCCCGACCAGCGACGAGGGCGGCTTCAAACTCGGCTGGTACGCGGCCAGCCGCGCATCGCAGTTGCGCAAGATGCGCGCACCACGCCCCCGGGTGAACCGCGGCGAGCCGGTCTAGCCTCAAGTGGCTACCACGCTGGTGCTCGGTGGAATACGTTCGGGAAAATCACGTTTCGCCGAGTCTCTGCTGCCTGCCTCAGGCCCAGTGCGCTACCTGGCAACCGGAACATCTGTCCGCGAGGACGAGGCATGGGCGCACAGGGTGGCCGCACACCGGTCTCGGCGTCCCGATGACTGGTCGACCGCCGAGACAACCGATATCGCCGACGAACTGCGCGCACCCGATGCGGTGCCGACGCTCGTCGACGATCTCGGGGGGTGGCTGACCGCGAGGATGGATGCCCGCGCGGCATGGGACCGTGGTGGCGAGGTTGTGGCCGCCGATATCGATGAGCTGGTCGATGCGATCGGCTCTTATGGCAGCGAATTGGTGATCGTGAGCCCAGAGGTCGGATTGACCATTGTGCCCGCCACCGCATCTGGGCGGCTGTTCGCCGATCAGCTCGGCGCACTGAATCAGGCCGTGGCCCAGCGGTGTCAACGGGTTCTCCTGGTGGTGGCCGGTCAGCCACTGGCCATCAAGGGAGCCGCTGAGTGAGCGGCAGCGAAGCACCGCGATTCGCCCCGGTCTCGGCGCCCAACCCGGAAATCGCCGACGCCGCGCGTGATCGGCAACGGCAGCTCACCAAGCCGGATGGCGCATTGGGGCGTCTGGAAGAGCTCTCGGTGTGGGTGGCGGCCTGCCAGAATCAGTGCCCCCCTAACACTTTCCAACGCCCCCGGGTGGTCGTCTTCGCCGGTGATCATGGTGTGGCTGCCGCCGGGGTGTCCGCCTATCCCCCGTCGGTGACCGCGCAGATGGTGCGCAACATCGAAGCGGGCGGCGCGGCCGTCAACGTGCTCGCCGCACTCGCCGGAGCCAGTGTGCGCGTCGCCGACATCGCCGTGGGCCGCCCCAGCGGCAATATCGCCGTCGAGGACGCTCTCACCGAGGAACAGGCTCACGCCGCGCTGGCTGCCGGTATCGACCTGGCCGACGCCGAGATCGACTCCGGAGCCGATCTGCTCATCGCGGGCGATATGGGCATCGGCAACACCACTCCCGCGACGGTGTTGGTGGCGGCGCTCACCGGAAGCGAACCGGTGGCGGTGGTGGGCCGCGGCACCGGAGTCGACGACGCCGGGTGGGCACGCAAGACTGCCGCGGTGCGCGATGCGTTGCGCCGCACCAAGGATGTACGTGCCGACCCGGTGGCACTGCTCGCCCGGGCAGGCGGCGCCGATCTGGCGGCAATCACCGGTTTCGTGGCGCACGCGGCGGTGCGGCGCACCCCTGTGCTGCTCGACGGGCTGGTGGTGACCGCAGCCGCACTGGTGGCCGAGCAGCTGGCCCCGGGCGCACGCCAGTGGTGGCTCGCCGGGCATCGCTCCACCGAGCCAGCGCATTCGCTTGCCCTGCAACGTCTCCGACTGGATCCCGTACTGGATCTGCAGATGCGCTTGGGCGAGGGCTCCGGGGCGCTCGTCGCGCTGCCGGTGTTGCAGGCCGCCGCGGGCACACTGGCACAGATGGCGACCTTCGATGAGGCCCGAATCGACGGGCCGGGCGCGTGAACCGGCTGCTGCGGCTGCTGCGGCCCGTCGGCGGAGCCTTCGAATTCTCCACCGTGGCACCGGTTCCCGCACGGCTCGCCGGTACCCTCTCGGGCCCGGTACTGGCGGCGCTGCCCGTGGTGGGCGCCGCACTCGGTGCGCTCGCCGCGGCAACCGCCTACTTGGCCACATCTGCCTACATCGGGCCCATCGCGGGGCTTGCCGCCGCAACGGTGGTGGTGCTGGCGACCCGCGGCATGCATATCGACGGCCTGTCAGACACCGCGGATGGGCTCGGCTGCTACGGACCACCGGAGCGCGCACTCACCGTGATGCGCGATGGTTCGGCCGGACCGTTTGGGGTGGCCGCGGTGATCATCACCCTTCTGGCACAGACATTGTCGTTCGGAATGCTGGCCTCGCGGCAGGAATGGCTGGCCATCGCGCTGGCGATCGCGGTGGGGCGCGTCAGCGCAGTGGTGGCGTGTCGGCGCGGCGTGCCCGGTGCCGCACACAGCGGCTTCGGTGCCCGGGTGGCCGGGTCGCAGCCTTTGTGGCTGACGGGCATCTGGGTGCTGGCGGCGTTGGCCGTCGGCGTCCTCGCGCAGCCCTGGCGGCCATGGCAAGGGCCGGTCGCGGTGGCGATCGCACTGGGCGCTGGAGTGCTGCTGGTGCGCCACTGCGTACGCAGGTTCGGTGGCATCACCGGAGACGTGTTAGGAGCGAGCATCGAGGTGACCACCACGCTGGCAGCACTCGGATTCGCGGCCTCGTGAAGCGGCGAATAAAGATTCATCAAGAGTTCGCGATCGCCTCGGCCTGTGCGGTCGCGTTACCTGGTGCGGTGGGCCACTATTCGAACTTATGCCGCGCAACCCTGTGAACCCCGCCGGCGAGACGCCGGATATGGGGATTCCCGAGCCGATCGCCCGCTCGATGTCCATGGCCGAACAGTACGAATGGCATCGCGGATATCTGCGTCGCCACCCGGTCTCGCGTCGCAACTTCCTGCGGGGATCGGCCGCCGCTGCCGCGGTCGCCGCGCTGGGCGCATCACCGTTTGGGCGGCGGGCGTATGCCGATGACGCACCACTGGGTGTGGCCGGCAGGCGGGTGGGGTACGGCGCAGATTCGTCCAGCCAGCTCAGCTTTTCCGGGCAGCTGTCCAGAAATCCGCACGGCACCAAGATCTTTCTCGACCATGGGCCAACCCCCGAACTCGGCGCCTCCCTCGAAGCCGAGATCCGCAATCTTGTGACCCAGATTCCCTCAAGCGATCACGGGGTGCTGGGAGCCGAACAGTTCTACGTGCACGCGCCCGTCCACGGACTCGGCGGTGGCACTGAGCACTTCTACCGCTGGCGCACCGCCGACGGATTCTCGAGCGATATCCGTTCCGCTGCGACGGCCCTCCCGTCCGCACGAAACGCATTCGCCCCCTTCCGCTTCACCATGATGGGCGATCAGGGCACCGACGAGACCCCCGCGCTCCCACCAAATCTGGCTCCCGGTGAATACGACGACAGCTACTACAGCGCCGACAACGACCCGGCCACGCCGCACACGCAGAACGTCATGAATCAGATTGTGGCCTGCCGCCCCGATTTCCATATCCTGGCCGGAGACATCGCCTATGCGGACCCATCAGGAATGGGAAAGAAGCCAGAGTTCGTGTCTTCCGGTGGCAAGGCCGCGGCCGGGTTCGACAAATACAACCCGTTCGTCTGGGATGTCTACCTGACCTCCATCGAATCCAGTGCCTCGACAACACCGTGGATGTTTGCCACCGGCAATCACGACATGGAAGCCGCGTACGGAAATCACGGCTACGGCGGCCATCTGGCCCGTCTCGGATTCCCCGGCAACGGCCCCGCGGGGTGCCCGTCCGCGTACTCGTTCACCTACGGCAATGTCGCTGTCCTGTCCCTGGACGCCAATGACGTGTCCTACGAGATCAGGGCGAACACCGGCTACTCGGGTGGCAGCCAAACCGGTTGGGTGGGAAGAACTTTAGCGGCGTATCGAGCGAACCCGAATATCGACTTCATCGTGTGCTTCTTTCACCACTGCGCGTACTCGACAACGCTGTCCCATGCCAGCGACGGTGGCGTGCGCGACGCGTGGTGCGCGCTGTTCGACCGCTATCAGGTGGATCTGGTGCTGCAGGGGCACAACCACGTCTTCGAGCGCACGGATCCGATTCGCGCGGGACGTCCGACCCGAGAGGCCGGCGATCGGTCCACCGTCGACCCCGAATCGGATGGCACCGTGTACTACACCGTGGGTTCTGCGGGCCGACCCCGCTATGACTTTCAGCCGGGCGAGCCGGAGGGATACCGGGGCCGCGAACTCACCGATACGTTGGTTCCCAACAGCTACGTCTGGGCGCCTGACGGCAGTAAGCACGCCGAGGCAGTCACCTGGTCGCGCGTGCGGTATCGCAACTACGCATTCATCCGTGTCGACGTGCGGCCGGGGACATTCGTCAGCGAGATGGATGTCACGGCCGTCGACGAGTATGGACGCGAATTCGACACGGTGACCTATCGCCGACCCGTACGCGCACAGGCGTCCTAGCCGAGCTTGGTGATCCAGCCGTGCGTATCGGCGAAGGTGCCACGCTGGATTCCGGTCAGCGTGTCGCGCAGCGCCATGGTCACCTCGCCGGGCTCCCCTTCGCCGATGGTGAATTCGCCGCTCGAATGCTTGACGCGGCCGACCGGCGTGATGACCGCGGCTGTGCCGCAGGCGAACACCTCGGTGATTTCTCCCGAGGCCGCCTTCTTCTCCAGCTCGTCGACGTCGATCTTGCGTTCCTCGATGGCGAATCCGGCGTCGGAGGCCAGCTGCAACAAGGACTTCCGCGTCACACCCGGCAGCAGTGATCCGGATAGTTCGGGAGTGACCAAACGGGCCTCACCGTCGCGGCCGAACACGAAGAACAGGTTCATGCCACCCATTTCTTCGATGTACCGGCGCTCGATGGCATCGAGCCACACCACCTGATCGCAGCCCTCTTCCGCGGCCTGCGCCTGGGCGACCAGCGAGGCGGCGTAGTTGCCACCCGTCTTCGCCGCGCCGATCCCGCCCGGTGCGGCGCGCACGTATTCGTGCGAGAGCCACACACTGACCGGCTTGATGCCCTGTGAGAAGTACGCACCAGCGGGTGAGGCGATGAGCAAGTACCGGTACTCAGCGGCGGGCCGCACCCCGAGACCAGCCTCGGTGGCGATGATGAACGGCCGCAGATATAGCGATTCCTCGCCGCCGCCCGGCGGCACCCAGTCGGAGTCGACGGCAATCAGCTGACGCAGCGACTCGATGAACAGCTCTTGCGGTAGCTCGGGGATGGCGATGCGGCGGCAGGACTGGATCATTCGTTCGGCGTTAGCCTCGGGCCGGAACGCGGCGATGGTCCCGTCGGGTTGCCGGTAGGCCTTGAGCCCCTCGAAGACCTCCTGCGCGTAGTGCAGCACGATGGCCGACGGGTCAAGGGTGATAGGGCCGTAGGGCACCACTTGCGCATTGTGCCAACCATTTTCGGTGTTCCAGTCGATGGACACCATGTGGTCGGTGAAGTACTTCCCGAAGCCCGGCGCGGCCAGTACCTCAGCCCGACGCGCCGGGCTGGCCGGTGACGGGTTGAGTTGCCGGGTGAACTCGGGAAGCGGATTCATGCTCGGCAGTCTAGCTGTCCGATGTCGCCAAATCCGAACCCATTATCCGACGTTGACGTCCACGAACGGCGGCTTGACGACCTCGCATTCGATCTCCCGGCCGCGCACGTCGACGGCGACGGTGGCCCCGTCCGCGATCTGCGCGGCGCTGTCCAGCAGGGCCAATGCAATACCGGTCTTGAGAGTCGGCGAGAAGGTGCCCGAAGTGGTCACCCCCACCGGCTGGCCGCCCGAGAGCACCGTGAGGTCGGGTCGCAACACGCCGCGGCCGGTGGCCCGCAGGCCCCGCAGGGTGCGGCGCGGACCGTCCGCCTTCTCCTGAGTGAGGGCCTCACGCCCCCAGAACGCGTCCTTCTTCCATCCGACGGCCCATCCTGCCCGCGCCTGCACCGGACTGATGTCAAGGGACAGTTCGTGACCGTGCAGCGGATAGCCCATCTCGGTGCGCAGCGTGTCGCGCGCGCCCAGACCGGCCAGCTGGCCGCCTGCCTCGGTGATCACCGGCAGCAGCGCGTCGAACACGGCACCGGCGGAATCCCAGGACGGCAGCAGTTCGTAGCCGTGTTCCCCGGTGTAGCCGGTCCGGCACACCCGCACCGGCTGACCGTCGAGCGTCGCGTCGGCGTACGCCATGTATTCCATATCCGTCGGCAGTCCGAGCCGCTGCAGCACATCCGCCGACTTGGGTCCCTGCACGGCGAGCACCGCGTAGTCGCGATGCTGGTTCGTGACGATGATTCCCTCGGGAGCCTTGTCCTGCAGAGCGGCCACCACCGCTGCGGTGTTCGCGGCATTGGGCACCAGGAAGATCTCGTCATCGGAGACGTAGTAGGCGATGAGGTCGTCGACGACACCGCCGGTCTCGGTGCAACATAAGGTGTACTGCGCCTTGCCCGGCCCAATCTTGTTGAGATCGTTGGTAAAAGATGCGTTGACAAACGCCGCGGCACCCGGCCCACGCACCAGGGCCTTGCCGAGGTGGCTCACGTCGAACAGTCCGACGGCCTCCCGGGTGGCGGTGTGCTCACCCACCGTGCCGGCATAGGACACCGGCATATTCCAGCCGCCGAATTCGGCGAAGGTAGCACCCTGTGCGGCGTGCCGATCGTGCAGAGGGCCGAGCAAGAGATCCGTCATGGCGTTCACCCTAATTGGCGCATCACCGGCTTTCACTAGGCTGTGATCTCATGAGCGCATACACGGCACCTTCGTTCACCCTGGCCACGTCCATTCCGCAGCGCGGAGTCTCCGCCGCGGTGCTGCTGGTGGGGGTGCGCCCCGGCGAGAAAGAATCCGACAAGGGCCCCAAGGTGGTCGATGCGCAGCTGCTGGACAGCAAGGCCGTCAAAGCCATCGAGGCCGCGCTCAAGGCCGTGGGCGCGACCGGCTCGAGCGAGCAGCTCACCCGGGTGGTCGTGGACGGTCTGCCGGTGTCCAGCGTGCTGGCGGTCGGCCTGGGTAAGGGAGATGCCGGCGCCGAGACGATTCGGCGCGCTGCGGGCGTGGCCGCCCGGTCGCTCGACAACGTCGAAACCCTGGTGACCACGCTGTCCGCGCGCGATGTCGATGCCACTGTGCAGGGCCTGGCACTTGGCGGATATCGGTTCGCGGAGTTCCGCAGCGCCAAGACCGCCCCGAAGGACGTTGGACTGCAGAAGGTTACGTTGCTCGTCGCCGACAAGGGCCGCGCACAAAAGGACGCCATGGAGCGCGGCGCTGCCGTCGCGGCTGCTGTGATCATTGCGCGTGATTTTGTGAACACCCCGCCCAGCCATCTGTTCCCGGCCGAATTCGCCAAGCGGGCAAAAACTCTGGCGACGACCGAGGGCATCGAGGTCGAGGTGCTCGACGAGAAGGAACTGGCCAAGGCCGGCTACGGCGGCATCATCGGAGTCGGCAAGGGCTCCTCACGCCCACCGCGGCTAGTGCGCCTGACCTACCGGGGCGCCAAGGGCAAGAAGGCCAAGAAGGCGGCGCTCGTGGGCAAGGGCATCACCTTCGACACCGGTGGTATCTCGATCAAGCCCGCGGGCGGCATGGAGAACATGACCTCCGATATGGGTGGAGCGGCAGCGGTTATCGCGGTAACCCTGCTGGCCGCCCGCCAACAGCTGCCCATCGACGTCATCGCGACGGTGCCCATGGCCGAGAACATGCCGTCCTCGACGGCACAGCGCCCCGGCGACGTGTTGACCCATCTGGACGGCACCACCGTCGAGGTGATCAACACCGATGCCGAGGGCCGTCTCATCCTCGCCGACGCGATCGTGCGTGCCTGCCAGGATGAGCCCGACTATCTGATCGACACCGCGACGCTGACCGGTGCGCAGGTGGTGGCCCTGGGCACCCGCACCCCCGGCGTGATGGGTACCGACGAGTTCCGCGACCGGGTGTCGACGATCTCGCAGTCCGTGGGCGAGAACGGTTGGGCCATGCCGCTGCCCGAGGAACTGCGCGACGATCTCAAATCCAGGGTTGCCGACCTGGCGAACGTCACCAACCACCGCAACGGCGGCATGCTGGCGGCCGGTCTGTACCTGCGCGAGTTCGTGGCCGACGGCGTGCAGTGGGCACATATCGACGTTGCCGGCCCGGCGTTCAACACCGGTGGACCGTGGGGTTACACGGCCAAGGGCGGGACCGGCGTGCCGGTGCGGACCATCTTCGGGGTGCTGGAGGACATCGCCACCAACGGATGACGTTGGTTAGGCGCCTTCCTCGGCTGCCCGTCGCTTCAGGATTTTCTGCCGAGCGTCGTAATCACGCTTGCGTTGCGGATATCCCGTGCGGTGCACGTCGTACACCGGGATCTTGAGTCGCTCGGAGATTCGGCGCGCACCCGCTACCCCGCCGACACGTCGACGGGTCCACTCGCCGTCACCTGCGATGAGAATCACGGTGACGTCCGAGAAGTTGGTCTGCGGCTCGACATAGGCCTCCACGCCAGTGCGTGCCGCGGTCCAAGCGGCCAGGTAACGCACGTCGTCATCGGTGCCGCGCTGTGTCCGCCCTTCACACTTGCTCCGGAAGGCGTCGATCCATGCCATTCGACCATGGTGCCAGCTAATCCTGAGATCACGCTGTCATCCACCGGTCATCCCACGCTGAACCGCTTGATTCTGCTCGTCTGACCGGCAACAAGCCGCACCGTCGACTTGGGCACCTCCAGGTATTCGGCCAGCAAAGCGAGTGCGGCCTTGTTGGCCTTGCCGTCGATCGCCGGCTCGCGCACGAACAGGGTCAAGGTGCCGTCATCGGCAACCTCGACGGCGGGCCCCTTGCGACTGCCGGGCTTGATGATGCAGACGACTGTGCGCTCGCTCACCCACCGATCTTGGACCCGGGCAGGCGCGCCGTTCCAGTCAGTGACAGGATTGACCCGCTGGCCACGTCGCTGTGGTAAGCCAGATATGTCCGCGTTGTGTGAGCCGCTATCGGAACCTTTTCAGGAGTGGAAACCATGGCCTTCTCCGTCCAGATGCCCGCCCTCGGTGAGAGCGTGACCGAAGGGACGGTGACACGGTGGCTCAAACAAGAGGGCGACACGGTCCAAGTCGACGAGCCGCTGCTCGAGGTTTCCACCGACAAGGTAGACACCGAGATCCCCGCTCCCACTTCGGGTGTGCTGACCAAGATCGTTGCCCGCGAGGATGACACCGTCGAAATCGGCGGCGAGCTGGGCGTGATCAGTGAGGCCGGCGAAGCAGAGTCCGCGGAGTCCGCGCCCGCCCCCGAGGCCGCCGCGCCGGCTCCCGAGCCTGCACCCGCTCCCGAACCGGAGCCCGAACCCGCGCCTGCTCCCGCGGCGGAACCGGCCGCCCCTGCTCCTGCTCCCGCCGCGGACGCTCCGGCGGGCCCCGGCACCTCGGTCAAGATGCCCGAGCTCGGCGAGTCGGTCACCGAGGGCACCGTGACCCGCTGGCTCAAGAAGGTCGGCGACGAGGTCGGCGTGGATGAGCCGCTCGTCGAGGTTTCGACCGACAAGGTCGACACCGAGATTCCGTCGCCGGTCGCCGGTGTGCTGCTGAGCATCTCGGCCAACGAAGACGACACCGTCGCCGTCGGTGGCGAACTCGGCGTCATCGGTGCGGACGGCGCCGCGCCTGCCGCGGCACCCGCACCAGCGCCTGCCCCTGAACCCGCCGCGGCTCCGCCCGCGCCCCCAGCGCCCGCACCAGCCCCAGCGGCACCCGCAGCGCCGGCTCCGGCGCCTGCCGCACCTGCGCCGGCCGCTCCCGCAGCACCCGCACCAGCGCCCGCTGCCGCCGCCGACGCGGGCGAGAACCCGTACGTCACCCCGCTGGTCCGCAAGCTCGCGTCCGAGAACAACGTGGATCTGTCCGCGCTGACCGGCAGTGGTGTGGGTGGACGTATTCGCAAGCAAGACGTCCTGGCGGCCGCAGAGGCGGCCAAGGCCCCTGCACCTGCAGCAGCGGCAGCCCCCGCGGCAGCTGCGTCATCGGCTCCGGCGGCTCCGGCGGCTCCTGCCGCACTGGCCCACCTGCGCGGAACCACGCAGAAGGCCAACCGGATTCGTCAGCTCACCGCCAAGAAGACACGCGAATCGCTGCAACAGACCGCGCAGCTGACCCAGACCCACGAGGTCGACGTCACCAAGATCGCGGCGCTACGGGCTCGCGCGAAGGCGACCTTCGCCGAGCGTGAAGGCGTCAACCTGACCTTCCTGCCCTTCTTCGCCAAGGCCGCGGTGGAGGCGCTCAAGTCGCACCCGAACGTCAACGCGAGCTACAACGAGGACAGCAAGGAGATCACCTACTTCGATGCCGAGCATCTGGGCATCGCGGTAGACACCGATCAAGGTCTGCTGTCTCCGGTGATCCACAACGCCGGTGATCTGTCGCTGGCCGGGCTGGCCCGGGCCATCGCCGATATCGCCACCCGCGCGCGCTCCGGGAACCTCAAGCCCGACGAGCTCGCCGGTGGCACCTTCACCATCACCAACATCGGCAGCCAAGGCGCATTGTTCGACACCCCGATCCTGGTGCCGCCGCAGGCCGCCATGCTCGGCACCGGCGCAATCGTGAAGCGTCCCAGGGTGATCCGGGACGAAGCGGGTAACGAATCGATCGGTATCCGGTCGGTGTGCTACCTGCCACTGACCTACGATCACCGCCTGATCGACGGAGCCGACGCGGGGCGGTTCCTCACCACCATCAAACATCGCCTGGAAGAGGGGGCTTTCGAGGCGGACCTGGGTCTGTAACCCATGCGTGTCGTCATCGCCGGCTCCTCGGGGATGATCGGGTCGGCGCTCGTCGCGTCGCTGCGTGCCGCAGACCACACCGTGGTCCGGCTGGTTCGCCGCGACCCGATGGGCCCCGACGAACAGCGCTGGGATCCGGCGAGTGGGCAGATAGAGCCGGGTGCTCTCGAGGGTGCCGACGCCGTCGTCAACATGTGCGGTGTCGGCGTCGGCGACAAGCGGTGGTCGGGCGCCTACAAGCAGGAGATCTACGACAGCCGCATCATCCCCACGGAGGTGCTGGCCGGTGCCGTCGCCGATGCCGGCGTGCCGGTCTTGATCAACGCCTCCGCGGTCGGCTACTACGGCGATAGCGGAGACCGCGTGATCGACGAAACCGCATCCAGCGGTACCGGTTTCCTCGCACGCGTGTGTATCGACTGGGAAGCCGCCACCGCGGAGGCTGTGCAAGCCGGAGCCAGAGTGGTGATCGTGCGCACCGGCCTGGTGCTCTCCCCCGCTGGAGGGCTATTCGGCAGATCACGCCCGCTTTTCGCCGCGGGGCTGGGGGCTCGGCTGGGCAACGGGCGCTGGTACATGCCGTGGATCAGCCTTGAGGACCAGATCCGGGCCCTTGAGTTCACACTGACCGAATCGACGCTCTCGGGGCCGGTCAATCTGACCGGCCCGGCACCAGTGACCAATGCCGAGTTCACCGCGGCCCTCGGCAGGACTCTGCATCGCCCGACCTTGCTGGTGGCGCCACAGTTCGCGCTGCGGGCCGCCCTCGGTGAGTTCGCCGACGCCGAAATGACGCGCAGCATGCGCGTCATCCCCGCGGTCCTGGAACAGCACGGATTCGAATTCGAGCACCACACCATCGGCGAGGCGCTCGCCTACGCCAACAACAGCCGACCGATGAAGTGAGATAATGGAACCCGTGCACCGCTCTCATGGATCCATCCGATCCAGCGCAGATCCCGTCGTCGTACGGGACCTGGGCATGATCGACTATGAGGCGGCCTGGGAGCTGCAGCGCGACATCGTCGAGGCCCGTGTCGCCGGAGGACCCGACACGCTGCTGACCTTGCAGCATCCCGCGGTGTACACCGCGGGACGCCGCACCGAAGCGCAGGAACGCCCGATCAACGGTGCACCCGTCATCGACACCGATCGCGGCGGCAAGATCACCTGGCACGGACCCGGCCAGCTGGTCGGCTACCCGATCGTGCGATTGGCCGAGCCCATCGACGTCGTGAACTACGTTCGGCGTCTTGAAGAATCGATCATCGCGGTATGCGCACAGCTGGGCGTACAGACCAAACGCGTCGATGGCCGCTCTGGTGTGTGGCTGGCCGCGGGCGGTGGGAAGCCGGAGCGCAAGATCGCCGCGATCGGGGTCCGCGTGCAGCGCGGGGTCACCATGCACGGGTTCTCGCTGAACTGCAATAACAGCCTGGACGCCTACCTGCCGATCGTGGCCTGCGGCATCACCGACGCCGGGGTGACCACCCTGTCCGCCGAACTGGGCCGGGATGTCACCATCGACGAGGTGCACGAACAGGTCGTTTCCTCGGTGATCGACGCGCTCGAGGGTCGCCTGGCTGTCGGAGCGGTGGGCGCATGACCGAACCCCGCAAGCTGCTGCGACTGGAAGTCCGCAACGCCCAAACCCCCATCGAGCGCAAGCCCGACTGGATTCGCACCCGCGCCAAGATGGGCCCCGAATACAAGGAACTCAAGTCGCTGGTGCGCTCGGGTGGGCTGCACACCGTGTGCGAGGAAGCCGGATGCCCCAACATCTTCGAATGCTGGGAGGACCGCGAGGCCACCTTCCTCATCGGTGGTGAGCAGTGCACCCGCCGCTGCGATTTCTGCCAGATCGACACCGGTAAGCCCGCCGACCTGGACCGCGACGAGCCACGCCGGGTGGCCGAGAGCGTGCACACCATGGGTCTGCGGTACTCGACGGTCACCGGGGTGGCCCGGGACGACCTGCCCGACGGTGGCGCTTGGCTGTACGCCGAAACCGTGCGGTACATCAAGCAACTCAATCCGGCCACGGGTGTCGAGCTACTCATCCCGGACTTCAACGCCGTCCCGGAGCAGCTGGAAGAGGTGTTCGCATCCCGCCCCGAGGTGCTGGCGCACAACCTGGAGACGGTGCCGCGGGTGTTCCGCCGCATCCGGCCCGCATTCAGCTATGAGCGAAGCCTGTCGGTGATCACCGCCGCCCGCGAAGCGGAGCTGGTGACCAAGAGCAACCTGATTCTCGGGATGGGCGAAACCAACGACGAGATTCGGGAAGCTCTGGTCGCGCTGCACGAAGCGGGCTGCGACATCATCACCATCACCCAATATCTGCGGCCCTCACCGCGGCATCATCCGGTTGATCGCTGGGTCAAACCGCAGGAATTCGTGGAACTTTCCGAGTTCGCAGAGGGTCTGGGCTTCGCAGGTGTGATGGCCGGGCCGCTGGTGCGCTCCTCGTACCGGGCCGGTCGGTTGTACGCACAGGCGATGGCCCACCATGGCCGGCCCCTGCCCGCCGCGCTGGAGCACTTGGCGGAGGCGGGTTCGGCCCGGCAAGAGGCCATCAACCTCATCGGATGACAGGGACGTTGCCGCCGGGCGATATTCTCTAGCCATGCCTAAATCACTGAGTCCCGCCGAGGCCAAGGCCGCCAAGGCCGAGGCAAAGGCGCGTCGCAAGGTCGAATCGAAGGCGCGCCGCGCCCAGATGTGGCAGGCCTTTCAGATTCAGCGCAAGGAAGACAAGCGGCTTCTGCCGTACATGATCGGCGCGTTCGTACTGATCGTCGCGGCATTCGCGGTCGCCGGGTACTTCTCTGGCGGCATCAGCGTGTTCATGTTCCCGATCCTGGGCGTGGTGCTCGGCGTGCTGGTCGCGTTCATCATCTTCGGCCGGCGCGTGCAGAAATCGGTCTTCACCAAGGCCGAGGGCCAGAAGGGCGCCGCAGGCTGGGCGCTGGACAATATGCGCGGTAAATGGCGGGTCACCACTGCCGTCGCCGGAACGACCCAGCTCGATGTCGTGCACCGAGTCATCGGCCGGCCCGGCATCATCTTCGTCGCCGAAGGTGCTCCCGGACGGCTGGGCCCGCTCTTGGCGCAGGAGAAGAAGCGCACCGCACGTGTCGTCGGCGATACACCGATCTACGACGTCATCGTCGGCAACGAGGATGGTCAGGTGCCGCTGTCCAAACTGGAACGCCACATCACCAAGCTTCCCGCCAACATCACCGCCAAGCAGATGGACTCCCTGGAGTCACGGCTCTCGGCGCTGGGTTCACGCGCCGCGGCCATGCCGAAGGGGCCGATGCCCGGGCAGGCGAAGTCGCGCGGCGGAATGCAGCGCACCATCAGGCGGCGTTAGATCCCAGCTCCAGCTCCAGTTTCTGGTGCCGGCGCACCATAATGCTCGGAACCCACTGCGCACCACCGGGTTTGATCGCGAAATCACGCGTTCGGTCGAGCAGCAGATTGATCGCGGTACGCGCCTCCAGGCGCGCCAGTGCCGCCCCGACGCAGAAGTGCAGGCCCTTGCCGAACGTGATGTGACTGCGGGGGCTAGGCCGGTCGAGGCGCAGCTCGTCAGGGTTCTCGAAAATCGCCGGATCGCGGTTGGCCGCACCCCACAGCAGGGTGAGGTGGCTGCCCGCGGGCAGCTGGACCCCGCCGAGCGAGGTGTCCGCCAGCACGTGACGGTGATGTCCGCGAAACGGTGACTCCAGCCGCAGCACCTCTTCCAGGAACGTGGGCAGCAGTGCACGGTCGTTCCGGATGCGCTGCTGCAGTTCGGGATTCTCGCCGAGAATGCGCACCGCGTTGCCCATCAGTCCGGCGGTGGATTCGCCGCCGGCACCAACCAGCTGCACCAGGATCATCACACCGATGTCCAGCGAGATGTCGGCCCGATTGCATGCCAGTGCCAGGTATCCGAGCAGGTCCTCGCCGGGGGCGGCCAGCTCCTTCTCCAGATGTTCACGCAGGTAGAGAATGAGGTACATGGTGTCGGTGACGACCTGAGCCTGCCGCTCGGCGGTGTTGAGCCCGCCGAGCATCTCGGTACTGGAGTAACCCCACTGCACCAGTTGCGGCACGTCCTCATCGGGTAGGCCGATCAGCCGGGCCACCATGGTCATCGGCAGGGCATCACCCATCGCGGCCATCCAGTCGATGCTTTGACCGTCGCATCCGCGTTCCCACAACCGGGCTCCGGTCTCTGCCATCACCGGTTCCAGTGCGGTGATGCGCTTGGCGACCAATGTCGGGAGCACCAGCTTGCGATGCGCGTGATGGACCGGGTCGTCGCCGGTAGCCAGCACGTGGGTGGGATCGGCGGGTGGTCCCATCGCCGCGACCGTCAGGCCCGTCTGGCAGTCCTGAGACTTCATCAGCGCGGCGGTGAGGTTCGAGGAGAAGTCCTCGGTGCGCTCGGTGGCCTCCACCACGAGATCCCAGCGCGAGACGAAGTAGAAGCCGGAATCGCCCACCGGCCACACCGGCGCCGTCTCACGCAGCCGCCGATAGAACGGATAGGGATCCTCCAGGATCTGTGGGTCGAACAATTCCACGGTGCTCATCACCCACGAGGCTGACAGACCGGAAAACCGCACGTCAAGGCATTCGCAAAACTGAGAAACACCTGTTCAGAGCCATAATCTGTGGCGTCTCACCGCGGCTGCCCCACCAGCAGAAACACTGAGAATTTTGGGAATTTATGTCTCATAATGAGATAGATTGAAGAACCAATGTCACCGCGCTCCGACTGGCTGCACCCCGGCGACCGCCATGCCGCGGCTGCCGACCGCATCGTGTCGGTCGCGGCCAGGCAGATCGCACGACACGGACTGGACCGGCTGAACCTCGATGCGGTGGCCCGCGAGGCGGGATGTTCGCGCGCGACGCTGTATCGACACATCGGGGGCAAGACCGCGATTGTCGACGCCGTGTTGGCCAGGAACATCTCGAACGTCACCACCGATATTCAGCGGGCGGTCGAGTCCGCGGAGGCGCAGCGGCGTGCGGTCACGGCCATCACCGCGTCGCTGACCGCCATCCGCAACGATCCGATTGTCAGCGCGATGGTGGCGACGATGTCCCCCGCCTCGCTCGGCGCCTACCTGAGCCCGACCTCTGAAATTCCACGTTCGGCATCGACGTTCACAGGGCTTGCCGATGAGACCGCCGCGCAATGGATTTCACGCGTGGTGATGGCATTCCTGTTCTGGCCCCCAACAGAGGCCGCGCTGGAAACCGAGATGATCGAGCGCTTCGTCTACCCGGTCTTGAAGGACGCCACCGCGTCACGGGTCTCCGCCTCGGCGACCAGCGAATCCACGATCTCGCCGGCTCGCACCGCGACATTGGAAAGCAACGAGGACGACAGTCCGTGACTGTGCTCCACCGACCCGTTGAGGTAGACGTCTCCCGGGGCACCCGCCCGCGCCCGTAGCCGGTAGTCGCGTTCGACCACCGGTCGGCCCTCCGCGTCGAACTCGTAACACGAAGCCAGTGGCCCCAGGAAAGCCCGCACATCCAACGGCCGGTATCCGGTGGCGTACACCACCAAATCGCAGTCAAGCAGCTCGGTCGCGGAGGTCGGCTGATGTGTCACGGCCAGGCGTACCCGTTCGGGCGCCTCGTCCACGGCAGCGATTTTCGACGCGTTGTGCATCCACAGTCGCCGCTGTCCGCTGACCCGTTCCCGATACTCGCGGTCGTACAGATCGGCGATCAGCGGGGAATCGACCGCCGCGTAGTTGGTGTCGCGGTGATAGTCGACCAGCTGGCGACGGATCTCGGCGGGCGCACCATAGAAGTCGTCCACCGCGGCCGGATCGAAGATCCTATTCGCGTACGGGCTGTCATCGGCCGGGCTGTATCCGTAGCGCGCAAAGATTGCATGCACTTGGGCATCGGGGTAGCGGCTATGCAGATACGCCACCGCCTCCGCCGCGCTCTGCCCAGCGCCCACCACCGCGACGCGGGACGGAGCACCATCCCACGTGCCGAGCCGGTGCAACAGCTCACTGCTATGCCATTGCCGCGCGGTGGGATTGATGCCGGCCGGCATCGCCGGGAACGTTCCGCAGCCGAGGACAAGAGCCCGCGCATGCGTCAGACGGTCCGGCGACAATCCCGACGTGTCCTGCAGCCGCACCTCGAACCCGTCGGCGGCCGCCCGAACTCCGACCATCCGCGAGGAATAGACGACATCGGCCCCGAGCGCCTGCTGCGCCCAATCCAGGTAGTCGTGGAATTCTTCCCGGGTCGGGAAGAAACTCTGCTGGTTGATGAAGTCCGGCAGTCGCCCACGCTCTGTCAGGTAGTTGACAAAGGTGTAGTGACTCTTGGGATTTCGTAAGGTCACCAAGTCTTTGAGGAAGGCGACCTGCATCCGCGCGCCCGGGATCAGCATGCCGCGATGCCACCCGAATTGCGATTGGGCATCAACGAACTTCGCCGATGCCCGATGCGGATGTTCGGAGAGCGCTATCGCCAGCGCAAGGTTCGACGGCCCGAATCCGATGCCGAGCACATCGTGAGATGTATGGCTATCCGAGAGCAAGGGACCGCTCCAGACGCTCCAGATAGCGTTGCCGCGCAGTGTCCTTGGTGACCAACACCAAGAAGTCCGCCATGTCGAACTCCGGGTCGAAGGACGGCGGTCCACAGATGCGTCCGCCGATGCGCAGGCATCCGTGCAGCAGCGGCGGGATCTTCGCCTTGTCCTGCGGCGGGATCTCCTCCAGGGGCACGCCGTCCACAACGACGGGGTTTCTGGGCACGACGCGGTATTCGTCGGGGGCGGCAAACCTCTGCGCGAAGTCATGCACCGAGCGCACCAACGATCCGCGGGGCCCGCCGTCCTCCATCCGCACGGACAGGCAGCCGATCGCGTATTGGTGCTCGGTCATCTGCTGGTACCGGAAGATCCCGGCCCACAAGATCCCCATCACCGCGCCATTGCGGTGTTCGGGCGCGACAGTAACCCGGCCGATCTCAACCAGTTTGGGCCGCAGCGGGTCGAGTGCCGAGGCATCGAACATGGAGTCGGTGAACGTCTCCCCCGCTGCCTGATACCCCTCGGGCGGCAGTAGCCGACAACAGCCGATGATGGCGCCGGTGTCCTCGTCGCGAGCCAGCAGATGATCGCAATAGGGATCCAGCTTGTCCAGGTCGATCATCTCGCCCGTGATCGGCCCACGAACGGCGTGCGGCAGTGGCGCCCCCATTTCGTCGGCGAACGCCTGATACCGAAGTCGTTGTGCGGCTTCAACTTCAGCCGGATCTGACGACAAGACAATGCTGTACCGCGGCCGCGGGTTCGCGTCCGTCCCCCGATCGGAACCGACACCGGGCGCCGCGATGAGAACCGCCGCGCTCTCCATGATCGAAAGCTACTCCCTCTGTCTACGGCGTACGACCGCTATGCACAAATCCCTGTGGGCATCCGTGCAGGCAGGCGCGATCACCGATGGCTAGATAGCTAGCGACTCCCCGGTGGCCGGATCGTGCGAGCGACTCATCGTAGCGACAGTGAGCAGAATCAGCGAAATGAACGCGGCGCAGGCCGCCCCGGCCGCCCCCAGCAACAGCACGCTGTCGATGCCCGCGGCACCCGCGGCCCGGGCATCGGCCTTACCGGCCGCGGCATGTCCGAATGCCACGCCCATGCCTGCCACGCCCAAGAGGATGCCGATCTGGCGCCCTGTGCTCACCGACCCGGTCGCCATCCCGGCGTCATCCAATGGCACGAACTGCAGTGCGGCATCGGATGTCATCGCCGAGAGCGCACCCAGCCCCAACCCGGCCAATGCCGAGCCGAAAATGAAATGGGTCCAGACCGTATCGGCATGAGCTCCCGACGCGGCCCACAACCCGACGGCCACCAGCGCCACGCCGCCCGGAATGGCAATCCTGGTGGGCAGACGCCTACCCGCCAGAATCCCCAACGGGGCGCCCACGATGGTGGCGAGGGTGAGTGGTCCGGCACGCAGGCCTGTCTCAAACGCGTTGTAACCCAATGTGTTCATGAAGTACAAGGCCAGATAATTGGTGGCCGCGATGAGCGTGCCCGAGGCCGCGGCGGCGGCAACCCAGACCCCGGCGAAACCAGGTGAGGTGGCCAGCCGCAGGCTCAGCATGGGCGCGGGGGCACGCCCCTCCCACCAGAAGAACAGCACGAGGGCCAGCACCGCGACAATGGCCAGCGCACCGGACGTGCGGCCCCCAATCCCGCCGTCGTGCAGTGAGATCACCGAGAAGACGCCGGTAACCAGCCCGAAGGTGAGCAGCACGGTGCCCATCCAGTCGACCGGCCGCACCTCGTCGGCTCGGGTTTCGGGCAGGTGCCGCACCGCGATCACCAGCGCGAGCACACCGACCGGAAGGTTGACCAGGAAGATCGACTGCCATCCGAAGTGTGTGACGAGAAACCCGCCCAGCAGTGGACCGGCGGCACTTCCCGCACCCATCACCGCGCCGTAGATCGCGATGGGGGCACCGCGGCGCTCCTGCGGATACGCCGCGGCGATGATCGGCAGCGATACCGCCAGCAGGATCGCTCCGCCGATGCCCTGCAGTGCCCGCACCCCGATCAGCATGGGCGCGCTGGTCGAGAGCGCACAGCCCAGCGAGGCTGCCGTGAACAGCACGATGCCCAGCAGGTAGAGCCGTCGGCGGCCCAGGCGGTCGCCGAGGGTGGCGGCCGTGAGCAGCAGCCCTGCCATCGGCAGCGCATAGGCGTCGATGACCCATTGCAGATCGGCGAGGTCGGCCCCCAAAGACACCTGCAGGTCGGCGAGTGCACTCGACACGATCGTCATGTCGAGCAACAGCATGAACACCGCCATGCAGACGGCGAGCAGGATCATCTAGCGGGAACGAATCACGACAGTGCGGGTCACCCGGTCGTGCAGACCACGGCCATCAACGTCGGTGATCAGCGGCGGCACGATGAGGGCGATCAGCAGATTCCTGATGAACGTGCGGCCGATGCCCACCGAGTTGGTCCCGTCGGCGGGCGCGACCTGCAGGCCCGCCAGGTACTGGCCCGGAGTGAACCTCCACAGCCGCACAGCGACCGTGCCGATGGCGATCCAGGTCAGCAGCTGGGCCGAGGAAAGCGTGGGCGACAACAGGTTTCCCTTGACGAACAGCAGCGCCAGTCCGCCGGCGATCAACCAGTCGAGCAGCAGCGCCAGTAGCCGCCGCGACATCGGTGCCGCCGATCCGGGCCCGGCCTCGGGCAGGCCGAGCTGCTCTCCCGGGTACCGAGAGTTGCCCGCGCCTTGCACCGAACCAAGCCCCGACAACCATGAACCCAGGTCTCGCGCCATACTCACAGCGTAAATGCCAACCGAACTGTGGTTACGCGTAACATCCGCGCAACATATGGTTGACCGGCGGGCAACACCGGCTCCATAGGTTCAGTCGCGCGGTCATGGTTTCAGTGGACCCAAGAGGAAAAAACAAGGAGAAGCATGGCGTTCAGTAGCCCCGACGAGGTATTCAAGTTCATTGCCGACGAGAAGGTCGAGTACGTGGACGTCAGGTTCTGTGACCTGCCGGGCGTCGTGCAGCACTTCTCTATCCCTGCATCTGCTTTCGATGCCAGCGTCTTCGAAGACGGCCTCGGCTTCGACGGATCCTCCGTGCGCGGATTCCAGTCGATCCACGAGTCCGACATGCTGCTGCTGCCCGATATCTCGACGGCCAAGATCGACCCGTTCCGCGCCGCCAAGACGCTGAACGTCAACTTCTTCGTCCACGACCCGTTCACCCGCGAGGCCTACTCGCGTGACCCGCGCAACGTGGCCCGCAAGGCGGAGCAGTACCTGACCAGCACCGGCATCGCCGACACCTGTTACTTCGGCGCCGAGGCAGAGTTCTACATCTTCGACTCGGTCAGCTTCGACTCGAAGATCAACGGCACCTTCTACGAGATCGACTCCGAGGCAGGCTGGTGGAACACCGGCGAGCCTTACGAGGAGGACGGCAGCCCGAACCGCGGCTACAAGGTGCGCCCCAAGGGCGGCTACTTCCCCGTGGCTCCGTACGACCACTTCGTCGACCTGCGCGACGAGATGACCACCAACCTGATCAACGCCGGATTCACCCTGGAGCGCGGTCACCACGAGGTGGGCACCGGTGGCCAGGCCGAGATCAACTACAAGTTCAACACGCTGCTGGCCGCGGCCGACGACGTGCTGCTGTTCAAATACATCATCAAGAACACCGCGTGGGCCAACGGCAAGACCGTCACCTTCATGCCCAAGCCGCTGTTCGGTGACAACGGATCGGGCATGCACGCCCACATGTCCCTGTGGAAGGACGGCAAGCCGCTGTTCCACGATGAGGCCGGATACGCCGGGCTCTCGGACGTGGCCCGCCACTACATCGGCGGCATCCTGCACCACGCCCCGTCACTGCTCGCGTTCACCAACCCGACGGTGAACTCCTACAAGCGGCTGGTGCCGGGCTACGAGGCCCCAATCAACCTGGTCTACAGCCAGCGCAACCGGTCGGCGTGCGTGCGTATCCCGATCACCGGCAACAACCCGAAGGCCAAGCGCCTCGAGTTCCGCTGCCCGGACAGCTCGGGCAACCCGTACCTGGCCTTCGCGGCCATGCTGATGGCAGGCATCGACGGCATCAAGAACAAGATCGAGCCGCTGGCGCCCGTCGACAAGGACCTGTACGAGCTGCCTCCTGAGGAAGCCGCCAACATTCCACAGGCCCCGACCAACCTCGCGACCGTGATCGACAACCTTGAGAAGGATCACGAATACCTCACCGAGGGTGGCGTTTTCACCTCCGATCTGATCGAGACCTGGATCGCGTTCAAGCGCGAGAACGAGATCGAGCCGATCAACATCCGCCCTCACCCGTACGAGGTAGCCCTCTACTTCGACGTGTAAGTCGTGTAATCCGCACATCGTCAAGGCCCCCGGGATCTTCCCGGGGGCCCTTGTCGTCTTTGCGGCACGGAATACCAGCGACCGGCGTAGGTTGAAAGTAGATGTCCCGTCTAACTTTTCGAGGAGCGTGGAATCCGTGCCGAACGCAGCCGAGGAACTGAACAGAACCCCAGTCCCCGACCCCGCCGAAGACAACGCCTTCTTTCCGTCCCCGTACTCGCTGAGCCAGTACGTGCCGTCCACGACAGACTTCGCCGGCGTTCGTTACGAGAATGCCTACACCGGCGGACGCTGGAAGATCCTGATGATCGCCACCGAAGAGCGCTACATGCTCATGCAGAACGGGACGATGTTCTCCACCGGAAATCATCCCGTCGAGATGCTGCTACCCCTGCACCACCTGAAGGCCGCGGGCTTCGGAATCGACGTCGCCACAGTGTCCGGCAATCCGGCCAAGCTCGAGCTCTGGGCGATGCCCCGGGAGGACGAGGCGGTGCTGAACACCTTCTCCGAGCTGTCCGCCCAGCTGAAGAAACCGCAGAAGCTCTCTCAGATCATCGCCGACGGACTGGGCCCGGACTCGGATTACCTCGCCGTATTCATTCCCGGCGGTCACGGCGTGCTTCTGGGCATCCCGGACAGCGAGGAAGTCCGGACGGTCTTGGATTGGGCGCTGGAGTACGACAAATACGTCATCACCCTCTGCCACGGCCCGGGCGCACTGCTCGCCGCCGGCCTGGACCGTGATGAATCACCGTTCCAGGGTTACAGCCTGTGCGTGTTCCCGGACAGTCTGGACACCGGCGTCAACATCGAAATCGGTTATATCCCAGGACAAATGCCGTGGCTTGTCGGCGAGAACCTGCGCAAGCAGGGCATCACGATCCTCAATACCGGGATCACCGGGCAGACACACGCCGACCGCAAGCTACTGACCGGCGACAGCCCCCTGGCGTCCAACAATCTCGGCCTGCTGGCGGCAGAGACCCTGGTCAAGGCGGTCACCGAGAGCTAGACAGGAATAAAGCGGACTATGGTCCTATTGTTAGACGCATGGCACTCGCTGATATCGAAACCAAGCTCACCGGCCTGACGCCGGTCGCCCTGTCGGCATTCCGGATCGTGGTGGGGTCCTTGTTCTTCCTACATGGCACCTCTCACCTGTTCGGTTGGCCGCTCGCCTCGTACCTGCAGCCCGTCGGCACGCTGCCCTGGTGGGCCGGCATCATCGAATTCGTTGGTGGAGCGGCGATCATCCTCGGATTGGGCACTCGGGTCGCCGCCTTCGTGTCATCCGGCGCGATGGCGGTCGCCTATTTCACCTTCCACCAGCCCGAGGGGCTTCTGCCGATCCAGAACAACGGCGAGGGCGCCGCTCTGTACAGCTGGATCTTCCTCCTGCTGGTGTTCACCGGTGGCGGCTCGCTATCGCTCGACCGATTCATTACCTGCGCTAAGCGCTAAGTCCTTACGCGAGAATTGGTTTAGCATCCTGGCCATGGCCTCTTCCAGCACCTCCAGCTCAGTCGCCAAGCTCGACGGCGCCACGCCCGTAGTCCTGTCGTTGTTCCGCATCGTCTTCGGATTCCTGTTCACCGTGCACGGCACCGCCATCCTGTTCCGCTGGCCCGACCTGGCCTCGATGCCCCCGGTCGAGTCGTGGTCGCTGGGCTGGTGGGCGGGCGCCATCGAGTTCCTCACCGGTGTCGCGATTCTGTTCGGCGCCGGGACGCGGATCGCGGCATTCCTGGCCTCCGGCACGATGGCGTTCGCCTATTTCACCCAGCACCAGTCCGCGGGACTGCTTCCCATTGAGAACAACGGCGAACTGGCCGTCCTGTTCTGCTGGGCCTTCTTGCTGCTGGTGTTCACCGGCGGCGGATCGCTGTCGATCGACGCCGCGCTCAAGAAGAGCTAGGCACGACCACCGTGGCGATGAGCGCACGGTGGTCGGTGCCGTAGATCTCCTGGGTAGTCACCGAGGTGGCGGCGGCCCCGCGGGTCAATACGTGGTCGATCCCGATCAGCCGGGTGTACCAGCGCCCCTCACGCCACGTCGGCAGCCAGCCGGCCCCGGCCTGATCCACGGCATCGGCGAAACCGCCGGTGAGAATCTGCCGGAACACGAAGTGATCGTAGGTGGCGTTAAAGTCGCCGCCAACAATGACTTTCACGTCCGGACGCAATGCCTGCAACTGACGGCCGATGGTGTCCAGTTCGGTGAGCCAGCCCGGCGAACTCATATCCTTATCCGGCGGGCGGGTGTGTACGGCGACGAGCATGACCGGCCCCACGTCGGGGATTTCGGCCTCCGCCCAGATCTGCCGCATGGCGAAGCTCTGGTCGTCCTGATGCACCGGGGTCAACGGATACCGACTCCAGATACCGGTGCCCGCGGCCTTCGGTTCGGCAACGGTGTACGAATATGGGAGCACTGAATCAATACCCGCGGCAACGAGTTTCACTCGGGCCTCGGGGGTGAGCTCGTCGACCGTCACCACGCCCACGTCGTGCTCGTGGATCGCGGCCACCACTGCCCCGGCGTCGCCGGCGCCGAAACGCAGATTGGTCTGCAGCACGGTGACAGTTGTCCCCTGCGGGTGGGTGTCGGCAAGGTACAGCGGCGCGATGGCCAGCACCTGCAACGCGATCACCACGGTCGCCGTCAGCACGCCCCACCACTGCCGTACCGAAAGGAACAGCAACAGCCCCAGAATCATCAGCAGGCAGGTGACGGGCCAGCCGGCGGTCAGCCCGATCAGGGGCGACCAACTGGATCGCGCCCAGCGCGACACGATCGCCAGGATGGCAACGACGGCCAGCAGCCAACCCAACGCCCCCACGGCGGTCCGTCCACGCACCTCAGGGACGGTACCTTATGGCACTCTTTTACCCATGCCGTCGTTTAGCCGCGCCGAACTCGAAGAAGCGTTCGCGCAACACCAGGCCACCGTCCATCGCTGTATCGAGACCGGCGACTGGAACCCCTACGCCGAGATGTACACCGACGACGCCCTCTACATCGAACACGTGGTGGGCCGCCTGCACGGTAAGGAGGCGATTCGGCAGTACATCACCGCGGTCATGGCGGAGTTCCCCGGCAACCACATGCCGAGTCTGCCCGCCACCTGGACGGTCTTCGACCCCGAAAAGGGTTGGGTGGTTTGCGAAATCGATAACGTGATGAGCGATCCGGGCGACGGCCAGCATTGGGGCGAACCGAACCTGACCGTGCTGCACTACGCGGGGAACGGGCTGTGGTCTCAGCAGGAGGACGCCTACAACCCCGCGAACATGGTCAAGATGGTGCGGCGTTGGTGTAGGGCCGCCGAGACGTCCGGGAGCCTTCCCGACGAGGCCCGCGACTGGCTCGCCAAGTACGGGTCGCGCAAGAACTAGTCGCCGGTTCTATTCGGCCAGAATCGTCAGCGTTGCCCGCAGCCCGCCCAGCGGACTTTCCGACAGCACCACATCTCCCCCGTGCAGCGCGGCCTGCTGCGCGACGAGCGCCAGACCCAGCCCCAGCCCGCCGGGCTTGGCGCCGGGGCCACGTTCGAACCGCCCGAGCACCCGCTCCCGATCGGACTCGGGAAGGCCGGTGCCGTCGTCGTCGACCTCGATCACCAGTCGGCTATCGGCCCGATTCGCGGCCAGCACAACATGTTTGGCATTGCCATGGTTGATGGCGTTACGCACCAGGTTGTCCACCGCCAGCCGCAGCCCATCGGGCCAGCCCAGCACCACGCCGCCGTCATCGGAGTTGACGGTGATCTCCGGCATGTCGGCACGGTGCATCGAAGCGTCCGCTGCCACCCGGTCCAGCAGGTCGGCGATGTCCACCAGTTCACGGTCCTCGGGACGGGCGAGATCGCCCGAGGCCAGCTGGCCGAGTGCGGTAATGGTGGCTTCGACGCGGCGCTGCGCACGCTGCAGGTCGCCGATCACCTCGGTGCGTTCCTCGTTCGAGAGGTCATGCGCGCGCAGCGTGTCCAGATCGGCGCGCATCGCGGTAAGCGGAGTGCGCAGTTCATGAGCGGCGCTGGCCGCGAAATCGCGGGCCGCCAGAAGAGATTTGGTGGTCTCTGACTGCGCTGCCGAGACCCGTCCGAGCATGGCGGCCATGGCGTCGGCAAGTTCTTCGGACTCCCGTGCGCCGCGCACCGCCGCGACATGCAGACCGTCGGTGTCGAGTTGCCGGGTCTGATCGGTGAGTTGGTGCAGCGGTCGCACCGCCCGGCCCGCGAAAAGCCACGCGAAGCCGCCGGCCAGCAGCATCGAGAGCACACCAACGGCGATGAACACCGGAATTCCACGGTGATTGACCAGGACCGCGTCGGCCCGGGTTCCCAGGGACAGCACGGTCTGCTCTTCCGGGCTCTCGATGGTCCGCACACGGTAGGTCACACCGCCGACGGTGACGTTCTCGGTTCCCAGCGGCAGCCTCGGCAGCTCGACACCCCGGAAGATCACCAGCCCACCACTTTTGGCGTCCCGGACGGTGAGCACAAAGGTGGTGTCCCCGTGTCGGGTGGTGGCCTGTACCGCGTCGACGAGTACATCCAGGCGCCGATCGAGCTGTTGAGTATCATTGCGCGCCAGCGCAATACCGGCGACAATGCCGATCAGGGCAACTACCAGTCCGGCGGCAAGGAAGGCCGCGACCGCAACTCGGGTCCGCAGCGAGAGCGAGCGTTTCACGGCTCTTCTCTCATCACGTACCCGACACCTCGCACGGTATGGATGACCCGAGACGATCCCCCGGTTTCAAGCTTGCGGCGCAGGTAGCTCACGAAAACGTCGGCGACATTGGTCTCCACGTCAAAGTCGTACCCCCACACCAGTTCCAGCAGCCGGGTGCGGCTCAGCACCACACCGGTGTTTTCGGCCAGCACTGCCAGCAGATCGAACTCACGCTTGCTCAGCTCCACGCGTTCTCCGCTGGCGAAGACCAGCCGGCGGGATATGTCGACGGTGATCTGACCGACGGTGATGGCGGAGGCGGCAAGGCCACCGCCGCCCGCGCCGCGACGACGCAGCAGGGCGCGCAGGCGTGCCACCAACTCGCCGAGGTCGAAGGGTTTTGTCAGGTAGTCGTCGGCACCGGCCTCCAGGCCGGCGATCCGGTCATTGACGGTGTCGCGTGCGCTCAGTACGCAGATCGGAATGTCATTACCAAGGGCCCGTAGCGCGGTAACCACCGCCACCCCGTCCAGCTCGGGCATTTGCACATCGAGCACCAGGGCGTCGGGCTCATCGGCCGCGAGCTGGGTCAGTGCATCGCGACCATCGACAGCGACCCGGACGTCGAAACCCGAGTGGCGTAGCCCGCGGGCTACCGAGTTCCGGACGTCCGGGTCGTCATCAACCATCAACACCTTGTGACGGGCGGCATTTTCCTGAGTCATTGCTGCTTAAGGCTAAGCCGCCCGTCTGAGAGAGGTGTTAGGCGTCCTGCTGATCGACCACCGCGGTGACGGCAGGCGAAGCCGGCTTGGCCGGGGCGGCCGGCTGGGTGCCGGCGTTCTCCGCGACGTCCTGAGCGGGCTGCTGCTGCGGCGCGAAGGGGTTCCACGGCTGCTGCGGCTGCTCAGCGGGGGCGTTCTCGGTGGCGGGCTGTGCCGGCTGGCCAACCAGTCCGGCCGGGGCGGCCGGCGCGGCGTCATCGGTGTCCGCGCCACAGCTGCTCTTCAGGCTCGTCAGCGGCTGACGGATCTTGTCGAGCTCGGCCTTGGCGGCGGGCTGGCCATCCAGGTAGGTCTTGATGGCTTCGTGGCGCTCACCCTCGGGGGCACCCTTGGCGGCCTTGGTGATGCCGTCGTTGATGGTCGGGTTCTTGTCCAGGTAGCTCGCGACCTGGCTCGACACTGTCGAGTGGGTACGGGCGAACTCGGCGGCAGTGCACTGGCCGGGAGCCGCACCAGCGGCGCCTGCGAATGCCAGGGCGCTGGCCACTGCACCGGCACCAACGACACCGCTGAGGACAGCAGAGGTGAACTTCATGGAGTAACTCCTTGTTCAGCGTTACAGCCGACGAGATGCCGGCCCGTCCGGGACGCTATCGAGCGTTGGTTGGACGGTCATGGCTCGAACGTTAAGAAACCATGAGAAGCGCGGCGAAAACTACCTCCATGTAGTTCGACGGGCCCCTACTCTCCGGGCCAGCATCGGTTCTTGAAGTCCTGCACCGGCTGACGGATCGCATCCAGGTCTGCCTTGGCCGCCGGATTGGCATTGAGATACGCCTGCACGGCCTCGTGCTTGGCGCCGCCGTCGCCCGGCGTGTTCTTGAGCGCATCGCTTATCCCGGTGTTGACGTCGGGATGGCGCTCCAGGTATTCCGCGCGTTTGGTCGCCTCCACCGCATCGAGCCGCGCTTCCTCGGAGACGGTGCAATCACCCGGCTTGGCATAGGCGGGTGCTGCCACGCCAAGGGCACCGGCGACGACACCGAGACCCACGACAATCGATGTGTATTTCATAGCCGCTCCTTGAGGGATATGGATCCGCGGAAAGGGACCGTGACCCGCACGAAGCTACTCCCCGAACACCCGCTGCACGACCGCTTTCGCGCGCCTGGTCACGCGCAGATAGTTGTCCAGAAACTCGCCGCCATCGTTGTCCGGCCAGCCGGCCGCCGCGGCCACCGTGTTGAGTAGCCGGCCAGGGCCGGGCAGCTGGTCGGTGGGCTTACCCCGCGCCAATACCAATGCGTTGCGTGCGTTGGTGGCGGTCAGCCAGGCCTGGCGCAGCAACTCGGCATCCTCGGCCTCGATGAGCCCGGCCTGCGCTGCGGCCTCCAGCGTCTGCAGGGTCGAGGTGCTGTGCAGAGAGGGATGTTCATGGGCGTGGCGCAACTGCAGCAGCTGCACGGTCCACTCCACATCGGCCAGTCCGCCGCGGCCCAGCTTGGTGTTGGTGTTCGGGTCCGCGCCGCGGGGCAGCCGTTCGGCATCCACCCGCGCCTTGATCCGCCGGATCTCGCGCACCGCGTCCAGGGCGATACCACCGGCGGGGTACCGCGTCTTGTCGATCATGTGCAGGAACCGCAGACCCAGGTCCGCATCTCCGGCGACGCTGTGCGCGCGCAGCAGCGCCTGCACTTCCCACGGTTGTGCCCATTGGGCGTAATAGGCCTCGTAGGCGGTCAGGGTGCGCACCATCGGCCCATTGCGTCCCTCGGGACGCAGACCGGTGTCGACCTGTAGCGGCGGGTCGGTGCTCGGTGCACCGAGCAGCTTGCCAAGCTTCTCGGCGATCGTGGCCGACCAGCGGACGGCCTCGTCGTCGGTGGCACCACCGCGCGCCTCGCACACATACAGGACGTCGGCATCGGAGCCATAGCCCAGCTCGCCGCCGCCCAGACGCCCCATGCCGATAACGGCGATGCTGGCCGGGGCCTCCTCGCCGTCGGGAACACTGCCCTTGATCAGCGCATCCAGGGCGGCCTGCAGCACCGCTACCCACACCGAGGTCAGCGCGCCGCAGACATCGACCACGTCCAGCAGACCCAGCAGATCCGCCGAGGCCACCCGCGCCAGCTCCCGGCGCCGCAACGATCGTGCCGCCCCGATCGCACGCTCCGGATCGGTGTGCCGCGCCGAGGACGCGATCAGCGCACCCGCCACCGAGACTGGCTCCGCCTCAAGGAGTTTGGGACCATTGGGCCCGTCGGCGTACAGCTGAATCACCTCGGGCGCCCGCATGATGAGGTCCGGCACGTAGGCCGAGGTGCCCAGGATCAGCATGAGCCGCTTGGCCACCGCGCCCTCGTCACGCAGCGTGCGCAGGTACCAGGTCTGGTCGACCAGCGCCTCGCTCACTCGGCGATAGGCCAGCAGTCCGGCATCCGGATCTGGGGTATCCGCCAGCCAATCCAAAAGCGTTGGCAGCAAGATGGTTTGGATGCGTCCGCGGCGCCCGCCCTCCTTGGTCAGCGCGGACAGGTGACTGAGCGCATGCTGCGGCTGTTGGTAACCCAGGGCCGCGAGCTGACGCACCGCCGCCTCGTTGGACAGCCCCAACGCCTCCTTGTCGAACTCGGTGACCGACTCCAGCAGCGGTTGGTAGAACAACTTGGTGTGCAGGCGCGACACCCGCACCGCCTGTCGCTTGATCTCGGCGCGCAGCACCCCCACCGCGTCGTTCTGCCCGTCGGGACGCACGTGCGCGGCCCGGGCCAGCCAGCGCATGGCCTCGGTGTCTTCCGGCGCGGGCAAAGTGTGCGTGCGCTTGAGCCGCTGCAACTGCAACCGGTGCTCAAGCAGGCGCAAGAACTCATACGAGGCAGTCAGATTCGCGCCGTCGTCACGCCCGATGTATCCCCCGGTGGATAGCGCCGCCAACGCGTCCACGGTGGAGGCGACATGTAGCGACTCATCGGCCCGGCCATGCACCAACTGCAGCAGCTGTACCGCGAATTCGACGTCCCGCAGCCCACCGGTGCCCAGTTTGATCTCGCGCTCGCGTAGGTCTGCCGGCACCAGCGATTCCACCCGGCGGCGCATCGCCTGTACTTCCGGCACGAAGTCATCACGCTCGCAGGCGGCCCACACCATCGGCATGAGGGCGTCCAGGTATGCCTGGCCCAGCTCCGGATCGCCGACGGCGGGCCGCGCCTTCAGCAGGGCCTGGAACTCCCAGGTCTTGGCCCAGCGCCGGTAGTAGGCCACATGAGAATCCAGGGTGCGCACCAGCGCCCCCGCCTTACCCTCCGGGCGCAGTGCCGCGTCCACCTCGAAGAAGGTGCTCGAGCCGATGCGCATCATCTCCCCGGCGACCCGGGTGGTCAGCGAATCGGCCTCCTGCGCCACGAAGATGACATCGACGTCGCTGACGTAATTAAGTTCGCGCGCACCGCATTTGCCCATGGCGATGACCGCGATCCGGGGCGGGTCCTGCCCCTCCGGGACCACCAGCGATACCGCGACAGACAGTGCCGCCGTCAGCGCGGCATCGGCCAGATCCGACAGGTGCTGGCCCACCACAGGGAACGGCAGCACCGGTTCGTTCTCCACGGTGGCGGCCAGATCGAGTGCGGCGAGCACCAGCAGCCGATCTCGGTACGCGTCGCGCAACGCCGAGATCGCGGCGCCCTCGGATACCGAGGCACGGCCTCTTGCCGCGCCAACAGCCGTCAAGAATCGTTCTTGCAGAGCCTCTTTGGACTCAAGCTCGATATCCCCAACCAACAGCCGCCAACGGGCGGGATGGGCTACCAGGTGATCGCCGAGCGCCAGCGATGACCCGATCACCGAGAGCAACCGCCCGCGCAGGGCGGTATCCGCGCTGAGCTCCCGGTCCAACGCGGCCCAGTCGGCGCCCATCTCCTCGTGCAGCCGGATCAGGGTCAGCAGCGCGGCATCCGCGTCGGGCGACCTCGACAACGACCACAGCAACGGGACGTGTGCCTCGGTGGTCCAACCCAGCTCTTCGAGCAGAGACGCGGCCCGCGCGTCGACGAGCCCCAGCCGCCCGACACTGGGAACCTTCGAACGCTCGGTGGAGGCCCGGGTCACCTCAGAGACCCAAGTAGGCCCGCAGCTCGAACGGGGTCACATTGCTTCGGTAACGCGCCCACTCGGCCCGCTTGTTACGGAGGAAGAAGTCGAAGACATGCTCCCCCAAGGCTTCTGCCACCAGCTCGGAGCGCTCCATGGCAATGAGCGCGTTCTCCAGGGTGCTGGGCAATTCCTTGTAGCCCATGGCTTGACGCTCGGCGCGGGTCAGGCCCCAGACATCGTCCTCGGCCTCGGGCCCCAGCGTGTAGCCCTGCTCCACGCCACGCAGTCCGGCGGCCAGCAGCACCGCGTAGGTCAGGTACGGGTTGCAGGCCGAGTCGGGGCTGCGCACCTCGATGCGGCGTGAGGACGACTTATTGGGCGTGTACATCGGCACCCGGACCAGCGCCGAGCGGTTGGCCGCGCCCCAGGATGCCGCCGTCGGGGCCTCGCCGCCCTGCACCAGCCGCTTGTAGGAGTTCACCCACTGGTTGGTAACGGCACTGATCTCGTTGGCGTGCTCCAGGATTCCGGCGATGAACGACTTTCCGACGGTGGACAGCTGCAGCGGGTCGTCGGGGTTGTGGAAGGCGTTGGTATCGCCCTCGAACAGGCTCATGTGGGTGTGCATCGCGCTGCCGGGGTGATCGCTGAACGGCTTGGGCATGAAGGTGGCATGCACGCCGTCGATGATCGCCACTTCCTTGACCACGTTGCGGAAGGTCATCACGTTGTCGGCCATGGACAGCGCGTCTGCGTAGCGCAGGTCGATCTCCTGCTGGCCGGGCGCGCCCTCGTGGTGGCTGAATTCCACGGAGATGCCCATGGATTCGAGCGCATCGATGGCGTGGCGCCGGAAGTTCGGTGCCGCCTCGTGCACGGCCTGGTCGAAGTATCCGGCGTCATCGGCCGGGATGGGCGCCGAGCCGTCATCGGGCATGTTCTTCAGCAGGAAGAACTCGATCTCCGGGTGCACGTAGCAGGAGAAGCCCAAATCGCTTGCCTTGGCGAGCTGGCGGCGCAGCACATGCCGCGGGTCCGACCAGGACGGCGATCCGTCCGGCAGCTTGATATCGCAGAACATGCGTGCCGAGTGGTGCTTACCGGCGCTGGTGGTCCAGGGCAGCACCTGGAACGTCGACGGATCGGGGTGCGCGACGGTGTCCGACTCGGAGACGCGGGCGAAGCCCTCGATGGACGAACCGTCGAAGCCGATGCCCTCCTCGAACGCGCCCTCGAGTTCGGCGGGTGCGATCGACACGCTCTTGAGGTAACCGAGCACATCGGTAAACCACAGCCGGACGAAACGGATATCTCGTTCTTCCAGCGTGCGCAGCACGAATTCCTTCTGACGATCCATGGTCAGAGGCTATTACATCCGGCCTAGACGAGCACGGATGCTCAGCACCGCAGGTCCTTGGGGGGCACGATGTCGTCCACGAAGTAGCGCGTGACGGCTTCGTCGACGCATGCCTCGCCGTTGAACGCGACGGTGTGCTGGGTGCCCTCGTAGCTGATGAGCGATCCGTTCAATTGCTGTGCCAGTGCCACTCCCGCCTCATAGGGGGTGGCCGGGTCGTGGGTCGTGGAGATGACCACCACCGGCGGCAGTCCGGGAGTCGACGGGGTGTGCGGGGATGAGGTCGGCGCTACCGGCCAGAAGGCGCACAGATCACGGGGGGCGTATCCGGTGAAGGTGCCGTAGCTCGAGAACGGCGCCTGTTCGCGCAGTCGTTTGTCGGCGGCCACCCAGGGCGCGGAATCCCTCGGGGTCGGCCCGTCCACGCACCGAATCGAGTTGAAGGCGTCCTGCAGGTTGTCGTAGCGCCCCTGGTCGTCACGCTCCTGGTACTGGTCGGCCAGCCACAGCAAGTCATCGGGTCCGCTGCCGTCGACCAGTCCCGCCAGCCCGGAGGTCAGGTACTTCCAGTACCGCGGCGTGTACATCGCCTGGATGGTGCCGGTGATGGCGTCCTGGTAACTCAGGCCGCGTGGGTCATTGGTCTTCGCGGGCTTGGCCACCAATGGATCGATCAGCTGGTGGAAACGCTTCACGGCCTGCGAGGGGTCGGTCCCCAACGGGCACTTGGGATCCTTGGCGCAGTCGGCGGCGTAGTCGTTGAACGCCACCTGGAATCCGGTCATCTGCCGCACGTTGGACTCCACGGGGTCGATGGTCGGGTCGATCGCACCGTCCAGGACCATCGTGCGCACATTCTGCGGGAAGTACTCGGCGTACTGGGTGCCCAGCTCGGTGCCATAGGAGTAGCCCAGGTAGTTCAGCTTGCTGTCGCCGACTGCCGCCCTGACGATGTCCATATCCCTTGCCGCCGAGGCGGTTCCGGCGTTGGCGAGAAAGTCCAGCCCCATCCGCTGCGCGCATTCGTTGACGTATTGGCGGTACACGTCCTCGATGTGAGCGACTCCGGCCTGGCTGTAGTCGGCCAGCGGTTCCTTGCGGAAGGCATCGAATTCGGCATCGGTGCGGCACCGCAGGGTCGGTGTCGAGCCGCCGACACCGCGTGGGTCGAATCCGACGATGTCGAAGCTCTGCCCGATCGCGGCGTCACCGAGCTTGGCGCCCATACCGGCCGCCAGGTCCACGCCCGATCCCCCGGGACCGCCGGGGTTGACCAGCAGTGCGCCGATGCGCTTGCCGGTGGCGGGCACCTTGAGCACGGCCAGCTCGGCGACCGCGCCCATCAGCTTGTCGTAGCTGACGGGCACCTTCACCTTGGCGCACCGCGCTGTCGGGATGCGGCTGGTGTCGCTGACGAAGCCGTCGCAGCCGCCCCAGACCACCTTCTGGTCGTAGAACGCCTGCAGCGACGGGCTCGGCGCCGGCAGCGGTGCGGCGGCCGCCGGCATGACGGGGCCCACCGAGAACGCAGCCGAGAACACCAAAAGAATCACCGGCAACGCCCGGCGCATCCGCATCATGGGCCACATCGTGCCATGTCGGACGCCAAAAGGGATCAGCAGCGGGCGCCTTCAGCCGGAGTCGTGACCTTGATGAGATATGTCTCCGCCGCTTTGTCGACGCACTGGTTCCCGTCAAACACGATGGTGTGCTTGGTCCCCTCGTAGGTCAGCAGGCCCCCGCCGAGCTGTTTGGCCAGCTCAACGCCTGCCTGGTACGGGGTTGCCGGATCGAAGGTGGTGGAGACCACCAGCAGTTTGGGCAGACCGGGCACGTTGATGGGGTGCGGCTTGCTCGTCGGCGGTACCGGCCAGAACGCGCACACTCCCAGCGGTGCGTTCCCGGTGAATTGGCCATAGTCCTGGAACGGTGCCACCTCGCGGATGCGGCGGTCCTTCTCGACGGCCTTGGCACGGTCGGTCTCCGGCGGCTCGTCGACACAGTTGATGGCGATCTGCGCGTCCTGCGCGTGGCTGTAGTGCCCCTCTTCATCGCGCTTCATGTACGCGTCGGCGAGCAGCTGCAGGATGTCGCCCGAGCCCTCGCTGAGCTGACGCAGCGCCTTGGTGAACGCCTCCCACAACGTGGGTGAGTACATCACCATGATGGTTCCGATGATGGCGTCGCCGTGGGACAGACCGCGGCCGTCCTTGGTCTTGGCCGGGTGATCCACCAGCGGATCGATCATCGCCCGATAGCGCGCGGTCGCCTGCGCGGGGTCGGTACCCAGCGGGCAGCTCGGGCTCTTGGCGCAGTCGGCCGCGTAGTTGTCGAAAGCCTTTTGGAATCCGGCGATCTGGTCGATATCGGCCTGGGTGGGATCGGCGTTGGGATCGATCACCCCGTCGAGGATGAGTGCCCGCACGTTCTGCGGGAACTGCTCGGCATATGTGGTGCCGATCCGGGTGCCGTACGAGTAGCCCAGGTAGGTCAGCTTCTCGTCGCCGAGGGCGGCGCGGAGCCGGTCCATATCCTTGGCGACGTTCACGGTGCCGACATTGGCGAGGAACTCCAGCCCCACCTTGTCGACGCAGCGCTTCACGAAGTCCTTGGAGTCCTGCTCCATGCGCGCGACGCCCTCGGGGCTGTAGTCGGTGTCGTTCTGCGCGCGCAGGCGATCCACGTCCTGGTCGGAGTTGCATTCGACGGCCGGCGTGGACGACCCGACTCCACGCGGATCGAATCCGATGAAGTCGAAGCTGTCGCGGATGTCCTTGGGTACCTGCTTGACGATGGCGGTCGCGGCCTCGATGCCCGACTGGCCGGGCCCACCCGGGTTCATCAGCAGCGAGCCGATGCGCTTGCCCTTGGCCGGGTACTTGATGATCGCCAGCCGCGCCTTCGCCCCGTCCGGCTTGGCGTAGTCGACGGGCACCTCGAGTTCCGAGCACACGGTGCTCGCCGGCACCGTGGTGTTTTCCGGCGTGAAGCCGTCACAGTCCCCCCAACTGAGGGTGGTTTCCGACGGCTGAGCCGCCATCGCCTGACCTTCGACTGACCGCACACAACCAGAGACGACGGCTACTACCGAGGCAAGAGCCAATACGGCAGCAACCCGCCGACCACGAAACATCATTCAGCCATGGTGCCAGAAGAGACTAGATCCGAGCCTTCAGCTCCTCGAGCGCCACGCCGAAATCGTCCGTCAGGGTGGAAAGGTCGGGCATCAGATCGGGGCAGGAAATCAGGCCGACGTTGAGTTTCCCGTCCAGCGACATCACCGTGACGGTCAGTGCGGCACCGTGGAAGATCGGACCCAAGGGATACATGCCGACCACCTGAGCACCCAAGAAGTACAGCGGCACTTGGGGTCCCGGCACGTTGGAGACCACCAGGTTGTGGATCACCGGATGCCGGTCGGCCAGCCGGATGCGCGAGTAGACACGCATCGCGGTGCCGAACACGGCGGGTGCCGCGAACTGGCTCCAGTCCTGCAGCAGCGTCGCGCCCAGTACCGCGGTGTGCTCCTTGGCCACCGTGTTGGCATCGGAGATCGCGTTGAGGCGCTCCACCGGGTCGTCCACATTGGTCTCCAGGCGGGAGAACATCCCCGACACCTGGTTGCGGCCCGGGCGGTCGGACTTCTCGTGCACCGACACCGGAACCATGGCCACCAGCGAGCTGTCCGGGAGCTCTCCGCGGTCGTCCAGATACTTGCGCAGTGCACCGGCGCAGATGGCCATCACGACATCGTTGACCTTGACGCCGAAGTGGTTCTTGACCGCGCGGACGTCCTCCAGATCCAGTTGGGCGTAGCCGACGTTGCGGCGGCTGGTGATCGTGGAGTTGAACGAGGTGCGCGGCGCCGAGAACGGTGCCGTCATGGCCTCGCCGCGTTTGGAGCGTTCCAGCCAGGCCGGGATGACTCCGATGGTGGAGGGCAGCAGCTTGGCGAACTTCAGCGGCCGCGACGCCCACTTGATAGCGCCGGTGATCGCGATCTCGAGGCTGTTGGCGCCGCCGACCCCCGGCGCGGGTTCGGGCGCCTGGGCATCGGGTTCCAGACCGCACAGCGCCGACATCAGGTTGGCGCCGGTGACGCCGTCGACGGAGGCGTGATGCATCTTGGTCATGACCACGAGCCGATTGGTGTCGCCGGTTTCTATGACCCACATTTCCCAGAGCGGCCGGGCACGGTCCAAGGGCAATGACGCGATATGCCCACACATATCGGAGATCTCGGCCTTGCCGCCGGGCGCGGGCAGACCGACGTGGTGCAGGTGCCGATCGATGTCGAAGTCGTCGTCGTCGACCCACACCGGGTGGTCCAGGTTCAGGCGGCTGTCGGCGAGCTTCTCGGTGAATGAGGAGATGCCCTCGACCCGTTCAATGAGCTTCGCTCGCAGTTTCTCGAACGAGTAGCCACCGGGAATGGTCGTGGTGTCTAATTCCAGTACGCCGCACACGTGCATCGGCTGAGTCGGTGTTTCGAGATAGAGAAAACTGGCGTCAAGTCCGGAAAGCCGCTGCATGCGGCCGATGTTAGGCGAGCTGGTGGCCCCTCGTGCCCGAATGCTGCGACCTCAGGTGTGACCAAGTCCACCCGCTCAGTTATTCATCTCCTCGCCGCCCGGTGGCAGACTGAAGATCGTTAGAAACCCAGGGACCCGGATGGGCCTTGAGGAGACGACCGAAAGAGACGCTGATGTCTGAATCTGCCTTGTATGGCGCTGCTTCCGAGACTTCCCAGAAGCCTCGCACCAAGACCCGCGTGCACCACTTGCAGAAGTGGAAGGCCGAGGGCCACAAGTGGTCGATGCTCACCGCGTACGACTACTCGACCGCACGGATTTTCAACGAGGCCGGGATTCCCGTTCTGCTGGTCGGGGATTCGGCCGCGAATGTGGTCTATGGATACGACACCACCGTGCCGATCACCATCGACGAACTGATTCCGTTGGTACGCGGCGTGGTTCGCGGCGCGACGGAGGCACTGGTGGTCGCCGACCTACCCTTCGGCTCGTACGAGGGCGGGGCCGCCCAGGCCCTGGCGAGCGCGACCCGATTCATGAAGGAAGCCGGCGCGCACGCGGTGAAACTCGAAGGCGGAGAACGCGTTGCCGAGCAGATCGCGACACTGACCGCCGCCGGGATTCCGGTGGTGGCACACATCGGTTTTACCCCGCAGAGCGTGAACGGCCTTGGCGGATACCGGGTTCAGGGCCGCGACGACGCCGCTGCACAGCTCATTCACGATGCCATCGCGGTACAGGAAGCCGGAGCCATCGCCGTGGTGATGGAGATGGTGCCCGCCGAGCTGGCAACACAGATCACCGGCAAGCTCACCATCCCGACCGTCGGCATCGGCGCGGGCCGCGAATGCGACGCCCAGGTCCTGGTGTGGCAGGACATGGCCGGTATGACCAGCGGCAAGACCGCCAAGTTCGTCAAGCAGTTCGGCCAGGTCGGCGCGGAATTGCGCAAGGCCGCCGAGCAGTATGCCGATGAGGTGGCGCGCGGGGTGTTCCCCGCTCCCGAGCACAGCTACTGACAGATCACGCCAAGCTAGGCGCGCACGCCGAGTTTGTTGTCCAGGTACTCCTGGCGGCAGGCTCGGCGTGCGAGCTTTCCGCTGGTGGTACGCGGTATAGCGCCTGCCTGAACCAGCTGGATGTCCGCGATGGGCAGGTTGTGCCGCCGTGAGACAGCCGCGCGAATGGCATCGACGATGGGCTCCGGTGCCGCGCGGCCCGCGCCGGCCGCGCGCTCGGCCACGATGACCAACCGCTCCCCCGTGCCATTGCCCTGGTCGACGCCGGGGGGCAGCTCGTTCGCGGGCGCCGAAAACGCCGCCACAAAACCGTGTCGCACCGCGGGTGACGCTTCCTCGACGGTGGCCTCGATGTCCTGCGGGTAGTGGTTGCGGCCATCGATGATGACCAGGTCTTTGACCCGTCCGGTGATGTACAGCTCACCGTCGAGGTACACACCGAGGTCTCCGGTGCGGAACCAGGTAGCGCCGGGCTCGGTGCCGGTGGCATGGCTGCCTTGGTCGAGTCGGGCCTGCAGCTTGTTACGGAACGAGAAGTCGGTTTCCTTGGGCCTGCCCCAGTAGCCGCGGCCGATGTTGTCACCGTGCAGCCAGATCTCACCGACCTCGCCGTCGACCAGCTCGGTGTCGGCATTGGGGTTGACGATCACCGCCCACTGGCTGCGCGAAATCTTGCCGCAGGACACCTGCGGAACCGCATGCTCATCGTCGGACTCGACCCGGACGGCACGCCCGTTGCCCAGCTCCCTGCGGTCCAGGTACACCACCGAGGCTTCGGCGTCGGAGGGAATGGTGGAAACGAACAGCGTCGCCTCGGCCATGCCGTAGGAGGGCTTGATGGTCGTCGGCGGCAGCCCGTAGGGGCCGAAGGCGTCGTTGAACTTGCGGATCGAGGAGATGCTCACCGGCTCGGATCCGTTGATCAGGCCCGCGACGTTGCTCAGGTCGAGTTCCTCGTTGTCCTTGGGCAGACCACGCTCGGCGGCCAGCTCGAAGGCGAAGTTCGGTGCGGCGGCGAAGGTTCGGCCCAGGTGCGCCTCGGCGGCAAGTTCCTTGATCCACCGTCCGGGACGCCGCACGAACGACACCGGGGACATCAGCGTGATCCGGCCGCCGCACAGCGGGAACAGGATCATCAGCAGGCCCATGTCGTGGTACAGGGGCAGCCAGCTGACACTGCGGATGCTGTCATCCAGGCCGACCGAGATGATCATCTGCAGAACGTTGGTCATCACCGCACGGTGTGTGATCTCCACACCGGCGGGAACCCGGGTGGATCCGGACGTGTACTGCAGGTATGCGATGTCATCGGTATCCGGTGTGACCTTGACGTAGGTCGCGGCCACCGAATCGGGGACGCTGTCGACCGCGACCACGCGGGGGCGCCGTTCCCGAGGCAGCCCGCGTACGAATCGGCTGACCGATTCCGCGGCGGCATTGTTGGTCAGCACCACCGTCGGCTGCGCATCGGTAAGCACCGAATCGAGCCGCTCGGAGTGGCCAGGAAGTTCCGGAGCAAACAACGGGACCGCAATGTTGCCGGCCTCGATGGCGGCATAGAAACCGATCACATAGTCGATGCCCTGAGGGGCGAGGATCGCGACGCGATCCCCAGGCTTGGTGACTTGCTGCAGCCGTGCCGCTACGGCCTGCGAGCGCTGGCCAAGCTGTGTCCAGTTGAGATCGTTGGGTTCGCCATCGGAGTTCGCATTGAAGTCCAGGTATCGGTACGCGAATGTGTCGCCCAGCTGTTCGACGGCACGCTCAAGGTAGTAGTTGACGGTGTAACCGTCTGGCAAGGTGATAGCACCTTTGCCGTCCAAGTACTCCTCAACGCGTAACTTCATGGTGACCTCGGTCTAGCTGTGAACACGACTGGCGGCCCATAAGGGGGACAATACCGACCAGGCAACACTGACACCCGGCACCACACGCGGTGCTAAACGAATATCGCTTCCCAAATCTGATACCCCGACCTTATGAGAACCCTAAGAGAATCTTAGATTACCCCGTGACGACTCGTGACCATTGTTTACCTGAATGTGGCACCGTGTCGCATACTCGCCTCGCCCGCACACGCTGAGCACCCCGTCCCTTCGACCGTCAGGGCACACCTCTCATGCCATCTCAACACGTCGAGGTCGAGCGGAAGTTCGACGTCACCGACGCGACCATCAGTCCCTCATTCGACGGAATTTCCGCCGTCGCGCGGGTCGAGCTGCAGCCCCAGCAAAATTTGGACGCTGTGTACTTTGACACCTCCGATCAGCGGCTGGCTCAGCACCGGATCACCTTGCGACGCCGTACCGGCGGCACCGACGCCGGATGGCATCTGAAATTGCCCGCCGGACCGGACACCCGAACAGAGCTGCGTCTCCCCCTGAATGAAGGCGATGACGCCGTGCCGGAAGAGCTGCGGGACACCGTGCTCGCGGTCGTGCGCGAGGACGAGCTCGCACCGGTCGCCCGCATCAGCACCGTGCGCACCGTCTCCCAGCTGATCGGTGCTCAGGGCGAGCAGCTCGCCGAATTCTGCGATGACCACGTGACCGCCGCGCGGCTGACGGGTGCGGAGGAAGACTCCGAGCAGAGCTGGCGCGAATGGGAGCTCGAGCTGTCGGAGTTCGGCGACTCCACACTGTTCGACAGGGTCACCGCACGTCTACTGGATGCCGGGGCGGCCCCTGCCGGGCACGGATCAAAGTTGGCTCGCGTTCTTGACGTGCCCAAACGGGAGCGGAAGGGCACGGACTCGATCCAGCGCGCACTGCTCGAACAACTGGATCAGCTGCTCGGCTGGGACCGTGCGGTACGGGTGGACACCGACGATTCGGTGCACCAGATGCGGGTCACCATCCGGCGCATCCGCAGCCTCCTGCAGTCCAATCCCGAGCGCTTCGGTCTGGACGCTAATCCCGAGGCGCTCGATGAGCTCCGCCTGCTCGCCAACATTCTCGGGGTGGCGCGCGACGCAGAGGTACTCGCGCAGCGATATGACGCGGCACTCTCCGAGCTTCCCGAAACACTCATCCGCGGCCCGGTACACGAACGATTGGTAGACGCCGCCAGGCATAACTACGACAACGGGTTGCGCCGGTCGTTGGCGGCGATGCGCAGTCATCGCTACTTCCGGCTGCTCGATTCCCTGGACGCGTTGGTCACCTCCGCCGGACCGGCATCAGACACTCATCACTCGGACGAGGGCGGAACGCTCGATGCCGCGTACCGCAAGGTGCGCCGGGCGGCGCGGGCGGCCGCGCGCGCCGAGGGCGAGTACCGCGACGAGGCCCTGCATCGCATCCGCAAGTCGGCCAAACGGTTGCGCTATGTGGCCAGCGCAGAGGGCGCCAAGCGAGTCTCCCAGGCGGCCAAGGATATTCAGGAACTACTGGGTGAGCATCAGGACAGCACGGTGAGTCGCGCCTATCTCGCCACGCAGGCCAACGAGGCGCACGCCGCCGGCGAGGACACCTTCACTTACGGGGTGCTGTACCAGCGCGAGCACGATGCCGCCGAGACCGCACGCCATCAGGTGGAGGCAACGCTCAAGGCCCTCCGCAAGGCCGTGCGTCACAAAAAGTGATCAGCTGCCCTCTGCCGGGAAGCCGAACAGCACGGTCCGGGTGTCCGGATCTGCTTCACGCAGGGTGAGTTTCGCGCGCTGCCCCTCGGGCGGATCTCCCTGGCAGCGGGCGAGGATGGGCGGATCGGTCACGAAGACCTCTGCGAATCGTTTCTTTTCGGCACCTCGTAGCACCGCCGAATCGAAGGTCTGCCCCTTCTGCGGAGCAAGCACGGTGGCCTCGGTGAGATCCACGCACGCCTGTTCCACCTTGTTGGCCAGCGTATTCGAGGTCAGCAGCGATGATCTGACATCCGACAGAGCCTCGCGCGCCCACTGCGGCACCGGCGAGTCGGCCGACAGTGCCAGGCAGATTTCGGTGACGAACCGGTCCCCCAGCCGTCGCAGCGGTGCGGTCACGTGCGCGTAGGGGGCAGCGATGCCCGCATGTCCCGCGGCCTGATCGTCCGGCCGGTTTCCGTCGAACACCAGATAGGAAGCGCCCCGCAGGAGCGTGGTGGCCTGTGTCATCATCGCCAATGTTGTTGTGGCACAGGGATCAAGTGCGGCCAGCTGGGCCCCGATCGGGGTGTCGTTTGTCCAGGGCAGCCCCAGCGCCTCGGCGGTGCGACGCATCCACCGGCGTACGTCGCCGTCTGCGGGCGGCAGCGTACGCAGCATGCCGATGCCGCCGTCGAGCATGATCTGCGCCGCGCAGATCCCGGTGAGCAGCGATATCTGCGCGTTCCAGCCATCGGTGTCGGTGCGCGCCTCGATCGCCAGCTCCCAGTCGCCGCTGGGGCCGCGCACCACTTCCTGTGCGGGCAGATTCAGCTCGATGGCACCCCGCGCGAGACCGAGGTCCCTTCTCTTACGGCCGAACTCAGGGAGCAGGGCAATCGAGGGGTGCGGATTGCCGGCGTCGGCCGCGTCCTGGGCCTCCCGGTAGGTCAGCTGTCGCACGGATTTCACCAGGGCGCGTTGGACGCTCCAGCTGATCGGATTGGCAGCGGCATCGGTTTCGATGCGCCACAAGGCGGCAGGCCGAATCTCGTTGGGTAGCAGGCTCGCCGAGCCTTCGGAGAACACCAACGGGTGCAGCGGCACCGAGCCATCCGGCAGGTAGATGGTCTCGCCGCGCTGTCGCGCCTCGATGTCCAGCGCGCTGCCGGGCTCGATCTGCGCGGCCACATCGGCGATGGCGTAATGCAGGAGATATCCGTCGGCGGTGCGTTCCAGGTGCAGGGCCTGATCCAGATCGCGCGCTCCGGGTGGGTCGATGGTGACCAGCTCCAGATCGGTGCGGTCGATGCGCTCGGTGTGGTGACGGTCGACGGCCTGGGCGGCGTCGCGCTGCGCGCCGGGGCCGAATTCGGCGGGGAGCGCGAACTCGGCACGAATGCCGTCGAAGCCGAGGTCGCGGGCAACCAGCCGCTTCAACGTCACCACGCCAGAGTAATCCAGGCTAAGAGGCGGGCGAGTTGGCCTGTAAGCCGGATCCTGTTCCGCACAGCCGCGGGCTAGCCGCGGCCGCGCAGCGGCGACCATCCATCTGGGCACACCGTCGCCGGGTACCTCAAGCGGCCTACCCGGAAGCTCGGGCGAGCAGCCCTCGAACACTTCCGCAGCTGTGCAAGCACAACCTTTTGGCCTTGCTTCGGGTGGGGTTTACCGAGCCGAACCGGTCACCCGGTCCGCTGGTGCGCTCTTACCGCACCGTTTCACCCTTACCACCCTTGCGGGTGGCGGTCTGTTTTCTGTGGCACTGTCCCGCGAGTCACCTCGGATTGCCGTTAGCAATCACCCTGCTCTGTGAAGTCCGGACTTTCCTCGGGCCGCGGGATTTCTCCCGTGGCTCGCGGCCGCCCGGCCAACTCGTCCGCGCGGTCATCGTACTCGTGACAAGCTCACCACCATGACGACAACGGCTCGACTAGGCGCGATATCGATCGACTGCACAGATCCGGCGGCGCTGGCCCGGTTCTACCAGCAGGTCCTTGACCTGGAGATCCTGTTCGAAAGCGAGGAGTTCGTCGCGGTGAAGGGCGCCGCCGTGCTGTTGACCTTTCAGCGCGTGGCAGACCATCGCGTGCCGGACTGGCCGGCCGGGGCTGTCCCGAAACAACTGCATCTCGAACTGGCGGCAGCAGATCTGGATGCCGAAGAGGCACGCATTCTGGGGCTCGGCGCGACCAAGGCCGAAACCCAGCCGAATCCGGGCGGATGGCGGGTGCTGATCGACCCGGCCGGTCACCCCTTCTGCATTACGAACCTCATTCCCGAGGGCACCTATTCGTGACCGTCTGCTGACGCGAACAGCCCTCTACATGTGACGATGAGGCATGAACAGTGACAACAGACTGTTCTTGCGAGCGAGCGGGCTCATCGTCCTGGTCGCGCTATCGGTTGTCGCACTGCGCAGCTACCTGCCGCCGGACACGAAGGTGCTCCCCCGGCCCGAGGAACCTCGCGATGAGCCACGCTCAATAGCGTTGCAGCTCTTGTTATGTGGTGTCGCAGCCATACTTATCTTGTTGAGCTTGCGCAGGCGCCGCCCCGGCATGCCGGTGCCGACCGAGAGCCCGTCGTATTTACGGTTTCGGGGTTTGACTCGGCGCGAGGCCCTCATTGCGGCCGCCAGTGCGCTTGTCTTAGTGGGGGCGGTGTGGATGTCCCTCTATCTGAGCAGGCCGACCGGTAATCCTCCGGTGCGCGAATCCGTTCCCGGCACTTCCGCGCCAAGCCGGCCCGCGGACGCCCCGACGCGCAAGGCACCCGGTGATGTGCCGGAACGGGACGAGCCCGGAATGCCCATGGTGATCCTGGGCGTGGTGTTGATCGGTATCGCTGTCATGGTTTTCGTATTGCGACGCAATGACCCGGACACCGTGGATGCCGACGGCGATCCTCCCGGGGAATCCGGGGCCGCCGATGCCACACCGGGATCCCTGGCCCACCTCGTTGAACTCGGTCTCGCAGAGGTGGCCGAACCGGGGCGCGATCCGCGCGCATCCATCATCGCCTGCTACGCGGCCATGGAGCAGGGGCTCACCGCCGCGCCCGAGGCAGCACCACTTGCCTCGGATACCCCGTCAGAAGTCCTGCAGCGAGCGGTCCATCTTGGTGCCCTGCAATCGCAGGCCGGCACTCAGCTTGTCTCGCTCTTTTCGGAGGCCCGATTCAGCCCGCACCGGATGACGCAGACCGATCGGGAATCCGCGGTGCGATGGCTACAGACCGTGTTGGACGACCTGCGGAGTAGGCCATGAAGTGGCTCGCGACCGCTGTACTGCTGATGGTGATCGTGGCCGAGGCATGTGTGGCTGCCAGCCCACTGCGCGCGCACACTCTTGCGATCACCGGCGCGGTGGTTGCCGTCGCTCTCTATCTGCTCTGGAGGCAGCTGCACAGTGCGCCTGGGCCTAAGCCGTTGCCTTCGGCCAGTCTTGCGGCCGACGAGACCTTGTACCGATGGCTAGCACGGGCCGAGGCGAGGATCAGCTGGGCCGAGCGGACCCGCGGCGACTGGGATCGGCACCTGCGCCCGTTGATCGCGGCCGACTTCGCGATGGCGGCGGGTCATCGACAGTCGAAAGATCGCGCCGCACTTGCCGAGACCGGCCGCGTGACGTTTGGCCCCGAGTTGTGGCGTTGGGTCGATCCGAACGGCGCCTCGCATGTTGACCGCGCCGAGCCGGCCCCCGGCCGTGCGGTATTGCAATCGATACTCGAACGCTTGGAGCAGATGTGACGACACTTCCGGTTTCCGTCGCGACCCAGCACGCGGATGCAGTGCTGACCGAGATCGAGCGGGTAGTAGTCGGGAAACGCGATGCGTTGCAACTGATTCTGCTGACAATCCTCGCGCGCGGGCATGTCCTCATCGAAGATCTGCCGGGCCTGGGCAAGACGCTGATCGCCCGGTCGTTCGCGGCCGCGCTGGGACTCGAATTCGCCCGGGTGCAATTCACTCCCGATCTGCTGCCTGCGGATCTGCTGGGCTCCACGATCTACGACATGTCATCCGGGCGGTTCGAGTTTCGGACCGGACCGATCTTCACGAATCTCCTGCTGGCGGACGAGATCAACCGAACCCCACCGAAGACGCAATCGGCACTGTTGGAGGCCATGGCGGAGGGTCAGGTCAGCATCGACGGTGAAACTCGCCGACTGCCAGCACCTTTCGTGGTGCTGGCAACGGACAATCCCATCGAGTACGAGGGAACCTATCCGCTGCCGGAGGCGCAGCTGGACCGATTCGCGATCCGGCTGCAATTGGGATACCTCAGCGAGGATCTCGAGATCGAGATGCTGCAGCGTCGATTGAGCCGGGGATCGGCACAGCCGACGGTCTCACAGGTGATCGCCGCCGAAGACCTTGTCATGATGCGGGAAGCCGTGGAGCACGTTTCGGTGCATCCGGACGTGCTTCGTTACATTGTCGCGCTGGCCGCCGCGACGCGCACGCACTCACATGTCGAGGTGGGCGCCAGTCCGCGCGCCGAGCTGGATCTGGTGCAGATGTCGCGGGCCCGCGCCATGCTGCTGGGCCGCGACTTTGTGATACCTGAGGACGTCAAGGCGCTTGCGGTGCCCGCGGTGGCGCACCGGATCAGTCTGCGCCCCGAGATGTGGGTGCGCCGCATCACCGGTGCACATGTGGTCGACGAGCTGCTGCACCGGCTACCGGTACCGCGAGCGTCGGGATGACCAGTTGGCGCGCATCTCCATTGGTGTCGGTGCTGGCGGCATGTGCCGGCATCGCGTTGACGCTGGCGATGGTGACGGGCAGGTGGCAGCTGGTCGTTTTCGCGGCGCCGCTCATCGGTGTGCTCGTCGGCGCAGCCAAACGGCCCGTACCCGCGCGGGTATGGGTCCGCGACGAGTCAGAAACGTTACGGTGCTTGGAGTCTGAGACGGTGACAATCACCGCGTCGGCGGGGGCTGCCGAACCGGCGGTGGTGCGTCGGCTGCGTGCGGTGCCGGTCGACGGTCTACAGATCGAGGTGGATAAGGCGACAACGCCCAGCCAGGTGACGATGCGTGTGTCGGCGCAACGCTGGGGCCGGTACACCCTTGCGGTTGAGGTTCAGACGCTCTCGGTTTCCGGGCTGTGGGTCGGGGCTCCGGTGACTCTGCCCGTGGCCGAGCTGCGGGTATATCCCTTGGCAGATCCGCAGGACATCACGCTGCCGCCCGCCGACCTTCCGGACCGCATCGGCACGCATCTCACGCGTCATCACGGCCCCGGCGTCGAGTACGCCGATATTCGCGAGTATGTCCCGGGTGACTCACTGCGCACGGTCAATTGGCGGGTCAGTGCGCGGCGGGGCCAGTTGCACGTCACCGACCGACTCACCGATCGAGCCGCCGACGTTGTCGTTCTGATTGACACCTACCCTCAACCCTCGGGGCCGGCGACGGTGGCGACGGAGCGGTCCGCACGCGGCGCCGCCCAGCTGGTGCAATCGGTGTTGCAGCGCGGTGACCGGGCGGGCGTGGTCTTGCTGGGCAGTGCCCCGCGATGGCTTACCCCGAATATCGGTCGCCATCAGTTCTATCGCCTGCTTGACGCCATTCTCGATGCCGGAGAATGGCATTCGCACAGCAGTAGTGCGCTTGCCCCGCGCGCCGCCATGCCGCCCAACGCGATCGTAGTGGCATTTTCCACCCTGCTGAACGCCGATTTCGGGCTGGCACTCACCGATCTTCGGCGGCGCGGGCACCCGGTTCTGGTCGTCGACGTGCTCGACCACTCCCCCTTTCGTGAAGAACCTGATCCGATCGTCGCCCGCTGGTGGCGGTTGGAACGCTCACGGATGTACCGAAATATCGCCGTCACGGGAGTCGACGTGGTCGGGTGGAGCCACGATTCCGGGCTGAACCACGCCATGCACTTGCTGCCACGGCGCCCGCGAGTGGGACGACGCCCGTGAAAGCGGGCGTGGTCGTGGCCGTGCTGCTGGTGATCGGCATCTTGGCGCGCACTGATACTTCCCCAGTAGTCGCGATGATCTGCGGCCTGGCCGCCGTGATTTGCCTGTCGGTCGCGTATACCCGGCGATGGCCGTCCCAGATCCTCCCCGCACTGCTCCTCGGCTGCGTGGCATTGCTCGCGGCAGCCATACCGGCGGGACATTCCTCCTGGCTGCCGTTCATCGCACCGGTCGCGATAGTCGGCATATTTGTTCTCGCCTTGTGGCCGTTTACTCACGGCAGCGGCGGGGCGGTCGAGTGATAGACCGATCCCGTCGGCGTCGTGATCGCGACCGTATGTCTCCATCCCGGGGACTCCTTCACGTAATTGCAACGCTCGCAGAGGCCTTGACCGTTCTCGAGTGAGGTAGCCCCACCCTGAGCGCTGCCCACAACATGGTCGTGGTGCCGAATCCGGGCGTCGCAGTATGGCGTCCGGCAGGTCTGATCGCGCAGGTCAATCAGCTCCGCTAATCCCTTGGGGAACAAACGACTTCCCGACTCCGCACCGACCAGTGCGCCTGTACCGCAGTGCCGGTACAGCCGTCGCGCGAGAACCTTCGCGCCGGCACTGACGGCATCCGATATGAGCCGGCGCGCAACAGCGGCCGGGACGGGCCCATGACCTGCGATCGTCGCGGGTTCGACACCTCCGCCCAGTAGCGCCTCATCGGAGATCGTGATGTTGACGCCCACGGGAACCACCTCGGCCGACGGTACGCCGGTCACTCGTTCCACCAGGGTGTCTGCCATGATCTGCCCTTGGCCGCGAACGGGATCCATCGATGCGTCCGCGGCACGTTTGAGAGCCGCATAGACCGCCACACCCTGTTTCACCGGGAGCAGAGCCGTCAGGTACGTCATGGTGTCGGGAGCCGGACGGATGGACACTCGGCGTTCGTTCTCGGCCCGGCGCGCGCGGCGCACCACGGCTTCCGCATCGAGTCGATACGCCAGACGTTTCGCCTCCGCCGTCAGGCGGGCATCGCCCATCCCCCGCAGACGGGACGAGTCCGCGCACATCTCGACGTCGATCTTCTGCCGATCTTCGACGGCAAGGTAAGCGGTTTCACGCACCAGGATGGTCGCGCGCCATTCATTCAGCGCTCCGCACTCCAACGCCGCAAGCGTATGGGGCATTTCGTTCACGAGCGCCTTCGCCAAGCCGAGATGACGACCGCCACGAGCCGGCGAATCTCGCCGCGCCAAGGCGATCTCGGTGGCCACGCCCGCCCCTTGGCGTCGTCGTGGCACACCGGCAGCGGCCTCTTCTTCGCGGCGCGCACGGTCGAACAGCACCGCCGCGTGGGCCTGTTCCGCGGCAGCGGCGGCTTTCACCCGCTCTAGCTCGGCGATTCGTTCGACGAGCCACGCCGCACGCACAGCTGGATCACTCTCAAACACATGAGCAACGGTACTCGAACATCAGTTCGATACGCCTCGACTTCTGTTGTTCTCCACAGTCGTTCGACCGCAGTGCGAGTTATCCACAATCTTGCTGATTGGTGGACATCGAAGCCTCCGCGCGCTATGCGCCCGGGGCCGAGAGCCGCGCCAGTTGCACGGTCGCACCCCGGAGTTCGTCCAGCGAGTCGATGGGGTTGACGTAGCCGACTCGGGTCACGGACCAACCGCGCGGTGTGTTCACCCGGATGTCCAACCCGTACCGGTCGGCTCCCTCACAACGAGCCTCCGTGGCGTCCGGGTATCCACCCAGTCGTTGTGCCATCGCGAGCAGCGCCTGCCCGTGGTCGTCGTTGAGGTGACTGACGGCGCCGGCTGCCTTCGTCGACACCGGATCGGGTGCGGCCGAGTCGTAATCGGCGCCACTGGCCGAGTCCATGCGGCCGTAACCGCCTACCCAGCGCACGCGTTCGACATCCAGAATCCAGACGGCGAAATCGCTGTAGTCGATGTAGTACCGCGCCGCGGGCACTGCCGCGATATGCGCCTCGCGGGCCGCGGACAACTCCTCGGCGCCGGGCCGCCGCACCTTCCCGGCGAGGGTGATCCGGGTGTTGGCCAACGGATCCTCGGGCGCGTTGGGCGCCACGATGGACAGGCTGGCCCTGGCATCACGTATCAGATTGCGTCCGTGTTCGGCCATCTGCGATACGCAGAGCACGGGTGCTCCGCCCAGCAGCCCATAGGTGACCAACGAGGCCCACGGGTCACCGTCGGCAGACAAACTGGCCAACGTCGCGGTGTTCGTAGACGCCGCGACCGTTCTGGCCTCCTCGGCGGCCGAGGGCCGGGCCGGGTTGGCGACGTCTTCAAGGGGCGGGGCAATGGTGGGCGCATCGCCCGGATCACCGTGATCACGAGAAGCCATGGCGACAGCCTAAGTCAGGTATGAGGTCTCGTTGACGAGTCGCACCGAAGCCGGCCCATCTGAATAGAACTCGGCGATGCTCAGCGATGCCAGATCAAGGTGTAGCCGATACAGCAGGCTCGGTCCGGCGTCCAGCGCCAGACGCAGCAGCGTCTTGATCGGCGTGACATGAGAGACCACCAAGACCGTTGCGCCGCCGTACTCGGCGATGATCCGATTGCGTGCACGACGTACTCGATGATGCACGGTGTCGAAGCTCTCCCCTTCCGGCGGAGTCACCGACGTGTCGCTGAGCCACTGCGCGTGCAGCTCCGGATCGCGCTCGGAGGCCTCCGAGAACGTCAAACCCTCCCACTTGCCGAAGTCGGTCTCGATCAGATCGTCATCGACGGTCAACGGAACTCCCAGCGCGTCGGCAGCCGCGGCAGCGGTCTCCTTGGCACGACCCAACGGAGAGCTGATGACGGCGGCGATGCCGCCGCGGCTCGCCAGGTAGCGCGCCGCGTTCGCGGCCTGCTCACGCCCCAGCGCGGTCAACTCGGGATTTCCACGCCCCGAGTAGCGGCGCTGCACCGACAGTTCGGTCTGGCCATGGCGCAGCAACAGCATTCGAGTGGGCTTGCCGCGCGCACCCGTCCAGCCCGGCGCGGCATCGGCAGCCTTGGTTTCGTTGGACTCCTTGGGTTCCTTCGGCTTCTTCGGCACTTTGGGCTCGATGCCGCTCGCGCGGTCCATCGCCTCATTGGCCAGCCGGTCGGCATGCTTGTTGCGTTCCCGGGGTATCCACCGGTAGCTGACGGATTCGAACTGCATCGCGGCGGTGACGGCCTGCTGATACAGCGTGATCAGGTCGGGGTGCTTGACCTTCCAGCGGCCCGACATCTGCTCGACGACAAGTTTGGAGTCCATGGAGACGCTGACTTCGGTGGCGCCCAGGCGTGCTGCCTCCGCCAATCCCGCTATCAGACCGCGATATTCGGCCACATTGTTGGTGGCGTGTCCGATCGCCTCGCAGGCCTCCCCCAACACCGTCTCGTGATCGGGTGCGAAAACCACTGCGCCATATCCGGCCAATCCGGGGTTACCGCGCGAACCACCGTCAGCTTCGACGAGAACTCTCACGGGCGCACCAGGATCGCGCTGCACTCGGAGCACCGCAGGACCTCGTCGACATCGGCGGCGGAGATTCGGGCCAGCTCACCGCGGTCCAACTCGATACGGCACGCGCCGCACTTGTTGCCTTGCAACAGACCCGCTCCCGCACCCCCCGAACGGCGCTGCCGTTCATAGGTTTCCAGCAGCGGTCCGTCGATAGAGGATGACAGCCCGTCACGACGCTGCCTAATCTGGTTCTCCTCGGCGTCGGTGTCGATGGCAACCGCACGCTGGATCCGTTCGATCTCCGCCACCCTCTCCGCGAGCTTGTCGGCGTTGGCCTGCGCCGAGGCCTGTTGGGCCTGCAGCTCCTCACGGCGCTCCATCAATTCCAGCTCCGAGTCCTCCAGGCTGGATTGACGACGCTCAAGGGTGTCGAGCTCGTGCTGAATATCGGTGAGTTCCTTCGGGTTCACGCTGCCTGAGGCCAACAGCGAGCGGTCACGGTCCTCCCGCTGACGGACAGCGGTGACTTCGGCGTCCAGCTTGGCCACCTGTACGTCCAGGTCCTCCAAGGCGATGCCGAGCGCGCCCACCTCGTCGAGGATGGTCCGCTGTTGTGCCTGCAGTTCGCCGTGTTCCTGTCGTTCCGGAGGATTGGCCCGCCGGTGCGCGATGCGCGTCAATTCGGCGTCCACCGATGCCAGGTCTACCAGTAGACGTTGTTGTGCCGGATTGGCTTTCATGCCTTGACTCCTAATGTCCACGGGTCGGTGCGTATCGGTGAGATCTTGGTCGTCAACTTCTTCCCGAACTCCGTGTCGAGCACCCGCGCCGCCTGGGCGCACCACGGAAATTCACTGGCCCAATGCGCCACGTCAACGAGTGCAACGCTACTTGCCCGTGCGTGCTCATCTGCGGGATGGTGCCGCAGATCCGCCGTGACGTACGCGTCGACCCCGGCTCCGATGGCGGCGCTCAGTAACGAGTCGCCGGCGCCACCACAGACAGCGACGGTCTTGATCAACGCGTCCGGATCGCCGGCGGCACGGGTTCCCCACACAGTTTCCGGCAGCGCGGCACCTACTCGGGATGCAAAGTCACGTAAGGATTCTGGTTCAGCAAGCACACCCACGCGTCCCAAACCGGTGCCCGCCGGGGCCGGTGCCATGGGCAATACGTCGATAGCCGGCACCTCGTAGGGGTGTGCGGCGTGGATAGCCGCGAACAAGGCACAGCGCAGCCGGGACGGGGCCACCATTTCCACTCTGTCCTCGACAACCTGCTCCACCACGCCGTGCGCACCGATGGTGGGGTCCGAACCCTCAAGCGGCCGGAACTGGCCGGTGCCGGTGACGCGCCAGGAGCAGTCGGAGTAGGCGCCGATATGCCCGGCACCCGCGTCGAACATGGCACGGCGCACCGTATCTACCGACTCGGTGGGCACAAACACCACCCATTTGTCGTAGTCGGCGAACTGCGGGGCCAGCACCGAAGTCACCGTCAGCCCAAGAGCTTCGGCCAGCGCGTCGGACACACCGGGGCTCGCCGAATCGGCGTTGGTGTGCGCGGTGAACAAGGCACCGCCGGAACGGATGAGACGATGAATCAACGCGCCCTTGGGGGTGCTGGCTGCCACCGTGTCGACACCGCGCAGTAGCAGCGGATGGTGTGCCAACAGCAGATGTGAACCGGTGTTGTCCATTTCGTCGAGCACCGATGCCGTCGCATCAACAGCGACGGTTACCGCGTCGATCTGCTGGTCTGGATCACCACAGACCAAACCCACCGAATCCCACGATTCGGCGAGCGCGGGCGGATACGCCGCATCGAGCACGCCGATGATGTCCGCGAGCCGCACACCCACTACAGAATCTCCTTCATCGCTTGCACCAGCTCCGGCCATTCGGATCGCACCGCCACCCGCAGATAGTCTCCGTCGAGCCCCACGAAGGTGTCGCAGCGGCGGACAGCGATGTTATTGACCGCCAGCCCTTTTCGCATCAACTCCGCATCGGGCACGGCCACCAGTAGGAACGGTGCGGATCCATCGGCGACCGTCAGTCCCAGGCCGCGCAGCGCGTCCGCCTGCTCACGGCGCGTCTCGACAAGACGCTGCGTGTCCTGCGCGGCGTGTGCAATCGCTTCCGGGGTATTGCAGGCGAAGAGGGCTTCGAGTTGCAGTGTGCCCAAGGGCCAATGCGCACGGCCATGCGCGAGCCTGCCCAGCACCTCGGGATCACCGACGGCGTAGCCGGCGCGCAATCCCGCGAGCGACCACGTCTTGGTGAGGCTGCGCAGCACGACAAGCCCGGGCAGTCGGTGTCCGGCCAGCGACTCCGGCTCACCCGGCACCGCATCCATGAAGGCCTCGTCGACCACCAGGATTCGCCCGGGGCCACCCAGCGCGAGCAGATCCGCGCGGCGGTGCAGCATCGAGGTCGGGTTGGTGGGGTTCCCGATGACCACCAGGTCGGCCTCGCCGGGGACATGATGAGGCCCGAGAGCGAAGGGTGACGGCAACACCACGTGGTCGATGGGGACCCCCGCCTCGGCAAGGACTGCTTCCGGTTCGGTGAAGCCCGGCGCGAACACCGCGGCCCGTCGCGGGTTCAACCGAGGCAGCATCGCGAAGCCCTCGGCAGCGCCGGCCAACAGCAACACCTCGTCGACTGTTCGGCCATGTCGTTCGGCGATCGCCGCGATGGCGCGCTCCTCATCGGCCCGGCGCGGGTAACCGCCCAGGTCATCGAGCCGGGATGCGAGACGGTCGCGCAGCCACTGCGGCGGCGCAACAGCGCGCACGTTCACAGCGAAGTCCAGGACGCCGGGTGTCAGCGCCTGGTCGCCGTGGTAGCGCACTCCCTTTCGCGGCCCAGTCATGTCTCGACACTAATGTAGGGGGGTGGCTCCTCCGATGCTGGTGATCTTCGATCTCGACGGCACCTTGACCGATTCTGCACCGGGGATCGTCTCCAGTTTCCGTCACGCGCTCAGCCATGTCGGCGCCCCCGAACCCACCGGCGATATCGCGTCGCGGGTGGTGGGACCGCCCATGCACATCACCCTCGGCTCGATGGGCCTCGGCGACCGTGCCGACGATGCGATTGCGGCCTACCGCGCCGACTACGGCGAACGTGGATGGGCCGTCAATGAGATGTTCGACGGCATCCACGACGTGTTGACCGGGCTGCGCAATGCCGGGGTGCCCATGGTGGTGGCTACGTCTAAGTCCGAGCCGATCGCGGCACGCATCCTGGAGCATTTCGGGCTTGCTGAGTTTTTCCAGGTGATCGCGGGTGCGAGCCCGGACGGTGCGCGGTCCAGCAAGGCCGATGTGATCGCGCACGCGCTGTCCCAGCTGGATCAGGTTCCGGCGACCGGCGTGGTGATGGTCGGCGATCGGGTGCACGATGTGGAGGGCGCGGCCGCCCACGGCATCGGCACCGTCATCGTCGACTGGGGTTATGGAGCAACGGATTTCGACGGCGATCCCGGCGAACTTGCCGAATGGATCATCGGGCGCGTCGGCACCCCGCAGGAGTTGCGCGAGGAGCTTCATGTCTGAGCTGCACGTCACCTTCGTGTGCACCGGCAACATCTGCCGCTCCCCCATCGCCGAAAAGATGCTGGCGCATCAGCTCGCCGAACGCGGCCTGGGCGATCGGGTCCGTGTCAGCAGCGCCGGTACCGGGGACTGGCATGCCGGACAGCCCGCCGACGAACGCGCCACCAGCGTGCTGGCCGAATACGGCTATCCGACGGATCACTGCGCGGCCCAGGTAGACGACGATCATTTGAGTGCCGATCTCATCATCGCCCTGGCACGCAACCACTCCCGGATGCTGCTACATCTGGGAGCCGACCCCGAGCGCGTGCGGCTGCTGCGGTCCTTCGATCCGCGGGCCAGCCGGGCGGCCATGGATGTCGAGGACCCGTATTACGGCGGCCGCGACGATTTCGTGGATGTGCTGTCTGTCATCGAGGCCGCGATGCCAGGCCTGCACGAGTGGGTCGACCAGACACTCGCGGAGCGAGAGAGCAGCTGATGCGACGGCTCGCGTTCCTGCTGCGCCCGGGTTGGATTGCCCTGGCGCTGGTGGTCGTCGCCTTCGCATACCTGTGTTTCACGGTGTTGGCTCCCTGGCAGCTGGGCAAGAACACCAAGACTTCACGGGAGAACAGCCGCATCGCCCATTCGGTGAGCGCCGACCCGGTGCCGCTGAAAGATGAGCTACGGCCTGATCATTCGATGCCCGAGGATTCCGAATGGCGCCGTGTGACGGCAACGGGCCACTATCTGCCGGATCGCCAGGTGCTGGCCCGGCTGCGCGTAATCGACGCCAAGCCGGCCTATGAAGCGCTGACGGTCTTCCAGGTCGACGGTGGTCCCGCGATTCTGGTGGATCGCGGCTATGTGCGTCCCGAGCAGGGCACCAGTGCGCCGCCAGTACCCCCTGCGCCCACCGGGCAGGTCACGATCAACGCGCGGCTGCGGGAATCCGAACAGCAGTCGGAGAAGGCACCATTCCTGGAAAACGGTGAATACCAGGTGTATTCGATCGTTCCCGGGCAGGTCGCGACGCTGCTGAAGACTCCGCTTGCCGAGCCGTATCTACAGCTCTCGGAGAATCAGCCGGGCGGGTTGGGGGCGATCCCGCTGCCGCAGCTGGACGCCGGGCCGTTCCTCTCATACGGCATCCAGTGGATCGCGTTCGGGATTCTGGCGCCAATCGGCTTGGGGTACTTCGTGTTCTCCGAAATCAGGCAGCGCCGCGCCGCGGCCGCTGTGAAAGCGGCGAAACCCGGGGTACCGAAGACTGCCGAGGAGCGGTTGGCCGACCGTTACGGACGGCGCTGACGCAGCGCAGCGAGCACCGCGATAATGGCCGTCACGTGCTGGACGGCACGCGAAAGCCGAGCTGCCTCATACACATCACCCACCCTGGGTGCGCCGCCACGGCCCAAGGTGGGACGGACCTCCTCGCCGTATGGATACCGAACCGGGCCGCCCAGACGTACGCCGAGGGCCCCGGCGAAGGCCGCCTCAGCCACGCCGGCGTTGGGACTGGGGTGGCGATGCCCGTCGCGCAGGCAGACACGCAGCGACGCGACGGCTGAGCCCCCAAGGAACGGGGCCGCGAGCGCCGTGGCCAACGCGGTGACCCTGGCCGGAAGCAGGTTGAGCACGTCATCCAACCGTGCTGCCGCCCAGCCGAATCGCAGGTACCGGGCCGACTTGTGGCCGATCATGGCGTCCAGGGTGTTGGCCGCGCGGTAGGCCAGCGCACCGGGCACTCCGGCGAGCGCCGCCCATACCAGTGGACCGGTGTGGGCGTCGGAAGTGTTCTCGGCCAAAGATTCCACGGTGGCGCGCGCGATGCCGTCGACGTCGAGCAGGCTCGGGTCCCGGCCGCACAGGGACGGCAGCAGCGCGCGTGCGTCGTCGATGTCGTTGTCATACAGGTGGTCCGACATCCGGGCGCCGACGCCAACCAGGGAGGTTCCGCCGAGCGTGGCCCAGGTCGCGACGGCCGTCACGACGACGGTGGCCGTCGCGGAGCGGCGTGCCGCACGTTCGGCGGCCCACCCGGCAGCGGTGACAGCGGTCAACAGTGCGGTGGTGTGGGCCGCCCCGGCGAGCTTGGTGTCCCGGTAGGTGTACGACTCCAGCGCCGCGGCGGCCTGCCCGAAACCGGCGACCGGGTGAAACCGCCGTGGGTCGCCAAAGCGCAGGTCCAGGGCGTATCCGAGGGCTATACCCGCGGCGCGAAATCCTCGACGCGACACGCAAACACCCTATAGAATTTGCTGCGCAATGAAGCACTCACCTGCCAGGCTTGTGGACCTGGTGAATCCCTCGTCGCTGCTGTTGCCTGCCTCGAACGTGATCATGCAGCTTTCACACCCCGGTGTCGGATACGGAGTGCTGGAGAGCCCTGTCGACAGCGGCAATGTCTACAAGCATCCGTTCAAACGAGCCCGGACCACCGGGATGTTTCTGGCCGTCGCGACGATGGGCAGCCAGCACGACCGCGCGGTGATGAAGCGCGGTGTCGACGCGGTGCACCGTCGGGTGCGCTCGACGTCTACAAGCCCGGTGAGATACAACGCCTTCGATCCTGATCTGCAGCTGTGGGTGGCCGCGTGTCTGTACCAGTACTACGTGCAGGCCTACGAATCACTGCACGGTCCCCTCGATGACGAGACGGCCGACGAGATCTACCGCGACGGCGCACGAATCGGCACGGCCTTGCAGGTGCGTCCCGAGCAGTGGCCGCCGGATCGGGATGCGTTCAACGACTACTGGAAACGTTCCCTCGACGAGCTGCGCATCGACGCGCCGGTGCGCGAGCATCTGTTGGGTGTCGCGTCGTTCAAGATGCTGCCCTGGCCGCTGCGAGCGGCGGGGAGGTTCAATCTGTTTGCCACCAAAGGGTTTCTGCCGCCGCAGTTTCGGGAGTTGTTGCAGGTTCCGTGGTCGGACCGCGACCAGCGCCGGTTCGACGCGCTGATAAGCGCGCTGCGGATCGCCGATCGGATGCTGCCCGCGCAGCTGTGGACGTTGTCCTACTCCGTGCTCATCTGGGACATGCGATTGCGCGAGCGGATGGGTAAGCAGGTCGTCTAGGCTCGCAGACGTGCAGATTCTCACCGCGTGGCGTCGTTTGGACGAGGGTCAAAGGCGCAGCGTCTTCGGAATGAGCGTCGCGGTGGGCGCACTGCACGTCCTGGGCTGGGGCATGCTGCTCTTTCTCGTAGCGCCCGCTCATTTCACGGTGCAGGGCAGCGTGTTCGGGGTGGGGCTGGGAGTCACGGCCTACACGCTGGGCATGCGGCATGCCTTTGACGCCGACCACATCGCGGCCATCGACAACACCACCCGCAAGCTGGTAGCCGATGGCAGGCGCCCGATGTCGGTGGGTTTCTGGTTCTCGCTGGGGCATTCGTCGATCGTGTTCATCATGGTCGGGCTGCTGGCGCTCGGCGTTAAGACGTTGGCGGCCAATGTTTCCGATGAAAACTCGTCATTGCAGCAGTGGACGGGCGTGTTTGGGACGGCGGTGTCCGGGACGTTTCTGCTGCTGATCGGGTTGCTCAACCTAGTGTCGCTGATCGGGATCTACCGGATTGCCCAACGGATGCGCGGCGGCGAGGTCGACGAGGCGGCGTTGGAGCGCGAGCTGTCCAATCGCGGCGGGCTGAACCGGCTCTTCGGGCCATTGATGGCGGCGATCCGCAAGCCCTGGCAGATGTATCCGGTGGGCCTGTTGTTCGGGTTGGGCTTCGACACAGTGACCGAGGTGTCACTGCTGGTGATCGCCGGCGGGGCCGCGGTGACCGGGCTGCCCTGGTACGCGATCCTGGTGCTGCCCATCCTGTTCAGCGCCGGGATGTCACTGTTCGATTCGCTCGACGGGTCGTTGATGAACTTCGCTTACGACTGGGCGTTCCAAGAGCCCGCACGCAAGATCTACTACAACCTGGTGATCACCGGGTTGTCGGTGGCGGTGGCCGTGCTGATCGGCTCGCAGGAGATCATTTCGATTCTCACCGAGAAGCTGAACATCACGACGGGTCCGCTGGCGGCGGTAGGCGGGCTGGATCTGGCCGCGATGGGTTACGTGATCGTGGCGTTGTTCATCGTGACGTGGGCGTTGGCGGCGCTGGGCTGGCGGTACACCGGGGTGCGCCGACGCTGGGGCGGATAGTCGGGTTGTCGTGCCCGTCGAAATTCGATGGAACCGATCCGGAACGATCGACGTCCTATACACATACGATGAACCTGACCTGGCCAAATCCGGCCATGACCTGAGGGGGCTCGATGTCGCTAGACGACCTGAGAAACAGCGCCAACAACGACGGCCTGGTATTGCACCTGGACCCGAGCAAGTTCGAGGCCATCCTTACGGCATGCGACGTGTACATGGACGGATTGAAGAGCCTAAAACATGATGCTCAAACGCTCAGCGAACGCAAGCTCGGGTTCGCTGAGCAGCACCTCGATTCTGGTTCCCAGCTGGCTAGGAAGTTCCAGGCGAAAGCGGCCGGGGATGCCAAAAGCGCCGAGAACACCTTCCAATCGCACATCGATCGCACTGAAGAAATGAAGACTCTTTTTGCCGCGCTTCGCGCCGCCTACGAACGAACGGACCATAGCAATGCGAACTCGTTTGGCGGATCCGGTCGTTAATCGACCGATAGAACATGTTGCTTCGCAGATTGGCATTGGTCAGTACTGGCGTAGTCCTGGCTGCGTGCGGACCATCCGTGCCCGGCACACCGGTGACGTCGCCGCTCCCAACGAACGACAAGGGCCACACTCGAATCACCTTCGACCCCTGCAAGGAGATTCCGGCAAACGTCATCGCACAGCAGAAGCTCGACTCTCGACCGCCGGAGCCAAACTCAATCAACGGCGGCGGGGTTGAAAACTACTTGTGCAAGTACAGAGCACAGTCTGGGTACTACCTCTCCATATCGGCGTCGAACTACACCCTTGAGATGGACAAGAAGGACACAACCCATTGGGGTTATCGCGATTTCGAGATCAACGGTAGAAAAGCGCTCAGTTTCTACCTCTCCACCCAGCCTAGGAAGGATGGGTGTGCGATCGATGTGGCCGCGTCCACTGGCGTGTATGGAGTCCTAGTCTCCGACGGATTGAATGGCTTCGACCCGTACCCCGATTGCTTGTCTGCTGCCCAAGCGAACATCGAGGCCTTCATGCCTTACTTCCCTTACTGACAGACATGCCGAGTATCTCGAAAAAGTTCAAGAATTATGGAACCGGATCGACGTTCGCCACGTCAGAACCTAATAGCAGATCTGTGAGCCACGAGACGAAGGAGCTGCCGTGAGCGGAGACGACTGGACCAAGGGCAACCGCGAACGCGAAGTGCTCTACGCGCAACAACGTCTGCATGGCGCAAATATTGATGGCGGGACGGAGTCAGTCAGCATCCCTGTAGAGGACTTCGGAGGTTGGGCCCATGCACGGCTCAAGGAAGCTTCCGATGCATTCGATTCCGAATCCGCGCTCACAGTCTCGCGAGAGTGGGAGAAACTGGCCACCGGGTTCAAGTCGGTACTCGACAACTTCAAGAGCTCACTGGACACAGCCATCAATGGCAGCTGGTCTGGCGAAGGCGCTGAAGCCGCGAAAGAGGCGATTTCCAACTACAAGAGCCATGCTGAAAAAGTCAGCGATGGCATGTCACTCATGGCCACCAAACCTGCCGAGGTTGAGACGGCCATGACACAAATCAAGGGCCTCATGCCTGAGGTCGTTCAAGTGCACCAACCCCAAGAACGGACACAAGCGGCCTACGAGCAGTACTACGCCCAACAAGCGCTAGCCCAGCAGAAACAAGACGAGGCCCGCATGATCATGCGGAACGTCTGGTCCCCCGTGTCTCAGCAGGCGGCTTCCGGTCTCCCCGCTCTTCCTCCCGCTCCGCAATTCGCAGATGCTGCAGCCATGCCGGTCAACGCCGCGTCATCGCTATCCGGCTTGGGCGCCGGCAAGGACATCAAGCCTGACCAGATCAAGCCCATCGATGAGGCCGCTGTACGCGCGGCCGCAGCCGCGGCTCTGGCAGACCCTGCGCAAGCCTCCGCCTCCGGCGGCTCCGGCGCCGCGGGTGCTGCCGCAGCAGCCGCAGGTGCGGCAGGTGGTGGTTCCGGAGCTGGTGCTGGAGCCCCTGCGGCCGCAGCATCCGCGGCCGCAGGAGCGGGCGCCGGAACTCGACCATCCTCAGGTGGAAGCACCACCGCAACCGGTCCGAACACAGGATCAGTGCCGGGCACCTATGGCATCGGCCGGTGGGGCAAGCCGACCACCAACAAGGACGAAAACAAGGACAAGGACCAGAACGCCGATCTCACACCCCTCGCCGCCGGGCCGATCATCGCCGGTTCCTACACCGCAGGTGCTGGCATGGGGCTCTCAGCCGCACCGGCGGTGTCGCCAATGTCCGGCATGGGCATCGCTCAGCCGCCGACCATGATGACCCCGGGTGCTGCAGGCCAGCACCACCAGGAGGACGAGGATCAGCACTTCACCCCGGAGTTCCTGGTGAGTCTCGATAACGGCAATGAACTGATCGGCCCACTGCCCAAGGTGTCCCCCGCCGTCATCGGGGTGTGGAACGAAGAGCATGTCGACTACCAAAATCCTCATGCCTCGCCATACGATCCGAAGCCCTACGACGGCGAGGACTAACACGACACGACGATGACCAAGAACATCGTCATATGCTTCGACGGCACGGGCAACCAAATCCGTGCTGCGGGAAACACGAATGTCGTCCGCGGCTACGACATGGTGATTCATGATCTGACCGACCGGCAGATCTCGTACTACGACCCCGGAGTCGGCACCGACCCCGCCATCGGCACCTACGCCCCGATAGGTCAATTCGCCGCCCGCATAATGGGTATCGCATTCGGCGTTGGCCTGCGGGCCAAGCTGGCCCAGGCCTACACATATCTGATCGAACGGTGGCAACCGGGAGACCGCATCTTCATCTTCGGATTCAGCCGCGGCGCCTTCTGCGCGAGAGGCCTTGCCGGGCTTCTTAACTCGGTGGGCATGCTGCGGCCCGGCTCGCAAAACCTCGTGCCCTACGCGGTGAGCTTGTATGCACAGTCGTGTGAAAGCTGGTCAGCGGAACGCTGGGATCAGCTGCACTCGTTCTCACGCACCGTAGCCCGCCGCGAGGACGGAAAATTTGCCATTCCCATCGCCTACCTCGGGCTCTGGGACACGGTCAGCGCCCCCGGTATCTTCAAGCGCAGTATGCAATGGCCTTATGCGCCAAGTGTTCCCAATGCGCTGGCTGGTCGACATGCGGTGGCGATCGACGAAAAACGCCGACCGTACCGCGAATACCTCATCAAGTACCTGGGCGATCAACGACTCGTCGATGAAGCGTGGTTCGCCGGCATACATTCCGATGTGGGCGGCGACTATGCCGACGACGACCGGCTTTCCGATATCGCACTCAAATGGGTGATCGACGGCGCCGCCCAACACGGCTTGCTACTCAATACTGAAAAATACCAACGGTATTGCTCGGTTGAACCCACCTACGCCATGGGCGAGATTCATCGAGTCAACTGGCTCTGGGCGCTGCTGATATTCCGTCGCCGCCGCATCCCCAATGGTGCCTGGATTCACGCCAGCGTTGCCGACCGTGTGGCAGAAGATGACACGTACCGGCCATCGTTACCGGAGCGCACCACCATCATCGATTCCCAATGGGCCTCTCCGGCAACCGATATCAGGATGTAGCGGGCGGACTGACCTGTAGCCCCGCGAGAATGGTTTCACGGGCGCTGTCAAAATCACCCACGGTGTCATCCAACGCCTGTACCGACACTCCGATCGTAAAAATCTTGCGGTCGTTCTTCACCGCCACAACCGTGGTGGTGACCCGGTGGACAGGGATCTTTCCCAGACCCATGTTGTAGGTCAACGTCTTCGACGGATACCCGCAGATAGTGCCCGTCGCTTCGACCAGGTCGGTAATGCCGAACATCTCCAGCCCCTGCTGCTCGGCGGCGAAGGCTGCCTCCTCAGTCGACACCTTGCCGGTCAGATCGGCCATCGCCACCGTGGCGTTCGGAACAAACCCTTTGGCCTGGAGATCGGGGGCCGACAAGTAGACCCGCACCACGCCACTCTCGAACCGCTTGACCCGCTCCCACCCCGCAGGCTGCGGAACCTCAACACGTGGCTCGGAGTCGTTGTCCAACGGCACTTCCAGAAGCGGTACTGACACCGAGCTGCACTTGGGGTTGGTAAGCCGCTTGCCCTCTTCACCGGGAGTGGCTATCGCGTCACCGTCGACGATGGCCGTGCATCCCGAAGCCAGCATCGTCATAGCGCAAGCCACTGCCAGCGTCCATCGAGGTGCCCGAATCATTGGCTCAGCCTAAGGCAGGGATTGACTACAAACGGTCAACTCGAACCGCGAGATATGTGTACTCGCACCGGCACAGATCTCCTGTCGCGTGGCGGCGAAATACTACTCATCCTCCGACTCTCCTGGTATCTCAGACGCAGACTCTGGCGGCAGCGGGGAGATTTCAGCGGGACCGTGACGTTTGCAGTCGCGGAGAGTGTTGGGTTTTGGCAGATCCCTTGGCGTACAACGCCTGTAAGTTTCCGTGCGATACGGGAACGGCGAGCAATAGCGCTGGTTCGCGGGCCGCACAGTTATCGTTGCCGATATGCCCTTAGCAGCCCACACCCACGCTGCGGCGTGTGCTAAGGCTGGGTTTCGGTACAAATAGTGTAGAGCCGAACGGGGTGGGCGAATCCGCCTTGGGCGCAGTCGTGGGTGTGGTTGACGTTGCGGAAGACTCGTACCGGTTTTTCTTTGTTGGGTATAGCGGGGTCGTCACATGCGACGTTGATGATCTTCCCGGGGCTGATTGCCAGGCAGCGGCTGGTTTGCCAGGCGTAGTCGAGACATGCGGTCCACTGCCCATCAGGGCCATTGTGGTAGTAGCTTTGGTCAGCATCGCGGACGCATTCACGAGGGTGTCTGACTTGCTGGATGATTTTGACATTGCTGCGCTCGGAGTCGCAGGGCACGACCGACAGCGTTGAGTGCGCCGTGGTGCCGCCGAGTTGCGCGCAGGCACCTACCGGAGCAGCGGTGTTCGCTGTGGAAGCCTTTTGTGCGGGGTCGGGGTACTGGCGCGGCAGGATTGTGAAGTCAGGTGGTGCCTGAGGGGCCTTGTCGAGGTCTTTCCATGCTTGTTCCCATGCTGTCGCTATTTCTTTGTCGGTGAACTGGCGGGCTAGCCATCCTTGGCTGATGGCTAGATAGTCGGCTCCGACCGCGACGGCGGCCAGTATCGCGACTATGCCAGCGGCCAGGGCTCGGCGCCCGGTGCGCGAGGTGCGTGTGGCGAGCAGCCAGGCCGCCGCCACTGCTAGCGCAGCGACCAGGAACCACCAAAGGCCGTGCCCGGCACGGCGCCACCAAATCATGTCGGCGACGGCGAGGGCTGCCACAACTAGGAGGGCTGCACTCGCAGACAACGTCCAGCGTCGAATCAGTGGGCGGCTTGTCTGCCGATGGTGGCTGCCGGATTGGACCGGGCCCGTGGTCGCGTCGTCATCGAGTTGTTCGCTCCGCGGCGTTTCGTCGGTGTCGTTGTTTATAGAGTCAGTCACGTTCTGGGCCTTACCGGGTGCCGCTGGCAGGAGGATTGCCCTGTTCGGACTGGTAACGGTCCAGAGTCTTCTGCCACAGGCGACAGCCCACTGACCCTGCCAGCCTCGCTACGACGCGGGTACCGATTTCGAAGCTGTTCGTCCATTGGTTGTTGGGGTCCGGGTTGTAGTCGTTGTCGTGGATCACGATGTCGTGGTTTTGGGCCACATCGGTGTTTCCTGCCCACTGTGTGATTCCGAAACCGCGCGCTTTGTCCTCGACGATCTTGACGGCGGCTGGCCACACGTCCTCAGGGATCGGGCCGCTGAACAATGCAGACCGTGTGTTGCGGGTGACCGCCAGCACTGATTCTTCGGCTGGCGTCTCGTATCGGGTGTCTTGGAGGCAGCTAAGCCAGTGGAGCCCGTCATCGTGCCATTTCCAGGTCAGGCCGGGCACCAGGGCTGCGATCTGGTCGGCCATCTGGGCGATAGCGGCTTCGGCAGCGGCGTAACCCTCCTCCGAGGAGCCTTTCGGAGCCAGCTTGGCGATTTCTTCTTGAAGGCGCTCCGCGCTCATTGGTCCTTTACCCGAATCGCCAGTACCGCAACCGCTCATGGCCACGACTGCAGCCAACAGTGCCGCAGCCCCGGCACTCCAACGTGAACGTCTGGATGTGGCATGCACAGATCCTCCTGCGTGGACGTTATCGCGATACTTTCGCACTTGGAATCTCACTTCATTTCCTTGGTGATGATTCCTGGTTCAGCCGGTATCGCCAGCCCCGGCTGGTTGATGAGCACGGTAGCCAAGTTGTATCCCGACACACGCAGGAAATTGTTCGAGCCTTTACGCGGATATTCCGAATGACCGTAGGCGCGCTCGCGGAACTGATTATCCAGCGGGCTACAGCCTCCCTGATCAGCGAGCAGCTGCTTGAAATTCCCCTTATAGGGGCTGGACCACAACGGGTTGATACCGCCGATCAGATCATTTTCGGCCAGCATCGCAAACACCCGATCAGGACTCATCCCCAGCCCGCCGGGCGTGCCCGCGGCTAGACCCGGCGAGCCATAGAGCACTGCATAGTCGACGTACTCCGATGCACCGTTCTTGAGCGCATATGAACTCAGCAGCGAACCATACGAATGACCGAACAAAGCCACTGTCTGGTTCGGATTAGTCGCCTGCATCATCGACAGGAACAATTTCAGATTCTGGGCCCCCTTGGCGGCCTTACTCGGGGTGGCGGCCCCCAGATCGATGCCCGGCGCGTCATAGCCGATCCACGCAATCGACGCCAGCGTCTCACCGCCGTGACCGGACAATTGGAGCTGCTTGCCGCCTTCCACAGCGAGGTTGTAGGCCTCTGGAACCATGCTTGAGAAGGACGAAGACGTCCAACTGGTGATGCCGGGCACCGTCACCGAGACATGATCTGCCACCGCCGGATTGCCGACCGAAATCGCCGCCAAGATCCGCTCACTGGTGTCCCACATCCCGCGCCCGGTCGTCGGGGTGCCTGGGCCGTTGAAATCCACCAGATAGGTATTCGGCGACTGCGCTAATGCGTTCTCAATCGACTTGATCTCATTGAGTCGGTCATTGATGTTGGACAGCTCACCTCGGTTGCCGATGTTGCGCCGCAAGAAGCTGTCATTGATCTCGTCGCGGCGGTTCTCCAGCCATTTCTTCTGTTCGGCCATCTGTGATTGCAAGGCCGTATTTGCATCGTTAGGGCCCGATGCAATCGCTGAGGCGGCCTGGCCATCTGGCACATTGACGGGCTGTCCCTTGCACTTCTGGGATTCCTCGTCCTTGGACTGCTTCTGGTTGTTGCGTGTATTCGAGCAGTTACAGCCGTCTTCACCGGGTCCTTCGCGGCCCGGCACCAGTTGCCCGCCAACATAAGAGCCACCGCTGGCTCCGGTGTTCCACACCGTCTCTGCGATTTGGTAGTGCTGTGCAACTTCATCGCACTGCTGGCGCCGCTGTTCAGAATCCTGCTTGTCCTGATCCTGCTGGTTCTGCTGCTGATCAGACTGCTGATTCTGCTGCTGATCGGCTTGGCGTTGTTGAGGCTGCTGTTGCGAACCTTGTTGTGGCGTGTTCTGTTGCGGTGCTTGATAGTCCGGGTTCGCCTTACCGGGGCCCTGCGTATACGGAGTCGCCGTCTGATAGTCAGGAATCTGAGTTCCGCGCTGAGGCTGCTGACCCGGGTTGCTTTGTTGAGCGCCTTGCTGCCCAGCTTGCTGGGGCGCCCCCTGAGCACCCGTGTTGTAGATCGAGATTCCGTTGTTCTGGTCCAGCGGTGGCTGGTTGATACCCCCCTGGTAGCCCGGCTGCTGCGGAGGTAGGCCTGGCGGCTGGAACTGACCGCCGTTCATGCCGCCTGGATCACCAGTGGGCCCCGGAGGACCGGTCGGATCAGCGGTCGCGCCGGGCAGACCCATCACGCCAATCCCATTTGGGGAGTTCGTGTTTAGCTGCCAACCCGCAACTGCCACAGCAATAATCGCCACCACGGCCAGGACATGCCGGAGGCCTGCAGGAATTTGTGCCTTATGCGACTTCATTGGCGTCATAGCAGTTCTCCCCTACCGATCAGCTACTGCAGTAACGGTTGTTGTTCGAGGGCAAGAACCTGGTATTGGTACCTGGCCCGGTGGGTTGACACACCCAGCCGCCCAGCAAGTTCTCCTTGGACCAGGCCGCATGACCGTTGGCCACATTCAGGCATGCCTCGTAGTCGGGCCCAGTCTGTCCAAACGTGGCGGTGCACTGCGCCGACATGTTGGCGAACGCTTGGTTCTTGCATACGTCCACCGACATTTGGGCCGGCGTGACATCCAGGCACATGGCCTGCCGCTGGCACGAAGTCCAGAAGTCGGCCGTCCGTCCGTCCTCGGATCGGAACTCGTTGGGCCCGGACAGGCAGCGATCGGCATGCCGCTGGGCATATAGGACCGGATCAACACTGGCGGGCCGGTAGGCACCGCCTGGATCAACCACGTAATCGCCTGGCGCACCAATGATTTGCGCGGCCTTCTTCGCCTCTGGCGGGCCACCACCCTCAGGCAGCCCCTCCCAGTCAGTGGCCAGCTGACCGCTGGCCGGGATCGACGACGCCCGGTAGGACAGCGTGATCGTGATCGGGAAAGCGAAGATATCCGCGGGTCCAAGATCCAGCGCCAAGTTGGACTGCTGATACATGTAGTCGCCGTGGATCACCGGGTTCACCTGCACCGGATTGCCCTTGGCATCGCGTGCCACCGGCACCGACAACGTCGCAATAGTCGTGGCTGGCAGTCCCGGCGCGGCGTCGGACTCGACCAGCACCACATTGCTGCCCTGACGCACATGGGTGCCCTCAGGAACCCGCAGACCAAAGGTGAAGTTCTCCGGCGTGAAGATGGTGCGCCGGATGATGTTCACATCGGCGCCACCCCCGGCGAACGGGGAAATCCGGTAGTCGGTGTCACGCGAGGTGAAAGTCGCCGCGCCACCGTCTCCCCACTGCGCCGGCGTGAGCTCACGCTCCTGCGGCAAGTGCAGTACGACATCCTTACCGGCGATCGCCGTCGGCAGGTGGGTGCCATCGGTCGGCGATGGCGAGATCGTGACGTTTGAGCGTTCGCGTCCCGCCGCCAACGGGCGACCGGTTCCCGGTCCGAGGCCCAACGGCGTGTTCGTCTTCACCTGAGCCCCACCGATCGGGGATATCCGCGGCAGATCATCGGGCTGGGCCACCGGATACGGAATCGGCTTCGGGGGCGGCGGCTGGATGGGATCCGCCAAAGTCTTTGGAGCAGAACCCATCACGATTGCAGAAACGAAAGCCAGCGCGGCCATCAGCGCGGCACCACGGGTACGGATAGTCATCACAGATCCTTGGGCTCGCCGTAGATGGTCTGGGTGTCATTGCCGTTCTCGGTGCGGATCCGGAACGTCGCGAAGGACTGGATCTTCACCTGGCCACCGCAACCATCGGCTTCGACGTTCTGGTTACGCACCTGCGAGACCGCCCGCATGTTCCGGAAGTTGATCCGGTCCATCGGCAGCTGAGCCAGGCCACCCGGCTTGAGCAGCACGCGCATGTAGCCGCCGATGTGCTCCTGGGCGCCCAACGAACCACCGCCGGACACACCACCGAAGCCGCCACCACCGCCACCGCTCTGACTGCCCTGTCCGTAGCCACCGCCATAGCCCTGGCCAAAAACCTGCTGAGAGAGCGTCAAACCGAGGTCCCCGCCCAACTCCACACCCGACGAGGAGTCGGTGCGGCAACCCACGAAGTACCCGGTCTCCAACTGCGCATCTTGAATGACCGCAGACCCAGAGCCCGTGATGGTCGCCTCGGCCCGATAGGACACGCGCGCCTGCCAAGAGTTGCTCGCACCCGCGATGTTGTCGATGTGATCGATGACCTCGTTGGTCAGCGTCAGGCCAACTGTCCAGCCGTCGTCCGTCACGAACTGCTGGTACTGGTCCGGCATCCCCTGCGGATCCGCGGCGGCGTCAGAAACGCCCACCATAAGCCCCATCGCAGCAGCGACAGACGCTGCGATGGAAGTGAAACAGCTTCGACGTGCCAAATTTGGCAACTTCATGAAACCGAACCCCTCCGTGTCCCGTCCTAACCCGATCGGGTCGAACCCCCGTGCGCTTGCCCTTCGATGGGCAATGCCACTCAGTGCGTCTTACTGCGAAAACACATCACATGGCAATGGTGGAGAATCTAAGGCCGAGACCCTCTCTTGTCAACACTGAGACTGTTTCGTCACAGTTTGCGCCTTCAAGATCGCGAATTATGACAAGGTCACCGGCTATAGGGGCAAAAAGGTGTCAGCATCACTATCGAAAGCGTTTCCGGAGCGACTGCAGCGAACACCCAACACGCGGCTCGGCCATCCACCAGAGGATTCGGTCATTCAGCCAGCCTGGATCTGCGGAAATGTCACGAGAGGCAGGCTTCGCCGTGACTCAAACATGAACAGCAGTCCATGCCGCAGGTTGCTAGAAGGCAACATCAAGGCGTTTGCCTGCTAACCGGCACCGATGAGGCCGCGAAGCCTCTCACGCCCCGCCGCCGACTAGCCCAGCCGCGTGCGCGGCGAGTTGCCGCAATCTATCGAACGTGTGTTCTAATGACTCTCACTATCCGCCCACTGCGCGCGAACCTTCAGAAGGAGCTCATTGTGACGATGACCGTAGATAGTCCAGCAGTAGACGTATTGGACACGGAGCCAAGCACTCCCGAGGTTCTGGTGAGCCCTGTTGCGCCGACCGCTGAAGCTCCTACCGAGGAAAAGTCGCAGAAGGCGACCCCTAAGAAGGCCACGGGCAAGAGAACCAAGACTCTCGAACTGACTCTCACCGTCACCGGCACCGCCGACGGCGAATGGCACGCCGAACTCAAACAGGGCAGCACCTACCTGGCCCGCAACCTCGCTGTCGCGGCGGCCGCCGTCTCCCGCGCCGCCAAGGAACTGCACGAGGATCTCTCCACCCCTATCGACGCGGTAATCGAAGAAGCGCGATCGCAGCAGGCCGCCAAGGTCGCCGCTCTGGAAGCCGAACTCGAAGCCGCGCGCAAGGCTCTGGCCGACTTGGACTGAGCCTCATGTGGGATGGGAAAGTGGCCAGATGAGAAGACCACTGACCCTGGCCACTGTCGCGCTGGCGCTGACGCTGTCCGGCGCGACCGGCCTTGTGTCCGCGTGCGGACATTCGGACGTTTCCGCATCCGACGGGCGCGATAGTGGCCGCCAAGAGGCCAACCGTCAGCTTGTCCTCAACTTCTACGACCGGTTCTTCAACAAGCACGAGGTGCAGCAGGCCGCCGAGGTAGTGACCGACGACTACCGGCAGCACAACCCCAAAGTGCCGGATGGCAAGGCGCCGTTCGTGTCCTACTTCGCGGGATTCTTCGCCGAGCATCCGGGAGCAGCGGCCAAGGTGGTGCGCAGCGCAGTCGACGGCGACTTGGTCTATCTGCACGTGCATTCGACCAATGACCCACAGGACCGCGGACAAGCGGTGGTCGACATCTTCCGCGTTGACGGGGGCAAGATCGTCGAGCACTGGGACGTGATTCAGGACGTTCCGGCAGAGTCAGCCAACGGCAACACAATGTTCTGACGACGCCGGCCTTTAGCGCCCCCTCGGCCCTCCTATCGACTTTTCGATACCTCAGCAAAGCTCTCAATGCAGTCCGGCTAGAGTGAGTGGCGGTCGGGCAAAGGCGCATCGAGAGGTCACATGCCGTTCATCAAGCGTTGCTACCCGGCGTCCGTGGATAGAGTGTGGTCCGTTTTCGTCGGCATCGAGAATCCCGGCCCCGACGAGCCCAGTCTTTGGTCGTTCGACGCAACCGACTACGAGCCCGTCGTCGGCAAAAAGTTCAACCTCAGGTGTCTGCCGATCTTGGGCACACGCTTCGATGGCAACTTTGATTGCGAAGTCATTAGCATTGAGCCACAAAGGCTTTGGGCCACTACGCTAGAAGCGGAAGCTTCGCGAGGGCCGTCCGCCCAGTGGGTGCAACAGGTGGAGTTCACCGATCACTATGGCGGCACGCTTCTGAACTGGAACCTGTCTGGAGTGCAGACCGCTGATCCCCACGAACGTTTCCTGCATCGCTTCTACAGCGGATCGGCAAGCCAGGCTCTGACAGACCTGGGGCACTACCTCGAAAGAACCCGACCACAGCTGTGGCAGACGGCGAGATAGACCCGCACTTCTTGGTGGGCGCGGAGGGTTTCGAACCCCTTGCGGCACGAGCATTCATGCAGGTCATACCTTGTTTCGTGGCCAGGAACGGACCTGTTGAAACCTGATGCGACCTGCATGAACCTATCGGCGTGTTGGATGATCCAACACGACCACCACGGCGCTCACCGATGTCGGCGCCGGTACGGACTCTCGTAGAAACCGTCCGGCCGGTCGAGCTGGAACATGCTCGGGCGCCAACCAAAGTGTCATCGTCACACTCGACATTTCGTTGTCGCTCAACACGCCGATCTGCACCACCCCGATCCAGTGTGAGTCGTGGGTCCGCATCCATGCGATCTGATACCCGCGCATCCACTCCTCGATCCGTAACCCCTCGCGCGGACAGTGAAGTTGCGACACCAGGCGGCCCCACCAACGCTCTCTGGCAACGCGCGGCGCATATTGACGTACACCCGGCGGTACACCCGCTTCAGAGTCGGGAATCGAGGGTTACTACACCACCTCTCGAACACATGTTCGATGTTACTTCTCTGGGCTTGCGGTGGTGACAGACTCCCGCGGGCCCCCGGCAGGGTTCTGCGCATCCAGTGCACTAACTGTGTCGTGTCAGCCGAACGCGTCTTTGCTGAGTTCTTTGCTGAAAGGGCAGGTGTTGAGTGACGACAACATCCTGCAGGCCGACCTCGATGCGATGGGCAAGATAAGTCCGCACCCGCGCACGACCGCCGGGGAAATCCGCGGGCGTATCCCCGCGAGTGATCACGCGACCCCGGGCGCCGATCCAGGGTTGCGCGCGCTGGAAGCGTTCTCGAAAGCGATCTCAGACGTGGAGCGCATCGCCGCCGCGCGCCTAACGACGATCAGCGACGTGTACGACGAGGCGCACAAGGCTTTCGTGACCGCCGAGCAGCTGCACGCCGGGTACTACCAGCTCCCCCGCATCTACCAGCCCCCGCTGCGCGCATAACGGGGCCGCGCGGTGACCACGCTCGATGAGTTCATGGCGATCAAACCCAACGCCTATATGGCGGTGGTGGACAGCTGGCGCCCGCGCACGGCGGCATTGAAAGCCAACTACGACGACTACAAACGCTGGGCCACGACCCCGAACGGCACCTACTGGTCGGGTCGTTTCGCCACCGCCTCCCAAGAACGCGCCGCCGATGACACGGGAAACGCTCATAGCTAAGTCAGGACAGACCTAGAATCAAGATCCTCTGATGCCGCAGCGGTCGATTGGGGGAGCCAAAGCGATGAGTAGACCGACGATCATCGTCAACAATCTTGTGTCGCGGGTCCACCTTTATACAGCGGCAGCAATCACTGCGCACGTGTATGACCGCGGAACCGGCAAGAACCTGGACTCCCGGAACGGCACGGTGTTCATCATGAAGGGCAGAACTGGACTGTACTTCGTCACTAACCGTCACGTGCTTGAGGATGACCAGGCACCATCTGGAATCGACAGCATTGAGATTTCCGGGCATTTCCAGTCAGAGGAAGATCCGGGCGCCGCTCCGGTGCCCTGGACGTACACGCATAAGAGACCCGAGGTGGTCTTTCATTCGGACGCCCACACAGACTTGGCGTTGATCCCACACCCCGAGTATTCCCCCCGGTTTGGCAGCCCCGCTGAGCCGCCAGTGTGCTGGTCCGCTAGCAACACCTGGGCGCCGATGACCCACGAAATGGGATGGCTTGCATCGGAAGCCGAGTTGCAGCAGTTGCAGCCTGGCGATCAGGTATTCATTGCCGGTTACCCTGGTGTGGCGTATGTCGGGGGTAATGGCCGGTCCGCGAACAAGGATGATAAGCCGATTATCGTTAGCGGCATCGTCGCAAGTGATTCGCGCTATCCCGCCACGTTTGGTGACGCCACACTCCACAACGCAGTGTTGTGCCAGTCCTTTAGTTGGGGCGGAATGTCGGGCGCACCGGTTTTCGGTTTTTCCAAGAGCATTGGTATCACGAAGATCGTTGGGGTGAATGCGGGCCACATCAAGGGGCAGGGACCGGCTGGTGGGGTCATTTCCCACTTCGTACGCTCGAGTGCACTGGTTGACCTACTAGTGGAGTTGGGCGAGCCAAGCCCGCAACCGTTGACCATGACCACCAGACACCAGACGCCGCCGACTCAAATTGACCTCAGTCGCCTCGAATGGCATTTAGAGACAGAAGAAGAACTCAACCAGGGGAATTGCTGAACGCGGCGCACTACCGTCGGCCTTCCAGCTCGTCGGGTAGCGATGGCACGTTGCCGGATCCGCCGCTTTGGATCCCATCGCCGAAGTTCGCCCAGGCGCCGAGTGCAGATGGACATCCAACGAAAGTGCGGCCGAGTATCGCAAGGATTGCCGTACAGCGGCTAACACGCACGTTGAGCATCAGCGTTACCAGTCCTGACCTGGTCTTGATCTTGTAAAGTCGCCTCAACGTCAACGGAGGGGGAACCGAACTATGTCCACGACCAAGCGAATCCGCATAGCGGTCGCCGCCGCTGTCATCCCGGCCGGCATCGGAATCGGGCTAGCCGCACCCGCCAGCGCGGGGTGCGAGTCAGGGCCGTTCGCGCAGTACTGCGACGGGCCGGTCAAAGCCGATGGCACGTGGGATCGCTGCTTCACGTCCGCGCCGCAGTCGTTCTCTGGCCAATACGGTCAGGTCGCCGGGTTCATTCCGTCGACCGGCCGCTGCTACCCTGTCGACCCGAACGCGTTTCCGCCAACGCCGATCGGACAACCGCAGTACCATATTTATCCGTAGCAAATGGCTTGCTACGGAAACGGGGAGGTTGACGGGGATGACTCAGTATTCCGCCACCGAGTATCGGAACAATCTGAAAAACGACTACTCGACTTGGGCTAACCGGAACATTGTTGTGCGCGATGCGAGCGGCGCTCTACTCGTAGAAGGTGTTGTAGCGGGTTTGCAGATGGCTTTGACCTTCCCTCCCAGTGCAGCCGTCCCGTTCTACGGCTTCACCTCGGGAGGACCCCAGAACGGCAAAGACCTTCAATGGGAACCAAGCCAGACCGTCGAGGTCGACGACTAGCGACCCCTCGCCTACTGCAGCCTAGCGGCGACGTCGAACGGAAGCCTTGGTTCCAGTTCGCCCACGTGCCCGGGAACAGAAACAGGATGCAGCCGCCGGGAGCGACGCGGCGGATCGTGGCGACCGCGTGGTCGACGGCGGTCATGCCGTCCCACAGGGCGTATGCGGGGTCTCCGTACTTGCCGTGCGCGCCGGTGGTGACGAACTTGATCGCATCGAAGAGGAGGCGCGCCAAGTCGGGCAGGACTGCGAACAGCTGCAACGGATTCAGGGCTGCACCGAACACATTCGTCGGGCCGGTCGTCATCAGCCCTGCCAGCCCTCGCAGCACTCCGGCGAGCGGGTCGTCGCTGGGTTCCGCCCCAAGTTGGCGTCCACGTAAGCGACGGCCTTGAGCGCCGTGTTGCGGTTCAGCGTCACCGATGCCAGCACGATGCCGAGCGCTACGGTGCTCACGTCTGGTACGGCGGCGTCGGTGATCGCGCCACCCAGCCCGATGACTGTCTCGTATACCGCAGGCTCGCCGTCGAGCGCCGGCACGATGCCCGTGTGCTCTTCGAACCGCTGCAAAATCACATCGGCATACCGAGGGTCCAATTCCACACCGAAGCAACGCGACTGGCGGCCATGCGCTGCGATCAACGTGCTACCCGAACCCGCGAATGGGTCCAGCACCACGCCACCCTGAGGCAGGCTGTTCGCCAGCATTGCGTCGATCAGCGCAACAGGCTTCATCGTCGGATGCTGCGCGTTACGGGCTGGCTTGTCCACCTCGAACACCGTGGTGGACTTATTGTCACCGAACCAGCGCTCGCCGCCGCGCCCCAGCCGACCTCCGCCACCCGGAGCGAATCCGTACAGGATGGGCTCGTGCCGGTACTGGTAGTCCGAACGGCCAAGCGCCATCATGTTCTTCACCCACACCAAGTTCTGCCGCACCTGCAACCCGGCGCTGTCCATCGCAGACTCAAATGTTGTGCGCTCGGTGTCCGCGTGCGCCACGTACACCGGGGCGCCCGGGCGGGCCACTGCAGCCACCACATCGAACGCCGCCTTGAGTAGCTCGAAGAGGCCGCCAGTGACGTCATTCTGGATCCGCAAACGCCGCCTTCGTCTTTCCCACGTAATCCACGCCGTACGGCGGGTCTGTCCACACACAATCGGGCTGCACGTCACCACACAGCCTTGATCGATGACACCGATCGTCCTAACTTCTCGGCAGCCTGCGCCTTAGTCAGCGACATATCCAGGGCTACCGCGATCTCCTCGGCCGTCCACCGTGCGCGTTTCTGGCGCCCCACAGCCTTACCAGCGCCGTACTGCAACCGCGCCCACTTCACAGCCGCGTCAGTACGTCCCAACCGCTCCGCCGCCACCCGCCGCGACAGCGACACATCTAGCGCCACCGCGAGTTCATCAGACGTCCACGACCTGCCACTCATAACAGCAACAAACGCTACCTATGACTGTGTCTCCGTGCACACCGTAAAGCGACGTACCGCATGCGGGAAACCGCCCGCGGGGCAATCAGGTGACGCCGTTATGGAGTCAGTGAGCAGTGCGACTGGCTTTTCCCTGCCTGGACGGGATCGATCGTTGCAAGCGACCCGAATAGCGCTCGCTCCCTTGGTGATACTCAAGCAGTCGGACGTACTCCATGCGTAATCCAGGCAAGCAGTCCACTGCCCACTGGGCGGATTGAGATAGAACTTGTCGTCAACGTCAGCTGGGCATTGCCGCGGGGTTTCGACGCGCTGAATCACGCGGTAGGCGGCCTTATCGCACGATTCGATGACCAGACTGGGCTTGGTTCTCGCCCCAAGCAAGTTCACGCACGCGCCCACGGGTGCATCCGCTTCGCCGGACTTCACGGTAGCTGGCAGTGTGCCAATACGGGCAGATAGCGATTCAATGGGCTGCCCAAGTTGCTGGGGCGAGCTTCCGTTGGAAGACTGCCCGGCCATACCGGGGTAGGAGTACAGCGCGAGGAGAACTGATGCTAAAAACGCCGTGATAAATGCTACGCCGTAGGTATTTACGGAATCGCCGTATGTTCTTCTGCAGAGAAGGAATACGACTAGAATCGGAGCCAGCGGGACGGGTAAGGAAAAAACTAAAGCCAGAAGCAGCCGGATATCCCGGTGTTTACCTATGGAAATGTAAACCGACATCATCAAGTATGTCAGCACTGCAGCAGCTCCAATTGCTCCACTGTACTGTACGTCTCCGATGAAGAAAGCTCTCTTCGCAAGAGCAAGTAACGGCCGTGCATAAACTAACGCTATGTAGGCGTTAGCTACGCCACCCACGATCGCAAATACCGGCAGGAACACTTTCGTGAAGCCGTCCGTAGGTTCTGCGACTTTACCTGATTGCAATGCTCTTACCCAGCTCGCAAGAACTATGACCCCCGCTGGGATCGAAACTGCCATCGCAACATAAAACAGGCAGGAAGCGACCCTTCCAGGGGCAAAATAATCTAGCGCCAGAGCCAGGAGGAAGAGCGATACCGCTGCCGCCGTGGCTACATTGGACCACCTACGAAGACGCTCGGCCTTATCCATTGGTGCACCATCCCGATCTGTCAACCTGCCACGTACGCCAGTTGAACGCGTATATCGACGTCGCGATGCAACCGCCCTTGGCCGCTATCTCGTCTAGCATTTCACCCTGCTCTATGGCGTTTCCGGTCCCGATACTAGAGCATGCGATACCCAGGAATTTCAAAACATTAGAAGCGCCTGGATATTTCTTACTAAGGGCTATGCCTAGCGCCCCAGTAACAAAGGCACAGAATCCATTCCACTTGCCCCCATTGTCGGCTTTGAATTTCGTCGCATATCTAGACACTTCCTTAGAGTCGTTCTGATTAAGATATTCAGTACATGAGAACGTGGCACAACGCTTCACGCACTGCCCGTAATCGGATAGGTAACTGCATGGTGTTCCGCAGCTCGTGCCGGAGACAATTACATAACAGCCGTCTTGATTAATGTCCTTGTCGGGAACACACTTTCCACTTGCCGAGCCATTCTTGCAATCCCGCAAATCCTTCGGCTGCTCCTGGGAGTTATCCTGCTGCGACGTCGTCTGCTTCTGTGAATTCTGCGGTGGGCATGACGGGCAGTTCGGATCAACTGGGATGGGGTCCAGCCCGGGCTCAAAGAACCGGATTGGGCTTCGGCCCCCGCCGCCGATCATCTCTGTCCCACTACCAATCATCCCGACCCCAGTGCCAACGATCTGCTGAGCCATGCCAGCCATATCAGCCATGTCAGTCACCGCTGCCTGACACTGTTGCTGACGCTGCTGCTGCTGCTGATCATTAAGCTGCCGCGTCGTGTCATCCTGATTGTTCTGCGGCTGCTGTTCTTGCTGCCGACTCGGCTGCTGCTGTTGTTGAGGCTGCTGCTGCCCCTGCTGGGGCGAGTTCTGTTGCGGAGCCTGGTAATCCGGGTTCGCCTTGCCAGGACCCTGCGTATAAGGAGTCGCAGTCTGATAGTCCGGGATCTGCGTGCCGTGAGCGGGCTGCTGCGCCTGTTGCGGTTGCTGCGCGCCTTGCTGGCCCGGAACCTGTTGCGCGCCAGGCGATCCCGTGTTGTAGATTGAAATTCCGGAGTTCTGATCCATCGGCGGCTGATTGTTACCACCCCGGTAATCGGGCATAGAGCTGGGCATTTGAGGCGGCTGGAACTGCTGACCCCCGTCCATACCCGGCCCACCGGTAGGTCCGCCCGGCCCTGTTGGATCGGCGGCTACGGTCGCTACCGCCGAGAATCCACTACCAGGGGCGGTGTTGTCGTCGACAACCTTCGCTCCACCAACAGCCAGGGCGACAATCGCCACTATCGCCGACGCCCGCCGCAAACCCGCAGGCATAGTCCAACAATCCTTCATGACCATGAATGCAACCGCCCCTTTCGAACAGCGCTCAACGCACCCCTGGACAGATCATTGCACACATATGGTTGCCATGTCGATAAAACCCCAGTTAACGAGTTAGCCAGGTTAGCCAGCATTTCCATCGGCCCTGGTAGACACCGCGCAGCGCCGCCGCGCAGCACCAGAATTCCTGAGCAACCTCAGGTCGACCAAGCCGCTTCCCCATGGGCAGACGCGAACGCATTCGCCAAACCGACACCGCCACGACCACATCACCCGCGGTGTCAGGCCCGCGCGGCGTACAACTGGGCGATGGACGCCCGCGCAGCCATCCGCGAAATCATCGAGGCGATGCCGAACTTCTTCGGCCACACACGCAGCGCGACGATCGGCGCCCAGGGCGAAACCGAAACCATCGTCTACACGCAGCCGCAGATCGCCGACCTGATCGCCGCCATACTGCCCGACCGTCTCAAAGGCAATGGGCACCTGGCGATCCAGCTGCCTGCGATCGAGACCGACGACGCCGGCCGACGCTACGTCCGAGTGCCGATCACTGCGCGGCCGTGGGCCGACGGCGAGGTCCGCATCTCACCGCGCGGCGACGAAGTGGCCATAGCCAATACCCCGCCCATCCTCCCCATACACGACACCCCAGCACTCGCGACCGCCCTCATGGCCGCATGGGCAACACGGCCGACAGCTGGACGTTGACAGTCAGAGAAGTGACGCCGACATCTCTGCCAAGCAGAACTTGCTCTAGGCGGCAAGTCACTGAGCGGGGTCGGCCTTCCGATGGCACCATGCCACGATCAGCCCCGCAACACCACAACTCAACCGAGAGGGGAAGCCATGGCAGCTCAACTCTTCATCGACGGCAATCAGGTCCTCAACACCAGCATCGATCAGCTCGCCCACCTGCAATATGTGCTATCTGAACGCTTCAAAACAGGGCAGGGGCTCTTCCTAACCGTTCTCGGCGGCACCAACAACGGCAGGTACAACCACGGCCAGTCCCTCTGGCTTCACCCATCCCAAGCCATCTCGTTCACCTATGGCCCACGCCGCAACGACCGGCCCATCGACATCGACCAGCAGATCGTGACGCGATTCCTCAGCGAAGCCGACACCGCTCTCGGCATCATCATCAACGAAGACGGCGACGACGCGCCCCCACCATTCGATGCCCCAAGTAACCACTGACCTAGTCCACCGCCGATGATTCGGCGCTAGCCGTCCTGAAAGGAGCGGGGGCGTCGGAACGTGTCGGGCGCCCCCGCTCCCTTGACATCACACGCTACGAAGACGACGGCGGCGTGTACCCCGGTAGCCGCGTACGAGCAGCACCCACTGTCAACGCAAACGCCATCGCCAACTGCTGCAGTCCTGCCGCCGACGCGGTCTCAGACGACGACTTAATCGCAGTCAACAAGGCCTCCCTGGTCTCTTCCGCCAGCTCGTTCGCCATCAATTACCCCTATCCACCCCAACGCCCTGTCGGGGCGGCGTCAGGCTAGCCGCTACGCCCGAGCCACAAGAGTCAAACGGCGAAAACCGATGGGACACATCACTCGTCGATACGACTAGGCGTTGAACTTGAAACCCTGAAGAGGTTGCGGCTCTTCCCTCGGCGGAATCTCCAACGAGAACTTCACCTTCCGCACCTCATCACGCCCCACACCTTTGATCAGATACCCAGCAGAAAGGGCCTTCTTGCGCTCCGCCGGCACCAGACCGGTGCGCTCAAACCTCTCATCACGGATACTCCCGTAATAGGCATGGAAATTATGGTCGCGATCCACCAGCCACGCGCGCATCAGACCGGGCACGTCCGTGTCATATCCAACGTTCGACTCCACCACATGAAGCGACAACACCTTGGACGAATTTTTCGCATCACGCACCACCGCGCAAAGAATGGACTTAGGCGGCTCGGAAATTGAGCGCCATTCATGCGCCGCGAAATGCTCCACGTCGACGACCACCGCCGGAGCCCCCTCCCACTTGCAATGCGCCAGGTCCACACCCTCAGGCGCAGTCGGAGTGATCTCACGACGAACAGAGGCCACCAGCGTCTGGTTATCGAGCACCACCACGGCGGTGAACTCACGCTTGCTGCCATCCGAGAACGTCACCGTCGCCTGGGTGTAGCTCGTAGTCACCCGCCCAGGCTAGCTAAATAAACAAAGATCGCGGAATCGCCACACGCCGGGCGAACCGTAACGTCCAACCGCCCATCGCCGGGGTGCAACAAACGTGCGCCGCCAGCCCGCCGATCAAAGATGCTTTAACACACCACCATCGACCGCATCTTCTTCGAGGCCAAACAAGTCCGACGGTTGACCATTGTCGAACTCGACCCTCACCCCGTTATCGCTTACCTCGACGACGGTGCCAGTCCACCAGGACTGGTTGCGCACACGGTCACCAACCGAAAACACGACGATCAGTCCTCGTCGCCAAACGTCGGTTCCTCCGCGGGCTGGTTGATGATCAGCAAACCGCCCTCTACGTAATCTGCCTGCCGCAAATGGGCAGCGACCTCACGTAAGGCCCGCGAGTATCCCTCCCGAAAGTCCTTGTTAACCGAAGGCGAATCCAGCATGCCCGAAGCCCACTGGCGAAGATGCCGCGCAACCCGCAGGTGGTTCACATACAACGCTGGCTGCTCGACAAGAGCTCTGTCGATCACATCCTGGCTGTAGCCAGTGAGCCGCTCTGAATCGAAATCGAAGACATCCGGTGTAGGCACAAGTCAGACAGTAGCGAGCAACGCCGGAATGCACTGGCGTTCCGCGTCATTCATCAGCTGCCCTGCGTTTCGATCACGCGCTCCTCGCGCCGCACGATCCGCGCATTTCGCACCCGCGGTCCCCTCGTCCGAACTATGTCTCCGAAGAACACTTGAGCCTCTGCCTCGTCGGTTGGCCCGAAGCTTGTCCGCCCCCATCGTCCGTCACCGAATTCGAGCTCATACCGCACATAGAACGTCACTTCCACGTCACCCGCCATCACACGCCATCACACGCCCTCCTCGGCCGCCGCCCTGGCCCGCACGTTGTAAACCGTAGCCCGCGACACCCCGAACTCGTGGGCCAAATCCACAGGCGACTCACCCGCCGCCAACCGCCCCAACACCACCGCGGTCTGCTCATCCGTCAACGCAGGCTTCCGACCCTTGTAGACGCCCTTGGCCTTCGCAATCTCGATGCCCTCACGCTGACGCTCCAGGATGATCGACCGTTCCAGCTCCGCCACCGCGCCCAACACCTGTAGCTGGAAACGTGCATACGGGTCGTTCGTGTCGGCCGTGAATGTCAGGTTCTCCTTGACGAACCGCACCGTCACCCCGCGCCCAACGAGATCCCCAACAATCTCGAGAAGGTCGGCCTCGGCGACTTCTCGCCATGTGCGTCCGGCGATGTGGAGCTGCCAGGCCATGGAACGGCATCCTAAACAGAAAAACTGTTGGATAAAGTGTTGTATTGAAAAATAGCGCTGCGTTTCCGCAGTTCAAAGGGTGGGCGCGGAGGGTTTCGAACCCCCGACCGCTGGTGTGTAAAACCAGAGCTCTACCACTGAGCTACACGCCCGGTCCACGTCGTCGCCAACGTGGGAATCAGCTCACGAATGTAGCGCGGCCAGCGCTTCCACCCAACCCGCCTGGTCACGGGCTTGCCCGGGGTCCAGCATTTCGGCGAATCGGATGATTCCGTCGGCATCCACCACGAAAGTCCCGCGGTTCGGATATCCGGCCTTCTCGTTGAGCACCCCGTACGCCTCGGCAACGGCCCCGTGCGGCCAGAAGTCCGACAGGATCGGGAAGGTGAAGCCGCTGTAGCTCGACCAGATCTTGTGGATCGGCCCGGCACTCACCGACAGCCCGATGATCTGCACGTCGTCGTTCTCGAAGTCTCCGATGTGGTCGCGCACATGGTCCAGTTCGCCCTGGCAGACCCCGGTGAACGCCAGCGGGAAGAACACCAGCAGTACGGCCTTCTTACCGCGAAAATCGCTCAGGCTGACGGGCTGGTTGTTCTGGTTCCGCAGGGTGAAATCGGGTGCGACGGTCCCGACAGGCAGCATCAGCGCCGCCCGCCACGCGACGACTTCGGCTGCACCAGACGCGTCGCGCTCCAGTCCCCCAGATTGACCGAGGAGGTCTGTACCAGGCCCGCCGGCGGTGCCGACTCGGCGATTTCCGAAGGCTGCACGTGGCCCGGCTTGCCGGTCTTGGGCGTCAACACCCAGATCACGCCGTCCTCAGCCAGTGGGGTGATGGCGTCCATCAACGCGTCGACAAGGTCGCCGTCGTCATCGCGCCACCACAACAGGACCACATCGATGACGTCGTCGGAGCTCTCGTCGAGAAGCTCCGAACCGCATGCGTCCTCGATGTCAGCCCGGATGTCGTCATCCGTGTCCTCATCCCAGCCCAGCTCCTGCACAAGCTGATCTCGCTGGATGCCCAGCTTGTGGGCATAGTTCGAGGCGTCAGCCGCCGCGACCACCGTTCGGCCCCTCCTTATTCACGGGTGCGTGCTTTCGCACTTGGGATGAATGCTCACATCGTCGCATGCCAGTGGCAATCCTCGTCAGGCACTATCGGCCTTTCGTCTGCAGAAGCGGTTCGCAGATCTTCCCGGCACGCTCGCGCGCGTCGTTGAAACTACGGACCACGGAGTTGAGAGTGCCACTGCTCAGCCGATTATCGAACGCCCCGGCCAGTTTTCGGGACTGATCGACATACTGCGTCAGCGCATCGCGTAGTTCGTCGGTCTGTGCCTTCGCCTTGACGGAGTCGATCTGTCCGGCGCTGGTGTTGAGCGCATTGATGACCGGGCCCACCTTGGCCTCCGCGCTCGACCCGTAGCCGCCCTCGTCATTCATCACGGAGATGAGCTCATTGCCCGCCGAAACGGCGGCATTCGACGTCATCGCGAACGTCTCACACGCGTCGGCCTGAGCCTGCGCCCGCGACGTCTCCTGACGCTTGGACTCCTCGGACCGCGACGTCTCGATGGACTGCGACACGTACGTGCGGTACTCCGACACCGATTCGCTGGGCGCCGACGCCTGCCCTCCCGTAGTCACGGTGCAGCCCGCCACCACCCCTGCACAGATGGCCGCCAGCGCGATCCACAGCGCCGCCATACGCATGTCACGACGGTACCTGCTGGAGGCGCTCTGGACCTGGTGACTGGACCAGACTCGCTAGTAGCAAGTGACTTGCGGCACGATGGGAGTACCGATCTGATTGTGACTGAGATCTGCACCCCCACCCCTAAGGAGCAGAAAAGTTGACCACGGAGTTCGCTCGCCAGGACCTGGCCGGAAATTCAAGTGCGGCAAGTCCATCCGAGAACACAGGGCGCGTTCGGGTGATCCGCGAGGGCGTGGCGTCGTACCTGCCCGATATCGACCCGGACGAGACGACCGAGTGGCTGGAGTCGTTTGACGGCCTGCTGGCCCGCTCGGGTCCCGCCCGGGCGCGGTACCTGATGCTGCGGCTGCTGGAGCGGGCGAACGCCGGTCGCGTCGCCATCCCCGCGCTGACGTCCACCGACTATGTGAACACCATCGCCACCGAGAACGAGCCGTGGTTCCCCGGCGACGAGGACACCGAACGGCGCTTCCGCGCGTGGATCCGCTGGAACGCCGCGATCATGGTGCACCGCGCGCAGCGGCCAGGGGTCGGTGTGGGTGGCCATATTTCGACCTATGCCTCCTCGGCGGCCCTCTACGAGGTCGGTTTCAACCACTTCTTCCGCGGTAACGCCCACCCGGGCGGCGGCGACCAGATTTTCATCCAGGGCCACGCCTCCCCCGGCATCTACGCCCGCGCCTTCCTGGAAGGCCGGTTAACCAGCGATCAGCTCGACGGATTCCGGCAGGAGAAGAGCCACCCGGGCGGCGGCCTGCCGTCCTACCCGCACCCGCGCCTCATGCCCGATTTCTGGCAATTCCCAACGGTTTCCATGGGCCTGGGACCGATGAACGCGATCATGCAGGCACGGTTCAACCACTACCTGCGCGACCGCGGCATCAAGGACACCTCCGATCAGCGGGTCTGGGCGTTCCTCGGCGACGGCGAGATGGACGAGCCCGAATCGCGTGGCCTGGCGCATATCGCCGCAACAGAGGGCCTGGACAACCTGACGTTCGTCGTCAACTGCAACCTGCAGCGTCTGGACGGACCGGTGCGCGGCAACGGCAAGATCATCCAGGAGCTGGAGTCCTTCTTCCGCGGCGCCGGCTGGAACGTCATCAAGGTTGTCTGGGGCCGCGAATGGGACGCCCTGCTGCACGCCGATCGTGACGGCGCGCTGGTGAATCTGATGAACACCACTGCCGACGGCGACTACCAGACCTACAAGGCCAACGACGGCGCCTACGTCCGCGAGCACTTCTTCGGGCGCGATCCGCGCACCAAGGAGCTGGTGAAAGACCTTAGCGACGCCCAGGTTTGGAATCTCAAGCGCGGCGGTCACGACTATCGCAAGGTGTACGCCGCGTACCGGGCGGCCACCGAGCACAAGGGCCAGCCGACGGTCATCCTGGCCAAGACCATCAAGGGCTACACCCTGGGCAAGCACTTCGAGGGCCGCAACGCCACGCACCAGATGAAGAAGCTGACCCTCGACGACCTCAAGGATTTCCGCGACAAGCAGCGGATCCCGATCTCGGATGCGCAGCTCGAAGAGAACCCGTACCTGCCGCCGTACTACCACCCCGGCCCGGAGGCTCCGGAGATCCGGTACATGCTGGACCGGCGCCGCGCCCTGGGCGGATTCGTCCCGTCCCGTCGCACCAAATCGCGCCCGCTCACGCTGCCGGGCTCGGAGACCTACGCCTCGATCAAGAAGGGCTCGGGTAAGCAGGAAGTCGCCACCACCATGGCGCTAGTGCGAACCTTCAAGGAACTGTTGCGCGACAAGAACATTGGTAGTCGGATCGTCCCGATCATCCCCGACGAGGCCCGCACCTTCGGTATGGACTCGTGGTTCCCGTCGCTGAAGATCTACAACCGCAACGGCCAGCTGTACACCTCGGTCGATGCCGAACTGATGTTGGCGTACAAGGAAAGTGCACAGGGGCAGATCCTGCACGAGGGCATCAACGAGGCCGGGTCCACCGCCTCGTTCACCGCGGTGGGCACGTCATACTCGACACACGACGAGCCGATGATCCCGCTGTACATCTTCTACTCGATGTTCGGGTTCCAGCGCACCGGCGACGGGCTGTGGGCCGCGGCCGACCAGATGGCCCGCGGATTCGTCCTGGGCGCCACGGCCGGGCGAACCACGCTGACCGGCGAGGGGCTGCAGCACGCCGACGGCCACTCGCTGTTGCTGGCCAGCACCAATCCCGCTGTGGTGGCTTACGATCCGGCGTTCGCCTACGAGATCGCCCACATCGTCGAACACGGCCTGCAGCGGATGTACGGCGAGAACAGCGAGAATGTGTACTTCTACATCACGCTGTACAACGAGCCGTATGTGCAGCCGGCCGAGCCGGAGAACGTCGATGTCGAGGGCATCCTGCGCGGTATCTACAAGTTCCGCGTGGCGCCCGAGGCGCGCACACATCAGGCACAGATCCTGGCCTCCGGGGTGTCGCTGCCCGAGGCGCTGCGCGCGGCGGATCTGCTGGCCGAACAATGGGATGTTGCGGCCGACGTGTGGTCGGTGACGTCCTGGGGTGAACTCAACCGCGACGGCCTGGCCATCGATCACCAGGCGCTGCGTCATCCGGACCGTCCGAAGGTCATCCCCTACGTGACGAAGGCACTGGAGAGTGCCCAGGGACCGTCGGTGGCCGTATCGGACTGGATGCGGGCGGTGCCCGAGCAGATCCGTCCGTGGGTGCCCGGCACCTACCGGACACTTGGCGCCGACGGATTCGGTCTGTCCGACACCCGGCCCGCCGCACGCCGGTACTTCAACACCGATGCCGAGTCTGTTGTGGTGGCGGTGCTCGAGGCATTGGCCGACGAGGGCGCGGTGGACCGCGAGGTCGCCATCCGGGCCGCCGCGCAGTACAAGATCGATGACGTGTCGGCCGCCGACGTCTCTTTTAAGGACACCGGTAGCGCCTAACTTCCCCGAATTTAGCGGTTTCCCACTAGGAATCCGGGGTACCTTTTAGGGATGCCCGACAATTCGGCGACCTCTCCTCGCGGATTTCGCGCGGCCCGCAAGCCCCGCGAAAGGGCAGAGGTGCCCGAGGCACTCCTGCACCGGATCAAGCAGTACTCCGGCCGGCTCTCGACCGAGGCCGTTCATGTCATGGAAGAGCGCTTGCCCTTCTTCACCGACCTGGAGGCCTCGCAGCGGTCCAGTGTCGCCCTGGTGGTTCAGACGGCGATCAACAACTTCGTCGAGTGGATACGCGACCCCGAAGGCACGGTCGGCTTCACCATGCAGGCCTTCGAGGTGGTCCCCCAAGACCTCGCCAAACGCCTGGCACTGCGCCATTCCGTCGACATGGTGCGCACCGCCATGGAGTTTTTCGAAGAGGTGTTGCCCCTGCTCGCGCGCAACGATGAGCAGCTGGTGACGCTGACCGAGGGCATCTTGCGGTACAGCCGCGATCTCGCATTCGGGGCGGCCAGCGTGTACGCGGAGGCCGCCGAGACCCGTGGAGCCTGGGACTCCCGCCTGGAGGCGACGGTGGTCGACGCGGTGGTACGCGGCGATACCGGACCGGACATGCTGTCGCGTGCCGCCGCACTCAACTGGGATACCACCGCGCCGGCAACGGTCATCGTCGGCACTCCCCGCCCGGAAATCATCGCTAACGCAACCACCTTGGTTCATGAGGTCGCGCAGCGGCACGGCCGCGGGGCCCTTGCGGTCATCCAGGGCACCCGGCTGCTCACCATCGCGTCGGGTCCGATCACGGCCCACAACAAGTTCGTGGTCGATCTGTTAACGGTCTTCTCCGACGGTCCGGTGGTCATCGGGCCCACGGCGGGCACCCTCAGCGCCTCACACACCAGCGCCGTGGAGGCGCTCTCGGGGATGGATGCGGTCTCGGGGTGGCGGGGCGCGCCCCGCCCGGTGTCCTCGCGCGAGCTGCTGCCCGAACGGGCGCTCCTGGGCGACAAGGCCGCCATTGCGGCCCTCAATACAGAGGTGATGCGCCCGCTCGGCGATGCCGGCCCGGCGCTGACCGAAACCCTCGACGCCTACTTAGATTCCGGGGGCGCGATCGAGGCGTGCGCACGCGCGCTGTTTGTTCACCCAAATACTGTGCGCTATCGACTTAAGCGAATCACCGATTTCACCGGTAGGGACCCAACGTCCCCGCGTGATGCCTATGTGTTGCGTGTCGCGGCAACGGTCGGCAGACTGGCTCAGGACCACGCCGAGGTGTTCAATCCTGAACCAGGAATCACACCAGTCACAATCAACGTCATTAAGGCTTAGACGGGTTACTCGCTGGTCACCTGCGAGGTCCCACATTGCGAGACGGTATAGATCGGGTCGCAACGGATGCCTTTTTGTAGGCATCCCACAAATACTTAAGACAAGATTCATTTTCTCTTACACGGCGCAAACGGCCCTTCACAGTGTTCTCTTAAATACGTGATTGCGCTGCTCGCTCCCGGACAGGGATCCCAGACTCCCGGCATGCTGACACCGTGGCTCGAATTGCCCGGTGCCACCGACCAGGTTGAGCAGTGGTCGAAGGCCAGCGGACTCGATCTGGTGCGCCTGGGCACCACCGCCACCGCCGAAGAGATCACCGATACCTCGATCACTCAGCCGTTGGTCGTCGCACTGACCCTGCTGGCCTACGACGAGCTGACCAAGCGCGGCCACCTCAACGCCAAGACCACCGTGGTCGCCGGTCACTCCGTCGGTGAGATCGCCGCCTACGCCATCGCCGGGGTCATCTCCGCCGACGACGCCGTCGCCCTGGCCGCCACCCGTGGCGCCGAGATGGCCAGGGCCTGCGCGCTGGACCCGACCGGTATGTCCGCCGTGCTGGGCGGTGACGAGGCCGAGGTGCTGGAGCGCCTGGAGGCCCTGGAGCTGATCCCCGCCAACCGCAACGCCGTCGGACAGATCGTCGCCGCCGGCCGTATCACCGCCTTGGAGAAGCTGGCCGAGGATCCCCCGGCCAAGGCGCGCGTGCGCCAGCTCGCCACCGCAGGCGCCTTCCACACCCACTTCATGGCTCCCGCGCAGGAGGCGTACGCCGCCGCAGCGGCCGCGATCCTCCCGTCTGAGCCGGTCACCACCTTGCTGTCCAACTTCGATGGCACCCCCGTCACCTCCGGCGCCGACGCCATGGAGAAGCTGGTCAACCAGCTCACCTCCCCGGTGCGCTGGGATCTGTGCACCGAATACTTCAAGACGGCAGATGTGCAGGCCGTTGTGGAGCTGCCGCCCTCAGGTGCCCTGGCCGGCATCGCGAAGCGCGAGATGCGTGGCGTCACCAACCAGGCCCTGAAATCCCTCGAAGACCTCGACGCCCTGGCCGAGCTGTAAGCGGCCAAACCACCAATAAGTAGTACCCAGGATGGGCGGGCAGTGCCGCCCACTCATCCCGTTCCACAACACAGAGTTCACCCCAGGGCTGCACCCGCAGTCCACAACACCGAAGGGAGCCACCGAGTGGCCACCGCAGAAGAAAAAGATCGCATCGTCGCCGGTCTCGCCGAGATCATCGAAGAGGTCACCGGTATCGAGCCGTCCGAGGTCACCCTCGAGAAGTCGTTCGTCGACGACCTGGACATCGACTCGCTGTCGATGGTTGAGATCGCCGTCCAGACCGAGGACAAGTACGGCGTGAAGATCCCCGATGAGGATCTGGCCGGTCTGCGGACCGTTGGCGATGTCGTCAACTACATCGAGAAGCTCGAGCAGGAAAACCCCGAGGCCGCAGCCAACATCCGCGCGCAGCTGGAGGGCTAGGACCAGTGACAACCCCTTCCACTGCCAACGGTGGCTTCCCCAACGTCGTTGTGACGGCTCTCGCCGCAACGACATCTATCGCGCCTGACATCGAGGGCACGTGGAAGGGATTGATCGCCGGGGAGAGCGGCATCGAGGTTCTCGAAGACGAATTCGTCGAGAAGTTCGGTCTGCCCGTGTGGATCGGTGGGCACCTCAAGGAGCCCATCGATAACCACATGACCCGGTTGGAGCTTCGCCGGATGGCCTACGTGCAGCGCATGGCGCTGCTCGTAGGCCGTCAGGTGTGGCAGAACGCCGGCACGCCCGATGACATCGACAAGGACCGCCTCGCCGTCGTCATCGGTACCGGGCTCGGCGGTGGCGAGCGCATCGTCGAAACCTACGACACCATGAATGAGCATGGCATTCGCAAGGTTTCGCCGCTGGCCGTCCAGATGTGCATGCCCAACGGTGCCGCCGCGGTGGTGGGCTTGGAGATCGGCGCCCGCGCGGGCGTCATCACGCCGGTGTCGGCGTGTTCCTCCGGCTCCGAGGCCATCGCGCATGCTTGGCGCCAGATTGTGATGGGCGACGCCGACATGGTCGTCTGCGGTGGCGTGGAGGGCATGATCGAAGCCCTGCCGATCGCCGCGTTCTCCATGATGCGTGCCATGTCGACCCGAAACGATGAGCCGGAGAAGGCTTCTCGTCCGTTCGACAAGGACCGCGACGGATTCGTGTTCGGCGAGGCCGGCGCGCTCATGGTCATCGAGACCGAAGAGCACGCCAAGGCTCGTGGCGCGCAGATCCTGGCCCGCATCATGGGCGCTGGCATCACCTCTGACGCGTACCACATGGTGGCCCCGGGCCCCGATGGTGTGCGCGCCGGTGCGGCGATGACCCGCGCAATTCAGACAGCAGGCCTGTCCCCCAAGGACATTGACCACATCAACGCGCACGGAACGGCCACCCCGATCGGCGATGTCGCCGAGGCCAACGCCATCCATGTCGCCGGTGTGCAGCACGCCGCGGTGTATGCGCCCAAGTCGGCGCTCGGCCACTCGATTGGTGCCGTCGGCGCCCTGGAATCGGTGCTCACCGTGCTCGCACTGCGCGACGGCGTTATCCCGCCGACGCTCAATCTTGACAACCTTGATCCCGAAATCGACCTGGATGTCGTTGCGGGAGAGCCGCGTCACGGGGATTTTAAATACGCAATCAATAACTCGTTTGGATTCGGCGGGCACAACGTTGCGCTTGCCTTTGGCAAGTACTAAGCACCAGAGAGGCTCAAGATGACGATCCTGGCTCCCGAGGCCATCGACGAATCGCTCGATCCGCGCGATCCGTTGCTCCGGCTGAGCACGTTCTTCGATGACGGCACCGTCGAGCTGCTGCACGAGCGTGACCGCTCGGGTGTGCTGGCCGCCGGTGGCACGGTCAACGGAGTCAGGACCATCGCCTTCTGCACCGATGGCACCGTCATGGGCGGCGCCATGGGTATCGAGGGCTGCCGTCACATCGTCAACGCCTACGACACCGCCATCGAGGAGCAGAGCCCGATCGTGGGTATCTGGCACTCCGGCGGTGCCCGCCTGGCCGAAGGGGTTTCCGCCCTCCATGCCGTCGGGCTGGTCTTCGAGGCCATGATCCGCGCCTCGGGTTACATCCCGCAGATCTCGATCGTCGTCGGCTTCGCCGCCGGTGGTGCGGCGTACGGCCCGGCACTGACCGACGTCATCATCATGGCGCCGCAGAGCCGCGTCTTCGTCACCGGACCCGACGTGGTCCGCAGCGTCACCGGCGAGGACGTCGACATGGCCACCCTGGGTGGCCCCGAAGCCCACCACAAGAAGTCGGGTGTGTGCCACATCGTCGCCGACGATGAGCTGGACGCCTACGCTCGTGGTCGCAAGCTGGTCGGATTCTTCTGCCAGCAGGGCGTTTTCGATCGCAACCGCGCCGAGGCCGATCACACCGATCTGCGCGCGCTGCTGCCCGAGTCGGCCAAGCGCGCCTACGACGTGCATCCGATCGTCAACGCGCTGCTCGACGGGGACGACCCGTTCGAGGAGTTCCAGGGCAAGTGGGCACCGTCGATGGTCATCGGCCTGGGCCGCCTGGCCGGTCGTAGCGTCGGCGTGCTGGCCAACAACCCACTGCGCCTGGGTGGCTGCCTGAACTCCGAAAGCGCCGAGAAGGCAGCGCGTTTCGTGCGCCTGTGCAACGCGTTCGGCATTCCGCTGATCGTGCTCGTGGACGTGCCGGGCTACCTGCCCGGTGTGGGCCAGGAGTGGGGCGGCGTGGTGCGTCGCGGCGCCAAGCTGCTGCACGCGTTCGGTGAGGCCACCGTTCCGCGCGTCACGCTGGTGACCCGCAAGATCTACGGCGGTGCCTACATCGCCATGAACTCCCGCTCGCTGGGCGCCACCAAGGTGTTCGCGTGGCCGGACGCCGAGGTCGCCGTCATGGGCGCCAAGGCTGCCGTCGGCATCCTGCACAAGAAGCAGCTGGCCGCCGCCCCCGAAGAGGAACGCGAGGCCCTGCATGAGGAGCTGGCTCTCGAGCACGAGCGGATCGCCGGTGGCGTGGATCGCGCCATCGAGATCGGCGTCGTCGACGAGGAGATCGAGCCGTCGCAGACCCGCGCGGTACTGACCCGCGCCCTCGCCGAGGCGCCGTCGCGGCGCGGCCGGCACAAGAACATCCCGCTGTGACGGCCGGCACCACGGTCACGGTCGACGGACACCGGCTGGCATATCGCCAGTTCGGTTCCGGGGACCGCGTTGTGGTGCTGTCCCACGCGTTCCTCACCTCGCACTATCTGGAGCACGCCTGGGCCAAGGAATTGGCCGAGCGTGGTTTTCGGGTGATCTGCCTGGATCTGCTCGGCACTACCGCCGATGAACGCCCGCTCGAGCCGGACCGTTACAACTCACAAGCCTTGGGCCGCCAGCTCATCGGCGCCCTGGATGCCCTGGGTATCGAGCGCGCGGTGCTCGGTGGCACCTCCGTCGGCGCGAATATCTCGGTGGAGGCCGCGGCGTTGGCACCCGAGCGGGTGGCCGGACTGCTGCTGGAGGGTCCGTTCCTGGAACACGGTATCGGCGTCGCCGGTTACCTGTGGTCCGCCGGGCTCACCCTGTTCACTCTCGGTCGGCCGCTGGTGTGGCTGGTCGGCGCGGTGGCCCGATCGTTCCCCGAAACCGAGCAGCCCACGCTGGGCTTGATTCGCTCGTTCCTGACCGCCCCGCCGTCGCGCTCGGCGGCGTTCATGAAGGGCATGCTGGTGGGCCGCATGGCACCGCCACGCGCGATACGGCGGGCGGTTGATACGCCCACCATGATCCTCTCGCTCACCGCAGATCCACTGCACCCGGCGGCGGACGCACACAATCTCGCGATCGATATTGTTGGTGCGCAAGTGGTTTCGGCCGGAACGTTGGCCACCTTGCGGTTCTGGCCGCGCCGGGTGACACCCGCGATCGTGAGCTTCCTGGTGGAGACGTTCGGCATCGACGTCGCCACGCGACAAGCCGACGCCTAGCCATACCCGTACTGTTAGAGTGACGTTTCGTTCACATAATCGACAAGGGAGTCTGGGGAATGGCACTTCGGCGTAAAAAGGCACTCAAGTTGCTTGTCGACGGTCAGCCGACCGCGACGCTCGTGACGACGAAGGTCGGGCCGAGCCTGTTCCAGCGACTTTCGGCGCTCATCGAGAATCTGGTGCGTCTGGGCGTTCGCCTCGCCGGCATCGGATTCCGGGCGGGCGGCGCCGGCCTGGCCGCCACCGGTGTCGCGCATTTCGTCGCGCCCCAGCCGTTCGAGTCCCTCTCCAAGGTCGCCTTCCCGGAGGACACCCGCCGCTGGGTCTACCAGAACGGCTTCACCGAGCTGTTGCTCGGACTTGCGCTGGCGTTCCGGCGTACCCGCATCGTGGGTAGCCTGGGCGGCCTCGCCTACGTCGGCTTCCTGGTGAGCCGCCTGGTCGCCAACGCCAACAAGAGCTGAGGCTCTAGCCGACTCCGCGCAGCCAGGTCACTTCGGCGCCGTCGCCGCCGCTGCGGTACGGCTCCAGCGCGTCGTCCCATGCGGTGCCCAGCATGTTGTCGAGCTCCGAGGCGATGCTGCCCGCGTCGGATTCCATCAGGCCGCGCAGGCGCATCTCGCTGACCATGATGTCGCCGTTGGCGCTGGTGCTACCGCTCCACATGCCCAGCTGCGGGACGTGGCTGAAGCGCTGACCGTCCACGCCATCGCTGGCGTCCTCGGTGACCTCGAAGCGCAGCACGGGCCACGAGCGCAGGGCGTTGGCCAGGCGCGCACCCGTACCGACGGGGCCCACCCAGTTGGTGACGGCGCGCAACTGCCCCGGCATGGCCGGTTGTGCCTGCCAGCGCAGCTTCACTGCGTCAGCGTTACGGCCGGACGTGATCGCCGACAGGGTCGACGACAAGGCCCACTCGACGTGCGGGCACACCGCAGCCGGAGAGGCATGGACATACACCACGCCGGTTGTCGAGTCGGCGAACTGAGGCGACGCGTGCATTCGTAGTGCTCCTTTGTCTTCGACGAGGACGTCTTCCCCAACGACTCGCGAAGCTTCTGGAGCGTGTTACCGAATTACATCAATGTGCCTTGTGACACCATTGTGCCCTGTGGTGCGCGTGTTGCGCCAGTCCTAAGCCCCAATTTGAGGTAACGGCTTCCTGAGAGTTTGAGAATCTCTACCCGAACTCGGCCAGCACCGCGTCGGACAGCTGTGGCCATAGCTGGTTGGCCCAACCGTCGAAGGGCCTGTCGGTCAGCACGACGAGGGCCAGATCGGTGACCGGGTCCACCCACAGAAACGTGCCGGACTGCCCAAAGTGGCCGTAGGTGGCCGGTGAGTTCTCGGCGCCGGTCCAGTGTGGAATCTTGGTGCCCTTGATCTCGAAGCCCAGGCCCCAGTCGTTGGGACGCTGCACGCCGTAGCCGGGCAGCACCCCGTCCAATCCTGGGAAGACGACATTCGCCGCATGCTGATGCGTCTCGGCCGTCACCAGGCGCGGACGCAGCAGCTCGCCGGCGAAGGCCACCAGGTCCACGACGGTGGACGCTCCCCCGTACCCGGCGGTGTCGGCTCCACCGGGCAACACCGTGTCCCCCATACCGAGTGGCTCGAACACCGCCTCATGGAGGTACTGACCGAACTCGATGGTGGACCCGGCCTGCACCGTATGCGCCAGCACCGCGAAGCCGTAGTTCGAATACACCCGGCGAGTACCGGGCTTAGCGATGACGGCGTCGGAGAGCATCGACAGCCCCGAGGCGTGCGCCAGCAGATGTTCGACGGTCGAACCGGGCGGACCGGCCGGCGTCGCAAGCTCCACGGCACCTTCCTCCAGCGCCACCTGTGCGGCCCGGGCCACCAACGGTTTGGTGACCGACGCGAGCGCGAATTGGTGCGTGACAGGGCCGGTTTGGGCCCTTATGCCCTCCGGTCCCACCACCGCGGCGGCGACGGTGGGTACTGGCCAATCGGCGACGAGGTCGAGGGCACCCATGCCTGGGACTGTAGCGTCTGACGCATGTCTCAAACTGTGCGCGGTGTGATCGCTCGGTCGGTGAAGGCTCCGGTGGAACTGGTGGACATCGTGGTTCCCGATCCGGGCCCCGGTGAGGTTGTGGTGAAGGTGCAGGCGTGCGGTGTCTGCCACACCGATCTGACCTACCGCGAGGGCGGTATCAACGACGAGTTTCCGTTCCTGTTGGGCCATGAGGCAGCCGGGATCGTGGAGACCGTCGGCGAGGGCGTAACCACGGTCGAGCCGGGTGATTTCGTGATCCTGAACTGGCGTGCGGTGTGCGGGGTGTGCCGGGCCTGCAAGCGCGGACGCCCGCAGTACTGCTTCGACACGTTCAACGCGACCCAGAAGATGACGTTGACCGACGGCACCGAACTGACCCCCGCCCTGGGCATCGGCGCGTTCATCGAGAAGACGCTGGTGCACGCCGGCCAGTGCACCAAGGTCGACCCCACCGCCGATCCGGCCGTGGTCGGCCTGCTGGGCTGCGGTGTGATGGCCGGTTTGGGTGCGGCCGTCAACACCGGCAACGTCGGGCGCGATGATTCGGTCGCGGTCATCGGATGTGGCGGGGTCGGGGACGCCGCCATCGCCGGCGCCAAGCTGGCCGGGGCACGCAAGATCATCGCCATCGATACCGACGACACCAAACTGGCCTGGGCCAAGGACTTCGGCGCCACCGACACCATCAACGCCCGCACGGTTGAGGACGTGGTGACCGCGGTGCAGGAACTCACCGATGAGTTCGGCGCCGATGTCGTGATCGATGCGGTGGGCCGCCCGGAAACCTGGAAGCAGGCGTTCTACGCCCGCGATCTGGCCGGCACCGTCGTGCTGGTGGGGGTGCCCACCCCCGACATGAAACTCGAGATGCCACTCATCGACTTCTTCTCGCGCGGTGGATCGCTGAAGTCCTCCTGGTACGGCGACTGCCTACCCGAACGGGACTTCCCCACCCTGGTCAGCCTGTACCAGCAGGGTCGTCTGCCCCTGGATCGCTTCGTCACCGAACGCATCAGCATCGGCGATATCGAAGAAGCCTTCGAGAAAATGCATCACGGGCAGGTGCTGCGCTCGGTGGTCGTGCTCTAACGGCGGATCAGTGCTGGGGATCTAACATCCCGCGCGAGCTTTTCACCTTGTACAGCTCGTAATCTGCCTGTTGGACAAGCGAATCCAGGTCAATTCCGCCTCCGGTTCGCGACTGCCAGGCCGCGCCGACGCTGACGCTCCACGAGTCGATGCCCGCGCGCGGCGTGCTCACGCGACGCACGGTGCTCTCGATGTCCTCGGCACGTCCGGGAAACGCGACGACCAGGAACTCGTCGCCGCCGATGCGCGCGGCGATCTCGCCAACCCGTGTGCTCGCCGTGAGCATGGCTGCCACTGCCTTCAAGATGTCATCGCCGGCGCCGTGGCCGCGGGAGTCGTTGAGTTCCTTCAGTCCGTCCACATCCATCAGCACTACGACGACGTTGACGGCATCGATGCGGTCTTGATGCAGCAGGTCGATCGCGGTGGTGACACCTCGACGGTTCAGCAGACCCGTCAGCGGATCACGGTTCGCCGAAACCGCCGCCGCCAGAATCGAGTCTCGGCCTCCTTCGAGCACCACCTGGATGATGGCCGGCAGTAACACCACCGCGGCCAGCGCTGGTGCTCCATAGGTGAACTGCGAGTACCAGGTCGCACCGTCGACCAGGACGTTCATCGCCACCAGCGCGCCGAACAACGCCAGGGCGAACCCGCAGTGGATCACCAATGCGCGCCTACCCAGGAAAAACGTGGGAAGAAGGCCGACCAGTCCCAGGTACACGACCGCGCAGAGCCTGGCGGTCGGGTCGGAAAACAGAGCGGCGGCTATCGCCAGGGTCACGTCCGCCCAGACGACAAAGGCCACCATGCCGCGCCGGCTCGGCCAAGGAAACATGATCCAGCACAGGCCGACGATCACGGCCATGGCGGCCGCGATGCCCTGAATCGTACGAGGCCACACCCCCTGTGGACCCAACGGGTTGAACTGCGTAGCCCCCGCAAACAGCACGATCGAGAAACACAGGACCCCGATGCCAACCTTGAGCTGCCTCAACTGCCCGGTGTCTCGAAGCGCCTCGGTAACCAGAAGGTACTGAAACCCTGGTTCTAGCTGCTGCCGAGTGTGCACATCCGCATTATGGCCCTTGTAATCAGCATGAGCGGGTGGCTTTCGCGCATAAGGCCACGCGCCGATAGTGGCGGCATGACGACACGACATGGGCGCAGGGCGGCCATCATCGGCGCCGGGCAGACCGGCGCCACGGCCGCATTGGGGCTACTGGACAAGGGCTTTGACGTCACCATCTACAGCGACCGGGACCAGCGGAGTTTGCGTGAGGACGTGCCCGCGACGGGCACCGCGCTGATCTTCGGCGAGGCCCAGCGTGCCGAGGCCGGTCTTGGGCTCACCAGCTACCTGGATCCGGGGCCCACCTCCACCGGGCTCAGTGTGCGCCTGGTCGACGGCAGTGAACCCGGCCGCCCCGAGGTCATCGCCTTCGATGCCGACTTCGATCGGGGCACCCAGGGTGTCGCCGTCGATACCCGGCTCAAGGCCGATGATCGCCTCACCCAGTTCCAGGAACGCGGCGGACGTTTCGTCGTGGAGCAGGTGGATCCGGAAAGGCTCGACGCGATCGCCGGAGCCCACGACCTGACGCTGGTGGCGACCGGCCGCGGCGGGTTGTCCTCTCTGTTCCCGGTGGATGCCTCGCGCACGGTGTACGACCGTCCCCAACGCCGGCTGCTGATGCTGACCGTCGCAGACCTGGGGCATGGATCCGATGTCTTCGCGCACCGGGGGCCCGCCGGCGGACGGCACAGCGCGTTCTCGTTCATCACCGATCAGGGCGAGGCGTGGTGGGGCCCCTATTTGCACAAGGACGCCGACCGTCGTGGTCGTTCCTCACCTGGGCCAAACCCGGTAGCGACTGGGAACGGCGGTACTCCGCCGTCGACAGTGCCGCCTCCGCGCTACAGGCCGTCACCGATGTGCATCGTGAGTACATCGACTGGGACTTGCCGGAAGTGTTGTCGCTCAACGTCATCGAAGAAGACCCGCATTCGTGGATCACCGGCGCGGTCACCCAGCTGGTGCGGCACGGAGTGGGACACACCGCCGGCGGACATCCTGTCGCGGCGCTCGGTGACACCGCCGTGGCCTATGACCCGATAGCCGGTCAGGGTGCACAAGGCGGCCTGGTCCAGGCGGCCGCACTCGTCCACAAGGCCGCCGCACACGACGGGCCCTTCGACACCGCCTGGCTCACTGCGGCTTTCGAGGAGTTCTACGACCGGCGGGCACGTGCCGCGCAGCTGGTGACCCGGCTCTATCTCGGCGATGACGAGCTGCACGACTACGGCGACCTGTTCTTCGCGGCGGGTCATGTCCACGAGGGATTCGCATCCAAACTCTTCAGCCTGCTCGACGATCCGAAACCCTTCGAGAGAGTCACCTCGATCGAGTCGGCCAAAGAGCTCATCACCGAATGGGCCGGGGAACCCGCCGATGCCATCCTGGAGCGATTCTCCCCCGCGGGCCGGTTCGCCCGGTCCGGGCTGGTACGCGCCGCCTAACGCTGCGCCGGGCGGTATGCGGTCACCACCACCGAGCCACCCAGCCCGATGTTGTGTTGCAGCGCCACACCGTCCTTGGTGGCAGCCCCGGCGACCTGACGCTTGTTGGCCTGTCCGCGTAGCTGCCAGTTCAGTTCCGCGCATTGGGCCAGCCCGGTGGCACCCAGCGGATGTCCCTTGGAGATCAGGCCGCCCGACGGGTTGACCACCCACTTGCCGCCAAAGGTGGTGTCCTCGTTGTCGATCAGCTTGCCGGCCTCCCTCTGCTCGCAGAACCCGAGCGCCTCGTACACCAGGACCTCGTTGGCCGAGAAGCAGTCGTGCAGCTCCACCACGTCGATATCCTCGGGGCCGATCTGCGCCTGCTCGTAGACGGCGGCGATCGCCGCCTTGTTCATGTGTGCGCCGACGATGCCCGCCGCGGTGCCGTCGAAGGTGTCAGCGCGGTCGGTGACGGTGGCCTGTCCGACGATCTCGACGGCTTGATCGGCCAGTCCGTGCTTGTCGACGAACTCTTCGCTGGCCACGATGGCTGCCGCCGACCCATCCGAGGTGGGCGAGCACTGCAGCTTGGTCAACGGCGCCACAATGCTCCGCGAAGACAGGATGTCTTCCAGTGAGTACTCGTCCTGAAACTGGCTGTACGGGTTGTTCACCGAGTGCTTGTGGTTCTTGTATCCGATCCACGCCAACTGCTCGGCGGTCAGGCCGTACTCGCGCATGTATTCCTCGGCGGCAGCGGCGAACATCCATGCGGTCATGGGCATCTGCGGCGGCGTTAGTTCACCGAGACGGTTGATCTGCGGCATCAAGGGTGACTCGCGATCGGTGTACTTCATGCTCAGCGAGCCACGTTCCATCTTCTCGAACCCGGCGGCCAGCACCACGTCCGATTGACCGCTACGAATGGCGTTGGCCGCCATGAACAGTGCGGTCGATCCTGTCGAGCAGTTGCTGTTGACATTGTAGATCGGGATTCCGGTGTGGCCTAGCTCGTAGAGAGCACGATGCCCGGAACACGAATCCCCGTAGACGTTTCCGACGAAGGCCTGCTCAATCTGTTCGTAGCGCACCCCGGCATCGTCGAGTGCCTTGGTTCCGCTCTCTTTGACCATGGCCGGGTAGTCCCAGCCCTCACGGCTTCCGGGTTTCTCGAACTTCGTCATGCCGACGCCGACGACGAAAACCTTGTTCTGCTGCTTCATTGCGGCTCCTTACCGTGCCCGGTCACAGAGACCGCGAGATGAGTTCTTTCATGATTTCGCTTGTGCCACCGTAGATTTTGTTTACGCGCGCGGCGGCGTACGCACGGGCGATCGGGTACTCCATCATGTAGCCGTATCCCCCGAAGAACTGAACACACCGGTCGACCACCGCGACCCCCTTGTCGGTGGCCACCAGCTTGGCAATCGAAGCCGTTGCGGGATCGTTGACACCGTCGATGTAGTTCTGGATGCACCAGTCGACGGTTGCCTTGATGGACAACACCTCGGCCTTCAACTCGGCCAGCTGAAACCTGGTGTTCTGAAACTTGATGAGCGGCTGGCCGAATGCCTCACGCTCCTTGGTGTACGTGATCGACTCCAGCACCGCGGCCTCGGCCATGCCGGCGTTCCCCGCCGCGATGATGAGGCGCTCACGCGCCAGCTGAGTCATGAGCTGGATGAATCCCTGTCCGTCTTCCTCGCCGAGCCGGTTGGCCACCGGCACCCGCATATCGCTGAAGAACAGCTCGCGGGTGTCCTGTCCGTGCTGCCCCACCTTCTCCAGCACCCGGCCACGCTCGAATCCGGGTAAGTCCTTGGTCTCGGCGACAATGAGCGATATCCCCTTGGCCCCCTGGGATGGATCGGTCTTGGCCACGATCACCAGCAGGTCGCAATGGGTGCCGTTGGAAATGAACGTCTTCGAGCCGTTGATCACGTAGTGGTCGCCATCCCGGACCGCGCTGGTGCGCACCCCTTGCAGATCCGAACCTGTTCCGGGCTCGGTCATCGCGATGGCCAGCACCAGGTCGCCACTGATGATGCCGGGCATCCAGCGGGACTTTTGCTCGGTGTTGCCGTAGGTGTTGATGTAGTGCGCGACGATCGGCGAGTGCACGCCCCAGCCCGTCGCGGTGTCCTGGGCCAGCGCCAGCTCCTCGGCGACCACCGCCGAAAAGCCGAAATCGCCTCCGGCACCGCCATATTCCTCGGGCAGGTCCAGGCCGAGCAGGCCAGCGTCGCCCAGCTTGTTCCAGAACTCACGGTCAACCTGATGCTGGGCACTCCAGCGGTCCTGATTGGGCGTGGACTCCTTGCGCAGGAACTCGGCGGCATGCTTGCGCAGGTCGCGGTGCGCATCGGTCTCCCAGGACGCGCGATACGCCGGGAAAAGTGCAGACATCTTTCAGTGACCTCCTCATCGAGACAATACAAGTGTATCGTTTCAGATTCGTTTGTAAAGGGGTGCGGTACGCTGAGGCTTATGGCAAACCCGCGCGCGACTGACGAGGACTTGACCGCGAAGGCGCGCATTCGCAATACCGCGCTGGATTTGTACGCTCAGTACGGCGAGGAGCGAATTTCATTGCGCGCGGTCGCATCCGCGGCCGGGGTGACGCTAGGGCTGGTGCAACACCACTTCAAGACCAAGGCCGGTCTGCGCCAGGCCGTGGATCAGCTGGTGGTCGACTACCACGTCGAAGCGTTGCGATCGGTCGACCAAGAGAAGGACCCGCGCAAGCTCGCCGCGGCCCGCGACGCCGCCGTCGTCGCGATGCTCAAGGCCAATCCCCCGATCGTGAACTACGTACGCCGGGCCGTGCTCGAGCCCTCCGAAGAACGGTTGAGCATGTTGACCGCGCTGATTCAGCTGACCCGCGACGAGGTGGCCACACTCCGCGAAGAGGGAATGGCCCCCACTGAACGCCCCGAATCCACTCAGGTTGTGTCCGTGATGGTTCGGCAGATGGGCGCACTGCTACTGCAACCGCTGATCGACGCGGTATGGGACCGGCTGGAGCATGGAGATACGCCGAGACCCACGCTATCCATCAAAGTGCTCGACTAACCGCCGCCCCAAGCGGTTACGGTACTGCAGTGACGTCACGCAGCCCCGGCTATCGGCCCACCGACGACGAGCTACTCGATCTGGTGTTACCCGTTGTGGCCGAGCAGGGTTGCGGGACAGTCACTATGGATCAAATAGTGGCGTCCGGCCAAGTGACCAAGCAGACGCTCTACGCACATTTCGGCTCCAAGGACGGACTCCTCATCCGGCTCGTCGGACGCGAGGCCAACCTGATGCGCGCGATCTTCGACGACGTGTCGATGCCGGAAAACCTCGACCTGAACGACCCGACAGCATCACTGAGCGCGGCCCTGGAGCCGTTCTTCAACCATGCGGCCGCTCGGCCCCTGGGCATGCAGTTGTTGGCCGATTCCACGGCGCCCAGGGTTCCCGGGTTCGACGAAGAGGTTCTCACCGACGCCGTGTCCCGCATCATGTCCGTCTTTCAGCTCGGGGATCCGGCGCAGAACGAGGCCGCGGCGCAGCGTCGCCTGCTGCTGGCGACCATGAGTGCGCGCGCCATCATGTCGGGAGTGCTGACCGCGATCACCCACCACATCGACCCGGCGGTGGCGGTGCGCACGTGCGCGGCATACGTCGTCGCCGGCATCAGCACCGGCTACCCACAAGCGACCTAACCCGCGCCCTCCTGGGTGCCACCGAATTTGACTCTTGCCATACCCATTCATAAGGCCTACCGTCGAGCTTGACTGTACGTTCTAGCTACAACGATGTAGAGAATTGGGTGTCATCATGGAAGTAGATCTGCTGTCCGACGAGTATGTGCTGCCCGTCGACCGCGAAGTCACCGCCACCAGCCTGAAGGTAACCGGCGAGATCCCGAAGTTCCTCAGCGGGCGATATGTGCGTACTGGCCCCAATCCGCTTCCCGGGCAATATGACCCGAACAACTACTCAATATTCGGGCTCACCGGCGACGGCATGGTGCACGGCGTGCGGCTACACGACGGCCGTGCCGAGTGGTACCGCAGCCGGTGGGTGCGCACGCCGCGAGTGGCCGGCCTGCTCGGCGAGAAGGCGAAGACGCCCAACTATCGTGCCGGCGTGACCGCGGTGGCGCCGAACACGAACGTATTCGGATTCGCCGGCAAAACGATCGTCAGCACAGAAGCGGGTATCGCACCCTACGAGTTGACCGAGGAGCTGGACACTGTCGGCACCTGCGACTTCGGCGGAACACTAGAAGGCGGCTACACCGGACATCCCAAGCTGGATCCAATGACCGGCGAATTGCATGCCGTCACCTATCAACTCGTCGGGCCGCCGGTGGCGCGTTATGTGGTGATCGGCCCGGATGGCACGGTGCGCAAGAGCGTGCCCCTGGACGTGCCGGGCAGGCCACTACTGCACGACATCGCACTGAGCGAGAACTACGTGATGATCTTCGACTGCCCGCTGGTGATCGACCTCAACCTGCTGACGCGCAAGGTCGCACCACCATTCGTCAGCCGCATGGCCGCCGGGCTACTGGGCCGGTTCGAGCCGCCCGCGTTGCTCGGTCCGCTGGTGGCCCGGGCGCCCTTACCTAAGACCGCCGAGGTGCCCCTGCGCTGGAAAGCCGGGCATCCCAGCCGCATTGGGGTTATTCCCCGTCAGGGGCCCGCGACGGTGCGCTGGTTCGAGATCGAACCCTGCTATGTGTTCCACACCCTTAACGCGCATGAGGAGGACGGCACCATCGTCATCGACGCGTGCCGGATCACCGGACCCGACGATGATTCGGAGTACAGCATCGCCGACGTGCTGGGGACGGGGCGCCCACGGCTGCACCGGTGGGAAGTCGACCTGGAGACCGGAATGGTTAAGGAATCATGGACGGACGAACGCCTCCAGGAGTTCCCCATGGTCGACCCCCGCCGGGTCAGCCTGCCGCATCGATACGGCTTCACTACGAGCGTCGGCGACACCGATATCGACACCCTGGAAAGCCTCGATGGCGCGCGCGCCTCCCTGATCCGCTACGACCTCGTTGGCGGCAGCACCACCGAACACAAGCTGGAGGCCGGACACATACCCGGCGAGTTCTCTCCCGTGCCACGTTCCGCGGATGCCGAGGAGGGCGACGGGGTGCTGATCGGATATGAGTATGATCGCAGCACTCAACTCAGCAACATGCTGATCGTTGACGCGCAGTCAATGGAAAAGGTTGCGACCGTTCACCTTCCGGCGCGCATACCCTTCCAGTTCCACGGCAACTGGATACCGGCCTAGCCGGTCTTCGCCAGGAACCTCCGCAAGAGCAGCCATGCGACCAGCAGGTTGTAGATCACGCCGGTTGCCACGTAAGGCCACCAGGTGCCGTGGTCACTGACCACCCAAAACGCCTTGGCTGCCCAGAAGGGCGGCAAGACGCCGAACGCATAACCCCAGTTCGAGTCGATGAACCACGGCAGGCAGGGCAGCCCGGCGATCAGCATACCCAGCGCCCTAACTGCAGCCAGGCCTTGAATCTTGTTGTTGGCAAAGGCAATCACCAGCAAGAGTGTCACCACCCCCGACAACCCGGAAAGAATCCCGATCGGTATCAGCGCAGGCAACACTCCCGGCTCCAAGATCCCGCTCAGAGACAACGTCGCGATCACATAGACCGTGGTGATCACGATGACGGTGGTGGCCCGGTAGAGGAAGTACCCCGATAACGGCACCGGAGTCACCCGCAATGCGGTCAATGTCCCGGCGTCGACGTCGTCGAGCACCAGAAACGCCGCCAGCGCCCCGGGGATGATGATGCTGGTGAGCAGCAAGAAGGCCGTCAACACCAGCGGGTAGTACGGCACCAGGTCAAATCCCCGTGTGGTGGCCAGCATTTCAGTGGCTCGTGGGGTCAGCACCGCCACCCCGGTGGTCCAGACGACCGGTGCCAGCACCACCATGATCAGTAGCGGATCGCGATAAGTGCCGCGAATATCGTTGCGGCCGAATGCGGCCCACACCTGACCGGGGATCATCACATTCCTCCGGATTTCGCCACGATGTACTTCCCGAAAGCAGCCTTGCACGCGAAGTACAGACCCGCGATACAGATCACCGGATAAGCGACGGCATACAGTGCCAGCCATCCGGTCAGCGTCACCTGCCCGAAGGCTGCGCCGAACAACAGTAGGGAACCGTAGGTAGGAATCACATACAGCAGCGGAGTGGCCCAGATGCCTGAAAAGCCCAGGATTGGCAACGACAAGATGGCTAACGGGATAGTCGCAGAGAGGAACCAGTCGCTAATCGACGCGAACGGCAGCGAGCTGACGAATCCACTGAGCAGCATGATGAGCGCGCCCAGCACCACTCCGACGATCAGCGGCACTGCCCGGTAGTGAAAGCCGTGGGCGATAGTCGAAACTCCCACCCCTACCACCACCGAGATTGCCAGCAGCACGGCAAGTTTGGCGGCCAGGTACTCGCGAAATCGTAGTGGGGTGCAAATGACTGCTCCCAGAGTGTTTTCTTGTTTCTCGAAGAACACGGTGCCCGCGATGAAGAAGAAGCCGATGATCGAGATGTCACCGACCAAGATGTAGGGCTCGGCGATCGGCCGAAGAGCCTGCGACATGGGCAGGAGCACTGCTAGCCAGATAAACCCGGAGAAGACGGCGGCATGCAGGAACTTCTGCCGCACCTGCAAGGTCAGTTCCAGACGCAACGCCTGGACGAATCGGTTCATGCCAGCCGCCGTCCGGTAACGGCCACGAAGACGTCGTCGAGGCTGGCTTCCGCACTGTGGACTGTTTCCACATGATGACCACGCAGCACCGCGTGGAAGGCCTCGTCATCGGCCAGCCCGTCCAGCGGGAAGTCCTGTCCGGCGAGTTCCCCTGCAGCGCCGCGATACTCGACACGCACAGAACGCCGACCGTGCTCAAGTTTGAGCTCAGCGGGAGAATTCAACGCAACAATCCGTCCGTCCACGACAAAAGCCACCCGGTCGCACAACTCGTCGGCGGTCGCCATGTCGTGCGTGGTGAGAAAGATGGTGCGGCCGCGTGCTTTTAGATCGAGGACTATGTTCTTGACCTTGCGGGCATTCACCGGGTCAAGCCCAGAGGTCGGCTCGTCCAGGAACAGCAGCTCGGGATCGTTGATGAGCGCACGCACAAACGTCAGCCGCATCTGCATGCCCTTCGAGAAGGCGCCCGCCCTGGTGTGCGCGTCGTCGGCCAGGCCCACCGAGTCCAACAGCTCCATGGGGTCGAGAGTTGGTCCCGCGTATAACGAGGCGAAGAATTGTAGGTTCTCCAGTGCAGTGAGCTTCTGGTAGTGGTTGGGCAGCTCGAACGACACGCCGATGCGCTGGTAGTAGTTCTTACCCCACCCCCGCGGCTCCTGCCCCCATACCGCCGCCTTTCCGCCGTGCCCACGCAGCAGACCGATCAACAGCTTCTGAGTAGTGGACTTGCCGGCACCGCTGGGTCCCAGGAATCCGAAGATCTCCCCCGCGGCGACATCGAAATCCATTCCGCGGATGGCAGGTTCGGACGACTTGGGATAGGTGAAGGTGAGTTCGCGCACTCGGATCACTTCGGTCACGCCCTCACGATACCTAAATTTCAGTAATTTCTGAAGATTCAAAATCTTCAATACGTCTAGTACCCTCGCGGTGTGGATGACTCCGCCGAGCAGCTGGCGCTCATGCTGACGACCCACGGCATGCAACGCATGACCGCGCGGGTCCTCACAGCGCTCCTCTTCAGCGAGGAACCGACCATGACCTCCAGTGAGCTGTCCGAGCAGTTGCAGGCCAGCTCGGGCGCGATCTCGACGTCGGTACGCATGCTTACGTCGGTGGGCCTTGCCGAGCGGGTTCCGATGCCGACGAGCCGTCGCGATCACTATCGGCTCCGCGACAACGCCTGGGCGGTTTTGTTCACGAATCAGAACGCCGTCCTATCCGCCATGCAAGAGGCCGCCACAGCCGGGATTGCCCAGACGGATATGGGCAGCCTGGCTCGGACACGCCTCACGCAGATGCGTGATTTCTACGCCTTCCTGCTCGGCGAAATCCCTTCGCTGCTGGACCGATGGCGCGAGCAGCAGCCCTAACGCTCCGCCGCCACGATCCGCACACCGTCCCTGCCGGAGGTCAGTAGGTCCCGCAGCACCTTCTCGACAACCTGCAGGTCGGCATTGCTGTAACGCTGTAAGAAGTCACGCACGCCATGCTCCATCTCCTCGTGCAGGGTGTTGTGCACGTCGACGACGGCGCCTCCGTCTGCGGTGACGATGAGCTCAATCTCCTTGCGGTTACCGGGAATCGGCACACGTTCGACCCAGCCGGCGTCCACCAGCCGCTGCACATGCTTGGACACCGTGCCCTTGAGCTGGCCCGAGCGCGCCGCCAGACCCACCACGCTGACCGGCCCCTCGGCGATCGCCGCCAGCAGATGTAGCGATAGTGTCGGCAGCGTTCTGATGAGGTGTTCCATCCGGGGTGGGCACCGCTGCGCCATGAAATCGCGCTCAGCATCGGAGTCCTCGTCCGGTTCGAACTTGTCCCCCACCGCACCGACCAGCGCGTTGATGCTGGCGATCAGCGCCGACTTGGTTTTCATGGAAACCATATTGCCATCCGGCGGCACGCGTCGTACATTGTTCGTATGGTTTCGATGGAAACCATTTCTCCAGAAACTTTGAGGAGTGCGCCATGAAGGCAGCAGTCGTACATGAATGGGGGCAGCAGCCCGCATACACCGACTTCCCGGACCCGCAGCCCACCGACGGCGCCGAGGTCGTCACCGTCGAGGCATCGGCCCTGACCAACCTGACCCGGGCCGTCATCTCCGGAAAGCACTACAGCAGCAAGGAGATCAGCCTTCCCGCGATCGCCGGAGTCGACGGTGTCGTGCGGCTGGCCAATGGCAAGCGGGTGTACAGCGGATCACTCGCGCCGTACGGGATGATGGCCGAACGCACCGTCGTGTACCCGGCGGGTGCCGTCGAGGTGCCCGAACACGTCGATTCAGTGATAGCCGCCGCGATCCCCAACCCGGGAATATCGGCCTGGTTGGCCCTGTCCCATGGTGCCGCCGTCCAGCCCGGTCAGCACGTGCTGGTGCTCGGAGCCACCGGGGTGACCGGCTCGCTGGCGGTGCAGCTCGCGAAATCGGTGTTCGGCGCCGGGCACGTGACGGTCGCGGGCCGTAACGCCGAGCGGTTGGACTGGCTGCGCACGGTGGGAGCCGATGACGTCATCACGCTAGGCAGCGATGACCTCGCCGAGGGCATCACCGCGCGGCACACGGAACGCCCATTCGATGCGGTACTGGATTATCTGTGGGGCTCCCCCGCCGAGCAGACCCTGAACGCGCTGGCGGCCAGCCACCCGTCAGCACATTTCCACGCCACCCGCTTCGTGCAGATCGGCGCGATGACCGGGGAGACGATCAGCGTGAATGCTTCCACCTTGCGCAGCACCGGCATCACGTTGTCCGGCGTAGGGATCGGCAGCGTGCCACCCGAAGCTCTACTGCAGGCACGCGCCGAGGCGTTGCCGAAGCTTTTCGCCATGGTCGACGGTGGTGACCTGCAGCTACAGACGCTGGCCCGGCCGCTGGCCGATATCGCGACCGTCTGGGCGGCAAAGGAGCCGTCCGGGGTGCGAGTGGTGGTTACTCCGTAATCAACGCCCCAGCACCACACCTCGGGGAACGACGCGCACGAAACTTGTTTCCGTGTTGGGAATCTTCCGGTCTGGATCCCGGCAGGTCACGCTCAACACCGCCCCGGACGCTGCGGCAATCGTCCATAACGGAATCCATGTGCCGCCGTGGGCCGCGCTCTCGGGTGGAATATCGTCCGGGGGCGACGAGAGTTTCAACTTCTGGCCCTGTGCGTCGGTGACCTCGCAGCGCAACGCAGTCTTATCCCAGCCAGGCGTGCCTTTGATGTCGAGCACCGCATCTGCGGGCACAGCCACCTTTTTCGACCAACCAAATGGGATGCGGACACCGGGGTCGTCCTGAATTGGATCATCATCCATATCGACCACCACAGCACCGGAAGTTCGAGTACTCGCGGCCTCTGAATTTTTCTTGGGCCCGGGGCGATCGTCCGAACAACCTACTGTCGAAAAGGTGATCACAGCCAACAGGATCGATGTTGTCCAACGCATATGCGCGAACAATGTTTCACGCATCGAAAACCTTGCGTGCGATTACTTCTGCTATCCCAATCACGGTCGGGTTGGTCGCCGGGGACGGCGCATCAGGAATGATCGATGCGTCCACAACTCGAAGGCCTTCGAGACCATGCACGGCACCAAAGGTGTCGACTACCCCGAACTCCGACCCCACGGGCCCGATCGATGCGGTGGCAACAGGATGATGATAGGTATCCAGGAAACTCAGGGCATCGCGGATAAGTTCACTGTCAGTCGCGTCCGATCCCGGGGAGATATTGCCAGTAATGATGCTGGCCAATGGTTCAGCGGCAGCGATCTTCTGCGCCAACCTGATTCCCTCGATGAGACGCACGGTGTCCCGCTGCTCCCCGAGGAAGTTCAGGTCGATCACTGGTGCCGCATCCGGATCCCTCGATGCCAAGGTGACTGAACCGCGAGAGTCCGGTCTCGTCACCGAGACGGCAAGTACAAACGCCGACCCCGTCCGGCTGGCCTTCTGATCGATGAGATGGGTGGCCGTGATGTGCAAGTCCAGTTCTCCTGGTTCGGCTAGAGAACTGGCGGTCCAAACCTTTCCCCCGATAACGGGCTCTTGTCTCCCGATCTTCGCGGGGTCCGCACCGAACGCTACGTAATAGAAGGGATGGTCTTGAAGTCCCCGACCCACCGGTAGGTCCCTGACGACACCGATACCCAGCCGCGCCAAGTCCGGAGCCGGCCCGATGCCGGATCGCAAGAGAATTGCGGGCGATCCGTAAGCCCCCGCCGAGAGAATGACCTCATCGGCAAACACCCTCTGTCGATTCGCCAGCAGAACACCGACTGCGCGGCTTGGCTGCTCGCTGTCGAACAGAACCCGATCGACCGTTGTGTCACCACGAATGTCGAGGTTGGGCCGGGCCCATACGGCATCCGTGAGATATGCGAGCGCCACGTTGTAGCGGACACCTCCGATGTTGTTCACGGGATACGGCCCGTAGCCACCGGGGTGCGCTGTACCGAAGCCAGGGCTCTTCGGTAGACCGACAGCGGCGGCCGACTCCAGGAAAAGCCTCTGCATATCGCTTATCTCATCGAGCCCCAGGGTATGAACCGGCACCTTGGACCGTGACAGTGCTTCCTCGAAATCAGCCACCGTGAACGCGTCCGCACCGGCCTTGCGCCATCGCTGGATATCCTCCCGCGTCGGCGGAATGAATACGGAGCCATTTACCGAGGAGCTGCCACCGAGAATCTTCCCGCGGTATAGGTGCACCTCGTGATCGAGCTTGCCCTTGGTAGACAGGTATCCCCAGTCAGCTCCGGTGAATGCACCCAAACGCGTGGCGTCCCGCACCGACGAGGGAAAGTCGGCACTTCCATAGGCGGGTCCCGCCTCGATCAGGGTGACCGAGCGAGCGGGATCCATCGACAGCCGACTGGCCAACACCACCCCCGCCGAACCGCCGCCCACCACAATTACGCTACGCATACACGCTCCCAACTCTATTGATCGCACTGTTCACAATCGGCCACGTTCGGTATTACCGGGGCAGCGTCGGCCCTCGGCGTTGAATAGTGAACTCCGCCAGATTCAGCTGACATCAACATCAGCATAATTCCATGGAATACATCCACTGGCGAGGCCCATACTTGTGAGAGAGGCCACTAAACATCACCGCGATCATGAGGAACTTCCAGAGCAGTAATCGCGACAGGGCGCGAAAAATATGAAAAAGCGTGAATTCGCGGCGCCGTTAGAAAGTAAAACTATAGATGTCGGATACCCTCGTGCCAATCCGAGAAGGCATTACGCGCCTCACTGTGACGCAGGCACGCCCCATCCGCAACGAATCATGAGATCTTTCAATGGCTGGCGTAGCCGCGACATCGAGGCGGCCACGTCTGGATGCCCGGCAAGATAGGCCTCGACCTCTTCACTGGGTCTGACATTGTCCGATTTCATACGGGTATACGCATCCCGGACATCAGGGTTCTCGTCCATGTAATCGGCCGTTGCCAGCGCAACACCCGCTGCCACCCGCTGATAACCGGCTGCATCACAGTTGATCACGGGTTCCGGGTCAGGATCAGCCGCCGAGACGGGTACGAAACCCGTTAGTGCCATCACTGCGGCCGCAGCCGTACCGACAAGAAAAGCGCGACCCACTCGACGGGCATCGACAGCGGAAGGCAACAGCATGACCACTCGGCTCCTTGTACTCAAATTAGTATCGATTTCCCGACCGGTAGCGGCCACCGGGTCGCTCCACCGGTACGCCCCCAGGCGTCGGCGGCCGCGGGACCGGTCCCCGACATACCGATGGCCCATTACTGCCACATTGCGCGGGTGGAATGAAACTCGAATCAAACGACATACCGCGGGGCACGCACAGAGCCATCGAATTGTCGTAGATCAAGCCCGCTGGACATGCAGGCGCAGATAAGTCCGTGACATCGCGCTCGGCAGCTGTGAATTCGCCGAACATCACAGCAAAGATAGCCGCCATCGAAGCCACGGCCACAGTCACGCGCGTTCGGAAAAGGCTGTTCACCGCGCCCCTATTGTTAATAGAAAATGAACAAGCGAATCATTGTGAACAACGCCGTTCATCATGGGCATTTCCGGCCCGCCCATACGCTCACGAATAACTATAATCCATGGAATGCAGTTGCGCTGACTCCCCTCCGCCAGGTCAGCGCGGCGACGTCAACTGACGTCGCACGGGGTATCGGCCGTGAGGCTGACCGCCCGAAGCCTCACCAACGTCGAAGCGAATTCCTCGAGGACTTTCCCCGTAAGAACCTCGCCCATCCTGCGATCGAGCTCTGCATCGAGTACTGCATGCGCACGCAGCAACAGACCCCTGCCGATTGGCGTCAGTTCTACAATCATCGACCGTTTGTCCGCGGGGTTGGGCCGCCGTCGGCAGAACCCCACCGCCTCAATCCTGTCCACCAGCTTGCTGGCCCCGCCCACCGTGATGGACAGATCACCGGCTATGTCCTGAACACGGCAGCATTCACGTGCGGCCATAATGTTCATCGGCTCATACCACGACAGCGGCAGGTCAAGCTCGGAGCGCAAGCGAGCGTCAACCGCATTCCATAGCTCGGTCTCGAGCCGGATCAGCTCGTTGAACACGCTTCGTGCGTTCGGAGTCAGCATCACG